>JANQMU010000015.1 GCA_028279875.1 Rhizobiaceae bacterium
TACACTCCTTCCAAGGCACCTTTGCTCTCCCCGCAAAGGGCCAAAAGTGTAACCCATGTGTCCGGAATGAAATGTCACCCCTGTCTCAGGAAGGACAAAAGGGTCCATACCGATCAGTTGCTATTGGTCCCACCCGGCTTCAAGATAGGCAAGGCGCGGTTCCGTCAAGCTGGTGATGACCAGTTCGCCATTGGGTCCGGGCGTCGCGCCAGTCGTCAGCGCGTAATATCCCTGCGGCCCCTGCACCGTCTCCAGAACCCGGCCGTCGCCATCCATGCGGACCACGAAACCATAGCGCTGCGCCTGGGGCCGTATCGATGCCGGCAGCCGCTGGATGATCTTGCGCAGAAACGGTTTGTCCGACACCGCGTCGGCGATCGCGGAGCGGGGACTGACCAGGCCAAGCCAGAATGAATCCCCGCGATCGCGGTTCAGGTTGTCCGGGAATCCCGGGAGGTTCTCGATCACAGTCTCGACATCACCTGCCTTGTCGCCGGTGAGCCAGAGTTTCAACACCGAATAGGTGCCGGTTTCGGCGATCAGCAGATAGCTGTCATCGCCGCCGAGCGCCACACCATTGGCAAAATGCAGGCCATCCAGAATGATTTCTGTCTGACCGGTGGCCGGATCATATTTGAGAATACGGCCATTGGGGCCGTGTTCCATCAGGTCGAGGAGAGATGCCTCATAGGTGCCGCCCTCCTGCCGGGCGCCGAATTTTGTCGACGCATCTGAAAAATAAACGATCCCGGATTGTGCGACATCCAGATCATTGGCGTATCGGATCGGTGAACCATCGGCCGTCTGGTCCGACAGCAATGTGACCTTGCCATCCATCTCGATGGCCATCAGCCCGCGATAGGCATCGGCGACATAAAGCCGATCGTCCGGACCGAATTCGAGGCCCAGCGGCCGCCCGCCCGTCATTGCGAATTCTGCGGTAACACCGGAGTCGAGATCGACCGTCAGGATCGCGCCATCATGGGTAGCAACGCGGATGAGACCGTCGCGCCCCAGCACCGCGTCCTCGGGGCCGGAATGGTCGCCAAGCGAGATCAGCTTCGGCGTGGCAAGCCGTTCGTTCGGGACGAAGTCGCCGACATAGCCTGCGTCTTCCGGGGCATCCCAGGCGACGGGATCGATCGGCACCGGCCAAAACAGCAAATAAGCAGCGGCGACAAGCAGTGCTGTAAGGACTGTGCCAAGCAATATTCTCGAGGACAACTTCACCGGCTCCAAAGCATGCAACCCACGCAAGTCTTATCGGTGATGCGGGCCCGGTGGCAATCGCCAAAGGACCGAAAAGCCGTGAAAGTCGAGGTTTTCCTGCGGTTGATGAAATGCTGCACTTCGGTGGCCGAAACGGGGTGATCCTACACGATAAGATCGAATTCGGCGCCTCCGAAGCCAAGTCCGTTGATCTGGATTTCAATCCGGTGAACGCCGCCATAATAGGTACGCGTTGTGATCGGTTTGAACGAATGTGTCTTTTCAAGCCGCGTCTCGGCCCGTCCCGGCAGCTTGACCGTCTTCCACTTGAAGACCTTCGGAGAGGTTTGGCCGTTTGCCTTGCGGTGATGCACCACATAGTCGACGACCAGTTCCTGATCGCTGTTCGTTTCCGACAGCAATTGCGCACTGAGCCGCAGATCGTGCCCGAAGTGGACCTTCGTCCTGTCGAGGCTGAGCGATGTCAGGGAAACCTGCGGTTCGACATAGCCGAAGGCCTTGAGCGTCGCCTCATGCCCCTGTTTGATCAGCGTCCGGCATGCATGGCGAACGAGCTTCTTGCGGCGACTGTCCGGTTTGCCGGCCAGCCACTTTCCAGCCAGCGCCGCCACCAGATCGGGATGGTCCTTGGCGATATCGTTGAGATTGTTGGCAACCGACCGGCGGACATAGTCCTCGGGATCATCCTTCAGCGTCTCCAGCACCGGCAGGACAGGCGCCGGGTCGGCGACGAATTTCGCCAGCCGCATGCCCCAGGGCAGGCGAGGGCGGGTGCCCTCCGAGGCAAGCCGCCGGACATGGTAGTTGTCGTCCCGCGCCCATTTGCGAACATGCTTCATGGCCCTCTCCGGATCCCGGTCGAGGAAGGGACGAACCGCGAATTCGGAACTCATTCGCTTGGTCATCTCCCTGAGCACATCCATGCTGAAATCGAAATGGTCGAGCCCATGCCTGGCAATATAGTCGGCCATCGGCATCACCGCCCATCCGCGGATGCCGTGCTCGTCCATCGACTGATCGGACAGGTCCACATCATCGGCCGGATGGAGGGCGCTGACCAGCAGATTGCTTGCGGCGATAAAGTCGACCGGCAGGGCGGCTTCCAGTGCGGCCAGGATATGGTTCGACCGCTGCTTGAGCTCCAGCGCTTCTAGCCCCTCCGTCGCCGATTGGGTGAAGGCGCCGCCATCGAAGCGATCACTGCGGCGTGCCAGATGCGCGCCCATCTGCGCAATCATTGTCGGGTTGAAAAGATTCTTGAACGGTTCCGGCACCGTGCTTCTCCATCCATGCAAGCGCAGCATGTTCCTGCCATCTGATGAAACATAAGCACACCACTCCTGACAACCTCCTGTCAGGAGTGGCAAATCCGGGGTATTCAGAAAGCATTTATTCAGCAAAAGGGGGCCCGCGGGCCCCCAATTTCAGCGCTGATAACCGGCGCCGCCGTCAGGCGGTCATCCGTTCCTCTTCATCATCATTGGCCGGTGGCTGCTCGCTGGCCGGCTCCGGATGACTGGAAAGCGTGAACTGTGATGACAGTTGCCGCAGCGTGTCGGCCTCGCCGCTCAGATTGTGGCTGGCGGCATTGGTTTCCTCGACCATGGCGGCGTTCTGCTGGGTCATCTGGTCCATCTGGTTGACCGCTGTGTTGATCTCGCCAATGCCGACCGACTGTTCCCGCGAATTGGTGACAATCGTGTCGATATCCTTGTTGATCTCGCGCATCTGCTCGGTGATCTGCTGCAGCGATTCGCCGGTCTGCGTGACCTGGCTGACGCCGGTCTCGACATCCTGCGACGATGTCGCAATGAGCGTATTGATGTCGCGGGCCGCCTGTGCCGAGCGCTGCGCCAGTTCGCGAACCTCCTGGGCCACCACGGCGAAGCCCTTTCCGGCATCACCTGCCCGGGCGGCTTCGACCCCGGCATTGAGCGCCAGCAGGTTGGTCTGGAACGCGATTTCGTCTATCATGCCGATGATGCTGCCGATCTCCTTGGATGAGGTCTCGATTTTCCCCATCGCCTCGATGGCACCCTGCACGATCTCCGACGATTTCTGCGTCACGTCATTGGTTTCGGCAACGCGTCTTCCGGCTTCCTCGGCCCGCTCCGAGCCGCTCCGCACCGTTGCGGTGATCTGATCGAGCGCGGCGGCCGTCTCCTCCAGCGAGGCGGCCTGCTGTTCCGTCCGCTTCGACATATCGTTGACCGAAGTCTGCAGTTCCTGGGATTTGGCCTGGATGATATCGGAGCTCGCGCCGACCGACGCCAGCGCGGTTTCGAGCGCCTGGACCGCAGCGTTGAAATCGACGCGGATACTGTCGAGATGATCGACGAATGTGTCGTCGATCTGGTAGGCGACATTGCCCTTGGCGAGTTCACCCAGCCCGGCGGCCAGTGCGCTGACGGCGGTGTTCAACGCTGCCTCTTCCTCGGCTTTTTGGGCTTCGCGCTCTCGGCGTTCCTCCTCGGCCTGCGCCCGTTCATTGGCCGCACTTTCCTCAAGGGCGATCTTCTCGATGGCGCTGTCCTTGAGTGTCTGGACGGCGCGCGCCATTCCGCCAAGTTCGTCACGGCGCTCGGTGCCTGTGACCTCGCTTTCCAGATCGCCGTCCGATATGGCGCCGACCACGTCGGTCAGCAATCCGAGCGGCCTGGTCACGCTGATCGTCATCAAAAACGCCAGCACGATGGCCGCGATCGAGGCGGCGGCGGTCAGTGCTGACAGCACCCAGACTTCGCGGTAGCGGGCGGTCGACAGCACATCGGCCTCATGTTCGACGTTCACGGCGACCGTCTTTTCCAGCTCAAACAGCGCGGCGATGCGATTGCTGGCCACCGCAAACCACGCCTGGGGCGCAATCTGCGAGAGGTCAGCATCCGGTTCGGATATCTTCCGACGCATCGCCTCGATGTCGGTCACCGCCGGGGCGTCCAGCATTGCCTGATAGGTGCTGCGGAAACGCGGCGGTTCGTTCTGCATGAATATCTTGATCAGCGCGGTCTGCACGTCGCCGAAGGCCTGGAACGTCCGCAACTCGGCTACGGTCATGGAACCACGTGCCAGCGCCCCGGCGACAAAGCCGCGCTCAATTCCGGCGCTCTCCTTGGCCTCGCCGAGATCGATCAGTCCGGTTGTCGCGATCGCGATTTCCCCGACCGGAATGGCGCCGGTTGCCGTGTGCCCGATCTGCAGCCCGGCTCTGATCACGGCCGTGTATTTCGCCATGGCGTCGGACAGCGACAACTGCCGGCTGTCGACGAGATCGCGCTCGGACAAAAGCTGCCTGGCCTGTCTGAGGAATTCCCGCAAGGCGCCGCTGACCTCGGCATTGCCGACATCCGCAAGCCGTTCTTCCGTCCGTAGAAACGGTTCCAGCCTGGAATCGGCGTCTCTTCGTGCATCGACAAGTCCGGCCTGCGGCGTTGCCGCGTTGCCGCCGAGATAGATGGCTGACTGGCCGCGCTCGGTCTGCAGATCATCGATGAATTCATTTACTTCCAACACGGTCTCGACCATGATGACGGTGTGGTTCAGCGCCTGTGCCTCCTGCAACGTGCGCGTAATCAGGATACTCGAAATGATCACAAGTGCGATCATTGGAACGGCGATGGCTATAGCCAGCCGCTTTGATACCGAAAGTTTAGACATCATGAGCCCCCTCGAATGTCTGAAGTGATAGACCAAATATTTTGGGAGCTCGCGTTTAACGACAGGTTAACTGTAAATTATGCAACAATATCAAAGAGTAGAAAAGTAATGGCCCTGTTGTTCTTCCGACAACCATGGAATTTCAGTGGTTGTAAAACGTTGACCCGTCAGCGTCCTGCGATGGACAGCGCCATTTCCACCATGGTGCGCAGCGACGATTGCCGTTTTTCCGCGTCGATCTCCTTGCCGGTCACAAGGCAATCGGAGACTGTGCAGATGGCAAGCGCACGCGCCTTGAAGCGTGCGGCCAGCGTATAGAGCGTCGACGCTTCCATCTCGACGGCAAGGACACCATGTCGCGCCAGGACGTCATACGACGTCGCCGGATCATCCACATAAAACGTATCCGAGGACACGAGGCCGCCGACATGATGCTGAAGCATCTGCGATTCGGCATATTTCACGGCCGATCGCAGCAGGTCGAAATCGGCGAATGGCGCATAGCTGTAGGGCGCGAATGGCGCATTGTTCATCGCGCTGTCCGTCGAGGCGGAAATGCCGAGGACGATGTCGCGGACCTTGACGCTCGTCGTCAGGCCGCCGCAGGTCCCGACACGGATGAGCGTCTTGGCGCCATAGACATTGAGCAGTTCGTGCACATAGATGGCGGTGGAGGGCTGCCCCATCCCGGTTGCCTGGACACTGACGGGATTGCCGTGCCAGTACCCCGTATAGCCGAGGCAGTTTCGCACGCTGTTGACCTGCCTGGCATCATCCAGAAACGTATCAGCGATCCATTCGGCCCGCAGCGGATCGCCCGGCAGCAGGACCGCTTCGGCATAATCACCCTTTTTCGCTTCATTGTGTGGTGTCATCCGTATCCCCAACTCGCACTGTCCCCGGCGCACACTATAGCGCGCTGGTTCCCGCCGCCAATATTGTTGGTGCCGATTTTGCCGCCCGATTACACTGTTTTGATCTGTCTCTTCAAAGTCCGGGTCGGAGATTGGACATCCGGCTCAAGCAAAGACCAATATCGTGATCGACTGATATTGCCGACGCCATGAACCGGCTTGCTGCACCGGCACCAGGGAGGGCGTGTCTCACCACAGCCTGGGACTGAACACCTAGCGCTCGTGTTCGGCTGTTGCCGGTTCTGTATCGACGGCATTTGAAGGCGGAAGGTCGTCCTCGAGGATCCAGATCGCGTCTTTCGGAAGATGTATGCTCGTCGAATCGCCGGGTTTGAGTTCGCAGCCGGGTCCGGCTTGAATGTGCCATTCACTGCCTTCGATTTCGACGATTAGTTCGACAAATGTGCCCATGTAGATGTTCGTTTTCACCCGGGCGGGGACGCAGTTTGGTTCCTGGGAGTTTTCGCGCAGTCCCGCCCGTTCCGGACGTACGGTCAACACGACCGGGCCTGATTTGTCGCCGCTTGAGGACGGGTCGATTTCCAGATCTCCGATTGCGGTCCGAATGACGTTTCCATCGCGATGTCCCGCGAGGAAGTTTGCGTTTCGAAAGAAGCGGGCGACTGCCGACGTCCGCGGGCGATCGTAGAAACTCTTCGGCTCGCCGCTCTGTTGAACGATGCCGTCGAGCATCAGAACAACCCGATCAGCCAGCATCACGGCCTCTTCCTGATCATGTGTCACAAAGATCGATGTGATTCCGAGCTCGGCCTGAATATCACGAATCAGTTGTCGCATGGTGATGCGCAGATTGGCGTCGAGGTTTGCCAGCGGTTCGTCCAGCAAAAGCACCTTCGGCCGTGCGATCAGGCCGCGCGCGAGCGCGACGCGCTGCTGCTGGCCGCCGGACAGTTCGTGGGCGCTCCTGGGCCCGAAACCCCCCAGTTCCACCAGCTCGAGCATCTCGTTTACCCGGCGGTCGATCTCGGATTTCGCAATACCCGCCATCTTCAGGGCAAAGCCCACATTCTGTGCCACCGTCATGGTCGGAAACAGCAGATGTTTTTGGAAAACCAGGACCGCCCCACGCTTTTCGGTTGGAATAGACAGCACGGATTGACCGTCAAAACGAATGTCGCCCGATGAGGGTGCCAAAAGCCCGGTAATCATCCGCAGCGTTGTCGTCTTTCCGCAGCCGGAGGGGCCTAGGAGCGCAACCATTTCGCCAGATGCAATTTCCAGATTGAACGAGTCGACGGCTACGGTTGAACCGAAGACCCGCCGAAGCCCGTCGAGTGAGATATTCGTCATAGTTTTCCGAACCCTCCCATGACCGTGGAGCCACGGCCCAGCGAACGAGATGTCAAGACAAGAACGAGAACAGCGGGCGCCACGAAAACGATTGTGATGGCCGCCGCAACGCCGGCGTTACCGCCGGCCAGGAAGGGAAACAGCAACAGCGGAAGCGTCAGCAGGACACCGCCGCCGATCAACAATGTAGTGACATATTGGGACCAGGAGATCAGGAAGGTGAAGAGGCAGGCCACAAGAAGACCGGAGGAGATCGCAGGCAGGGTCACGTGGTAGAAGACCCGGTACCGGTTGGCGCCCAACGTTCTTGCCGTGTCTTCCAACTCCGTACCGTAATTGGAGAACATACTCGACATGACGAGAATGAAGTAGGGGATCGCCGGGATCAGGTGAACGAGCGCGACACCCGGGACAGTTCCTGTCAGTCCCACTTTGATAAACAGGATATGGATGCCCATCACCGAGACCATTGGCGGGACCAGAATTGGCAGCAGCAATATCCACTCAATGAGCGCCTTTCCCCGAAACCTCTGCAGTCCGAGAACGCGGGCGGCAGGCAGGCCGACGACAATTGCCATTCCGGTCACCAAGGCAGCGACCTGAATGCTGTTCCAAAGTGACGAGAAAACACGCGATGAATCGCTGAACGTATAGATCCAGTTGTTCATGCCCCATTTTGCCGGAAGGACATCCGGGAAAAACCAATTGGCTGCGATGGACCGTAACGCCACGGCGATCAGCGGCAACAGAACCGTGGTCACCAGTGCCACAACCGTCAAAATGCGGATCGCCGTTTTCGCCGGATGGGTGTTTTTGATCGGGGAAGGATCGGCCATCAACGTATCCCCGGTTTAACATATCTAAGCATTGTCGGTTCTCGTGCCGCGCAGCAGCCTCTTGTAGGCAATCAAAAGCAAGATGGTAATGAACGCCAGGACCAGGGCCATTGCCATCGCCTTTGGCCGGCGAGAAAGCTCCGGTGCTTCGAACTCACGAAATGCCTGAACGGGCAGCGTCGTCGGAAACGTTTCACCAAGAAGCAGCGGGATCTCGAAGTTTGCGAAGGTGAACGCGAAAACGATGATCGAAGTGGAAAACACACCAGGTAGGATCAGCGGCAGCAGAACATATCTGAAGCGCTGCCACCTGTTGGCTCCGAGCGTTTGTGCGATCTCCTCATATTGCGGGCCGACACTCTGCAGCACGGCAAGTACAACAAGGCCGACGAAGGGGACCTCCTTCCACAGAAATGAGATCATGATCCCGATGCCATATTCGTCGTAAAGAAGGGCTGGGAAGTCTCTCGGAGAATCGATCAGCCCAAGCCCGACGCTGAAGCGCGCGAAGAGCCCGCTTTGCGACAGAAGCAAAATGGTCGCGCTGGCCGCGACCAGATGCGGCACCGGCAGGGGCAGTTGAAAAAGAAACGTCGCGAGCTTGCTGCCACGAAACTGTTCCCTGAGGACAAAACAGAACGCAATCGCCATGACGGCGGAAAGGATCGTGACCGATGCGGCGATCCGAAACGTGATCCACAACGAAATCAGGAAATTGCGATCGGTCAGAACCGACAGGTAGTGCTCAAGCGTAAAGTCCGTGAGACCCGCCACCGGGAAGTAACCCACGCTCTGCATGAAGCCAAACAACAGACCACCGCCAAACAAGACAAGGATAATGAGAAACGCCGGGGCCAGAGCGAAAAAAATACGCCTTCGCGCCCTGGCGTCTTCTATGCGTGCCGATGATGCGTCCAAGAACCCTCTCCAGATACGGTAAAGAGCGGAATCAGCCGGCTCGACGGTGCGACAAACCCCTGAGACGGCAGGTGCCGCCTCAGGACGGTAGAGCAGGCGTTTTTTCGTTGAAAGTCAGTCCCTGCTAGTTCTCCAGCACATTTACCAGCCATCCGTTCTCCAGGTGTGAAACCCAGGAGGCATGGGGTTCGGGCAAGGTGTGTGCACCAAGCTCTTCGAATGTGAGGGTTGCTTCACCGCGATCATAACCCGCAAGCTGGGCACGTTGGGCGTCCGACCATGTGGTCACGTCGGACGGGATGTTCCACCCCCACCTCTCAGGATCGGCCATGATCAACTGAAACTCCGGGCTGATAATGTGGTTCGCCGCCAGAAGCGCGGCCGGCGCGTTCGGTGCGTTCGAAGGGATCGCCACGTAATTCTTGTTGGCGAGTGTCCCCGTGTCGAGCACAAATGTTTTCACGGACGGAGGATAACTGCCTTCGGCGATCAAACGTGCCGCATTGCTGGGATCGAGGCGCATGGAAAAATTCACCTCGGAATTAGCCAGCAAGTCCTGAAGAGCCGCGATGGATGGCGGATAGGTTTTGCCTTCGCGCCACAGATTCGGCTCGATCTCGTTAAGATACGCCCAAACCTTGGGCGCCATCTTGTCGAATGCGGCCTGATCGAACGGGCTTTGCAGGACACTGGGGTCGTCGGCCGCCCAGTGAAGAACATGTTTTACGAAGCTCAGGCCGTGGAAGTCAGGTGGCGCAGGATAGGTGAAGGTTCCCGGATTTGCCGCGATATAATCGCGAAGCGCTTCCAGGTTACGCGGCGGCTCCTCGACGAATGCTGAATTGTATTCGAAGACAAACTGCGCTGATCCCCAGGGTGACTCGTAACCTTCCACCGGTTCACCGAAGTCATTGGCAATCGAAGGATCCGACCAGTCGATGTGTTTGGCGTTCGGGATCGACTCCGCCCATGGGCCCAACAGCAGATCTGCTTCGCGCAACGTCCTGTAGTTGTCGCCATTGATCCAGATCAGATCGACGGTTCCATCTTCTGTGACCCCCGCCTGCTTTTCCGCCAGGAGAAGGTTGACCACCTCTGCGGTGTCGGCAATCGGTACTCGGTTCAATGTTACATTATACCGATCCGCAAGGGCGCTGCCGAGATAATTGTCGACCCAGCCATTAATCTTGTCGCTGCCACCCCACATGTAGAAATTGACGGTCCCGCCATCGGCTTTGGAGACAACCTCATCCCACGAGCCAAAGTCGAGCACGCCATGGCTGTCAGCCTTGGCCGGCGTCGCATGTGCGGTCAGGCCGATCGCTAAACCCAATCCAAGCGCCACTCCCCTGGCGCCCGATCCGAAGTTGAATGCTGGTTGAAACATATGTACACTCCCTGAACAATTGTTCGCAAAGCCTAGTCGCCGAACTTTGGTGCGTCAAGTTGGTGGCGAACGACCGGTGCGAAAATGGCCACTATTGCCTGTTGCCAGGGGCTCATGGGACAGTAGTCGGGGTTCGCGGCGGCCAATCTGTCGGAGAGGGGAGGCATCTTCATGAATTCACCAGTCCAACGGGGAATTGGCATTACCCATGAGGAGTCGGTTCCGCCGCCGAGCCAGCGAAAGTCGGTCACAGGCCCGGACATTCTTGTCGTGATGTTCGATGATCTCGGCTTTTCCGATCTTGGTTGTTTTGGATCGGAGATCAGTACACCCAATATCGATGCGCTTGCCGCTGCAGGCCACCGCTATAACAACTTCCACGCGACGACGCTGTGCGCGCCTTCGCGATCCTGTCTGCTGTCGGGACGCAATCACCACGCAATTGGAATGCGGATGCTGACGGGAGCACGGTATGATTGGCCGAGCGGCCAGGAGCGCGTGACAAAGCGCGCGGCCTTGTTTTCGGAAGTGCTTGTTCAGGCCGGATGGAACACGCTGGCTGCCGGTAAATGGCATCTGCTTCCACAAGACCACCAGGGACCATCAGGGCCCTATGAACACTGGCCGTTGGGTCGCGGTTTCAATCGCTTTTACGGCTTTCTCGGTGGCGCCGCCAATCACTATTATCCGGAACTGGTGCACGACAATCACCATATCGAGCCGCCTCGAAGCCCAGAAGACGGATATCACCTTACTGAAGATCTGATTGAAAAATCCCGCGGTTTTGTTGCTGACCACATCGCACACAGGGGAAGCAGTCCATTTCTTCTTTATCTGCCGCTCGGCGCTCCGCACGCCCCGCATCATGCGCCCCGTGACTATATGCAAAGGGTGAAGGGGCGCTACGATGCGGGCTGGGACGAACTGAGGAAATCCCGTTTTGAACGTCAATTGGAACTCGGGATCACGCCAAAGGGCACGATGCTGCCGGCCTCCAATCCCGACGTCCGGCCATGGTCGGAGTTAACGCCGAACGAGCAGAAAGTCGCAGCGCGCTTTCAGGAGGCCTATGCGGCCTTCATCGAACACACCGATGCCATGCTTGGGCGGCTGTTCGAGTTTCTCAAGCGCGTCGGTCGCTGGGATAACACTCTAATCCTTCTTACATCCGACAACGGTGCCGCGATGGATGGCGGCGAACTGGGGATCATGAGCCGCAGCCATTTCTTCAATTCCATCCCGATCAACCCCGACGAGATGGTCCATGACCTCGATATTGTTGGTGGACCACGCGCAGATTCCCAATACGCCCGTGGTTGGGCCCAGGCGTCCAATACCCCTTTGAAATGGTATAAGCGCTACACGCATGGTGGCGGCATACGCGCGCCCCTGATCGCGACATGGGGAAACAGGATGAAATCCCCCGGCCGGATTTTGGGTCAATTTCACCACATGATCGATATTGCGCCGACACTCTATGAAGCGGCTGGCGTCTCATTGCCGGATGCCGTGAACGGACATCCACAGATTCCCCTGCACGGAAAGAGCATGGTTTATTCTTTCGATGACCCATCTGCCGAGACGGTCCGGCGCAGACAATATTTCGAAATGACCGGTCATCGCGGAATCTGGTCGCAGGGCTGGAAAGCGGTAACTTGTCACCGGCCCGGCGCGCCCTACGATGACAGCGAATGGGAACTCTACCACCTGGACGAGGATTTCTCCGAGTCGAAGAATCTTGCAGGATCAGAACCCGACAGGTTGCGGGAAATGATCGCACTATGGTGGCATGAGGCCGGCGCGTACGATGTCCTTCCTCTTGACGACCGTTACATGGAGCTGTTTCGCGAATATCGCAAGGACGAGCGCTCACCGCTCTATCGCGGGAGAATCGATTACTATCCACCTCTCAGCCACATCGAACGGCCGGCGACACCCCCGCTCGAAAGCAGCTGGTTCAAGATCGAAGCGCTGGCTGCCGGAGCCATGGAAGGAGTCATTCTGGCCTATGGGTGCGGTTCATCCGGGTTTTCATTCTACGTGAAGAGCGGCGAATTATACTTTGAATACAATGCAGTGGGTCCAGTACTCTTAAAGAAAATGCCGATTCCCGATGGCGAGCGCCATGTTCTGGCCTTTGAGTTCGATCCGAAGGGCGACGGCCAGGCACGTGGGCGCCTGGCTGTGGATGATGCGGTGGCCGACTGGTTCAGTTTCGAGCGCGTCCTGCCTTTCCTGTCCTCAGCTGGAATGGATGTGGGAGCCGACAGGTTCGAAACTGTCAGCAAGCAATATTCAGGTGCGTTCCCGTTTGTCGGCGTGCTGGAACGCGTCTCGATCCTCACGGGCCTTAACCAGGATCATCGTCCACGGCGCCGGGACGACTATTGAGCCGCCACCAAAAAACGAGCTGTGTCTGCGTCGGTCAGCAAAACATTGAACCAACCGCCACGAAGAGCACCGAGAATTGGGCGATGCTTTCGCTGCCCTCCGGCGACAAGGACGCTGATATCCAGCCGGGCGAGATCGTGCAGGGCAAGCCCGATTTTGACATCATCGGTGGACCAGTAGAGGTGGTTGCCGGCCTCATCAAAAAAATAGCCGAGCGCATCTCCCACCGCGCCACGTCGTGTCAGTTCGGCGAGTGCGTTGGCGTCGATGGCTTCTTGCTGAACCAACACGGAATCGGCATCCAGAGTCCCCACACTTTGCATTGCGATGTCAGCGTTGCGTGCGTGTTCGAGCGCCTCGCTAATGGTCGGTTCAACCACAAGCGTTTGCTTGATTTCGGGGCTGGACACATAGGTCGGAGCGGAAATGATCTTGGTTTGACCGCCGATCGCTTCTGCAAGTTTTGCGGTGATGTCGTAACTGCTGAACCCGCCCCGCGAAAACGATCCGACCCCCTCAAGAGTCATGAAACAGCAATCGACCGGGGCGCCCGGGGCGAAATATTTTCCCATGCGCGAGATTGTTCGGCCCAATCCCAGTCCCACCACGTGTCCGGGCCTGACCTGATCGACAAGCCAACCGGCCGCCAGCTTCGACAGGTCTGAAAGAAGCAGATCATCCGTCTCTGATGTTGATACGATCCGAACATCCCGCAAACTGAACTTGGTCAGGACTTCCTGTTCGAGATCAAAGAAGGGCTCGTCTGGAAAATGTATCCGTGTCTCCACTACACCGGATTGCCGGGCGAGCTTCAGCGTGCGGCTGACGCTTACCCTCGACATGCCCAGCGCGCTCCCAATCTCTTCCTGGGAGAGACCTTTCTCATAGTAGAAATGTGCAACACGCGCGCAATTCCTGTGCTGCTCGGCGGAGAGCTTATTCATATTTCCGTATTCGCTTTTGTTCATAAGTTGGTTTCATATCCTCTCACGCTCTCAACAACAAAACCAGAGAAGCCCTGCACCAAACAACCCAGCGGACCGATGATTGGTGATTGGACGTTGATGTCTGGCCCTCCAACGACTGCAACAGCCACGTTCACGGGCGCCATCCCGATCGAACGCTGTCTTCCATTGATTCTTTCAGCTTTATCGCCACTCCTCCATCTTGAACCCGTCATCGTCAAGTCTTGGCCTAAAGCCGCACTTTCTTCCAACAAATGGGACATTCAAGAGCGGGTGGCGGAGCGAATTTCGATTGGATCGCCAGAAGTGCGGTGCAGAAATCTTATTAAGCCAACGGAAATATGAAAATCCGCCTGACGAATGGCGATGCCATACCCGTCAGCCAGCCGCACAGGGATGCGGCGTCCGACATGCTGGGCCCGCCCGGCGGAGCCTGATAACGGCCTCACATTTTCGATTTGATCCTAAATGTCCTCGTCAAAATAGGGTAGGTCGGCGAGCAGGACATTGACGAAGTCTGGAACCGGTGTCACCGGGAACCGGACCGCCCGAATATGCTCGCGATGTTCCGTCAACGCTTTGACCACTCTGTGCATGCCATCCATTAACCGGCCCTCGGCGCACAGGATGACCGGATAGGTCAGATCGGTCTCTTTGACCAATGCCATATGGTGCGCGAGTGATCGTGGTGTCGGGATCGCACCGGGTTCCTGATACCACCAGTTTTCGTCGATCTCGGAAATATCGTCGATGGGGACGTCGAGAACATCCAGACATTTCGCAGCTCTGATCAATTTGTGAACATCCCAGACGCAGGTGTCTGAACCGACCAGGCGGGAATGGTACTGCTTTCTCATGAACCGGCTTTCCTCTGAATTGCATGGGCGGGAACGATATCCGTGCAAGTCGGATGCATCAACGAACAGCGGTTTGGCCACATTCTATGCGTTCAGGAGCTACGGCGCGCTGTGTGACTGCTCATTGCTGATGGGCTCCTGCCAAGCCAGGCGGAGGTGGAAATTGAAGCGGCGACAGCTCTTTTGAGCGCTCAGGTCGTAGGCAACCGAAAGACGAGTCTATTCCGGTTGATGTAAACCGAAGCGCATACCCTGCGGATCCCGGCAATTGCAGAATTTGCCGAAGCCTGATTCCGCCACGACCTCTTCGGCCTCGCCACCCAGTTCACGCACTTTGCGGGCCGCCGACTCGATGTGTGCGACGCGCAGATAGGGGACCATTCCCCACTCTGGGTCGTTGCCATGGAGGCCCATTCTGCCGCCGGGCGTTTCGAACCAGCCATTGCTGCCGTCTTCCATCGGCGTGTAGCGCCAACCGAACAGCCCGGTGAAAAACGCTGCCGTTCTTTCAGTCTCGCCGCTGCCCATTTCAACGAAACTGACTGTTCCTTCCTCGCCCATGGCACGACTCCTCGATTGCCTGTGTCCGACGGACATAGGCGGTGTTTCCTGCTCAGTCTTGAAGAAATGCGAAATCGCCGCTCACCGATCGCCGATGCCCGGCAGGTCGCCGAGACGCGCTCGGCGCGCGGTGCCGGGCGGCATGCCTGCCATTTCTGTGAATTCGCGCGTCATATGGGCCTGATCGGCGTAACCGCAAGCAATCGCGATTTTGGACAGGGACTCTTTTGTCGTCATGACAAGCGGGTGCGTCTTCTCGAAGCGAATGAGCCGGGCGTAGCGTTTCGGATCCATTCCTACAGTGTCCTGAAAACGATCCGAGAGCCGTTTGGTCGTCCAACCGACCTGTGATGCAACCGCTGCGATCCTCATTTGGCCGCCGCTTTCATTGATGAGACGAAGAGTGCGAAGAATACGTCGGTCCGGCAACCTGGCGCGCCAGCGCATTTGCTCCTCGATCCAGGCACCTGTTTCAAAAAGCGAATCTTGTGTCGACGACGTGCGGGCTCGATCCATCAACTCGTCCGAGCCCGACCCAATCAGATCTGCCAGCGGCGTGGGCCCGCTCCCCGGTGTGACGCGTTCACCGAGCAGCAAGAGGGGCGCCCATGGCGGCAAGACAATCTCAACGCACGACAGCGCGCCGTCATGCGCCGATCGGGCGGGAGGCGATCCGGCGGCAATCAGCACCGGATCGTCGATGACACGATCTGCGCCGCCAGAGGAAAGCGAGAGCTTCCCCTCAAGAGGAATGAGGACGAGCGCTCCTGAAGAAGACCGTTCGCGCCGCACAACCGGCCCAGGCGATTGCTCGCAATAGGCCACAAGCTTCGCGGAACCAGCGCCGCCCAGGCCTGTCGAGCGTCCACATTCGATCGAGAACACTGGCGTCATGGTGACACCTTAGCGTGACGCCTCCGCTCGAAGCAAAGGAACAGGGCCGCCTTTCGGTACCAAACGCCAGTGCCGACATGTAAGCACACTCGGCTTGTATGGTGCTTGCAACGGGCACCCGACCCTTGAATTCCTCCGAGATCGCGATAAGTCTCCCGTTGTAGTTGTGTTGTCAGAGGTGGGGCATGATGTCTGGGTCGCACCACACCGCCTTTGTTCGGCGGACAGGTATCGCTGTTGTGGCTGCATTCGCTTTGGCTGATGCTTCCCACGCGGCGAGCAGCGACCCGATGCTCATCGTTGATGACGACAATCTGAAGGTCCGAATGCATGTTCAGGCCGGCATCAATGCCGTAGCAGAGGGCAATCTGTTCTGGATCCTGTCCGACATATTCGCCCCTATTTTCGAGTACGACCCGGATAAAGAATGGATCGAATACTATGTGAAATCCGGGATCAGCTTTTCGCGGACCTGGCCGGACGGGGTGACTGGCTACGGAAAGGCGTCCTTCGTCGCCTCCTACACCCAGGGAACCGATCCCTATGATTTCAGCAATACCGGGCGAATAACGCTCGAGGAGGCTTATATCGGGGCGCGCAAGACGTTTGACGATTCAGTCGAGCTGGATGTGTCCGTGGGTCCTCAGGAACTCCGTCTTGGAACGGGTATGCTCATTGCCAATGGAGGGTCGAGTGGCTTCGAGCGCGGGGCGCTCAAGTTCGGGCCAAGGAAAGCCTGGGAGATGGCGGCTATCGGCCGGCTGACCCATGGCCGCACCAAGGCAACGGCTTTCTACCTGGACCCCAACGAAATGCCTTCGACGGACAACAGGAACCAACTGGCAGGCCTTGATCTGCGCTTCGATGCGGAAAAAGGTGGTTATGTCGGCGGAACCTATGTCCATATTCTGGAGTCCGACAATCCCTATCCGCAGGTTGTACCGGGGGGAAGCGGCGCGCCGACAATCGTGGAAAATGCGCGAGAAAAACTGAATGCGGTCGGCTTCTACGCTCGAACAAATCCTCTCGAAACCGGATTCGGGTCTTCGTTTATCGGCGTGGACGCCGCGGTCGAATGGAACGACAGAACCGACATGCTGGCCTGGGCCGGCCGGTTTCAGGCGGGCCATACCTGGACTGACCGACCATGGTCGCCGTCGTTGACCTACACGTTCAAGACTTTCTCGGGCGACGACCCAAACACCCCCGGCCAGGAAAGGTTCGACCCCCTTTTCTACGATGGCAATCCGAGCACATGGGCGACAGGCTCAAAGTCCTCCATGACCTTCATCAACTCAAATGTGCAGGCACACGAACTGGCATTGAGCGTAAAACCGACAGCACGGGACAAACTGACCTTCCGCTATGCGCATATCCGCGCCAATGAATTGCGGAGCCCGGTACAGTTCGGCCAGGCAACGCGCCTCGATATTGGCGGTGTCAACAATGTCGTGACCGGTGTCACCGATCCTTATCTCGCGGATGACTTTTTTGTTGAGTACAGCCGGACCATCAATCCGAACACCTTCCTGACCGCGGGCCTCAGCGCCTCCCTGCCCAACGAGGGTCTCAACCTGGCGGCCGGCCGAGACCTTCCGGTTTGGTATGGAGGCTTTCTGAACCTCGTGGTCAACTATTAGCCCGACCGCGAAAACCAAAGGACCTCGCGGGCCGAAACCTGAATGCAAGGGAGCCGAAAATGCTTGGATACGCACTTGTTCCGATACAACTGTTTGGACTTGCCGCCGTGATCCTGGCGACCTGGGTGCCACTATCGGCCCAGGCGTCCGACCCATTGGATGCCATCGCTTCCGATCCCAGGAAACTGGGATGGATGCAGGGTTTTCCGCCACCGCCCGACAGGCTTATCACACAACCGGATGCCAACTATTTCAGCTTCCCCAAGCTGCGCTGGTCGGTCTGCCATCTTCGCGAATTTCTTCCGACCGAACAAATCAGCCGCGGGCTCGGTGCGCCGGTGCCACTGGAATATCTCAGGCCGCATGAGTTTGCCACGGAGCGTCAGAAGATTGACGCTCTGACGTTCACGCCGATGAATGCCGAAGAACCGATGACCTGGGAGGAGTCGCTTTATGCCAACTACACCGATGGCATCCTGATCATCCACAGGGGCCGCGTCGTCTATGAGCGTTACTTCGGATGCCTTGAAGAGGACGGCAAACACGCCGCCATGTCGATGACCAAATCGATTACCGGGCTCTTGGCCGAGATCATGGTCGTCGAAGGCGATCTCGACGAAACGCGTCCTGTTTCGGATGTGATCCCGGAAACCAGCGAGAGCGCCTTCGGCAGTGCGACCATCCGGCAGGTCATGGATATGACCACGGGGGTCAGGTACTCGGAGGATTACTCTGATCCCAACGCTGACATCTGGCTCTATTCCGCCGCGGCAAGTCCGCTACCGAAACCGGAAGATTATCAAGGCCCCAACGGTTACTGGGAATATCTTCAACAAGTGGAACCCGAGGGCGAGCACGGCTCCGAGTTCCATTACAAGACGATCAATTCCGACATGCTCGGCTGGATTATTTCACGCATTTCCGGCAAGTCGGTGACAAGACTGGCGTCGGAACGGCTTTGGAGCCGTATGGGTGCCGAGCAGGACGCTTATATGACAGTCGATGGCCTGGGCGTACCATTTGCAGGCGGTGGATTGACTGCAGGTTTACGGGATCTCGGCAGAATTGGCCTCCTGATGCTCAACGAAGGCGTGATCAATGGCGAGCGCCTGTTTCCGGCGGAGGTTGTCAGAAACATCCGCGAAGGCGGTGATAGGAGCAAATTCGGTGGCGGATTCCCGACACTTGCCGGCGGAAGCTACACAAGCCAGTGGTGGGTGTTCCACAACGCGCACGGCGCTTTCGCGGCACGTGGTGTGCACGGCCAAACCATATACATCGATCCGAAAGCCGAAATGGTGCTGGTTCGCTTCGCATCGTTTCCGCAAGCTCAGAATGGGCGTATCGATCCGACATCACTCCCGGCCTACCAGGCCGTTGCGGAATACCTGTTGACGCGGCCTTAGTCGCAGCTCCTGGGCGCAGAGTTCGCCGGATCGGCACTCGCAATTCCAGGCTGACAGAAACTCAAATCTGCAGGTCACCATATGCCCAACACATCGATACGCATCGTCCTGACGGTTCTTTTCTTCGCGATGTTCGCAGATGCCAATGTCCCGATAGCCGCGATGGCGCAGGTCAGTACACAGAATGATCCCGCCGCTGCTGTCACCACGGAACCTCGGACAACTGACGATCCGGAGATTTCAACGGACAAGCTCGCGCATTTGCTGGTTCCCCTGACGAAACCGGAGCTGGAAGAACTGGCAAAAACCTGGATTGCGATCGTCAAGGCAAAGACCCAGGACGTTGCCGACAAACAGGTCGAGTTTATTGAGAGGGAAGGGTCGGTCGGTCAAAGCGAGTATGATGCGTTGGCGCGGTTAGTGGAACAGCGCGCGGCACTGCTTGAAAAGTTCAGCATGGTCGTATCGGGCCTGGAGATGAAGGGAGGTGACGAAGCCCTTGTAAAGGAATTGCGAGCCTATCGGGCTGCCGTGATCGCCGAAGAAACACGTTTGGCCAACCCGCGAGCCTTGCTGAACGCCGGCCTGGAATGGCTGGGCCGCGCTGATGGCGGCCTTGCGCTGGTGTGGTACCTGGTCATCATCATCCTTTCACTGGGCGTGCTCGTGCTCATGGCGCGCTTCTCGCGGCGGTTTGTCGGCCGATGGATCGGCAGGATTCCCAATCTGTCCAAACTGCTTCAGGCTTTTTTGGTCGCGGTGGTCTACTGGATCGTTCTGGTCATCGGACTGCTTGTGGTTCTCTCGCTACTGGGTGTTGATATCACCCCGGTATACGCCATGATCGGGGGCGCATCCTTCATACTGGCGTTTGCCTTTCAAGACACGCTTTCCAACCTGGCAAACGGCCTGATGATCATGATCAACAGGCCGTTTGATGAAGGAAACTATGTCCTTGTCGGCGGCGTTGGGGGAACAGTTCAATCGGTCAGCATTGTTGCGACGACAATCACGACGCCGGACAACCAAGTCATTGTCATTCCGAACAAAACCGTTTGGGGCAATGTCATCACCAATGTGACAGCCAGTGAGACCCGACGTGTCGACCTGGTCTTTGGTATTTCCTATGAGGACGCGATACCCGACGCGCTTCGTGTCATGACCGAGACAGTGAAACGGCACCCCCTTGTGCTTTCGGATCCTGAACCGACAATTCGTGTCAACGAGCTGGCGGAAAGCTCGGTTAACTTCGTGTGCCGCCCTTGGGCGAAGACCATAGATTATTGGACTGTTTATTGGGATCTCACACAACAGGTCAAAGAGGCATTTGACGAGGCAAACATCTCAATCCCGTATCCACAGCGCGACCTGCATCTTAAGGGCGGCACGGAACTGATAGACGCCAATTAGGGCATCGGGCGCGAGCGGCCCATGCTTCGCGGAACAAGCGCCGCCCTGGGCTGGGGGCGCACACATTCGGTCGAGAATGCTGGAGTCATGGCAAGACCTTAGAGTGACGCCGCCTCGTCCTTCGCCCGATCATGCGCCCGCGTCAGCTCTCCTGCGCCACGGATCGCCGGAAGAGCAGGAGGCTTATCGTCAAAAGCACAGTGCCCAGCAGGGCCATCCACAGGAACTCCGGCCAGACCGTTTCGATTCCGGCGCCCTTGAAGACGATGGCCTGGCTTGCCGCCATGTAGTGGCGCGACGGCAGGATAAGCGTTCCGGCCTGCAACCAGCCAGGCTGGCCTTCGACCGGTGTCTCGCCTCCCGACAGCATCAGCATCGGCAAGATCGTCAGCATGACCAGGAGCGCGAACTGCGCCATGGACCGCGCGAGCGTTGCAAGGAAGACCCCCAGCGCCGTCGCGGTAAAAAGAAAGAGTGCCGTGCCAATAAGAAACAGCGCCTTCGATCCGGTGATGGTGATACCCAGGGAGCCCTGCAGCACAAATGTCAGCGACAGCCCTGCCGCGACGAGCACGACCGCGGCGTTCGCCCAGATCTTCGCCATCGCGATGTCGAAGGGCGTGAGCGGCATGGCGAGCAGATGTTCAATCGTTCCATGCTCACGCTCGCGGATCATGGCAGCACCTGTGAGGATCGTGGTCAACCACATGATCTGGCCGATCAGCGCAACAATGCCGGCAAAACGCACCGTGTCCCGGTTCGGGTTGAAGGCACTGCGCAGAACGAGATCCACCAGTGGCGGGTCCGCCAGGTCTGCCCCGATCGCGAACCGGCTGATCTCGGAACTGAGAATGTTGGTGATATAGTTTGCTCCGATCCCGGCCTGTTGCATCGCCGTCGCGTCGATCAGGACCTGGATCTCCGGCGCGCGGCCGGCGCGGACATCCTTCTCGAATCCGGGCGGCACGGCGACGACGAAGAGGAATCGCCCCGCATCCATCTGCGCGGCGCCGGATCCCGGCGCGATCTGGATGACGGGCTGGAACTCCGGTGGAAAGAACGCCGCGGCAAGGGCGCGCGAAAGGGGTGAGTTGTCCTCGTCCGCAAACGCGATCGATGCGTTGTTGACCGAGCTTGCGACCCCGGTCGCCTCCATCACCGGCGCCAATGTGAATGACCAGGCCAGCAGCGCTATCATCACCCAGTCGCGGCGCAGGCTCACCATCTCTTTCAGACCCAGCCAGAAGATGCAGCGCAACCGTTGCATTCACTTCTCCTGCGCCCGCAGCGCCAGGGCCGCGATCACGGTGAACGCCGGCCCGAAGCAGGCAAGCGCCAGGATATCGGGACTGAGCGCCTCCCAGCCCAGGCCCTTGGTGAAGGCGCCGACATTCAGGTGCAGAAAGTAAGATGACGGCCAGAGCGAGCCGATCGTCTGGGCACCGGCTTCAAGCGTGGAGACCGGCTGCAGCAGGCCGGAAAACTGGATGGTCGGCACGACCGAGGCGATGGCCGTGGCGAATGTTGCGGCCACCTGGCTCGACGTCATCGTCGCGATGAGCAGCCCATAGGACGTGGTCGCCCAGACATAGAGCAACGCGCCAATCGCAAGGGGCAGGGGATTGCCCTTCAGCGGCACTCCGAAGACCACGATCGTCATCGCTGCCAGCAGCAGGAAGTTCGCGAAACCGATGGCGATATAGGGGATCTGCTTTCCGATCAGGAACTCAAAGCGCGTCGTCGGGGTCACGTAGAAATTGGTAATCGATCCCAACTCCTTTTCCCGCGCCACGCTGACCGCCGTCAGAACGGCCGGCAGCATGATCAGCAGGATCGCCGGCATGGCGGGGGCCATCGCTGCGATGCTCTCGAAGCTCTGATTGTAGCGAAAACGCGGTTCGATCCGCGCGATCTCGGTTTGGCGGACGCCATTGTCGCGGGCCAGCACGTCCAGAAAGGTCCGGTGCAGTCCGGCGACATAACCCTCTACCGTCTCACCCTTGAAGGGAATTGCACCGTCCACGGTTGCCAGCACTTCGGTCGGCTCGCCGGCGCGCAGCTTGCGCCCGAAATCGGGCGGCAGCTCGACGACCAGCGAAACGTCGCCCGCGGTCAGCCGCCGGCGGCCTTCGGCGGCGCTTTCCAGCGGCGGTGTCGGTCCAAAATACCGCGATCCCTCGATCTCGGAGACATAGGCGCGGCTCTCGGGACCCTGCGACAGATCGAGGACCGCGAAATTCAGTTCCTCGATGTCCAGTGTGATCCCAAAGCAGAACACCAGCATCAGGAGAGCCGATCCCAGGAAGGCGAAGGCGAGGCGCACGGGGTCGCGCCAAACCTCGACCGACTCGCGCCGCGCATAGGCCATGGCCCGCCCGACGCCGCCTCCGGATCCGGCGCGCGTGGTGTCGACCGAAACCGAGGGGGCTGCCACCGGCGCCGGGGGATCCGCGGCCTCCAGAATCGCGATAAACGCGCCTTCCAGGCTGTCCGCCCCCTGTGCGGCGATCAATTCGGCCGGCGTTCCTTCGGCAAGAACCCGGCCCGCATGCATGAACGAGACCCGGTCGCAGCGCTCTGCCTCGCCCATGAAATGGGTCGAAACGAAGATCGTGACATTGTCCCCGCGCGACAGCTCGACCAGCAGCGCCCAGAACGAGTCGCGTGCATCGGGATCGACGCCCGACGTCGGCTCGTCCAGGATCAGTACGCGCGGGCGATGGATCACGGCAACGGCCAGCGACAAACGTTGCTTGATGCCGAGCGGCAGCGTGGCGGCCAGCGTGTCGCGGTGCGCGGTCAGCCCGAAGCGTTCCGTTAGTTCGTCGATCCGCGCCTCCTGGTCGGCGATGGCGAAGATGCGGGCGTGGAGCTGGAGGTTCTGGTGCACGGTCAATTCGCCGTAGAGCGAGAATGCCTGGCTCATATAGCCGATCTCGCGGCGCAGCGCGCGAAGGCGTGCGTCGACCGGTTTTCCAAACAGCGACGCCTCTCCCGAGCTGATCGGCAAAAGGCCCGTCAGCAGTTTCATTGTCGTCGACTTGCCGCATCCGTTCGATCCCAGGAACCCGAAGATTTCGCCAAGGTGGATCGAGAAATCGACGCCATCGACCGCAGTGAAATCGCCGAAGTGCCGCGTCAGCCCGCGCGCGGTGATCACGGGGTCCCCATCGCTCCGTATTGCGGGCACAATGTCCGGCTCGGATGGCTGTTTTCCAAGCGCCTGAAGCTGCCGGTAAGCGGTCTCGAGGTCTTCGGCCTCGCCCTTCAACGCGTTCGGACTGCCCTGGAAGAGCGCCCGTCCGGCATCCATGGCGACAATCCACTCGAAGCGCTCGGCCTCGTCCATATAGGCCGTCGAGACCAGTATGGAGAGCGCCGGATTGTCGTCGCGGATTGCGTCGATCAGCGCCCAGAACTGACGGCGTGACAGGGGGTCGACACCGGTTGTGGGCTCGTCCAGGACCAGCAGTTTCGGGTCATGGATCAGTGCACAGCAGAGCCCCAGCTTCTGCTTCATGCCGCCCGAAAGCTTGCCCATCAGCCGGTCGGCGAAGGGCGCAAGGCCCGTTGCCGACAGCAGCGCCGCGATTCGGATGTCGCGTTCCTCCCGGCCCTGCCCGAAAAGACGCGAGAAGAACTCCAGGTTCTCGCGTACCGACAGCTCGGCATAGAGGTTGCGGCCCAGCCCCTGTGGCATGAAGGCAATGGCCGGGCTCACGCGGCGGCGATGCGCGAGATCGTCAATCGGGCCGCCAAGGACGTCAATCGTTCCGGTCTGCAGTTTCTTTGCACCGGTGATCAGCCCCAACAACGTCGACTTGCCGACCCCATCGGGCCCGATGAGCCCCACGAGTTGACCGGTCGGCAGGTCCAGCGACAGCGCGTCCAGAGCGGTGTGTTTGCGGTAGCGGTGCGTGACATCCACGATGCGGATCGCAGAGTCGGCGCCCCCAGCACTCATTCGAACAACTCGGGTGGAATGCGCCTCTGTAGCGTTTCCGGCCATGCGTTGTCGGGGGCGAGTCGGATTACGGCGATGCCTCGAAGACCGGTCTTCACATGCTCGATCCTGCCCTCAACCAGGTCCTCCGGGATGCGGACGCGGACGCGGAACACAAGCTGCTCACGTTCACTCATCGTCTCGACCTGCTTCGGCGTGAACTGGGCTTCGGGCGAGACGAAACTGACGGCTGCGGGGATGGCAAAGTCCGGGAGCGCATCGAGCACGATGCGCGCCTCGGCGCCAATGGGCAGGAGCCCGGCCTCGCCGGCCGGGAGGAACACCTCCATATAGACATTCTCGAGGCTGAGCAGCGTCAGGATCGGCCCGCCGGCACCGACGACTTCACCCGGCTCCGCCAGTCGGTAGAGCACACGCCCCGGCATCGGCGCGAAAAGGGTACTGTCCTCGATTTGCGCTTCGATCCGGCGAACCTCGGCCTGCGCGGCCGTGATCCGGCTGTCGGCGGTCGCAACCCGGGCCCTGGCCGCGCCCAGCACGGCTTCAGCGACCTGGTGGACGGTTTCGCGTTCCTCGAAGACGCTCTGGGAAATATTCTGGCCGGCCAGCAGCGTCCTGCCGCGCTCCAACTCATGCGATGCCCGGCGCAGCTCGCTCTCGCGCTGGACGACCACCGCTTCGGATTCCGCCTTCGCCTGGCGCGCCAGTGCAACCTCCGCTTTGGCCCGGTCAAGTGCGGCGGAGAGCTCGTCCGTGTCCATCTCGACCAGCACATCGCCCGCGGCCACCAGGCTGCCCTCTGCCGCCATGACCCGCGCCACGCGTCCGGCGATCGTCGGCGCGATATCGACCTGCTCCGCCTCGATCCGCCCATTGCCCTGGACAAAGCCGTCCGGCAACCCCTCTCGGTTCTCCGAGACATACACGTAAGTTGTCGCCCCTGCGATCAGGAGCACCGCGGCGGCGAGAATTGCGCTTGTCGTTTTTCTCATGACCTGGCGTCCGATATTTGACGGCACCTTTGGAGTTTGTCCCCAAACCGCCGGCAGCATACCCAATGTTCCACGAAGGCGACGCTTCCGATATGCAACAGCCCGGCGGAGTTCATCGCCCGGCGATTACGCACCGACGGTCCTGAAACGAAAATGCCGGCGATCGCCTCCCACTTTGCATCAAGAACTGTCTGGATCCGCCCGATTACAGCGGTAATTCTGCCATCTGTAACAGAATACGGAACTTCGTTGGTTGATGTGTATCAAGTTAACGGGCGTCGTATGGACTCCGGGCTTTTACCCGCTTTCCCCTGGATCGGTGTGATGTGGATGGAGAAAGGCCATGCCGATGGCGTCGAAAAATGCGCCGTCGACAAATATCGCATCGCGCAGCACGCCTTCTTCGGCAAATCCGGTCTTTCGGTAAAGGCCGATCGCCCGCTGATTATCTGCACGCACATTGAATTCGATGCGCGAAATACCGGCTTCCTTTGCCTGTTCTTTCGCCGACTCGATAAGCTGCAGGCCCAAACCCTGGCCGCGAAACGGCGCGATGACACCCATGCCAAGCGTTCCGCGATGCGCATGCGCCGGGAAATGGTGTCGCTGGATATCACACCAGCCCACGACTTGATCCCCGGCGAGCGCAACCAGGTGTGGATTTCCCTGCTGCAGGCTTTTGAGGACAAATTCCCTGGTGTCCTCAAGTGGCGGAGCGTGAAGAAATGTCAGATATTTCCTTTCGCATGCGACCTCATCGAGAGCGCGATGAAAGCTGTCGATGTTCTCGGGTCTGATTGGCTTGATCGTCGCACTTACTGTCATCGCAACATATTCATCCCACGCCTCGGATTTCGAAAAACAACACCGGTCGGTGCGCGTGTCCCGCCGCCGATACCATTGACCATTCACCGGAATGTCGCAATTCAATCCACCTTCCGATCACGCGCTATTTGTTGGCGTTCATTCATTTTTCCTCCAGCATCCGCAATGAACGGTCACCTTGGGCCTACTCACAATCAACTGCGTTGGTGCAGTGAAAGGAACGGGAGGAATGTCAATCGCGGCCTTTGCCATCGTTCACGCTTCACCTTGGATGCTGCTTCATAATCCGCTGAAAGAGATATTTGAATTCTTCCGCGCCAAATCGAAAAGCTGACGTCAATTCGCCAGCCGTGCCTTCAGTTTACAGCGGAGTTTGGTCGCCAACGAAGCCTGTTCCTTTGATGTGACTTCCAGAACGCCGTTCTCAGCCATCACAGCATGGAACTGTTGCTGTTCGTATGGAACACCTGGAGGTAGCGGCACTACATGCCAATGCACATGTGCATTGCCCTGGTGGCTGCCCAGCGACATGATGTAAATGCGCTCGGTAGGAAGGGTCGCTCTCAAAGCTTCAGCGACATCGTAGACCACCTCGTTTATCTTTCGGAACAAAACACGGTCCCCGGTTACGTCTACAATATGCTTTCGTGGCGCAACAATCGTGTACCCGCGCAAAGTCGGGTACCGGCTGAGGAATGCAACGACGTCTGTGTCGGCGTGGACCAGTTCGTGGTGGTAATCAGGATTGCCGCTTAGATATGAACACACAAAACAAGGACCCCGTCTTGATCGTTCAACATGTTTTGACAGATCGAATGCCGGCATCGAACCGCCCCTGATTTAAGTGTTGCACATCAACGAAAAGCCTAGCCGGTGTTGTTGTTTTCTTGAAGTCGCGTTTTTCATTTCGGCTTTGTCGGTTACCCAGAGGTCTACTTTCGCATTATCGGCAATCACATCAGGCATATGGATCGGACTGCAATGGGCTCGCTCCGGCTGAATCCTGCAGCGCAGCAGCTTCTCTTTTGCGGAGTTGGGGTGAGTTTCAATCACGGCCCGGAGCGGGCATTCTTCCCGGCGGAAACGATGACAGCTTTATGTCAAGAAGAGATGCTGCCGGCCATTGGAAAACAGTGGCAAGGTCGCTAGTGTTTTCTCTGGCACACCTTAACAAGGTCACGTGAGGAACTTGTGAAAAGTCAAGTCGTCAATTTGATGCCTTACCTGCTCCTGGCTATCTCAGCCGTCTTGGTCGGCTGGGGCGCATTGGGCCTTTTGGAGTACTTCATTCCCGCCGTTGTGCTTGGTTTGCAGAACGAAAAGTTTCCAGCCGGGCTGCAATTTCTGCATTTCTTTTCCATTTTTGTTACGGGTGCGATCTTTATCGCTGGGTATTTCAAACGCTGGCGCCATACGCCATTCGCGACCATCGTTATGTACGCCGTCCTGGCAACGCTCTGTTTTGTTGAGACGGTTGATTTTGAAGCTTTTGGGGGCGGTCCAACGCGTTTCATCCCGATGGCAATAGAATACGTCGTATACCTTTTGTTCTCGGCCTACCTGCTATCCTCCTCCGCGATGCGCCATCACTTTTTCCAAGGCTCCAAGATGGCATAGGGGGCACGAAAGCAAAAAGATCCGGGATCAGATTTGTAGCCGATCATTTGCGCCGCAGCGAACGACCGCTGTCCCCCTTTGAGACCCTGGCGATATCAGACATAGGCCCGCGACAGATCGACCGCCGTGGCTATGCCCGAGTCATCCTTTAGGAGAACACGCCCATATCAGCCCCCGGTTTCGGGCGGGGCGCCGCCGATGCTTTCCGTGATCCGGTCGGCAGCCTGCCGCACCAGTACGCCATATTCATTGAGAACCCGGTCGGGAATGCGCACCGTCGGGCCCGAGACGGAAATGCCGGCGATCGCTTCGCCATGGGCATTGTAGATCGCTGCCGCGACGCAGCGCATGCCAAGCGTGCGTTCCTCATTGTCGATCGCCCAGCCGCGGTTGCGGGTGGTTTCCAGTTCGCGGCGCAGGGCCTGCGGCTCGCAGATCGTATTGTCCGTATAGGCCGCCAGCCCCTTGTCGCGCATCCATGTGTCGAGCCGTGCGGCGTCGAAATGGGCCAGCAGTGCCTTGCCGATGCCGGAGGCATGCATGTGCGCGCGAGTCCCGGGCCGGTGAAAGGCGCGGATCGGTTCATGCGTCTCGACCTGGGAGACAAAAACCACATCGCCACTGTCGGCGACCGCCATGTTAGCCGTTTCACCGGTTTGCGCCATGAGCTCGCGCAGCATCGGCCGTCCCGCATCGACGACCTTGATGCGCCTGGCGAACGAACTGCCGATCCGGAACGCCTCGACGCCGATGGACCATTGCTGGCTGTCGGGCCGGAACTCCAGATAACCGAAATTCTGCAGTGTGATCAGCAGGCGATGGGCAGTCGATGCCGGGATTCCGGCCCGCTGCGACAGGTCGGTGAGGCTGAGGCTGTCGGCTTCGGCGACAATGCCGATGAGCAGCAGAGCACGCTCCAGCGCCTTGACGTTCGAGGCCGGCTTGTTGGTCGGCCGGCTGCGCGGCCGGCCGCGCGGCCGGGGGGTGTAGCGGTCTTCCATGGAGCCCAGTATCCGGGTTTGCGAACGCCGTGCAACACTTAAAAAATATTTTTGAAAATCTGAATGAAATAAGGAATATACAATAAAAACAGCAAGTTATGATAAAGTCAAAAAAATGAAATATTTTTTCGGAAAAATTGCGAAAATCGGCCCGGCCCGGCATTCTGGTGGCGCTGACCATTGAGGACCTGTCATGAGCGACCAGAATCCGGTTTTCATCCCCGGCCCGACCAACATACCCGAAAGGCTGCGCCGCGCCATCGACGTGCCGACGATCGACCATCGCTCGGAGCAGTTCAGCGCGATGTTCGCGCCGGTTCTTTCCGGGCTCAAATCCGTCCTGAAGACCGGCAACGGCGAAATCGTCCTGTTTCCGGCCAGCGGCACCGGCGGCTGGGAGGCGGCGATCACCAACACTCTGTCGCCCGGCGACACGGTGCTTGCCGCGCGCTACGGCATGTTTTCACACCGCTGGATCGATCTGTGCCAGCGCCACGGCCTGAATGTCGAGATCATCGAGGAGGCATGGGGCAACGGCGCGCCGGCCGACCGGTTTGAAGAGGCTCTGACCGCCGATGCGCAGCACCGGATCAAGGCGGTGCTGGTCTGCCACAATGAAACGGCGACCGGCGTGCGCAGCGATATCGCCGCCATCCGCGCGGCGCTGGACGCGGCCGGGCATCCGGCGCTGCTTTTCGTCGACGGTGTCAGCTCGATTGCGTCGATGGATTTCCGCATGGATGAATGGGGCGTCGATCTGGCGGTGACCGGATCGCAAAAGGGCTTCATGCTGCCGGCCGGCGCCGCCATTGTCGGCATCAGCCCAAAGGCGTTACAGGCGATGGACAAGGCGAGGTGTCCGCGCTGCTATTTCGATTTTCGCGACATGCTGGACGCCAATCCCAGGGGCGGCTATCCCTATACACCGCCGCTCAACCTCATTGCCGGGCTGAACGTTGCCCTGGAAATGCTGCTGGAGGAGGGGCTGCCGAATGTCTTCGCCCGCCATCACCGGATCGCGGAAGGCATTCGCCGCGCAGCGTCCGCCTGGGGCCTGACCTTGTGTGCCGCCAGCCCGCGACTCTATTCCGAAACGGTTTCGGCACTGTGCGTTCCGGCTGGCTTCGACAGCGGCAAGGTGGTGACTCACGCGGCGAACAAATACGGCGTCGCCTTCGGTGTCGGCCTTGGCGAGGTGGCGGGAAAGGTCTTCCGGATCGGTCATCTCGGCTCGATGACCGATGTCATGGCGCTCTCCGGAATCGCCACGGCTGAGATGGTGATGGCCGATCTGGATTATCCGATTGCGCTAGGTTCGGGCGTCGCCGCCGCACAGGACTACTATCGCAGCAGCCGTAATGCGTCCAAGGTGGGAGCGCCTCAGGCCGCATGAGGGAAACGACCATGTATATTCCGACATTCGACGATGTCAAAACCGCCCATGAACGGGTCAAGCCGTGGATCCACCGTACGCCGGTGCTGACAAGCAGTTATTTCGACGATCGCACCGGGGCGGAGCTGTTCTTCAAATGCGAGAACTTCCAGAAGGCCGGAGCGTTCAAGGTGCGCGGCGCCTCCAATGCGGTGTTCGGCCTCAGCCGGGACAAGGCGAAATACGGTGTTGCCACCCATTCCTCCGGCAATCACGCTTTGTCGCTGTCCTATGCGGCCGGCAAGCGCGGCATCACGGCGACCGTGGTAATGCCACGGACCGCGCCTGATGCCAAGAAGGACGCCGTGCGCGGCTATGGCGGCATGGTGCGCGAATGCGAACCGTCGACCGCGGCGCGCGAAGCCATGCTCAACGACGTCGTCGACGAGACCGGCGCGGATTTCGTCCACCCGTATAACGACCACCGGGTCATCGCCGGGCAGGGCACCTGCTCCCTGGAACTGCATGAGGATGCCGGCCCGCTCGACGCGGTGGTCGCGCCGATCGGCGGCGGCGGGATGATTTCCGGAACCTGCCTGACAATGTCGGCCCTGTCGCCGCAGACCAAGGTCTATGCGGCTGAGCCGCAGAATGCGGATGATGTGTACCGGTCCCTCCGCGAGGGCCGGATCATCGAGGACGATGCGCCGCAGACCATTGCCGACGGCCTTAAAGTATCGCTTCGCCCGCGAACTTGGCATTTCGTTTCAAACTATGTCGCCGATGTGCTGCTGGTGAGCGAGGAGGAGATCGCCGAGGCGATGTATCTGGTCTGGCAGCGCATGAAGATCGTCATCGAACCGTCCAGCGCTGTCGCCGTCGCGGCGATCCTCAAAAATCGGGACCTGTTTGCCGCAAAGCGCGTCGGCGTGATTGTCACCGGCGGAAATGTCGACCTAACCAAGCTGCCCTGGATGCAGGGCCTTGGCGTACCGAAGTAATCTGGAGAAAAGGCATGAACGATATGAGTAATGCACCCGTGGTGGGCCTGAACGTCCCGGCCGCCATCGGCATGGATCTGGCGGATGTCGGAACCCCGGCCCTGATCATCGATCTCGACGCGTTTGAGCGTAATGTCGCGCGCATGCGGGACTTCGTGACATCCCGCGGCATCCGCCATCGCGCCCATGCCAAGACGCACAAATCCGCCGATATCGCCCTCTATCAGGTCGAGGCCGGCGGCGCCTGCGGCGTCTGCTGCCAGAAGGTGTCGGAAGCCGAAGCCTTGGTCGCCGGCGGGGTGAAGGATGTTCTCGTCTCGAACCAGGTGGTGGACCGCGCCAAGATCGACCGGCTGGCGGCAATGGCGAAGCGCGCCCGGGTGCTGGTCTGCGTTGACGATGCCGGCAATGTCGATGACCTGTCGGCGGCGGCGGCGCGCCATGGCGTGACGCTGGAATGCCTGGTCGAGATCGATGTCGGCGCCGGCCGCTGCGGCGTGCAATGGGGTGCACCGGTGGTCGAACTGGCCAGGAAGATCGACGCGGCGCCCGGCCTGACGTTCTCCGGCCTGCAGGCCTATCAGGGCGCCGCCCAGCATGTTCACGATTTCGAGGAGCGCCGGGCGAAGATCGACGCGGCCGTCAAGATGGTCGCCGATACGGTGGCGATGCTGAAGGACGCCGGCATGGAATGCGACATTGTCGGCGGCGCCGGCACCGGCTCCTACTATTTCGAAGGCGACAGCGGGGTCTACAATGAGATGCAGTGTGGCTCCTACATCTTCATGGATGCCGATTACCAGCGCGTCCTCGACCGCGACGGCCATTTCATCACCGATTTCGAGAACAGCCTGTTCATCTACACCGCGATCATGTCGAAGACGAAGGCGGACAAAGCGATTTGCGACGCCGGGCTCAAGGCGCAGAGCGTCGACAGCGGACTGCCGGTCATCTTCGGCCGCGACGACATCGAATACATCAAATGCTCCGATGAGCACGGCGTCATAGCCGACCCGGATAACGTATTGAAATTGAATGACAAGTTGAAGCTGGTGCCCGGCCATTGCGACCCGACCTGCAACGTCTATGACTGGTATGTCGGCATTCGGAACGGCAAGGTCGAAGCGCTTTGGCCGGTGACGGCGCGCGGAATGTGTCTTTAGGGTCGTGGCCCTGATCCCCGTTTGGCCGGAGGAGGCCCCCCGTCTGCGCCGACGGCGCGGGCGGGGCTGGTAGCGAACAATGTCAGGATGATTGTATGCTTATTGTGTCCGAAGAACGTGCCAGCGAACTCATGACGGAGACGGCGGGCTTTGCCGCCGTCGAGGCGGTCTTTGCGGCAATGTCGCGGGGTGAAGCCTATAATTTCCCGGTGATCCGCGAGGCGATCGGCCACGCCGATGCCCTTTATGGGTTCAAGTCGGGCTTTGACCGCGCCGGCCTGACCCTCGGTCTGAAATCCGGCGGCTACTGGCCGGGCAACATGGCAAGGGGCCTGCCCAACCACCAGTCGACGGTTTTCCTTTTCGATCCCGACACTGGCCGCCCCACGGCTATGGTCGGCGGCAATCACCTGACGGCGATCCGCACGGCGGCGGCAAGCGCCATCTCGATCCAATATCTTTCGCGTTCCGATTCGAGGACGCTCGGCATGGTGGGCGCCGGCCACCAGTCGCATTTCCAGGTTAGGGCCGCCGCCGCGCAGCGGTCGTTCGAGCGCGTTGTTGCCTGGAACTTTCACCCGGAAATGCTGGACGGCCTGGAGAAGACCGTGCGCGGCCTTGGGCTCGACTTTGAGCGCCTGGAACAGCCGGAGCTGTGTCAGGCGGCTGATGTCATCATCACCATCACATCCAGCCAGGATCCGCTGCTGATGGCCGATTGGATCAAGCCGGGAACCCACCTGGCCTGCATGGGCACCGACACCAGGGGCAAGATGGAGGTCGACAAACATCTGGTGGCCGCGGCATCCGTGTTCACCGATGAAATCGCCCAATCCGTGACCATCGGGGAAACCCAGCACGCGGTTGGCGACGGTCTGTTGGCGAAAGACGCAATCACGTCCATCGGCGATGTCATCAACGGCACCCATGAAGGACGGACGTCGCCCGAACAGGTCACCCTGTTCGACGGCACCGGTGTCGGCCTGCAGGATCTGGCGGTCGCCCGGGCTGTGGTCGATATCGCCCTTGACCAGGGCGTTGGCCAGCGGGTCGATCTCTGACGCTGCACGCCTTACGGCCTCAATTTGTCGGCGACGCCATCCGGCGGATTGAACGCGCTTTGTTAGCGGCGGTTTAAGACAATACGGGCTAGGATGCGCGGATGATTGCGGCCGGTCACATGGCCGCAAGGAGCAACGCGCGGCCCGTTATGAAACGAAACAAAGGCGAAAACCGAAAGCTCGAACAGGTTCTCGATCAGAACGATCGCCGTGGCGAATTGTGGATTGCGGCTTTTCAGGCGCTTGTCGCGATCACGATCGTGGCCTTTCACCTTGTATCGGCCCTGAACAATGATTGGCGGACCCTCAGCACCTCTACGCTGACGGTCAGCGCTCTCATTTTGATTGCCTGCCTGCTGCGCGTGGCGCTTGCCAAGCGACAGCCGCTGAACAACCTGCTTCTCCATGCGCTGACCGTCGCGGACGGGGCGCTGATCTACGCGCTCATCGTCTCCTACAGCGCGGCCTACGGGCTGCCCGTCGACAGCTCCTTCAGGTCGCCGACGATTGTATTTCTCGTCGTTTATACCGGTGTGCGTGTCCTCAGATTCGATCCGGTCCCCATTCTGGTGGCGGGTGCCACCGTTCTCGTCGGCTGGTTTGGCCTGTTCGCCTATGCCATGCACGCCGGCGCCACGACGACCAGGTCCTACGCTGACTATGTCACCGGCTCCGGCGTGCTGGTGGGGGCCGTCGTCGAAATGGCTGTCGGTTTCGCCGCGCTCGTTGCCTGCCTGGCCATCGCGACCGCCTATGCTCGCAGATACATTGCAACGACCGTCCATGTCGATGATCTGATGTTCGCCAATCTGCTCGCCGAGGAGAACATCGCCCGCCAGAGGGCGATCTTGAACTCGTCGGTCGACGGTATCGTCATCGTCGACGAGAACGGCATGATCGAGCGGGCCAACCCGGCCATTGAAAGACTGTTTGGCTTCACCCAGCCCGAACTCGTCGGCAACAGCGTCGCCATGCTGATGAGTGAGCAGAATGCCGCCGCCCTGCGTGCCGGCATTGCGATGTTTCTGGAGAAGGGCGAGAGCCCATTGGTCGGCAGAAGCTATGAGTCGGAGGCCCTTCACCGGGATGGTCACACATTTCCCATCGAACTCTCGATCAATGAATTCAAGAGTTCCGGCAAACAGATGTTTGGCGGATTCATTCGCGATATCCGCCAGCGAAAGGCGGCCGAAGCTCGCGAAAAGCTGGCGCGTGCGCAATTCGAGGATGCGGTCACCGCGGCGATGGACGCCATCATCATCATTGACGAAGCCGGAGACATCGTCAGCTTCAACCCGGCGGCCGAACAGATATTCGGATTTTCATCGAAGGACGTCGTTGGCCGGCGCATGGGCGATCTCATCGTCCCTGAACGCTATCGCGAGGCGCACGCCAACGGAATGCGGCGTTACATGGAGACCGGTGAGGGGCCGGTGATCAACAACCGCATCGAGATCCAGGGCCTGAAGGCGAATGGCGAGGAGATCGAGATCGAACTCGCCATCAAGGACATTGAGGGGCCGAACGGCAAATCCTTCATCGGATATGCCCGCGACATCTCACTGCGCAAGCGGGCGGAGCAGGAGATTGTCGAAGCCAAGACCCGGGCCGAAGCCGCCAATCAGGCCAAAGCCAGTTTCCTTGCGATGATGAGCCATGAGATCCGCACGCCGCTCAACGGCGTATTGGGCATCATGGGCCTCTTGCAGGACAGTGAATTGAACGGGGAGCAACAACGCCTGCTCAAGACCGCCAGGAATTCCGGCCGCTCGCTGATGCATATCATCAACGACATTCTCGATTTTTCCAAACTTGAAGCTGGTCGGATGGACATCGAAAAGAGCTCCTTTTTCGTCGACAGCCTGGTCGACAGCGTGTCGAGCCTGATCAGGACCGGAGCCGATGAAAAGGGTTTGTCCATCCATTGCCATATCGGCAAGACGGTGCCCCATGTGCTGTTCGGCGATCCGGATCGGCTGCGACAGATATTGCTCAATCTGGCATGGAATGCCGTGAAGTTCACCGAGCAGGGCTCCGTGAAGCTGTCGGTTGAAAATGAAGGGTCCGAGGAAAACCCCGCCATCCGCTTCAGCGTCACGGACACCGGCATCGGGATCGCGGAGGACAAGCAGGGCGAGCTCTTTGCCGAATTCGCCACGATCGACGCCAGCTATTCGCGCAAATTCGGTGGAACCGGCCTTGGCCTGGCGATCTGCAAGGCGCTGGTCGAGGCGATGGACGGCAAGATCGGCTTGAACAGCCGTCCGGGAGAGGGCTCGACCTTCTGGTTCGAGGTGCCCCTGGAGCCCGGCGATCCCGCCGCGGTGCTCGAGGAGGAACATGATGCGGCCGACGACGTGCCGAACGGCCTCAGCGGTCTGCGCGTCCTGCTCGCCGAAGACAATGTCACCAACCAGCTTGTGGCGGTCAGCAATCTCGAACGCATGGGCTGCAATGTCGACATCGTCAGCAATGGGCTGGAAGCGGTGGAGGCGGCCGGCGCGAGACCCTTTGATGTCATCCTGATGGACGTGTCGATGCCGGAAATGGACGGCATCGCCGCCACGCGGGAAATCCGCCGCCGCGAGGGGCACAATGCCGACACGCCGATCATCGCGCTCACCGCCTATGCGCTCGACGAGGATCGGCAGAGGGTTCTGGCGGCCGGCATGAATGATCTGGTCTCCAAACCGGTCTCCCGGCCGGATCTGGCGCGGGCCATCGCCCGCCAGACCGCTGCTGTAGCAGGACACGAAACCGCCGATCACGCCGAGGCCGGCCCGCAAATGGCGCATATCGACCAGGCGATCATGCGGGCCGCGATGGATGGCATGGACTCCGACCTGAAATCACGGCTGCTCGCTGAATTCAGGAAAGACATCGCCAGACAGGTCGACTTGGCGGTCGCCGCCCATGCGGATGCGGACTGGAAGGGCCTCGAAGCCGCAACCCACGCGCTCAAAGGCGTTGCGGGTACCCTGGGCGCGGTCGGCTTGCAGGCCGAGGCGTCCCGGATCAACACCCGGTGCCGTGGTGACGGGGATGCTGTCGATGCGGCCGATGTCGCGGCGCTGAAGGCGCTGTCGGAACAGGTCCTTGCCGAGCTTGATGCGCTTGAGCCGCGCATGGCCGGCGCAGACGCGGATTGAGGTGACGCGATGTCAAATGAGAACAACAATGTCCTGATTGTCGAGGACAGCGGATCGATCGCAGTGGTCTACGAATCCTGGCTGAAAAAGGCCGGTTTCTCCGCCCAGGTCGTCGATACCGGTGAACAGGCGCTGGAACACATCCGCACCGGCGCATTTCGCGTCGTGCTTCTCGATCTGCAACTGCCCGATATCAGCGGCCTCGACGTGCTCGACGCCATCGTTGCCGAAGAGTTGGGCGTGACTGTCGTCGTCGTCACCGCCAGCGGGTCAATCATGACGGCGGTCGATGCGATGCGGCGCGGCGCCTATGACTTCGTCGTCAAGCCGGCGGCCGAGGAACGGCTGGTTACGACCACGCGCAACGCCATGGAACGGGAGGTGCTGCAGAAGGCCGTCAGCCAGATTCGCTCAGACTATGCCAAAAAGGGCGGCACCCACGGTTTTGTCGGCAACAGCCTGCCGATGATCGCCGTCTACAAGACCATCGATGCGGTGTCGCAGTCGAATGCCAGTGTCTTCATCACCGGTGAAAGCGGCACCGGCAAGGAGGTCTGCGCGGCTGCGATCCACAATGCCAGCCCGCGCCGCAAATCCCGGTTTGTGGCCCTCAACTGCGCCGCCATTCCGAAGGACCTGATTGAATCGGAGATTTTCGGCCACCTGAAGGGGGCGTTCACCGGCGCCACCTCGGATCGGGACGGCGCCGCCCTTGCGGCCGATGGCGGCACGCTGTTCCTCGACGAAATCTGCGAAATGGACATCGCCCTTCAATCCAAGCTGCTGCGGTTTCTGCAGACCGGCACGGTTCAGAAAGTCGGCAGCGACAAATCGACCAAGGTTGACGTGCGCATTGTCTGCGCCACCAACCGGGATCCGGTGCGTGAGGTCGAAGAGGGGCGGTTCCGCGAAGACCTGTTTTACCGGCTGCACGTTGTGCCGGTGTCGCTGCCGCCGCTCCGCGAACGCGACGGCGATGTCGTGGACATCGCCCGCAGCTTCCTGAAGGAAATCGCTGCGGAGGAGGGCAAGTCCTTTGGCGACTTCGCGCCAGAGGCGGAGGATGTGCTGCTGTCCTATCGCTGGCCGGGAAATGTGCGGGAACTGCAGAATGTGATCCGCAATGCAGTGATCCTCAATGAGGGCGACACGATCGGCCCGGACATGCTGTCGGTGTCCGGGACCGGGATCGTCGCACCGCGACCGGGCGACACACAGGCAAAATCACCGGTCGTGGAGGTCGATCAGATCGTGCTCAATCTCGCCCAGCCCTTTGCGAAGATCGAAAGGGAGATTATCGAGGCGGCCATTGCGCACTGTAACAACAGTATCCCCAAGGCGTCGCAGATGCTGGATCTCAGCCCGTCGACGATCTACCGCAAGAAGGAAAGCTGGGAACAGGAATAGGGCGTCGTCGCCGGCGGCGAGCCTTTGCAGAATGCAAGACGGCATTTGCATTTCTCGCAGCGGCATCTGGCCTGACGGAAATAAACAAACAAAAACAGACGTTTGAATCTGGCATGTCAATTGCTCCTTCGTGTGTGAACGAGGAGTTCGGACATGAAGATCATTCGCGAACGGCCATGTCAGAGGCGGCATCATCGCGTGACCGCGCCGTTGAATGTAACGATTGCCGGGGGTGAAACGCTCACCGCCACCAATTGGAGCCTGGGCGGGCTTCGCCTCGATGGCGTCACAGCGCCGCTTCCGAAGGTCGGTGCGACCATCGCGCTGGGCCTGCAACTGCCGTTTCAGGGCTTCGACATTTCCTTTGACGTCGAGGCGACCGTCATGCGGTCCGATGAGGCGGACGGTGTGCTGGGGCTTGAATTCGTTGCGCTCGGCGAGCGCGAGCATGATCTGATGAACCACTTCATTAACGATCTCGTGCGCGGGCAAATGGCGACCGTGGAGGATGCCATATGCCGCATCGACGTCCCCGTCACGCCGATCTCGACCGAGCCGGACCCCAACCCGGCGAGCGCGGTTCCTATCCGGCGGATTCCCTACCGGACGATTTTCATGTCGATGCTCTACGGGGTGATCGGCCTTGCCGTCTTCGGTTATCTTTCGTTTCTCCTCTACACCAACACCATGCGCATGGAGGTGCGCTCGGCAGTTGTTTCCTCGCCGCTGGCAACGGTCAAAATGCCGCTGGACGGTCTGCTGGTCCCGGTGCGGCTGAATGTCGATGAGGAAATCCGCCAAGGGCAGCCGATCGCGCGGATTGTCAACACGAAGCTGGAATCGGAACTGGATGACCGCGAAATAGCCCTTGAGGAGGCGAAGGGCAGGCTGGCGCGGACCCGGGAGAAATACCGGATCGAAGCGGAGCGTCTGAAACTCTATCAGGTGATCAATCGGACCGACCGTCAGATATCAAAAGCCAGGCTCGAGGCGGCGCGGGAGGCGGTGGCCGCCGCCGACGCCCATTTCGAGCGGATGTCGAAACTGATGGAAAAGGGCCTGATCGTGGCCGCCAAATTCGACGCGGCGGAATTGCGGCGAACCGAGGCCGAGGCCCGGCTGCGGGAGGCCGAATACGAACTTGAGCGCGACACGGTCATGGATGCCGTATCCGGCCGGCGCTATTACAATCACAAGGAATTCGTCACCGACCTGGACATGCTTGCCCTGGAAATCGACGAAGCGTCCTCGGCAGTCCAGACAGCGCAAATGCAACTGGAAAAATACGAGACGCTGCGCGCCGACCTGACGATAACCGCCCCCTTTGACGGACGGATCGTTTCCGTCAGCCAGCCCGGCGGGGTCACCGTGCTGCGCAACGAACCGCTCTTTACCATCGAAAAGCGGGAAGCCCCGACGGTGACGGCTTTTCTCGATCAGGACCAGGTGCTTTCGGTGGGGATCGCCGATCAGGCGAACATCTTCTTTCCGTCGCTCGGCAGGGAGGTCACGGCAACGGTCGTCAAGATCGACCGTAATTCCGCGTTTCTCGATTCCGATGCGTCCCGTTACGTCTGGAAGGACGGCAAGGAAAAATCGGCGGCGGTGTCGCTGGTCATCGATGCGGCGGAGTATGAGCGCGGCGAGGTTCGCGCTGGACTGCCGGCCGTTGTGATGTTTCCCCGCCGAACCCGCAGCAACATCGTGCACAGGCTCGGATCGGCCGTCGGGCTGACCGGCGCCGGAGACGGTCATGACCATTCGATTTGACACGGCCCTTGCGCTGGACGATCCGACGAGGTGGCCGCGCGGCCGGCAAAAATGGACGGCGGCCGTCTGGGGCCGCCTGTCTATCTACGTCGGCATCTGCCTTGTCCTGCTGATGAGCGTCCCGAATTCCATTTTCGATGCGCAGACCCGCACCATCACCTTCACCATCGGCGCGCTGGGCGCCTGGCGCTACGGCTGGTGGTTTACCCACGCCGTGCGCGCCCTGATCTACGGCCGGATCGTCTATCCGCGCATGCGCCGCAAGGGCAAGGAAATCTGGGATTCCGGCTGGCGCCCGCGGCACCTTCATTTCATGATGACGACCTACCGGGAACACCGCCAGATCACGGAGATGGTGGTCCGTTCCATTGTCCGCGAGGTTAGAGCCTCGGGCGTTCCGGGCACGATCTGGCTCGGATCATCCGACCGTTTCGACGAGGATGTCATCGTCGATTTCCTGGAGCGCGAGGCACGCGATGACGACATCACCCTGCGCATCATCCGTCAGAACGTCTCCGGCAAACGCGCCGCCATCGGCCTGGTGCTGCGTGCCATGTGCCGCCTTCCGGTTCTCGACGACGATCTCGTCGTCTTCATGGACGGCGATTTCGTGCTCGCCGAGGGCGCCATCGGCCGCTGCATGCCGCTTTTCCGGCTCTATCCCGATCTCCAGGCCTGTACCACCGATGAGGAGGTCGTCTGCATCGGCCCGAAATGGATCGAAACCTGGCTGAAGATGCGGTTTGCCCAGCGCCGCCTCGCCATGCAGTCTCACGCCCTGTCCGGCCGGGTCCTGACACTGACCGGCCGCATGTCGGTGTTTCGGGCGAGGCACCTCAAGCAGCTGGAGTTCATTCGCCTGCTCGAGGCCGATCATCTCGAGCACTGGCTCTGGGGGCGCTTCCGCTTCCTGTCCGGCGACGACAAGAGCACCTGGTACTATATGCTCAAGCACAATGCCCATATGCGCTACGTGCCCGACGCCCTTGGCTATACGATCGAGGTGATCGAAGGGTCGGGCATGGACCGCATGGTTCAGAATTTCCGGCGCTGGTCCGGCAATATGCTGCGCAACGGCGCCCGCGCCATCAAGCTGGGGCCGCGGGCCATGCCGTTCTTCATCTGGTGGTGCCTGATCGACCAGCGCCTGTCCATGTGGACCATGCTGGTCAGTCCGATGCTGGCGGTTTCGGCGGCGTTACTCGCCGGCTTCGGTTACCTGCTCTCCTATGTGCTGTTCATTGCATTGAGCCGGCTGCTCCTGTCGCTGGTGCTATGCACTTATTCGCGCAAGGTGGAACTCGCTTATGCCTGGATCCTCTATCTCAACCAGCTGATCAACGCTTCCGTGAAGGTCTATTGCATTTTCCGCCTCTCCAAGCAGCGCTGGTCGAACCGCGGCAACCAGACCGCCGGCCTGGGCGGCCGCAGCCTGACGGAAACGGCGCGCAACGGGATGGCGGCCTGGTGCACCTCGGTCGCCGTCGGATTGCTGTTCCTCGCCACCGTCCACTATTCGAGGCTGGTCGAAATCCCCAGCGCCGTGCAGTTGCGCGAATTTGTCGGCCTGTTCCTCTGACCGGCTCCCAACGGGCTTTTGCCGATTGCACATCCGGGATCGCAATTTGCAATATTTGCACTGACCTGACGGTCCACAGAGGCAGGGCAACCAGCTGAAATATATGAATAAAATTGTTTGGCATGGCTTTTGCAGTTCACCGGGGGAATCAACCGGGAGCGTGTATGATGCGAACCGCGAAACAAACCGTCCGGCGAGGCTGTCTCGCCATTTTTGCCCTCAGCCTGTGCTGCGCGCTGGTTATCGGCGCCATACCGGCGCTGGTCACCCTCACCGTCGATCCTTACGAATTGCTGGGCGAGCGGACACGTCCGGCCGCCGTTTCGGAATTGGCCGAAAAGGATCATTACCCGCTTTGGAAGCTGGCCCGCTACCGGCCCGGCAACCACGACACTGTCATTCTCGGCGACAGCCGGGCGAGGGCGCTTCGCGATAAATACTGGCATGAGCTGGGTGTGACGGGCGCGATCAACCTGGCCTATGGCGGCGGCACCGTTCCTGAAATCCACGCCACCTTCAATCTGATCCGCAACGATCCGGCAATCCGCAACATCGTCGTTGGCATCCAGTTGCGTAGCCTCGACGAACGGCACAAGGGCGGCATGAACCGGGTGCCCGAGGCCGTCAGGCTTCTTGGTGGTCCGATTGAATATTTGAAAAACTGGTCGGTCGCCAAAACGGCCTTCAAGGTGTTCAAGGCGGAAAACCGGCAGACCCTGCAGATGATCGGCGGGTTCACACCGTCCCTGGTGACGGCGGCAAGTGCGGCGGAACTGGGCCGTACCGGCAAGGTGCCGCTGCAAACGCTGCTGTCGCCGGATGTCTGCTTTGCCTGCCCCCTGCCGCAATCCGCCGCCCCGGCCGGCAGACGCCATTACGGCCGTTACGCCATGGTTCACCTGCCGCGCTGGCGCGGCACGCCGGGCCTGTGGACTAGGTCCTATCCGTCGGAACTGGCAGCTCTGTACGAACCGCAGATACAGCCGCGCGCATTGCCGGTGAAAATCCAGAGACAGGTGGACAGGAACGGACCGGCCGACTGGCGCGGCTTCGATATTTCGCCCCTCTACTGGCAGCATCTGGAGGAGATCGCGGCCTGGGGACGGCAACCCGGCAGGACCGTCATATTCGTCATTCCGCCGACCATTGCCGAGATGCAGGCCACCATCCACCACCACGGGCTCGGCGCACTCAATATCGCGCTACGCGTCGAACTGGCGAAACTCGGCACGGTCGTGGATTTCGACTATCCGAACATGCTGACCTTTGAGGCGGACAATTTTTCCGACGCCTATCATTTCAGGTCGCCGGTCGCCCGCGCCATCGTCGGCGAGCTTGCCGCGCTGCTGCCGACCGGCGACGCCGTTCGACGCCTGGCGGCCAAACGTCGCGGTATCCTTGGCTGCGATGGCATCGGCAAGACGGCAAGCCGGTACGACGTCTCCACCGAGATTTTGATGGTCGACGATAAAAACTGCCGCAACTGGTCGCGGAGGACCCTGTGATGTCGGAACCCCCAATCCCCATGGCGCGGTTGCGCAACAAGGTCCTGATGGCCGGAGCCGGACTGCTGGCCCTGGCTGCCATTCTGACGGGTTTCGCGATCTGGCCGCGACAGGACCCGCATGTGTCCGCTCCGGCCGTCGCCAGCGATCTGCGGCAGGCAAGAGCCCATGGCCGGAACGGTGATTGGAGCCGCTCCGCCCGACTGATCGAGCGGCATCTTGGCAAACGCGATCCACAGGCCAAGCTGGATTATGCGATGCTGCTGATCCGTGGCCGGGGCGTCGAGCGCGACCGTGAGCGGGCCCGGCAACTGCTGCTCCAGGCCGTCACCTATGATTTTGCCGGTCGTGGCCGGGCGGCGTTCGAGCTTGGCCGCCTGTACAAGGCGGCGACGGGTGAGGACTGCACGCGCATCGCGCTGGAGTGGTTCACCAAGGCCGCGCAGTGGGATTATGCCAAGGCGCATCTCGAACTCGGCACGGCCTATCGCAAGGGCCTTGGAACGCGTCCGGACGCGGCGAGGGCCATGAACCATTACGAGACCGCCGCAACGGGCGGTTCTGCGGCCGCGATCTGGTCGATGATCAAAATGGTCGAGATCGGGACCGCCGACATGCGGCCGGATCTGCAAAGGGCAAGGCTGCTGGCAGAGAGATATCTGCCGCGACTGGCGGCCGAGGCCCATGGCGGCAACGCCTATGCGGCCCGCACCATCGCCCGGCTTTATCTGGAAGGCACCGTCGTGGCGCGCGACCGTGACAAGGCCGGCCGGTGGTTCACGGAGGCAGCCGGCCTCGGTGACCCGGCGGCCATGCACGACCTGGCGCGGCTCATCATGCAGGCCGGCAACGAAGCACAGGATGCCGACAGCGTGCTTGAACTTCTGCGGGAAAGCGCCCGGCGCGGTTACGCGGGCGCCATGACGGCCATGGGCCGGCTTCACCTCAAGGAACGATACGGGCTTGCGCGCGAGGAGGCCGTCGACTGGTTCAAACGCGGTGTTGCCGCCGCCCATGGCGGCGCTATGGAGGAACTGGCGCGACTCCATCTGGACGGCGATCTGGTTATCCGCGATCCGGAAGAGGCACGACGCCTGGCCAGAATGGGCTCCAAGCTCGGCCATCGCGGATCATTGCGGCTGCTCGACGACATCAAAAGCAGGCAGGACGAATCGTCGAAAACCGTGGACGCCGCGCCTTCATCGAAACGGGGATAGGACAATGGTCTTCAGCTCACTGGAATTTATCTACCTGTTTTTGCCGCCGGTCCTGCTGGGCTTCTACCTGTTGCGGGCGCTGCGCCTTGAAACCGCGATCATCTGGTGGCTGGTTCTGGCGTCCTTCGCCTTCTACGCCTGGTGGAGCCCGCCGCACCTGCTGCTGTTGTGCGGTTCGATCCTGTTCAATTACGGCGTCCACCGCCTGATGCTGCGGCGGCGCTCGCGGCCGCTGCTGGTTTTCGGTATCGCGATCAATCTCGGGCTTCTGGCGGTGTTCAAATATGCCGATTTCCTGATCGGCAATGTCAACGGGATCGCCAATTTGGAGATGACCGAGCTGGGGCTCGTTCTGCCGCTGGCCATTTCCTTTTACACCTTCCAGCAGATTTCCTTTCTGCTCGACACCTGGGCAGGGCGCACAAAGGCCTGTGATTTCAAGCGCTACGTGCTGTTCGTGACGTTTTTCCCGCAACTGATCGCCGGGCCGATCGTCATGCAGAAAGACACCATCCCGCAGTTTCGCCTGTCGGTCTTCCGCAACCGGACGATGCTCAATCTGGTGCTCGGCTCGACCCTGTTCTTTATCGGCCTGTTCAAGAAAATCGTGCTGGCCGACGGCATTGCGCCCGTGGCCAATGCGGCGTTCGGCCTGGCGGACCAGGGGCAGTCACTGCCGATGGCCGCGTCATGGCTCGGCGCCGCCGCCTATACGTTCCAGATCTATTTCGACTTTTCCGGATATTGCGACATGGCCCTCGGGCTTGCCCGCCTCTTCGGCATTCGGCTGCCGATCAATTTCAATTCGCCCTACAAGGCGCTGAGCATTGTCGAGTTCTGGCGCCGCTGGCACATTTCGCTGTCCCGGTTCCTGCGCGACTACCTTTATATTCCGCTTGGCGGCAACCGGTCGGGGATCCTGGGCCGGCATGGTAATCTGATGCTGACCATGCTGCTTGGCGGCCTGTGGCACGGGGCCGGCTGGAATTTCGTCCTGTGGGGCGCATTACATGGCAGCTATCTGATCGCCAATCATCTCTGGACCGGTTCAGCGGTGCGTGGTGCGGTCCACGCCATGCTGCCGCGCGTTCTCTATAACGGGCTTGCCTGGGGCATCACCATGCTGGCGGTCATCGTCGCCTGGGTGTTCTTTCGCGCCGAAACACTTGCCGGCGGATTGATCATGCTGCAGAGCATGGCCGGGCTGTCGGAACTGGCTTCGGTCGGCTGGCGGGAAGTGATACCCGGGGCGCAATATGTGCCGGCGATGCTCGCCGCGATGCTGGCGATCGTCTTGTTCCTGCCGAACGGTCCCGAACTGACCGGCAATTACCGGCCGGTCCTGTTTGCCGCCAAGGAGCTTGTCGGGCCGCGGTCCGGCTGGCTGCGCATGCGCTGGTCGCCGACACCGGTCTGGGGCCTGTTGGTCGCCGCCGTGGGATCACTGTCGCTGATCCAGATCTACCGCCTCAACGACCTGACGGAGTTCATCTATTTCAATTTCTGAAACGCCTGTGGCGGTTCTTCGCAAATTGCGACTCCCCGGTCCGATATCGCAAAGAAGAACCAGCATTACACGCACCAGAAATGGGATAACTATATGCAAAATATAGAAAAATGAGTTTGGCACGATCCTTGAAACAACATGGCCAGTTTCATCTGTTTTGAAAGGCGACTTCGATGAATGTTCTGGCAAACACCGCTGAGTTTCAGCACCTCGTCCCGGTTGCGCAGCCCGTCCAGGGCGCCAGCCGGATTTCCATCATCGGCCTTGGCTATGTCGGCGCCGTGTCAGCCGCCTGCCTGTCGAGCCTCGGCCATCAGGTTGTCGGTGTGGATGTCGATCCCGCCAAGGCGGGCATGATCGCCGAAGGGCGCTCGCCGATCCACGAGCAGAATCTGGAAACACTGCTGTCCAAGGGCGTCGACAACGATCTGATCTCGGCAACCACCGACATTGTCGATGCGGTCCTGAACACGGATGTGACATTCGTGTCGGTCGGCACTCCGACATCTTCCGACGGCGGCTGTGATTTCACCTATATCCGGTCGGCGGCAAGGGCCATCGGTGAGGGTCTGTCGCGCAAGAAGGACTATCATGTCGTCGTCATGCGCTGTTCGGTTCCGCCCGCATCGACCCTGTCGGTGATGGTGCCCGAAATCGAAAAGGCATCGGGCAAGACGATGGGCGACGATTTCGGCATCTGCTTCAACCCCGAATTCCTGCGCGAGGGCACGGCCGTTGCCGATTTCAATGACCCGCCCAAAACGGTGATCGGCGCCAATGACTGGTTCGCGGCCGAAATCGTCGCCGACATCTACCGGCCGATCGACGCCAACCCGATCATGACCACCATCGAGGTCGCCGAAATGGTCAAATATGTCGACAATGTCTGGCATGCAACGAAAGTCTGCTTTGCCAATGAGGTCGGCCGGGTCTGCAAGCCGCTGGGTGTCGACAGCCACGCCGTCATGGATATCTTCGTCGAGGACACCAAGCTCAACCTGTCGCCCTATTATCTCAAGCCCGGCTTCGCCTATGGCGGGTCGTGCCTGCCCAAGGAGGTGCGTGCTGTCGTCCATCTGGCACAGCAGATGGGGGTCGAAACACCGCTGTTTTCGAGCCTCGCCGAGACCAATGAGCAGCAGATCGAGGCGGCCGTTGACATGGTGCGCAAGAGTGGCGCCAAGCGGGTCGGTTTTCTGGGGCTGGCCTTCAAGGCCGGAACCGATGATCTGCGCGAAAGCCCGGTCCTGGAGGTCATGAACCGGCTGATCGAGAGCGGCTGCGAGGTCGTCGCCTATGATGAGGCCATCAGCACCGGGACCCGTGTCGCCAATCAGTTCGACTATGTTCGCAATGTCTGCCCGCATCTCGAACTGACCGTGGCCGAATTGCCGAAATTCCTGCGGCCCAGCGGCTTCCACGTGATCGATGAAAGCGATGTCGTTGTCGTCTCGCAGAACACGCCGGAGATCCGTCAGATCATCGCCGCGCGGCTGGAACGGGCGCAGATTATCGACCTGGTGCGGCTATTCACCACGACACCGACATTCTCCTGCTATGAGGGAATTGGCTGGTAGGAAGCCAGGGCATCCATTCGACATTGCCTGAGGGAAGCCGCGAGGCTTCCCTTTTTACTGCGATATCCCATCGGTAGCTTCGGCCTGTCCTTGCGAGCGGCTTCACGTTAAAACGGCTCCCGAGATCGGCGTGGCAATGTCGCCGGAAGGAGTGAGAACCATGATCGAAGGGGCCATACACAACCCGTCCAGGCGTGATCATTTCATGCAGCTCGACGCGCTCGATCAGCGCGTCACAATCGTGTGGAACGGCAGGGAGATAGCGGTGTCCGACCGCGCTATCCGGCTGCTTGAATGCGGTCGCCGCCTCTATCCGCCGCAATACTACATCCCGGTGGAGGATATTGGCGCAAGACTTGTCAGGAGTGACAGGACCTCCCATTGCCCATTGAAGGGGAATGCCACATATTTTGATCTCCACGGCGAGGATGGCGGCGCAAAGGCTGACGATCTGGGATGGTCCTATGCCGAGCCCTATGATTTTGCCGCGCAATTGGCCGGGCACATCGCTTTCGATCCCCGGCGGGTTACGATCACCGTCGAGGCGGCGAACTGACACGCCGGCCAATAGATGGCGAACAACAAGGGTGAGGGGCCATGCAGGACTTCGAAACCATCTACGAACACGCCGCCGGCCGCAAGGGCGGTGCCTCGGCCTTCGAACAGACGCTCACGGCGCCGAAATCGGCAACGGAACTAGCCGCCATTCCCGACGACCGCTGGCTTTCGATGATGAGCAAGTGCATTTTTCAGGCCGGTTTCAACTGGAAGGTCGTCGAGCACAAATGGCCCGATATCGAGGAGGTGTTCGAAGGGTTCGACATCGGCCGCATGGGCTTCATGACCGATGAGGATATCGGCGAGCATCTCAGCGACACCCGGATCATCCGCCACGGCAAGAAAATCGCCGCGATCCGCGACAATGCCCGTTTTCTGGCGGAACTGGCCAGCGAAAACGGCACGGCCGCCAGCGCCTTCGCGCAATGGCCGGCGGAGGACTATATCGGCCTGCTGGCGATGCTGAAAAAGCGGGCCACGCGCCTCGGCGGCAACACCGCCATGTATTTCCTGCGGTTCATGGGCGTCGACAGTTTCATCCTGTCCCGTGACGTGGTGGCGGCGCTGATCCGCGAAAATGTGGTGGACAAGGCCCCGACGTCCAAGCGCGACCTGGAGAAAGTGCAGGCCGCCTTCAACACCTGGCGCGAACAGTCCGACAGGCCTCTGACCCATATCAGCCGTGTTCTGGCTTGCTCGGTGGGAGAGTGATCGGGAAACGGGTCGTGGCAATCACGCCGGATTTTCGCTTTCGAGAATGCGATTGAGCGTTGACAGAAACATCGATGTGCCGGACCGTATGAGATCATCCGGGAAATCGTAATCCGGATTGTGCAGGGCCGGATGCCCGGTCCCGGCGCCCAGGAAGAACATGGCTGCCCGGGCGGCGCTTCCATATTCGCCGAAATCCTCCGAAAAGCGCATCGGTTCCTCCAGTTCGGTCACCGCCAGTCCCAGTTCCGCAGCCGACCGGCGAACCTGATCGACCAGCCCGGTATCATTGGTGCAGGCATGGAAGATATCGTGATAATCGATGGTGCAGGTGAGCCGGTGCTCGTCCGCAGCCTGCTGCGCGATCGCCGCGGCGCTTTCGACAAGGCCGTCCATCTGCCGGTCCGCGACGGTCCTCAGGGTTGCCCAGATTTCCGCGTCGCCGGGGGCAACGCCGAACGCCTTTTCGCCGAGATGGGCGTGAACGACCGTCACCAGGGCGAATTTTTCATCCATGGCTGTTGCCGATGAAAGCTGTTCCAGCCGGCCGATGACCGAAGCCAGTGCGTGTGCCGGCGAAATACCGGTCTCCGGCATCGACGCATGCGCTGTCTTGCCGGTGAACCGGACGCGCATCCCCCGCGACGCGCAATGGATATGTCCGCTTTTCACAATGACCTGATGAAGCGCATGGCCCGGAAGATTGTGCAGTGCCAGCACACAGTCGGGTTTGAGTTGGTCGAAGCGGGGATCGGCGATGACGGCGCGTGCGCCGGACCCGATTTCCTCGGCCGGCTGAAACAGAAGGATAACCCGGCCGCGAAGCGGGCGCTGCCTGCCCAGGGTGGATGCCACGCCGAGCAGGATGGACATGTGCCCGTCATGGCCGCATTGGTGCCCATGCCCGGGACGCATCGAACGGTAGCTTCGCTCTCCGGTCTCGGCGATCGGCAAGCCGTCGAGCTCGCAGCGAATCATCACCGTGACGCCGGGCTTGCGGCCTTGATACAGCGCCGCCACGCCGGTGCCGCCCAGGCCCTCGACGATCTCGTCCGGGCCGAAATCGGCGAGAAGCGCGCTGATGCGTGCAGCGGTGCGTTGTTCATGCCCGGACAGTTCCGGCATCGTGTGCAGGTCGCGGCGGATCGCCCGCAGCGCGGCGAAATGCTGATCGTCCAGATGGTTGGTCACAATGGGCAGGCTAGAGCACCGGGCAACATTATTGAAGCCTCTAACGCAAAAGCGTCTGGATTGAACGCAATCCCGTGAATCGGACTATCATACCAGTTCATGGTTTCGAAGTCGGCATTCGTCCAGACTCCCCTTGGTGGCAAATCAACGGTTTTGGCGCCAATCATCGGCGGCGCTGTCAATGCCATGTGTGATTCGTGCGTCTTACTGCGACCTATGCGAGGTTGCTTAGTTTGGATCCTTGCAGCCGCTAAGCATAGTCACCTTCACTGTATGAGCTTTGTTAGCACCACTGTTACAAACACAATGGGTTTGATTGACGGGTGCACAAGTTACATCGAGTACGGGTGATGTACATGTGAAATCGAACGAGATCGTTGTTGTATTTAAATACTGCTCGTGATCCATTTCATGGCACAGGGGTGCTATATCTGTCTTTCCATGATCGATGGTTGTATTCTGCTCATTGTTTGTGGTGAAGTTGATATACTGAGTTGGGTTTTGGTGCGTTCCGTACGAGGTTTGCGAAAAGCAGATCATCGTCGCAATTATGGTTGCGATCCCAACTATAATTCTCATCCCGCAATCTCCTAAGTAGTTCGTGGTCTGCCCCCCGGTCCATCTCTTTGTTATCGGTGCATTTCGGTTGGTCGCGGTGCAGCTTTTCTATCGCCTCGGCAACCGCTGCGCTTGCCATTACCGACAAAGCGTCACCGAGGATTAAGAGCTTCACGAGATCTCTCACGGATCCCTGCTTTTCTTCGTATCGGCAACAACAACATCAACTCGACGTAGCGTATCACGTTGTTCAACTATCTCAAGGTGCAGCCTGGTTTAGGCTCAGGACAGATCATCTGATACCGACACTATGTCACAAGCCATTTCCTCTTCCAGCAGACCTCTTCTATAATTGGCCCGTCGATTCTCAACAGGCCATTTCGGAATTAACGGTTGAGTGAAAGGGAGACGGCCATGAAAGGCATTATCAGTACGTTGGTATTCTGCGGCACCCTGTCTCTATCGGCAGGCCCGGCGGTGGCCAAGGCGGAGGTGAGTTTGCACTGCCAAAAGGGGACATGCGCGTACACCGAAGAGCTGGGGCCGGATCAGACCAAACAATTTGAAGGATATTGTGCCGGAGAAGCGGTGTCCGATTTTAAGATGGTTTGTCATGCCGTGAAAGGTACGACATGCACAAAACCCGTTGCGTCGCCCTTTTCTCAATATTGGAGCTGCACCTGCACGAACTGGAACGCGACACAAAGAAAAAACGTGACGATTGATGTTGAGTGCAAAGATTGATCTTGTTTGTTCCAGCAAAAAGTGCAGGCGGAACTGGACATCAATACCGGCTTTTATTGCCGACGAGTATCGTCACCCGTAAACTATCCGCAACCTTTTGATTAGATTGACGGATTGTGGCTGACTGGCGTTTTGAAATTGACATCCTCATGGCCGGCAACCATGGAACTCAAGCTTTACGCGGCGGTCGAAATCCAGCCTCAGAGGACCATCAATTGATTCACCCGTTGGGTTCGCCATGACGGCCTCGTGTGATCCAGAATAACGTATTGATTATTATATCTGAATCGCAAAAAAATTCGCAGAAGATCACAGCTTCACCCGACGAATGCGGGTTTAACCGACTTGCCCGGGCATCGCCAGCATATCCGTGGAGGCCGGCGCAAAACTCTGATTGGCAACCAGCCATTGCTGGGCGATTTCGGCCGGCATTGCCGGCGCAATCGCATTGCCCTGAAACTCGGTACAGCCGAGCCGGTGGAGGGCGTCGATTTCGGCCCGCCGCTGCATGCCCTTGGCAATGACCCTCAGATCGAACCGGTTGGCAAGATGGATCATTGCTTCGACGACCACGCGGCTGCGCTCGTTGCGGTCGATGTCCGAGATGAATTGGCGGTCGATCTTCACCCGGTCGAACACATTGGCACCGGACTGCACCAGGGAGGCAAAGCCGGTTGGAAAATCATCGATCTCCACCTGTATGCCCAGTGCGCGCATGGTGTTGATGGCGGCAAACGCGGACTCGTCCTGCGCCTCGATGGCAAGCGTGTCGGCGATTTCCGCGGCGAGATGACTGGCCGGAACGCCGTGGTTCCGGGCCGTGCCCGTCAAGCCCTCGATAAAGCCGTGACGTTGTAATTCGTGGCTGGAAACAGTCAGGGACAGCAGGCCGAAATCGAGACCTTCGCGATACCAGTTGCCGGCGGTTTCAAACGCCTGGGCAAATATGATCTGGTTGAGCTTGGGCATGCGCCCTGAATTTGCCGCCAGGGCAAGGAACAGTTCGGGCTTCAGGACACCGCGATCCCTGTGGTGCCAGCGGATGCGCACATCCACGCCGACCACACGGCGTGTCGCCACGGAGATCTGCGGCTGGAAGACGGGACGGAATTCGCCGTCGCGCAGCCCGCGGTCGATATCGCCCTCAAGCGTGCGGGTGTCCTGATGGTATATTCCAAGCCTCTTGGTGAACCAGGCGTAGGTGCCCTTGCCCTGGTTCTTGGCGTCATACAGAGCCAGATCAGCGGCAATCAGCAGATCCTCCGCCGACTCGGCATCTCTGGGGTATCGGGCAATGCCGATACTGGACTTGATCTGCGAGGTCACCCCGAGAATGTCGATCGGCCGATCCAGCACCGCCAGGATGTCCTCGGCAATCGCTTCTAGTTCGTCCTGGGTGGATTCTGCGGTCCGGATGATGATGAATTCGTCTCCGCCCATGCGGCATGCGACCTGATCGTCATTGGAAAACCGATCCAGCCGCGCGCCCACCGCCTCGAGCAGCTTGTCGCCATACAGATGGCCGTAGCCGTCATTGATCTTCTTGAAATTATCAAGGTCGAGATGGAACACCGCGATATTTAGCACCTCGCCGGTGTCGACCGGGGTCGTGGCGTCATGCAGCAATTTGATTGCGAATTCCCGGTTGGCAAGGCCCGTCAGACCGTCATGCTCGGCGGCATATTGCATTTCGTCGCGCGCGGCGATCAATTCGCGCGTCCGCCTCTCGATCTGGTTGGCCAGCGGGCGAAAGAGGAGCAGCCAGATGACGGCCAGAAGGGCAAGCGACAGGCCGATGATCAGGATGTGGACATTGCTGATGGCGGCAATGGAGGACCTTGCCTGCTGGCGGTAGATACCGATGACCTGGTCCATGGCGGGCAGGACCTGCGATGCCGCGATCTCCTCCATCGGCCCAAGATAGATGGCAGCCGTATCGGGCGAGTCCGGGGCCAGCCTGCCGAGCTGCCGGGCATTGGTGATCAGTGACCTGATCCGGTAGTCAAGCTGGTCCGGCGAGGAAAAATAGATGTCATAAAGGCGTTGCAGGGCCGCGTCGTCATCCCGCGCGGCATTGACCTGCCGGGCGAATTGCGTGTGCATGCGTTCCATCGTTTCGATGGCGTTTTCCAGCATGGCCAGACTCTCGATGCGGTGCTGCCTGCTGGTGGCGTGGAGGGCCCGCTCGCCCAAGAGGACGATCCGTTGCGACAGCATGCGCTGTTCACTGATGTTCTGAAGGATTTCCGAATCATCCTGTCCGCGTTCGACGCTGACATTCATCAGGAAATAGGAGGCGCCCAGCAGAACCAGCATGGCAGAAAGTGCCGTCAGATAGGCAATGCGGATCTTGAACTCGGATTGCGGCCCGAGATTTCTGAACAGACTCCTCATCGGGCCAGTTCAAGATTGCGCGTGGAAGAGCAGCCTGCGATCGGTCCCGTGCACGGGGTGTCCCCTCGCTGGTCTGTCAGCGTGTTCCCGGCATTGGCGGACAGTCCCATCTTCCCGTCTCCGTGCGCGCCCGACCGGCAGGCATGTCACGAATATACGCAAGGATGGTTAACCAACTGAAAATGGTTCGATGCTAGCGCCCGGTGCTTCGAGGCCCGTTAAAGCCGCACCCACGCCGCGTTCTTTTTCGAGGACTTGACGCAGGCCTCGATGAAGCGCATCCCGAGGAGGCCATCCTCCACGTCCGGGAAGATGACGCCCTTGGGTATTTTGCCGTTTTTCTTCCGTTTCGCGCGAATGGCGGTTGCGGCCTCGGTATAGATATTGGCAAAACCCTCAAGATATCCTTCGGGATGTCCGGGCGGGATGCGGGTCACCCGCTGCGCCGCTTCACCGGCTCCGGCGCCGCCCCGTGTCAGCAGCTGTTTCGGCTGGCCGAATGCGGTGAACCACAACTGATTGGGATGCTCCTGCTGCCACTCAAGCCCGCCCTTCGTTCCGTAGACGCGCAGCTTGAGGCCGTTCTCGTTGCCCGGTGCCACCTGGCTCGACCACAGCATTCCCTTGGCCGGCTTGTCCTTGCCGACCGCCCTGAACCGAAGCATGATATGGGCATTGTCATCGAGCCGTCTGCCATCGACGAAGCGATCGAGATCAGCAGCGAGGCTGACGGTTTCGAGCCCGCTGACGAAACTCGCAAGGTTCCAGGCATGGGTGCCGATATCGCCGATACAGCCGCCGGCGCCCGATTGCGCCGGATCGGTACGCCACTCCGCCTGTTTGTTGCCGCTCTTTTCTTCCGGTTCGGTGAGCCAGTCCTGCACATATTCCGCCTGCACGAGCCGGATCGCGCCAAGTTTCCCCTTGGCGACCATCTCGCGCGCCTGACGGATCATCGGGTAGCCGGTGTAATTATGCGTCAGCACAAACAGCCGGTCACTCTTTCGCGCCAGAGTGGCCAGCTTCCTGGCGTCGGCAAGCGTCGATGTCAGCGGTTTGTCGCAGATCACGTGAATGCCCGCTGCCAGAAAGGCCTTGGCCACCGGAAAATGCATGTGGTTGGGCGTCACGATCGAAACCGCCTCGATCCCGTCTTCCCGTTTGGCCTCCGCCTTGGCCATCTCCTGATAGGAGGCATAGCTGCGCTCCGGCTCCAGGCCGAGTTCGGCGCCGGAAGCCCTGGCCCGGTCCGGATCGGAGGAAAGCGCTCCGGCGACAAGCTCGTAATGCCCGTCCAGGCGCGCCGCCAGGCGGTGCACCGCGCCGATAAAAGCCCCCTGACCGCCGCCGACCATGCCAAGACGGATCTGACCGGTATTGCTTGCCGGTTTTGCAGCACTGACCATGTATTCCTCCTCTGTCCCCAATATCTGCCGCCGCTTCTTCTATCAGAGTTGAGGCAGGAAAATCATCAAAAACTTCCGGCGGCCCACCGTGCCGCGCCGCTGTCCACGGACAATATGGCCGTCAGGCGAGCAGGGCGCCAGCCTCGTCCACACCGAGTGCGGCCGGACGCTCGCATTTTGTCTTCAAGGAAACAAAGCTTCCGGTTTCGCCCGATTCCAGAATGGCCGTCATGATCTCGACGACATGCAACGCCAGCTCCAGAGAACAGCGATGGGGACGGTTCTGCGATATCGCATGGGCCATGTCGGAAAGGCCGGCGGCGCGGTAATTGGCCAGCATCACGGTACCGTGCTTCTCGTTTGGTACGCCGAGCGGATGGTCCCAGTGAGGCCGCTCCGCCGCGCCGTCACCGCCCTGCATCAATTCGACATCGCCGCTGAAGAAGTTCGGATCGGGCAGATAGAGCGAGCCGGTTTCGCCGTAGAGTTCCATCGGTGCGTGCCCGTGCCGCCAGACGTCCCAGCTTGTGCCCATGGTGATCGTCGCGCCGCTGTGGAATTCCAGCAGGGCATGGATCGTCGTCGGGGTCTCGACGGTGATCTTCTCGCCGTTGCGCGGCTGTGAGGTGATGGTGCGCTCGGCCGACGGTGTCGACGACATCGCCGCGACCCGTTTCACCGGCCCGATCAATTGCACCAGATTGGTAACGTAGTAGGGGCCGACATCGAGAACCGGCCCGCCGCCCTTTTGAAAGAAGAAATCCGGGTTCGGATGCCAGTCTTCCATTCCGTGGCTCATGACGTGGCAGGTGCCGCTGGTGACGGCGCCGATCGCCCCTGAGTCGATCAGTTGCCTGGCCTGCTGATGCGCTCCGCCGAGGAATGTATCGGGAGCCGAGCCGATGCGCAGTCCCCGGACCTGCGCCAGTTCGGCAAGACGCTCGCCGTCTTCGACGGAAAGAACGAATGGTTTTTCCGAATAGACATGTTTGCCGGCCTCCAGGATCATTTTGGAGACGTCGAAATGCGCCACCGGAACGGTGAGATTGACGACGATGTCGATGTCGCCCGCCCGGACCAGCCCCTCCGGCGTTTCGGCCCGAATGCCGAATTCGCCGGCTCGCGCCTCGGCCGCCTCGATATTGAGGTCGGCGCAGGCGCGGATCTCCATGCCGCTGAACTGCGGGGCCAGGCGCATATAGGCGGCGGAGATGTTGCCGCAGCCCATGATGCCAATTCCAAGGTCAGCCATATCAGGCCTCCAGCGGGGTTCGCAGCGCCGCAATCGAGCGGGCTGCAAACCGGTCAAAATCATTGGGATTGTCGTGTTCCATGACAAAATAGGATGTCTTCGTCTTCGCTTTCAAGGCAGCGATGAGCGCCGGCCAGTCGACCGTGCCGTGTCCAACATCGGCCCAGCCGTCCTCGTCGGCGCATTCGCCCTGCGGTGCAATGTCCTTTACATGGACGGCCGTGATCCTGCTTCCGTAGCGTTCTATCCAGTCCATCGGGTCACCGCCGCCGCGAATGACCCAGGCGATGTCCGCCTCCCAGTCGATCTCCGGTGCACTGTCGAGGATGATCCGCTGCGGGATGCTGCCATCGGCAGCGGCAACGAATTCGAAATCGTGATTATGCCAGCCGAAACGCCGGCCGGTTGCCACGACGCGTTGATGGATGGCCGTCAGGCGATCGGCAAACCGCATCCAGCCGTCCCGGTCGGTCGGCCGGGCCTCGGCATCCAGATAGGGGCAGAAGATCGATTGAATCCCGAGCGTATCGGCGATCCGCTCAATCCGGTCGAAGCCGGTCTCCATATCGTCGACCGAGAGATGCGCGGTCGGCATGGTCAGGCCGTTGGCGTCGAGAAGCGCCCGAAACGCGGCGGCATCCTCGAACACGCCGCCGAACCCCTCGACCTGCGTGTAACCGAGCGCGGCGATGCGTTGCAGGACGTGATCCCAGGGCAGGAAATTGCGCGCGCTGTAGAGCTGGAAAGAAAGTTCCATGTCGATTCCGTTCAATCAAGGAGGTTGATATCTGTTTCTAAAGTCTGATTTCCGTCTCTGCGTCAAACAGGGATGCCGACGCGGGATCGAAGCCGATCTGCATTTTCTCGCCGGGACTGACGGTGCTTTGTCCGTCCATGCGAAAGCGGAATTCCTGGCCCGCCAGTTGTGACCAGACCAGCGTGTCGGAACCCATCGGTTCGACGACTTCGACGTCGATTTCCGCCTTGAACGGTTGTTCGCCCGCATGGCGGCCGGTAACGATATGTTCGGGCCGGATGCCGAAATGGATCGGCCGGCCGGTTCCGTTGGTCGATGTGTCGAAAGTGTAGCGCGACGCGTCGATCTGCTGGTCCTGGCATTGTACAAGCGGTTTTTCACCGGTCGACAGCGTGCCCTCCAGAAAGTTCATGCCGGGCGAACCGATGAACCCGGCGACATATTTGGTGGCCGGATGGTTGTAGATGGCATGCGGCGTATCGAGCTGCAGCACCGATCCGCCGCGCATGATGGCAATCCGGTCGGCGAGCGTCAGCGCCTCGATCTGGTCATGGGTCACGTAGATCATCGTGTTGCTGAGCTTCTGGTGCAGTCGCTTGATTTCGACCCGCAATTCGGCGCGCAGCTTGGCGTCGAGATTGGACAGTGGTTCGTCGAAGAGAAAGACGTCGACATCACGCACCAGGGCCCGACCGATCGCCACCCGCTGGCGTTGCCCGCCGGAAAGGGCAGAGGGCTTGCGCTTCAGCAGCGGCTCGATCTGCAATATCTCGGACGCACGCGCAACCTTGTCGGCGATCTCGGCTTTCGGAACGCCGGCATTCTTCAGGCCGAAGGAAAGATTGCCTTCGACGCTCATCTGCGGATAGAGCGCATAGGACTGGAACACCATGCCGATGCCGCGGTCCTTCGGCTCCTTCCAGGTAACGTTCTTGCCCTTGATGAAAATCTGGCCATCGGTGATATCCAGCAGTCCGGCGATGCAGTTGAGCAGGGTCGACTTGCCGCATCCGGAGGCCCCCAAGAGCACCAGGAATTCGCCATCCTCGATATCCAGATTGAGGTTCTCCAGCACTTTGACTTCGCCGAAACTCAAAGCGAGATTCTTGATTTCGATGCTCTTCATAGGGTCAGCCTTTCACGGCACCGGCGGCGATGCCGCGCACGAACAGTTTGCCGGAGATGAAATAGATCAGCAGGGGAACGGCGCCGGTCAGGATGGTCGCGGCCATGTTGACATTGTACTCCTTGACCCCTTGCGTCGAGTTCACGATGTTGTTGAGCTGCACGGTCATCGGGAAGTTCTGCGTTCCGGCGAAGATGACACCAAACAGGAAGTCGTTCCAGATGCCGGTGACCTGCAGGATGATGGCGACGACGAAGATCGGCGGCGACATCGGCACCAGGATCTTCAGGAATATGCCCCAGAACCCGGCTCCGTCGACCCGCGCGGCCTTGAACAGTTCCATCGGCAGCGAGGCGAAGTAATTGCGAAACAGCAGCGTCAGGATCGGCATGCCGAAGATCGTGTGAATGAAGATGACGCCGTTGAGGGAGCCGAAGATCCCAAGTTCCCGGGTGATGATCACCAGCGGGTAGAGCATCACCTGATAGGGGATGAAGGAGCCGAAGATCAGGATGGTGAAGAACACCTCCGCCCCGCGAAACCGCCAGAAGGAAAGGGCATAGCCGTTCACCGAGGCGATGACGATGGATATGATCACACTGGGGATCAGGATCTGCACGGAGTTCCAGAAACCGACCTTTAGGCCCTCGCAATAAAGTCCGGTACAGGCAGAGTCCCAGGCCTTCACCCACGGTTCAAAGGTCACTTCGACGGGCGGCGCGAAGATGTTGCCGAGGCGGATTTCCGGCATGCCCTTCAGCGACGTCATCACCATGATGTAAAGCGGCAGGAGGTAATAGAGGGCCGCCACGATCAGCACAGAATAGAGCATGATGCGGCCTGGATTGAAAATCCTGCGTGGGCGCGGGCCAATGGGTTCAAGTGCCATAGCTACACCCGCTTCCTCTGGCCATATTCGAGATAGACCCACGGGATCAGGATGATCAGCACCGTGGTCAGCATCACGGTCGACGCCGCCAGGGCCTGGCCGACATTGCCGCGCTCGAACATGAAATCATAAACATATTTCGCCGGAACCTCGGAGGCGATGCCCGGCCCGCCCTTGGTCAGCGCCACCACGAGATCGTAAAGCCGCACGATGCCCGAGGCGATGATCACCAGGGTGGTGATGAAGACGCCCCTCATCATCGGGATGACGACGAAGATATAGGTCTTCCATTTCGGGATTCCGTCGACCCGCGCCGCCTTCCAGATGTCATCATCGACCCCGCGCAGTCCGGCGAGCATCAAAGCCATCACAAAGCCGGTCCCCTGCCAGATGCCGGCGATCAGCAGGGCGTAGATCACCGTGTTGCGGTTGGAAATCAGGTCGAAAGTGAAACTCTCCCAACCGAGATCGCGGACGGTCTGCTGCAGGCCGAGACCGGGGTTGAGGATCCATTGCCACACCAGTCCGGTGACGATGAAGGACAGGGCAAAGGGATACAGATAGATGGTCCGGAACGTGTTTTCGAAGCGAATCTTCTGGTCCATCAGGGCGGCCAGCACAAATCCGACGACGAGGGAGAATGTAAGCGACACGACCCCGTAAATGGCAATATTTTCGACCGACTTGGTCCAGCGCGACGTGTTGAACAGCCGCTCATATTGGGCGAAGCCAACAAACTCATTGACCGGCAGCGAGCGGGACGCGGAAAAGGAATAGATCACCGTCCACAGCGAGCACCCGACAAAGACGACGAGCGTCGCGAAGATCATCGGCATGGCCGCGATCTTGGCGTTCAGGTTCCTGAGATAAGGATTCGGTCTGGCATCATCCGCCACGGTATTCACTCCTCGGGGGAGGGGGGACCAGCCGGGCAGGCTGATCCCCGATCGCAATTCAGCGACTGCTTGCGATCAGTCGGCGTTTTTGATGATCTCGACGTAGCGCGCCTGGGCTTCTTCCACCGGCATGTCGGGATCGTTGAAGAACTCGACCCAAAGGTCCTCCATCTGACCCGTGGTGTCGGATGACCAGGACTGCTCACCGCCCGGCAGAATATTGTCCGGGTTTTCAAGGATCTTGATGCCCTTCTTCATGCAGTCATTGGCGGCAGAAAGGTCGACATCACCGCGGATCGGCAAAGAACCCTTCTTCAGGTTGAAATCGACCTGGACCGGTTTGGAAACCAGCAGCGACGCCATTTCGAGCTGGGCCGCGACCACTTCCGGATTGTCGTCGGCCGGCTTCGGGAAATAGAACGCATCGCCGCCGGTATCGAGGACCGGGTAGACGCCAAGCCCGGGCAGGCAGTCATATTCCTTGCCGGCGGTCTGCCCGGCGACGCTGAATTCGCCCTGAGCCCAGTCGCCCATGATCTGCGCGCCGGCCTTTCCGGTGATCACCATATTCGCGGCATCGTTCCACGCCCGGCCGACGAAATTGTCATCGACCATGCCGCGCGCCGAAGCGATGGCTTCAAAGACCTGCGTCATCTGCGGGCCAGCGGCCGCCTCCAGATCCCGGTCGACATTGATTTTGCGGAAAAGATCGACGCCGCCGAGCGCAACCTGAAACACGCCGGCCATGCCGTTGATCTGCCAGGCCTCACCGCCCACGGCGAGCGGGATGACGCCCTTTTCGCGCAGCGCTGGCGCAGCGGCGACGAACTCGTCCCAGTTTTTCGGTACTTCAAGGCCATTGTCTTCGTAGACGCCGCGGTTCAGCCACATCCACTGAAAGGAGTGAATATTGACCGGTACGCAATAGATACGGCCCTCATAGCGGCAGCTGTCGAGCAGTTTCGCGGGGCGGATGAAATCGGCCCAGCCGTCTCTTTCGGCGACCTCGGTCAGATCGGTCATCAGGCCGGCCTTGACGAGTTCTTCAGCATCGCGGCCCGTGTTGAGCTGCGTAGCGCCCATTGGGTCGCCGCCGGAAATGCGGCTGATGATGATGGGGCGGGCATTGCCGCCGCCGGCAATCGCGCCGTCGACCCATTTGTGTCCGGTCTTGTTGAAAGCGTCCGCAAACACTGCGACCGCTGCGGCTTCACCACCGGACGTCCACCAATGGGTGACTTCCAGTTCCGTGGCAGAGGCAACACTCAGCCCGCCAAGGATCGTTGTCGCCGCGAGCGCGGCCCGAAATCCAGTCATATTTTCCTCCCGTGCGGATGTCTCACTGTGAGTGCATCCGTGCCAAAGCTGGCTGTTAACAAAGCAATCGTTTCAGCAATGTTCCGTGCTTGTAATCGATTACATTCAGAAGGATGATATGTCCATCAACGATTGTCAAGTTTAAATCGATTAAGAGAGTTGTGGGCGGGCCGGGCGTGTTGTCAGAAGCAAGCAACACAGAACGCTTCTGGCGTGCCGCGCGCCATCGGTGCCCGATTGATCAGGTCGGGCAAACGGCCGCATTCCGGTGCGGAACCCGGCCTTATCCACATTCAAAATCTGCGCCTTCGAGTGGCCGGCAATGCCTGGGCCAGCCCCGCTCACGCCAGTAGTCATCCATCCCCAGATCCTCGATCAGCACCCGGAACGTCTCCGTTTGCCCGACCTGACCAATCCCGATCCAGGGCACGAGAAAGGCCTGAAAATTGAAGGCCCGATTGTTCGTATTGCGCTCAAACGCTTCGAGGACCAGATCCGCGCCACCGATGACCTGCAGGAATGGGTAGCCGAGAAACCGGGCGTCCTTGTAGGTGTCATATATCGTCTCCGGTGCGGCGTTGCCCACGGCGTCAACCATCGACAGGGCCTGGTCGCGCCAGGAGGCATCACAGGCTTCGCAGTTCTTCAACAGCGCCCGCAGCCTGTCGACCTGATCGGATTCGAACAGATACCCCATGGTACTGCGCAAGATGAACGGGGCGAGACCGGGTTCCCCGTCAAAATAGCCGAGTTGATTTTCGAAATTCTCTGGGGTGGGATCGGCCTGTAACGCATACAAGCTCCCGATAAAACCGAGATACGGGTTGTACCGATCGATCTGGCCGGCCCGCTCGGTCATGGCAATGGCCTCTTCATCATGTCCTACAATGGCAAGCAGTCGGGCGTAGTCCATCATGGCCAGAACGTTGTTGGGCTCCTGCGTGAGGACCTTGCGGTACAGATCCTCGGCCGAAGACCACTGGCGTGACCGCCTGTGGACGTTAGCCATGGCGTGCTCGGCAATAGCGAGATCCGGATCGAGTTCGCTTGCCTTCACGGCGGCCTCGGCCGACCGCCGGATATAGACAGCCGGTGTCATCGTGCGGCCGCCGACCTCATGGGGAAACACCACGCCCAAGTCGTAGGCGATCGCCAGCGCCGCCCAGCCCGCGGCGAAATCGGGATCGATCTCAACGCTCTTTTGGAGCAGTTCGGTACCGGTCGCAATTTGCGTGTTGATGCCGTCGCCCCGGCTGCCCGCCAGGCCGATGGCCTTCAGGAACAGCTCATAGGCCTCGGGGTTGCTGGTTCTTTCGGTCTGGAGGCCGCTTGCCTTGACCCCCAGCGGCGTCTTGAGCGCGGTACCGATCGCATTTGCGATCTTTTCCTGGATAACGAAGATGTCCTCGATCTGGTCGGTGAAAACACTGGACCAGACCAGAAAACCATCATTCGCTTCGATCAGCTGCGCCTCGACACGCAGATCGTTTCCGGCGCGGCGCACCGACCCCTCAAGCAAATACTGGACGCCCAGATCCTCTCCGATCTTTCTAAGATCCTCCGCCTGGTTCTTGAACCGAAATGTGGAAGTCTGGCCGGGAAGCCGGAACTGCCCCGTGCCCGCTAGCGTGGCCGTGATTTCAATTGTCAACCCGTCACTGAAATTGTCGCCGCTTCCGTCTTCGCTCAGATTTCTGAAGGGAAGCACCGCGATCGATGGCAGTTCGCCGCCGCCGGCGTGCGACCGCTCATTGCCGGACGGGCCGAATTCATAGCGCCAGATCGTAAAGGCCAGCAGCCCGACAATGCCGGCCACGACGACATAGTCGAGAAAATCGCGGTCGCGTGCCGGCGCGCTGCTGCCGGCCTTTGCCGGTATCGTCCGCTGCAGGCCCCTCGGGCTCAGTTCGAAGGCCCAGGCAATGATGCAGGCGATGGGAAATCCGAGCGCCAGCAGCACCGTGACCAGCGTATCCGTCCAGTCGGGAAGCAGCAGCGGCGCCTTCAGTGCACCGGCGACCTGGACGCATAGCCAGGCAACGACCAGATAAAGGCCCGCAACCTTGACGACGTGGCGGCGCCGCAATTCCGCAAACAGGCCCGCAACTCCCGTTCCACCGGCCATGGTCGGGATGTCCGCATCGGGTGCGCTACCGTTGTTGGCGATCATGGCGGCCGGTCGATCCGCGGCGGCTGCTTCGGCCCCAGTTTCGACATCCGAATGCGAACCGACCGGCTGCTCGGCGTCATCAAGCACGAATGGCGGACCGTGCTTGGGCCAGTCCAGCTTGTTGAGCGCCACATAGTCCTTGAGATTGAATGCGGCGTAGGCAAACGCTCTTCGGCGCATGCGCTCGGGGACATTCTTGTGGGTGAAATTCAGACCAACCGCCACCCGCGCCAGGAGATACTGGCTTTCCATGAAGGACAGGCGATCGCCCTCGTGAGTATCGATCCAGGTCGAAACCTCCTGGCGCAGCGCCCTGACCAACTCGATCAGGCCGATATCCTCCGTTCGCGATCCCGGTTTTCCGCCCGGATTCCCGTCGCGGCCAAGTTGCCCGAGAATCGACTCCCAGCTGGAGGCGCTGCTGTCGATGCGGGAACCGAGCAGAAAAGCCGCCTCGAAATAGGCGTGGTCGTAGAACAGGAACTGCTCGCTTTGATAGAATGCCAGATCAATCAGATAGTATTCTGACTCCGGCGCCTGAGGCCGCTCCACCAGCACATTCTGGCCGTGCAGGTCACCATGGAAGCGACCGGAAATCATGCGCATCCGAAGGTGGTCCGGGAGCACGACCTTTTCCAGAGCAAAGGCCAGCGGATTGGGATACCATTGACCTTCGAAGGTGATGCTGGGCACCTCGGGCGCGATCCCGCAGCGGGATGACAGGAAATCATGGATTCGGCCGCCCCGGTCCGGGTCAAGGCGATAGCCGAGCCAGGAATGCAGAAGTTCCTTTGGATGGCGCATGCCCTTCTGGCGCAGGTAGTTCGGGTTCCAGTCTTCGAGCAGCCCCCGTGACATCTGACGCGCCATCTGGAGTTGTTTTTCGAAGGTGCAGTCGCTCCAGGGCGTCGCGTATTGCAAACCGCGTCCCGCAATTGCCGACAGAACGGCGATCTGCTGCTTGTGGTGCAGCATGTGCAGCAGCCTCGGCAGGTGCCGCGCCGCAAAATCCGGAGCATCGGCAATGGCCTGGTGGTGCAGGTCGGCCTCATGCTGTTGCGGTGAAGTTGGATCGGGGGCTTCGTCAAGTTTCAGGATGGCCTGGCCGGTGAACTGCCGGCTCTCGATGTCAGCGGCATAGACCACCGCGCCGGAACGGCCGCCGCCCAGCTTCCGGTTGAGATACAGGCCTCCCGCAATGCCCCATTGCTCGCGAATGAGGGGCAGCAGGTCCCGATAGGCGTCCGGCCAGGGAAGCCCGAGGCTTTCGCCACCATGCGTTTCGCCCGCGTCGGCTGCGGGATGGGGCGGCTGGTCTTCGTGTGTCAATGCGCCTTACCAAAATCTGCGTGGTGGCTGAAATTCTGCAATCAGGCCCTTCCAGGTAGCCGGTCATCGTCAATGATACAAACGACCGCCTATCCCTCGTCCACACAAATTCGCACGGGCACGATCAGACCGCAATCCCGGTTGCAGCGCAGTGCAGCGATACATCCGGAAGTCCAGCAAAAGGCGCTTAGGCTGTGGTGGGATTGGAATCTGATGGCAAATCACGCTGACGGCTGTATTGGCGGCGCAAATGTGCCAGTCGACGGCGGTTTCGCCGAAGCGCCGCCGACGTGATGCCGGCGGCGGTATCTTTCAAGGCGGCTGTCAGTTCTTCTCGACGAGCCGGTAATAGACGAAGTCCGATGTGGCGCCATTGACATAGTCGGTCACGTCCTTGTCCATCGCCACCTGGTAGGAGGCCTGGAACATGATCACGATCGGCGAGGTCTCCTGCACCTGTTTCTGCAGGGTGCGGTACATGTCCAGCCGCTTTTCCGGATCGGTTTCCGTGAGGGCGGCGGTGGTCATCTTGTTCATGGCATCCGGCACCGCCCAGGCGTTCCGCCAGGTCGTGGTCGCCGTGTAATTGCCGTCCGAATTGTCGGAATTATAGGCAAACGCCTTGGCGTTGGAATGCGGGTCCATGAAGTCCGGACCCCAATACAGCAACATCGCCTCGTGGCTGCGGTCGCGGTATTTGGTGATCACCTGCGAACCGGTTCCCGGCAGGATCTCGAAATTGATCCCGGCATCGGCGAAGCTCGCCTGCAGCGACTGCGCCATATCGGTGAACGGCGCCGCGTTGATCACATCGAGCGACACGGTGATCGGCAGTTCGACTCCGGCATCGGCGAGGATCTGTTTCGCCTTTTCGGGGTCATAGCTGAACGGCGTTTCATCATAGGAACCCGGGAAACCCTTCGGCCAGAACGCCTGGTGGATGTCCATCTGGCCGTTGATGATGGTGTCGGTCATGCCCTTGTAGTCCACCAGATAGCGAGCCGCGTCCCACACGGCTTCCGGGGTCAGGCTGTCGGTCTTCTGGTTGAACGACAGGAAATGGACCGCGGCCTGCGGAAAGACCTCGACCTTGATCTTGTCGGAATCCAGATTGGCGATCTGGTCCGGCGTCAGGTTCTTGGCCATGTCTACATCGCCCTGCTCCAAAAGAAGCTGCTGTGTCGCGGCCTCGGCAACGTGCCGGATGATGACGTTTTCGATGCCGGGGGCGCCCTTGAAATAGTCCTCATTGGCGGTCAACCGGATGATTTCGGCCGGCCGGTAGGCCTGCATGGCAAACGGGCCGGAACCGGCGCTGTTGGCGTTGAGCCAGGCATTGCCCATGTCACCATCGACCTCATTGGCCATCACCGTCTTCATGTCGACGACCGAGGCCGGGCGCGACGCCAGGATGTTCATCACGAAGGCCGGCGAGAAATCGCCGTCATATCTGATCGTCACGGTGTTGCCGTCGGCGGTGACCATCTCATCGACATTGTCCGCGGTCCAGCCGAGCTGCGCCAGGATGAAGGCCGGGGTCAGGTTGAGCTTGATGACGCGCGCCAGGGAATCGGCGACATCGGCGCCGGTGACCGGGTTGCCGGAGTGGAACGTGGCGTCGTCCCGCAGAATGAAGGTGATGGTCTTGGCATCGGCGTCGATGCTCCAGCCCTTGGCCAGACCGGCGGCCAGAACCGTCGGATCCTCCGCCTCATACTGCACCAGCCGGTCATAGACATTGGTGACCAGTTCTCCCGAGGTGAACTCATAGGCCTGGGCCGGGTCGATGGCGACGATGTCGTCGATATTCTGGGCGACGACAAGCACGTTGGGCGGCGTGTCGGCCATGGCTGCCGGTCCCATCAGCGGCAGCGTCAGCGCCGCCGCGATCAGGGTCGATTTTATGTATTTCATCGTGGTTTCCTCACTGTTGCGGTTCGTTATGGATTTGGGGGTCGTCATTGGCCGCGACCACCCGCGGCATGTGGCGCGCGCCGCCGGCGTTCAGCACGCTGAGCATCCCGGTCCACAGCACGCGCGCCGGAACATCGGACCCGTTGGTCCAGGAATGGGGCGTTTTACCATCATAATGCATGCTGTCGCCGGGGCGCATGGTGAAGGTTTCGCCGCCGAGGGTCATTTCAATCGATCCCTCAAGGATCACGATGATCTCCTCGCCGTCATGGGAGACGGTTTCCGAGGCGTAGAGCGGCGGGACGCGCAGAATATAGGAGGACATCTCCGATCCCGGATAGTCGGCGCTGATCGCCTCATAGACGATCGACGAGCCGGCCAGCGAGAATTGCGGGCGTCCGGCGGCCCGGCTCAGCGCATCGGTCGGCTTGTGCGTGCTGACGAAGAAATCGACGGAGACGTCCATCGCCCGGGCGATCTGCGCCAGCGTGGCAAGCGTCGGCACCGCCTTGTCGCGCTCGAGCTGGCTCAGATATCCGACCGACAGGCCGGCCCGGTCGCACATTTCCTGCAGTGTCAGCCCCATTTGCCGGCGGCGCTTGCGCAGGCGCGGTCCGAGTTGCGGCGTCGCGTCGGCGGCGGAGAGTTTCGGTGCGGGCATTCAGCAGCTTTCCGATGGGACCGGTCTTCAAAAAAATTTTTTTGATAGAAGCAAAGTTTTTTGTATTAGCCAAGCGAAATATCTTGATCTACTGTCCGTCATGCACCCGAAGTTCGCGCCCGGCGTGGTCGATCGTATGACGAACTTCCGATTCACGCCGATCTTTGAAAGGCCGTTCTCTCCGTGACGCTTGCTGACAATTCTGCCGACGGATCGCTGCACGGCACCCTGCGATTTGCCCGGTCGCTGATCGGCTTTGTAGTCGTTGTGGGACTGACCTTTCTCGGCCTGCTGGCGATCACGTTCTTCATCGGCCGTGTCGTGCCGATCGATCCGGTTCTGTCGGTCGTCGGCGACCGCGCCACCCAGGAGCAATATGACGCCGCCAAAGCCGCCATGGGCCTGGACCGGCCGGTGGTCGTGCAGTTCTTCTCTTATGTCGGCGATGTGCTGCGCGGCGAACTTGGCCGGTCCGTATCGACCAACCGCCCGGTTGCCGCCGATCTGGCGCGGGTGTTTCCGGCGACCCTCGAACTGGCGACGCTGGGCATCATCATCGGCGTCCTGCTGGGCGTGCCGATGGGCGTGGCCGCAGCCGTCTACCAGGGGCGCCTGGCAGATCAGGTCATCCGTGTTCTGGCGCTGCTCGGCTATTCGGTGCCGGCGTTCTGGCTCGGGCTCGTCGGGCTGGCGATATTCTATGCCGGGCTCGGCTGGGTCGCCGGACCCGGGCGCATCGATATTTTTTATGACGGGGTCGTTCCGCCCGTCACCGGCCTTTTGCTGGTCGACAGCCTGATCGCCGGCGAGCCGGACATCTTCTTCAATGCGCTTGACCACATCGCCCTGCCGGCGACGATCCTCGGCTTCTTCAGCCTTGCCTATATCGCCCGCATGACCCGGTCCTTCATGCTCGATCAACTGGGACAGGAATATGTGACGACGGCGCGGGTCAAGGGCGTTGCCGAATGGCGGGTCATCTGGGTGCACGCCTTCGCGCCCATCAGGGTGCCGCTGATCACCGTGATCGGGTTGTCCTATGCCGGGCTGCTCGAGGGATCGGTGATGATCGAAACCGTGTTCTCCTGGCCGGGCATCGGCAATTATCTGACCGTCGCGCTGCTCAATGCAGACATGAATGCAGTGCTGGGCGCGACGCTGGTCATCGGCTCGGTCTTCATTTTCATTAACAAGATTTCCGACGTGCTCTACCGCATCCTCGACCCCAGGAGCCGGTCATGATCTCGCGCGACTGGCTGCTCGATACCTCTCCGACATCGCGCGCCCAGGCGAGCGCCGGGCGCGCCTATGTGGCGGCGATGCAATTGCTGCGCAATCCGCTGGCCGTGATCGGCGGGATCATCATCCTGCTGCTGGTGCTGACCGCCGCCTTCGCACCGCTGATCGCGCCCGAAAGCCCGGTCGGGCAGAACCTGCAGAACCGCTTGTTGCCGCCATCGGCTAGCCACTGGATGGGCACCGACGAACTCGGGCGCGATATCTTCTCGCGCGTTATCTACGGTGCGCGCATCACCCTGATGATCGTCGCGCTCGTCGCTGTCATTTCGGCGCCGCTCGGCCTGCTGATCGGCGCCGTATCGGGTTATTTCGGCGGCTGGATTGACCGGATCATCATGGGGGTGACGGATGTCTTTCTGTCGATGCCCAAGCTGATCCTGGCACTGGCTTTTGTCGCCGCCCTCGGGCCGGGTATCGAAAATGCCATCATCGCCATCGCCATTACCGCCTGGCCGGCCTATGCCCGCATTGCCCGCGCCGAAACGATGACCTTCTGCAATTCCGAGTTCATCGCCGCCACAAGGCTGCTCGGCGCATCGCATCTGCGCGTGATCACCCGCCATGTTCTGCCGCTATGCGTCAGTTCGATGATCATTCGGGTGACGCTGGATATGGCCGGCATTATCCTCACGGCCGCCGGCCTCGGCTTTTTGGGCCTCGGCGCGCAGCCGCCGCTGCCCGAATGGGGCGCGATGATCTCGCGCGGCCGGACCTTCATTCTCGATCAGTGGTGGGTGGCGACGATGCCGGGCTTTGCGATCATCCTGGTGTCGCTCGGCTTCTGTTTTCTCGGAGACGGGCTGCGTGATGTGCTGGACCCCAAGCAGAGCGGCAAGTCATGAGCGAACCGCTGCTGTCAATCGACGACCTGCGCGTCAGTTTTCCGACGCCGAAGGGCCGGGTGGAGGTCGTCAAGGGCGTATCCTTCGATCTCGCCCGCGAGCGGCTGGGCATTGTCGGCGAAAGCGGTTCCGGCAAATCCATGACCGGCCGTGCCATTTTGAAGCTGATCCGCCCGCCAGGACGGGTGTCGGCCGGCCGGATGGTGTTCGATGGCATCGACCTGATGACGCTCAGCGAACGGGCCATGCGCGATCTGCGCGGCGCGCGCATTTCGATGATCATGCAGGATCCGAAATTTTCGCTGAACCCGGTCATGACCGTCGGCCGCCAGATCGCCGAGGCGCTACACACCCATGAGCGCCTGCCGCGCGCCGCCATCCGCACGCGCGTCGTCGACATGCTGACGGCGGTGCGCATCAACGATCCGGAGAGGGTGGCCCGGATGTATCCGCATGAGGTCTCCGGCGGCATGGGCCAGCGGGTGATGATTGCCATGATGCTGATACCGAGACCCAGCCTGCTGATCGCCGACGAGCCGACCAGTGCGCTCGACGTGTCGGTTCAGGCGCAGGTCCTCGACCTGATCGATGAGCTGGTCCGCGAAACCGGCATGGGCCTGTTGCTGATCAGCCATGACCTCAATCTGGTGTCCCGCTACTGTGACCGCATATTGGTCATGAACGCCGGGGAGGTGGTGGAAAGCTGTGCCGCGCGCGATCTGCATGCCGCTACCCACCCCTATACGCGCGGGCTGCTGGCATCGGTGCCGCGAATGCATGAAACGCGGGATGTCCTGCCCGTCCTCGACCGCAGTGCCTGGGGCGGCACATGAACGCGATCTCGCTCCGGAGTGTCAGCATTTCCTATGGTCCGCAGACTGTGGTCCGGGATGTCAGCTTCGATGTCGCCGCCGGCGGCAGCTTCGCGCTTGTCGGTGAAAGCGGATCGGGCAAATCCACGGTGCTCAAGGCGATCGCCGGTCTGGCGCCGGACTGGACGGGCGCGATCTCGGTGCTTGGCGAGCCGCGCGGTCACGGGCCGGACCGGGCTTTCGCCCGCCAGTGCCAGATGGTGTTCCAGGACCCCTATGGATCGCTGCATCCGCGCAAGACGGTCGATGCGGTGTTGACCGAAGCGCTGGCCATCCACGGATTGCCCGATCGCGACCGGCGTGTCACCGACGCCCTGGCCGATGTGGGGCTCGATCCGCGCTTTCGCTTCCGCTTCCCCCATCAATTGTCGGGCGGGCAGCGCCAGCGCGTCGCCATCGCCCGGGCCCTGATGCTGGAGCCGCGCGTCATGCTGCTCGACGAACCGACCAGCGCCCTGGACGTCTCGGTGCAGGCGGAGATCCTCAATCTTCTCAAGCGCCTGCGTCGCGAACACGGGCTGACCTACCTGATGGTCACCCACAATCTGCCGGTGGTCAGCTTCATGTGCGACCGCATGGCGGTGATGAACCGGGGGCGGATTGTCGAAATCACCGATGCAACGACGCTGCATACCGGCGATTTCACCGATCCTTATTCCCGCCAACTCTATGCGGCCTCCGGAGGGGCGTGATCCCGTGCAAGACCCGACCATGAGCGACAATGCCGAAGCCCATGAGGACTTCTTCCGCGCCCTGGAGAGCGCACGGACCGCCGAGGCCGCCTATGCGGCGCTTCACCGGCTGACGCAGAGCCTGATCGGCGTGCGCCTGTTCACGGTGATGACGGTCGATATGGAGGCCGGGCTGGCCAGTCGGGCCTTCACCAGCGATCCGGCAAGTTACCCCAATTCCGGCACCAAGCCGATAGAGCCAAACCGCTGGTTCGAGACCGTGCAGGGCCGCGGCGAGAGCTTTATCGCCAACACGATTGAACAGATCGCCGAGGTCTTTCCCGATCATGCGTTGATTGCGTCACTGGGCTGTGAATCGGTCATGAACCTGCCCGTCTTCGACGCGGGAAATCTGCTTGCGACGGTCAACCTTCTGGACCGGGCCGGCTATTTCACACCGGATCGTGTGCGGTTGATCCATTCGGAACTGACCGAGCCGTCGCTGTTGTCGGTTCGGCGCGCCCGCGATCTCGGTCATTGAGTTGAGCGCATGCCGGCCGCTTCATCCACTGTTCCGGAGGCAAGCACGAGATCGGCTTGCGTGGATTGCTCAAGCACGAGGGTCGCGTTCGGAATGTCGTTTCCGCCGGCCCGCTCTTCCGCTTTCCGCCGATCCAGACCCGTATCGAGCCAGCGCCGGATCAACCGGGCGCGCAGAATATCCGGCGGTGCGGCGACAAGGATGCTGAGATCAAAGAGCGGCGGCAACTGCGTCCAGGGCGCCTGGTCGAGCAGGAGATAATTGCCTTCCACCAGGACGATCCGGCAGGACGTATCGACCGTCTCGGCGGCTTCGCGCACACGATCGGCCTGGCGGTCGAAAACCGGAATGGCGACCGGCGCCTGCGCGGTGCGCAGCGTTTCGACGAGTGCCACGAACCCCGCCGCGTCGAAAGTCTCCGGCGCGCCCTTGCGATGCAGCAGGCCGTGTTTTTTCAAAGTCGTATTGTCCAAGTGAAACCCGTCCATCGGCACGATCGCCGCGGCATGCCCGTCATCGTTGAGCCGCCGGCAAAGTTGCTCCGACAGCGTCGATTTGCCCACACCCGGGGGGCCGGCTATGCCGACCAGGATGCGCGGCCGGCCGGCGGCTGCATCGACGATCGCCGCATAGACCGTTTCGTGATCGCCGGCGATCATGCAGCTTCGACGTGATCCGGTTCCCGTGCGCCCGTCATATAGGCCACCGCGTCGGACATCGTGTGTTCTTTCGGATCGATGACGCACAGGCGCTTGCCGAGGCGATGGATATGGATGCGGTCGGCCACCTCGAACACATGCGGCATATTGTGGGAGATCAGGACGATCGGCATGCCTCTTGATTTGACGTCGCGGATCAGGTCGAGCACGCGCCGCGATTCCTTGACGCCGAGGGCGGCGGTCGGCTCGTCCATGATCACCACCTTCGACCCGAAGGCGGCCGCGCGGGCAACGGCGACGCCCTGCCGCTGCCCGCCCGACAGGGTTTCGACGGCCTGGCCGATATTCTGGATCGTCAAGAGGCCAAGCTCGCTCAGCTTGTCCCGGGCGAATTTTTCCATGCCCGGACGGTCGAGCTTGCGGAAGATCTTTCCCATGAGACCCGGGCTGCGCCATTCGCGGCCGAGAAACATATTGTCCGCGATCGACAGGGCAGGGGACAGGGCAAGATTCTGGTAGACGGTCTCAATACCCGCCTGCTGGGCCGCCATCGGCGAGTGGAAATGGACAGGCTTGCCTTCCAGCGTGATTTCCCCTTCATCCGGGATCACCGCGCCGGAGATCGCCTTGATCATGGTCGATTTGCCGGCGCCATTGTCACCGATCACCGCCAGAACCTCGCCGGGATAGAGGTCGAAATCCGCGTGATCGAGCGCCACGACGCGTCCATAGCGCTTGACCAGATTGCGCGCCGTGAGAAGGGGAGCCGTCATGTCGAAATCTTCCTGATCCACTGATCCACCGCGACCGCCGAAATGATCAGCAGGCCGATCAGCAGATAGGTCCATTGCGGGTCGGTGCCGATCATGCGCAGCCCCAGCGAGAACACCCCGACGATCAGCGCGCCGAACATCATGCCGAGGATCGAACCGCGCCCGCCGAACAGCGAAATGCCGCCGATCACCACAGCGGTGATGGATTCGATATTGGCGAATTGCCCCGCCGTCGGGGAAACCGAACCGATGCGGCCGATCAGCACCCAGCCGGCGAGGGCGCAGATCAGTCCGGCACAGACATAGACGGAGATCAGGGTGCGTTTGACTTGCACACCAGCAAGCTGCGCCGCCTCGGGGTCGTCGCCCACCGCATAGACATGGCGGCCCCAGGCCGTGTGGTTGAGGATGTAGTTGAGCACCAGCACGAGCACCACCATCGTGATGACGCCCAAAGTGAGCACGGCGCCGCCGATCTTGATCTTCTCGCCGAACAGTTGCAGCAGCGGCGCCATACTGGAGATGTCCTGGCTGCGGATCGTCTCATTGGCCGAATAGAGGAAATTGGATGCAAGGATGATCTGCCACATGCCGAGCGTCACGATGAAGGGCGGCAGTCGGACGAACGCGACGAGAGCCCCGTTGATGAAACCGCACAGCGCGCCGACCGCGAAACCGCACAGGATGGCGAGTTCCGGCGGCAGTCCGTAGCGAAAGGTGAATTGTCCCATCACCACCGATGACAGCACCATGATCGCGCCGACCGACAGGTCGATGCCGGCGGTCAGGATAACCAGGGTCTGCGCCGCGCCGACGAAGCCGACGATCGCCACCTGCTGCAGGATTAGCGTCATCGCGAAAGGCGAGAAGAACTTGCCGCCGATGATGATCCCGAAAACGATGACGGACGACACCAGCACGATCAGCGGAACAAAGGCCGGGTTCGAGTGCAGCGTGTGCTGAATGCGCTCCAGGATGCTGTGGCGTTCATCATCAAAGGAAGCGACGTCCGTGGCGCTGTCGCTCAGGACCTTTTCAAACTCCTGGCCGGCCTTTTCATTGGTTTCAGCCATCTCAATTTCCCCGATTGCTCCACGGCGGCTGCCGGTACCCCTGCTTATACTGTAGCAGAGACGCCGGCCCGTTAAGACCCCATTCTTCAGTGATGTGGATTGTGGTGCCCGGGCGAACCGCCGCCCGGGCTTTTTGGGGACTTCAGTTTCGCAGGAGCGCGATCAGCCCCAGCACCTGTCGGTGCCGACCTTGGTATCGATGGATTCGATGCCGGCAACCGGTTTATCGGTGACCAGCGCAACACCCGTATCGAAGAAGTCCTTGCCGGGCGTATTGGCCGGCTTGCTTCCGTCCTTCGCCCAGGCGGCGATGGCCTCGATGCCGAGCGATGCCATCAGCAGCGGGTATTGCTGCGATGTCGCGCCGATCACGCCTTCCTTGACGTTCTGAACGCCCGGGCAGCCGCCGTCGACCGACACGATGAGCACGTCGCCCTCGCGTCCGACGGCTTTCAGGGCTTCATAAGCCCCGGCGGCGGCCGGTTCGTTGATCGTGTAGACGACATTGATGCCCGGATCCTTCTGCAGCAGGTTTTCCATGGCTGTGCGGCCGCCTTCCTCATTGCCGGCGGTCACGTCATGGCCGACAATGCGCGGATCGGTTTCGTCACCCCATTTATTGGGGTCGCCGAGCTCGATCCCGAAGCCCTGAAGGAAACCCTGGTCGCGCAGCACACCAACGGTTGGCTGGCTGACCGCCAGGTCGAGCATGCCGATCTTGGCGTTCTTGGCCTCATCGCCCAATGTTGCCGCCGCCCATTTGCCGATCAGTTCGCCGGCCAGGAAATTGTCGGTTGCGAAGGTCGCATCGGCTGCGTCGATGGGTTCCAGCGGCGTGTCGAGTGCGATGACAAGCAGACCCGCGTCACGCGCCTGTTCGACAGCTGGGACAATGCCGGCGGTGTCGGATGCAGTCAGCAGGATGCCCTTGGCGCCGTCCGCGATGCAGGTCTCAATGGCAGCAACCTGCGATTCGGAATCGCCGTCGATCTTGCCGGCATAGGATTTAAGCGTGATGCCAAGCTCATTGGCCTTGGCCGTCGCACCTTCCTTCATCTTGACGAAAAAGGGGTTCGTATCCGTTTTCGTAATCAGGCATGCGCCGATATTTTGTGCTTGAGCGGTGCCGATGCCGGTCACGCCGAGGGCAAGAGCGCCCAATGTTGCAGAAATGAGTGATCGTTTCACGATGGTCCTCCCAGTTCATGGTCATCGGCCACCGGAATTTGCACGCAAACGTGGTGGCCGGGTCGTCTCAAGTGATATCCACGGACCTCTGACTCTATCCATCAGCAGAAGGTCCATTCGAGAGAAAAACGGCACCGCTCAAAGACTGCGCAACCGGTTTTCGAAACGGGTCCTGTTCTCCTCCGGCCCAATCACAGCCCATAATTTTCCCATTGTCAATAAATAAATCCAATTGACTTATTAATTCTTCGCCTTGATTATGGGCCAACGACAATTTGTGGATTTCTGTCGGCCTGACTAGGATTGCAGTGGGGATTCGCAAGGGGAGGTGGGCCTTGATAAGGCAGCCGGAAAACCGACAGCCGGGCTCGGGAGCGAGGATTATCGACCCGACCCGCGGTTCCAATCAAACCCGGTTGCGCGCCTATAACGAGCGGCTGGTCATGTCGCTCGTGCGCCGTCACGGCAGCCTCGCCAAGGCCGATATCGCCCGCCGGACAGGCCTCTCGCCGCAGACCGTGTCGGTCATCATGCGCGCGCTGGAACGCGATAAACTGCTGGTTCGCGGCGAGCCGGTTCGCGGCCGTGTCGGCCAGCCGTCGATCCCGATGGCGCTCAATCCGGATGCCGTTTTTTCCATCGGCCTCAAGATCGGTCGCCGCAGTGCCGATCTCGTGCTCACCGATTTTGTCGGCCGGGTCCGCAAGCAGATCCGCGAGACCTTCGCCTATCCGCTGCCGGACACGATCGTTGCCTTTGTGGCCGCCGGCCTCCCCATTCTGGTGGGCGAGCTGGACGCCGGCAAGCGCCGGCGTATTGTCGGGCTTGGCATCGCGGCGCCCTTCGAATTGTGGAACTGGCTGGAACAGGTGGGCGCTCCGCAGGACGAAATGGACTCCTGGAGAGATTTCGATTTCGCCACCGCGATGGCCGACATCACCGATCTCCCGGTTGTCATTCAAAATGACGCGACGGCCGCCTGTGGCGCTGAACTGATTTTCGGCCGTGGCCGGGATTTTGCTGATTTTGCCTATTTCTTCATCGGTTCCTTTATCGGTGGCGGTCTTGTGCTCAATCACGCGGTCTTTGCCGGCCGCACCGGCAATGCCGGCGCCTTCGGCCCGATCATGGTGCCGGGAACAGACGGCCAGCCCGAGCAATTGCTGAACAGGGCATCGATCTTCGCGCTGGAAAACCGTCTGAAGGATGCCGGGATCGATCCGTCACCCCTGTGGTTGCGGCCCGATGATTGGCCTGACTATGGCGACTTCCTGACCCGTTGGATTGACGAGACGGCACGCAATATCGCGATTTCCATCGTCTCGATCACCGCCGTGGTCGACATCGAAGCTGCGCTGATCGATGGCGGCTTTCCCGGCAGCGTGCGCCGCCGGATGGTCGAAACCATTCAGCGGGAATTCGCGACACTCGACCGGCAGGGCATCCGCGAGCCGTCCATCGTCGAGGCCTCGGTTGGCCATGAGGCCCGGGTGATCGGCGGCGCGACCTTGCCGATCTTCGACCGCTACATGGTCGACCAGAACGTGCTCGTCAAAGAGCCCGAATAGGCGGGCGTCAACAGTGTTCTATTTGCGATAGTCCGACCCTTCCTCGTCGAGGATCAGCTTCAGCTCCGTCAGGTGCCGCTCGCTCTGTCCGGGATAGTTTTCGATTTCCGAAGCGGTCTTTTCGGCGATGGCATCGGACAGGACCCGTAGTTTTCTTCCAGTTTGCAGGGCGCGGATATAGGTCTCGGCTGCACGCTCGAAATAGTAGAGCCGGTTGAAGGCCTGGGCGACCGTGGCACCGATCACCAGCACCCCGTGATTGCCCATGATCATGACCTGGATCGACGGGTCTTTGAGCATCGACGCGCACCGTTCGCCTTCCTCTTCAAAGGCCAGCCCGGCGAACTGTCCGTCGATAATGGTGCGGTTGTAGAACATCGCCGTGTTCTGATCGATGGGCGGCAGGGTGCTGTCCTCAAGGCAGGCGAGCACCGTGGCGAATGTCGAATGGACATGCATCACGCAGCGGGCGTGCGGACAGTGCCGGTGGATGGCGCCGTGCAGCCCCCAGGCGGTCGGATCGGGCGCGTCCGGATGGTCGAGCGTTTCACGGTTGCCGGCATCCAGAAGCAGCAAGTCGCTTGCCTTGATGCGCGAGAAATGCTGCTGGTTTGCATTCATCAGGAATTGCCGGCCGTCATCGCTGACGGCCAGGGAAAAATGATTGGCCACGGCTTCGTGCATTCCCAGGCGGGCCGTCCACCGGAACGCGGCGGCGAGGTCCGCCCGTTCCTCGTCGTGTGACATATTGGTGGTATTGCGGTCTGCGGACAGTGTCAGTGCCATGATGACAACCTCCGGTTATGGTCGCGATCGTCAGCTTGTCACCGGATGGTCGTGAATACCAGAGAATTCTGAGAAAAGGCCGGCCCCGGGCAGAGGTGGATCAGCCGTCACGGAACCACAGCAAAAGGGCGCCGTTTGGCACGGCGCCCTGCACGGGATGGGAACCCACAACCGGGGCAGCGCAACGCATTGCAGCGCGCTGTCCCCGGCCTGGACGGTCAGATGTCCTGTGCGTTGGTCGGCAAAGCCTGGTTGGCATTCTTGGCCTTGGTCTTTTGCGCCTGGCCAGCCGCATCGGACGGCTTCTTCATCGAACGATGCATTTTCTTGCCTTTGTGCTTGCCGGTGCGCCGATCGGCCTTGGTCACCACACCGTCGCCATTGCGGTCATGCCGCTTGACGAAGCTGCTGGAGCGGGCTGCGTATTCATCCTGGGTGATCTTGAGATCGCCATCGGTATCCAGGCGCTGGAAGCCGCGAACGATACGGTCATTGTTGAGATCCTGCCAGATCGTGGCAAACTCCTCCAGGGTGATGGCGCTGTTGCCATCCGCGTCGGCGCCGCCGAAGGCCCGGGCACGCACCTCGTCGAACTCGGCGCGGGTGATCTTGCCGTCCTTGTCGGTGTCGAAACGCTCCATCAGCGCCATGACATATCCGCCGCCGCGCCGCGAGCCGCTGCGCATGGCTTTCTTGCCGTGGCCCCTGGACCGGTCGGCGGACTGGTTTGCGCCGCGAGCCTGGCGGGTCAGTTCGCCATTACCGTCACGGTCAAGCCGGCTGAACATCCGATCGGAAGCCCGGTCATATTCGGCCTGCGTGACCGATCCGTCGCCATCGCGGTCGAGTCGCTGGAATGCCCGGACCTGCGGGCGGCTGGATCGTTCCGTCCAGGCGCTGCGAAACTCATCGAGCGTCATCGTGCCATCTGCGCCGGCTATGTCGGCGAAGCGCTCGACGACCACCGCATCGACCTCGTCCTGCGTGATGACGCCGTCCTTGTTCGAATCGTAACGCTCGAATGCGCGTTTCATGGCCTGCCTTTTGCCGCCTCTCTTTGCGCTACCGGCATGGGCCATTCGTTTTTCCATCTTCTGGGGTCCGCCGGTGCCGCCCTGCTGCGCCAGGGTGGGCAGCGCGGTGGCGCCCAGGAATGATGTTGCCAAAACGGATACGATTATTTTTCGAGTTGTGCTCATCGCTCCTGTCCTTTCGGTTGTTTGTGCAATGGGGTAGACGTAGGCCCAGCATGCCGCAAAACTAAGATGGAAAAAGCCCGACTTTGTCACCAATTGTCGCTGCACCGCCGCCTGATACATTTTGCGACAATTTCCATTTTCGGAATGTCTTGAGAACCATTAATTATTGGTGGCGCAGACGCTTACCGCTGCCAATGCAGGGTTCTGAACATGGCTGAATCCAGCCCGCACATTCTGGTGGTTGACGATCACCGTGACATCCGCGAGACCCTGGCCCGCTATCTGGTGAAGAACGGGCTGAGGGCATCGTCGGCCGACAGCGCGGCGCAGGCACGCAAGATGCTCAACGCGGCCGCGATCGACCTTGTTGTGCTCGACATCATGATGCCCGGCGAAGACGGCTTGTCATTGTGCCGACATCTGGTGGAGAGCGGCGGCGCGCCGGTGATCCTGCTGACCGCCATGGCCGAGGACACAGACCGGGTCGTCGGCCTTGAAATCGGCGCCGACGACTATGTAACGAAGCCCTTCAATCCGCGCGAGCTGCTGGCCAGGATCCGGGCGGTTCTGCGGCGCACCGCCATGGTGCACAAGGAACGCGACCCGATCTCGAGCGACCGTCTGATGTTCGCCGACTGGACGCTCGACCTTGCCCGACAGCACCTGATCGGGGCCGATGGTGTGGTTGTGCCGCTGTCGACAGGCGAATTCCAGCTTTTGATCGCGTTCCTGAAACGCCCGAAGGTGGTTCTGTCCCGCGATCAACTGCTTGATCTGACATCCGGGCGCACGCCCAATGTCTTCGACCGATCGATCGACAACCAGGTCAGCCGGCTGCGCCGGAAAATAGAGCCGAACGCCAAACGGCCGGAACTGATCAAGACCGTCTGGGGCGGCGGCTATAAATTCACCGCCGATGTAGTGGATCCGGACGGATGACCTGGCGGACCGTTCCCCTGTGGCCGCGCAGCCTCGGCGGCCAGCTGATTGCCTTGATTCTTGCCGCGATCGTCATATCGCAGCTCTTTACCCTGTGGCTGTTTACCGACGAGCGGCGTGGCGCACTGCTGGAATTTGCCGGCGGAGCCGTGGTGTCGCGAACCGCGGCACTGGTGGACCTTTTGAACGACACGCCGCCGCAACTGCACGATCAGATACGCAGGGCGGCGTCGAGCCCGCAGCTCTATTACTGGATCTCGGAACGGCCGGTCCTTCAGGAAAACGGATCGGCTCCAGCGGAACTGCGGATCAGACAGCGCCTGCAGCGTGTCGTCGGTGAAAACCGTATCGTGCGAACCGAGGTCGGCCGTAATATCACCGTGCCCCGCTATCACCGGCACGCCGCGTCCAAACGGACCGGGTCCATGGCGCAGCCCAGGCAATTGCGCACCCGAGACGTTCCGCTGATCGTTGCCATGTCCGTGCAGCTCGACAGTGGTGCGTGGCTCAACATGGCGGCCAGCCTCGATTTTCAGCGCACGTCGCTGATCCGAACATTCGTCACGGTCGGCATCATGGCGGTCGCCGTGATCATCATCATCGTTTTCACGGTCCGGCGGCTGACGCGGCCCCTGCAGAGCCTGGCGGAAGCCGCCGAGCGGCTTGGCCGCGGCGGCGAGGCGGAACAACTCGCAGAGGCCGGGCCGCCGGAAGTGCGCAGCGCGATTCGCGCCTTCAACGTCATGCAGGAACGTCTGACCCGTTTCGTCCAGGATCGAACGGCGATGCTGGCGGCGATCAGTCACGATCTGCGCACCCCGATAACATCGCTGCGCATTCGCGCCGAATTCATCGAGGACGAGGAGAATCGCGACCGGGTCATTCGAACGCTCGACGAGATGCAGCGCATGGTCGAAGCGACGCTGGCCTTTGCCAAGGAAGGGGCGGATCGCGAGGACACCAGCCAGGTCGATCTGGATGAATTCCTGGATGCCATCATTGCCGACTACCGGGACATGGACCAGCCGGTGAGCCTTTCCCCACCGACCGGCAACGCCACCGGCCGAACGATCTTCGCCTGCCGGCCAATCGCCCTGAAGCGGGCCTTGCGCAACCTGATCGACAATGCGGTGCGCTATGGCAGCGAGGCCGTGGTCGGCACCGATGTCGGTGCCGAGGCGATCACCATGACGATCCGGGACAAGGGCCCTGGCATTCCAGAGGATCGTCTCGAGGACGTCTTCGAGCCCTTTCTGCGCCTCGAAACATCACGAAGCGAGGAAACCGGCGGGATCGGGCTCGGACTGGCGATTGCCCGGTCCAATATCCACGCCCATGGCGGCACGCTGGTTCTGCGCAACGGGCCCGAGGGCGGCCTGGTGGCGACGGTGACGCTGCCGAAAGCTTGATTCCGCCGGACCGCCCGTGCCAAACGACGGTGATGACCGCAAGACAGCGACAATCCCCCGGGGAACCGATGCGCACCTCCGTCGAAACCGACCGCGCGCAAGCAGCAGGGCGGGCGGGCGGCAGCGTGGCCGTCCACATCTATGGCGGTCTCGGCAATCAGATGTTCCAATATGCCTGCGGCCGGGCGCTGGCCCTGCGGCGCGGCGCCCGTTTTTGCATCGACCGTCGCGACTTCGCAGCGGGCCCCGACCAGGTTTTCGGCCTGCACCATTTCAACATCGTTGCCCAGTCCGGCGGCGACCAGATGCTGCCGCCGACAAAGAAGCAGCGGCTGCGCTATCTCGTCTGGCGCTATGGCGGGCGGACGCCGCGCTTCACTCGTGAAAAAAGCGCTGCCTTTGACCCGGAGGTCCTGCGGCTGACCGGCGACACATGGCTGCATGGCTACTGGCAGTCGGAGAGCTATTTCGACGATTGCCGCGACGCAATCCGTGAGGAACTGACGATCATCACGCCGCCCAGCGAGCGCAACGAGCGGCTTTTGGAGGAACTGCGCGCACTGCCGGCGGTCTCGCTGCATGTCCGCCGCGGCGATTATGTCAGCAATCCCAAGGCGCTGGCCCACCACGGCACCTGCACGCCCGCCTATTATCGCAGCGCTGCGCAACTGGTCGCCGGAAAAACGGGCATCGAGCCGGTCTTCTTCGTGTTTTCTGACGAGCCAGACTGGGCGCGGCAGCATCTGGACCTGCCCTTTGAGACGAGAATTGTCGACCATAATGACAACCGGCACAATTACGAGGACATGCGCCTCATGGCCGCCTGCCGGCATCATGTCATCGCCAACAGCTCATTTTCCTGGTGGGGCGCCTGGCTCAACCCTTCGACCGACAAGATTGTCGTGGCGCCTGAAAAATGGGTCACCGATCCGGCCATGCAGAACCCGAGGATCACGCCGGAAGGCTGGATCCGGTTGTCGCCGTGAGGGGGCGCCCGTTCGCCGGCTTCACCCACCCAAGACCCGCATCTGCCCCGCGCCGCCTGCGGTTTTGCACAGGGCGCCGAGCGGATCTGCGAATCCGTGTCAGGATAATTTCTTAATTATCTGAAATTACAAAGTAAAATAATATCAGCAGGTTTAGCGATGTGATCGGTTTTCGCCCCCGATCGCTGGCGCAGGCGCGTCTTGCTGCGGACCTGCACTTGATTCCGAAAGCGCTTTCGGAATACGCTGTGACCCATGAACAAGATCGGTCTGAGAGCACTTTCGCAACATCTCGGTCTTACCGAAGGCACGGTTTCGCGTGCCATCAACGACTATCCTGATATTTCGGCACGAACCCGCGAGCGGGTGAAATCGGCCGCGGCGGAACTCGGATACAGGCCGAATTCCAGCGCCCGGCGGCTGGCGACCGGCAATGCCGAATGCATCGGCTACGTCATGCCCTGGCAGGACGGCCACATCTCCGAACCGTTTCTGGGCGAATTGCTGGAAGGACTCTCGCAGACCGTTTCCAAGCGCCATTGGGATCTGAACCTTGCGGTTTCGCGGTCGGCCAAGGACGAATTGGCGATCATCACCCGTCTGGCTGAATCCGGCCGGGTCAGCGGCGTCGTCATTTCGCGCACCATGACCCATGATCCGCGCATCGAAAAACTGCGGGACATCGGCATGCCCTTCGTCAGCCATGGCCGTACGCTGGACAGTGCCGACCATGCCTGGTTCGACATCGACAATTTCTCGGCCTTCAGGGAAGCCGTCAGCCATCTTGTCGAACTCGGACATGAGTCCATCGCCCACATCCACGGCCCGCTGGACTATAATTTCGCGGTCGACCGTCGCGCCGGCTACCGGCGCGGTCTGCTCGACGGCAATCTCGACCTTGATCCGGCCCTTGAGGCAAAATCCGACATGACCGTTGATGGCGGCTATCGCGCCATGCGCTACCTGCTATCGTTGAGGGCCGTGCCGACGGCGGTCGTTTGCGTTTCCGACATGGTGGCGGTGGGCGCGATGAAGGCGATCCGCGAAACCGGCCGCCAACCCGGCCGCGAAATCTCCATTGTCGGATATGACGGCGTGCCGCTGTCCGAACATACCCATCCGGCGTTGACCACCATGGCGCAGCCGCTTCAGTCCGCCGGCGCGCGGATTGGCGAAATGCTGCTTGCCGTAATCGATGGCGACCGACCTGCGGACCATCAGGAGCTTTGGCGCGCGACTCTCGAGCGCCGGGAAACCGACGGTCCGCCCATTGCGGCGGACCCTTAACCGAAGAAAACATCAGTTCTGGGAGGAAACGATGAGAAAGCTGAGTGGAATTGCAACCGGACTGCTGCTGTCCGTGAGCCTGGTGACGATGGCCAAGGCCGATACGATCCGGTTCTGGACGACGGAGGACCAGCCGGAGCGCCTGGCCAAGCAACAGCAGATGGCCGCCGATTTCAAAACCAAGACGGGCCATGACGTCGAGGTCATTCCGGTGCCGGAAAAGGACCTTGGAACCCGGGCGACGGCAGCCTTTGCCGCCAATGATCTGCCAGACGTGATCTACCATACGCTGCAATTCGTGCTGCCGTGGTCGGAGGCCGGGATTCTCGACATTGACACCAATGATGAAATCGTCGAGGCGCTCGGCGTCGAGACTTTTGCGCCAGGTGCCATCGCGATGGCCCAAAGCGATGGCCTGACGGCGGCTGTCCCGGTCGACGGCTGGACCCAGATGATTGTCTATCGTCAGGACCTGTTCGATGAAGCCGGTCTGAAGACGCCCGATTCCTACGGCAGCATCGTCGCGGCCCTTGAAAAGCTGCATAATCCGCCGGAAATGTACGGTTTCGTGGCCCCAACCAAGGTCGATGAGAACTTCATGAGCCAGGTCCTGGAGCATGTATTCCTGGCCAATGGCGTCACGCCTGTCGACGGCGGCGGCTTCAAGCCGCTGGACGAGAAGAAGGCCGGCGAAGTGCTGGAGTTCTACAAGGCACTTGCCAAGGCGTCGCCGCCCGGAGAGCTTTTCTGGAAACAGGCGCGCGAGCTCTATTTTGCCGGCAAGACACCGATGATCATCTGGTCGCCCTTTATCCTCGACGAGCTTGCCGGGCTGCGCGATTCAGCGCCGCCGACGATCAATGATGATCCGACTTCCGGCGAACTTGCCGGCAAGACCGATGTGGTGACGTCCTTTGCCGGCCCGTCCAACCCGGATGGATCGGCCTGGGCCGATGTGCGTTACTTCGGCGTCACGGCGGATGCGAACACCGATGTGGCAGCCGATTTCGTCAAATTCTCGATGGATGACGGCTACACGAAGACACTGTCGATCGCGCCGGAAGGAAAATTTCCGGTGCGCCGCGGCACGGCGGACGAGCCGACCAAATTTGTCGACGCCTGGTCGAAACTGCCTGTCGGAGTCGACCGCAAGGCACCGCTGTCGGAACTCTATCCAGCAGAAACCGTCACGCGGATCGTCGGCGGGCTTGAAACCGGCAATCGCTGGGGCGTTAAGGAAGGTCAGCTTGCGCTCGCCTCCAAGATCATCAACAGCCAGATCATCAATCGCATCGTGCGCCAATATATCGATGACGAGATCGACACCGCGACCGCCGTTGCCAAACTCAACGAGGAACTGGCCGCGGTCAACTGACGTCGGCTCCGATGACGGGGTGATGGTGCCCCGTCATCGGACCACCGCGCGTCGGTATGCGGATATCGATCATGGCTTCCGCCCAACCACCCAAGGGATTTGGCCGCATGGCCCGCCGCGAAATGCGCCTGGCCTATATGATGCTGCTGCCGACATTCCTGATCGTTCTGGCCATTGTCCTGTGGCCGCTGCTCGCCAATTTCTGGATTTCGGCGAAGCCCGTCCAGTTGAGCGACTTGCGGCCGGCGACGCTGGTCGTCAATGAGCGGCTTCGCGGCGATCTGACCGCCGCCGGTGACACCGCGACGCTTGAGTTTCGATTAAGAAACTCGTCGCGCGATGATCCGATCGGCGATGTCACGATGACCGACACGCTTCCAGAAGGTCTCGACATCACCACGCTCGACGATCGCTGTACGCTGTCCGGGCGGCAATTGACCTGTGCGCTGGGGGATGTGGAAGGCGGCTTCCGCGAGCGGCTGCGCATCGAAGTCACCGCGACGGCGCAATATATTGAAACCGCCGAGAACCCGCGCGACAGCAAGCCCGTTGTCACCGGGACGGCCGAGAATGTTCTGACGAATCTGGAGTTTTCATTCGAAAACTTCCGGCGGGTCTTCGAGTCCCCGGAATTCTGGCATGTCCTGCGTGTGTCCTTCTACTACACGATCTTCGGAACCATCGGCGCGCTGGTTCTCGGCCTGTTCGGCGCGCAACTGCTCAACACCGTCTTTCCGGGACGCGGCATCCTGCGCGGCCTGTTCCTGTTCCCCTATGTGGCGCCGGTCATTGCCGTCGCCTTTACCTGGGTCGTTCTGCTCGATCCCTTCTCCGGCACGCTGAACTCGATCCTGCAGCAGATGGGTGTCGTCTCCGGCCCCATCAATTTTTTCGGCCAGCGCTCCGTGGAGCTGCATTTCTTCGGGCTGTCCTTTGATTTCCCGGTGGCCCTGACGACGGTGATCGCGTTTGAGGCCTGGCGTTACTTTCCGCTGTCCTTCCTGTTCATCCTGGCGCGCATGCAGTCCATATCGACGGATATGTACGAGGCCGCGGAGATCGACGGCGCAACGCCACTGCAGCAATTCTGGTACATTTCGCTGCCGCAGCTGGTCGGCATATTGGCGGTGCTGTTCCTGCTGCGCTTCATCTGGACCTTCAACAAATTCGACGACATCTTCCTGCTGACCGGCGGTGCCGCGGGAACGCGGACCCTGACGGTGGATGTCTATGAACAGGCCTTCGCCCTGTCCAATCTCGGCGCCGGTGCGGCCGTCGCAGTCATCGTCTTCGTCGTCCTGCTGATCTTTTCCATTCTGTTTTTCAGATTTTCGCCGAAGGATGAAGCCTGATGCGCTTGGGAATCGGATTTCTGGCCGCGATCATCACCGGAGCCATCTGGGGATTCATCTGGATGATCGTCATTGCCGTCGGCTTCATGCTGGTGTCCGGCCAGATCACCCAGCCGCCGGTCGGCCTGTCGATGATCGCCGGCGCCCTGGCGGCCGGGCTCATCGCCGCTTTCAGGCCCCAGGCGAGAAGCCCCGGCACCCACCTGGCCGCCGTCGGCCTGATGATCGTGGTGCTGGGCGGGGTCAGCGCCGGGCGCCCGCTCGGCATTCCGCTCGATGTCGTCCCGGCCTATCAGGTGGTGACGATCATCATCCTTCTGGCGGTGGTCTGGGCATCCATCCACATCTGCATGAAGGATATCAGCGGTGGCGCACTGACCCGCTATCAGCTCGAAGTGCTGTTCATCCGCGTCGTCAAGGGCATCGGCTTCGTCGTCTTCACGGTGATGGTCGCCTTGCCGTTCTACGTCATGGTGATGACGAGCCTGAAAAGCCAGCAGGCCCTGCTGGCCAATCCGCTGGACTTCTCGCTGGATTTCGAACAGGGCGCCGCTTCGCTTTTCCGCTCCTATGTGGAACTGTTCACCCAGTTCAATTTCGGAACGTTCCTGCTCAACTCGGCTATCGTCTCCGTCTCGACAGTTATCCTGACGCTGCTCTTCGCCGTACCGGGCGCCTATGCCGTGTCGCGCCTGCGTTTTCCCGGCCAGATGTTCCTGTCGCGGTCGATCCTGCTGATCTATATGGTGCCGGCCATCGTCCTCGTCATTCCGCTCTACGCGGTGTTTTCGCAGCTTGGGCTGCGCAACACGCTGACCGGGCTGCTGATCGTCTATCCGGCAACGACGATTCCAGTGGCACTGTACATGCTCCAGGGCTATTTCCGCGGCCTGCCGGCTGAACTCGAGGAAGCCGGCCTGATGGACGGCCTGACGCGAATCGGTGTCATCCTGAAAATCACCATGCCGCTGTCGCTGCCGGCGCTGGCATCGGTGGCGCTTTATGTCTTCATGATCGCCTGGAACGAGTTCCTGTTCGCGTTCATGTTCCTCGACAATGTCGATATCTTCACCCTGTCGCGCGGCGTCGTGTCGCTGAATTCCTCCGAGGTGCCGCGACAGCACCTCATGGCGGGCGCCGTGGTCGCCACGGTGCCCGTCCTGATGATCTTCCTGTGGTTCGAACGGTTTCTGGTGTCCGGTCTCACCGCCGGCAGTGTCAAAGGCTGAAATATGCACTCTGATCTTCGCAAGCGGGCAACGCAGATCCTGGTCGACAACGACCGTGGCGGCTACACGGTCCCGACGCCGCGGCTCTATCCCTATCAGTGGAACTGGGATTCGGCCTTTGCCGCCCTCGGCTTTTCGGTCTTCGACCGGCAGCGCGCCTGGCTGGAGCTGGAAACGCTTTTCGAGGGACAATGGGCCGACGGCATGGTGCCGCACATCATCTTCCGGCGCGACGATCCCGACTATTTTCCCGGACCGGCGATCTGGCAGAGCGGCACGAACCCGCCGAGTTCCTGCCACTCGCAGCCGCCGGTGGTGGCCAGCATCATCCGCCACCTCGTTGATACAGGCGGGCCGGCGGACCGTGAAAAGGCCGCAGCGCTGTTTCCCAAAGTGCTCGCCTGGCACAATTGGTTCCACACCATGCGCGATCCGGACGGCAATGGCACCGTCGCCATCATCCATCCCTGGGAATCGGGCCGGGACAACTGCCCGGACTGGGATATCGGCCTTGAGCGGATCGACGTGCCGGAGGACCTTGGCCGCTATGAGCGCCGCGACACGGAAAGGGTCGACGCGGATGAGCGGCCGACATCGCTGGAATATGACCGCTACCTGACGATCCTTAAATTCGGCCGCGAATGCCGCTGGGATCAGCGTGAGATCGCCCGGAACGGCCCGTTTTTCATGGCGGACCCGGGAATCCAGTTCATCCTGCTGAGGGCCGACCGCGACCTTCTATATCTGGCGACGGAACTTGCCCTTGAAGACGGGCTGGAGCAGATCGACCGCTGGATCGCGCGATCCGTCGACGGCTGCGGGAACTACTGGAACGACAGAATCGGCTGCTTTTGCGCGCGCGACCTGCGATCCGGCCGCTTCAGCGACGCCATGACCAGTATCTCGATGCTGGCCTTTTATGCCGGCGCCGGAACGCCGGGACAGCGCGCCCGCCTTGTCGAACACGCCCATGCGATACTCGACCGGTGTCGCTACGGTTTCCCCAGCTGGGATCCCCGCAATGGCAAGTTTGAGTCGAAACGCTATTGGCGCGGGCCCGTCTGGGCGATGGTCAACTACATGATCGTGCAGGGCCTGACGGAGTGCGGGGAAACCGCGCTGGCCGACCGCATCAAGGCCGACACGCTCAAATTGATCGAAAAATCGGGTTTCCGCGAATACTTCGATCCGATCACCGGGGAGGGGCATGGTGGCCGCAATTTCACCTGGACGGCCGCCATCTACCTGATGTGGTCAGCGACCGAACAGACGTCGCAGGCAGCCTGAACGGGAGAGTGCAATGGGGTCCATAAAGCTGGAAAAAGTCGAAAAGTGGTTCGGCGACCTTCAGGTCATCAAGGGGATCGATCTCGACATCGCCGACGGCGAACTGGTGATTTTTGTCGGGCCTTCCGGATGCGGGAAATCGACGCTGCTTCGGATGATCTCGGGGCTCGAGGAAACCAGCCGCGGCAAGATTTTCCTCGACGATCTCGACGTCACCGACCGGCTTCCGTCGGAACGCCAATTGTCGATGGTGTTTCAGTCCTATGCCCTCTATCCGCACATGACGGTCGGCGAGAATATGGGGTTCGGGCTGAAAACCGCAGGTGCCTCCAAGGCGCAAATCGTCGAAAAGGTCGATGCCGCTGCGGCGATCCTGAAGCTCGAGGATTTTCTCGACCGCCGGCCCAAGGCGCTGTCCGGCGGCCAGCGGCAACGGGTCGCCATCGGCCGGGCCATCGTGCGGGAGCCCAAGGGGTTTTTGTTCGACGAGCCGCTGTCCAATCTCGACGCGGCGCTGCGTGTCGAAATGCGGTTCGAGATCGCCAAGCTGCATCACGACCTACAGACCACCATGATCTATGTCACCCATGACCAGGTGGAGGCCATGACCCTGGCCGACAAGATCGTCGTCCTGAGGGCCGGCGAGATCATGCAGGTGGGCACGCCCAGAACGCTCTATGAAAGCCCGGACAATCTCTTTGTCGCCCAGTTCATCGGCAGCCCGAAGATGAATGTGTTCGACTGCACGACTGAAGGCGACACGTTTCGCCTTGCCGGACAGGGAAGCGGGCATTTTGCCCCGCACGCCGCGGGCCGCAATGCAGTCAAGCTTGGAATCCGGCCGGAGCATATCACGCTGACGGAGGCCGGCGAGGGGCATTGCACCGGCACTGTCGAGGTTTCCGAATATCTTGGCTCGGATTTCTTTCTCTACGTGACGTGCGAGAACCTCGGCACGCTGACCGTCCGCATGCCGGGCGCGGCGGCCGACCCCCGAGGACAGACCGTGGGCCTGCGTTTCGAGGAGGGGCACATTCACTTCTTTGATGACGCGGATCTGACCATCCGGACATAGAGCGGTCTGGTTTTCGGCTATTTCTCGACAAAGGCCTTTTCGATCAGGAAACTGCCGAGATTATTGCGGGTCCCTTCGACGAAGCCGCGCGCCTCGAGGAATGTACGCGTGTCTTCCAGCATCGCCGACCCGCCGCACAAAATGGCGCGGTCGTCTTGCTTGTCGATCTGCGGCAGACCGATATCCTCGAACAGCTTGCCGCTTTCCATGAGGGCGGTGATCCTTCCATTGTGCAAAGACGGCTCGCGCGTCACGGTCGGATAGTAAATCAGCTGGCCGCGCACCATTTCGCCGAGATATTCGTCTTTGACCAGTTCGTTGGTGATGTAGTCCTGATAGGCCAGATCCTTGATGTAGCGGACCCCGTGGACAAGCACGATGGTTTCAAAGCTGTCATAGAGCGCGGGGTCCTTGATCAGACTCAAGAACGGCGCCAGCCCGGTGCCGGTGCCCAGCAGATAGAGGGTCTTTCCGGGAAGAAGGTTGTCGGTGACGAGCGTTCCGGTCGGTTTTTTGCCGACAAGGACGGATTGTCCCTCTTTGAGGTGCTGCAGTTTTGAGGTAAGGGGGCCGTCTGGAACCTTGATGCTGAAAAACTCCAGCGTTTCCTCGTGGTTGGCGCTGGCCATCGAATAGGCGCGCAGCAGCGGCCGGCCCTCGACTTCGAGCCCGACCATGGTGAATTCGCCGTTGCGGAAACGGAATCCGGCGTCGCGGGTGGTCTTGAAACTGAACAGAGTGTCGTTCCAGTGATGAACGGACAACACCGTCTCTTCATTGAAGCTCTTCATCATGTCTCCGTGCGCAACCGGATCACCGGTCCGTTCGAGTTCTGCGAATGGTGGGTTCATCCATTCCAGAACGACCGACCGGTTGGAAAGAAATTCTTTCCCAGCCATGGGGTGCGGGGCGGAATATTTTTGCCGCGGTGCGCCATGGTTGCCGGATGAGAGCCTGATAACACGCGTCCTATGCGGCCTCGGGTGGCGAAGCGCCGCTGAACCGGGCCGCCAGGGTCTCCATGTCAGGCCAGTTTTCCGTCATTTCGGCCTGCACCGTGCGTTCCAGATAGGTGGACAGGACAACATAGGTGCGGGTCGCGGTCACCGTCGGAATGGCATAGAGATAGGCCAGAAGTGACTCAAGGTCGTGGGTGTCGCGGGTGCGCACTTTCAGCAGCATGCAGGTGTCGCCCGAAACCGAGTGGATTTCCTCGACCTCCGGGTGATTGGAGATCTGCATCAACTGACTGCTCTTGCCCCAGCCCTTGGTGTCCACATGGACGAAAGCGAGCAGCGGTTTGCCGACGGCCGGGCCATGCACGATGGCCGACGATCTGACCAGCGTCCCGGCTTCCTTCAGGCGCCGCACGCGCTCATGCACGGCCGGCGGTGAAAGCCCGACCTTTTCGCCGAGTTGCGCATAGCTGATATCGGCATTGTCGACCAGCGCACCTAATATTTTTCGGTCCATGCCATCGATGGGCCGCAGCCCGACACGCTTGCGCCGAAGATCTTCTGTTTTTTCATTCATGACGGAATTCCTGCTTTCAGATCGAATGAAAGGGCATTAATTTCAGGAAGCCATGAATGACGTTAAAACAGAAGTCAATAATGCAGAATCTCATTCCGTAGCGCGTCCGATTGCCGTTCTGACCGCATCCATTGCGACACTGGGTGTGAACTCGCTCGGTTTTGGACCCATTGCCTCGCGCATCGCTGCAGATCTCGGCGTAACTGTCCCGCACATCATGATGGCGGCAGGCAGCTACGGGATCGGCACTGCGCTGGGCGCCCTGTTTCTCTCCTTTCTCATCGACCGCCGAGGAAGCAGGACATCCCTGGCCGGTTCGTTATTCATCGTCGCCTTGGCGTTCGTGCTCAGCGCCGTCTCGCCGAATACAGCCTGGCTGATCGCAGTCCAGGGCATCGCCGGCCTTGCCGCCGGTGTCGCGCTGCCGGCCATTTACACATTTGCCGCGCAGATCGCACCGCGTGGCCGGGAAAGCGCCATCCTTGGTCGGGTTCTGTTCGGCTGGACCATCAGCATGGTTGCCGGCGTGGTGGTGGTCACCACGGTCGCGGAACTGGCGCACTGGCGATGGGTTTTCGGGTTTCTCGCCGTGGTCGCGGCGTCGGCGTTCGGAATGGTTCTGCGGATGGCCGACGCCGGCGATAGCGGGATGCGCGGGGTAGGTCCGGTGGCCGCCCGGCCGTCTCCGCTGACGGCGGCGCGTATTCCCGGCGTCATGCCCCTGTTGGTGGCATGTTTCGCCATCATGACCACATTCTATGGAACCTATGGCTATCTCGGCGATCACATTCACCATGCGCTGGCGCGTCCCCTGACGGCCACAGGCCTGCTGGCGATGATGTATGGGCTGGGTTTCGGCATGGCTGCCTTTGGCGACCATTACATAGATCGATTTGGCGTCCGGCGGGTGATCCCGTGGTGTTTCGCGCTGCTTGGCCTGATCTATGGCGGCCTGGGTCTGGCGTCGGCATCCTATGTCGGGCTGGTTCTGGCGAGCTTCCTTTGGGGCGTCTTGAACCATTTTGCCCTCAATCTGGTCGTCGCCGGCCTGTCGGCCATCGATCCCGTCCGCCGGGGTTCGATCCTCGGCCTCAACAGCGCGGTGACCTATGTGGCGGCCAGTACCGGCGTTATCATTTTCGGGCCGGTTTACACCTTTGCCGGGTTTCAGACTGTGGCCCTGGTGAGCGCAGTCTTTATGGTCGCGGCGGCCGGCTTTCTGGGGATCTGGTTTGCCAGGCGAACCGGCACCTCGCGCGAGGCGATTTGATTGCCGGGTCGCGCGTCACGACGTGCCGCTCGCCGGCGGGTGTTCCGTCATCAGGTCGAGCAGGCCGCCATCGATGCGCCGCCGCAAATGCCGGTCGACGGCGTCACGCTCCGGGCAGGTGTAGAACGCGCCGTTGCACAGCCGTTTCAGGGCGGCAAGATCGAGATAGACGTCGGAACCCGGAATGCCGGCCGCCTCGAGGATCTCCGTGCCGAGAAAGCCGATATCCAACACACCATCGGTTATCGCCGCCGGCCGCTCGGGCAGGCCGGAGCCGGTGAGCGTGTAGTAGGTCCGGTAGGCCAGTGACCCGGGACGCGCCAGCGGGCTGGGTCCATCGAGTTCCTCGACGAGCGGCATGGTGGCGTTTCCCTGGTGATCCCCGAACGACATCAGGACCACGCCGCGCTCCGTCGCATCCGACAGCACCCGGTCGGCAAAGTCCGCATAATCCTTGCGCGCTATCAGAACCCGGCGCCAATATTCCGCAAGGGCGGGGTTCTCATGAAACGGCTCGCCCGCCAGCCTGATCTCCGGTTCGCGCTGCTTGTCGAAGGGCGAGTGGGGGAACATGGTCTGCATATAGAGGAACAGCGGACGGTCGTCCGCCGCCCGGTGACGCTCGATCTGCCTGAGCGCCTGCTGGAAGTAGAAACTGTCGCGCATGTGGCGTGACGGCGCCTCGATGTCGAACCGGTCGAGGACCGTCTCGAAACCGATGGAATGCAGAAACGGCCCCTCATTGACGAATTGATAGTCCAGCGGCAGCAGCGCCATGGTGTGATAGCCGCAATCGGCCAGGATCTTGGGGATCGAATTCTTGATCGCGTCCTGCAGGGTGATGGTCAGATACGGGCTGCGCCAGCCGAAATCCATCGACGACAGGCCGGTCAGAAGCGACAGGCCGGAAATCCAGGTGCCGCCGCCGAAAACCTCGACATTGAGCGGCCGCAGCGGGTCGTGCGCCGGCGCCATGGCGGCCGCCATCTCGCCAGCATTGGGCAACTGCGTGAAGTAACCCGGACTGGTCTGCGTTTCCTCCAGCACGACCACGATGTCGGGCCGGTCGCCGCTGCCGCACTGGGCGGCGCCGGAAAACGGCTCCTGCGGCGGCAATTGCGCCAGCCGTTTTTCCAGTTCGTTCTCCCGGAACACATATTCCAGGTCGAGCAGGGAGACGAAAAAGGCGGAGACATGCCGGCCCTGAAGATAATAAAAATGCCGCTGGGCATTGATCGCTTCGGACGGAAAGGTCAGCGGCAGCAGGATGACCGCCGCCATCAATACGACAAGGCGTTTGCCGACGGACAGATCACGCGGCCGGTCCATCCGGTACATCAGCACGCCGACACCGGCAAGGAACACCGTCAACACCAGAACCGGCGCAACCAGATGCGGATAGCTGTCGAAGATGAAGTCGACCGCGTCGCCGTCATTGGCCAGGAACACCAGATCATAAAAATGAAGGGAAAAACCCTTCATTTTGAACTTTATCAGGGAAATGATCGAAAGCAGGCCGACGATCATCCATCCGCAGCACACCGAAAAGGAAAGGCGCCTGGTGGCGGCGAACAACAGCGTGGCCGTAACCACCGCCAGAGCCGCCACGAAGGGCAGACTCAGCCAGCCGTTTTCAACCGGCGGCAGGATCGCCAGGATGGCAATCGAGAGCACGACGGACAGCGCCGGGTGCTGCCACCAGCGACGCAGCCGGGCGATGCTTTTTTCCGGTCTCCCGAGCATGTGATTTGAGACGGCCATGATTCGATCTATTCAGTCATTTCATGCCAAACAAGTTAATCTTGATTAACTCATTAACGGGACAGGTTAACGGCCCTTGGTCCGCCGCAAAGCCTTGGCGGACAAGGGAAGGGCCGTCTGATCGACAGCTTGGAACCAAGGGTTGATCGCCGGGATCGGTGTTTTAACCGGCAGTTGAGCGCCCCGGTCGTGCGCCCCTAGCGCATGGGCGCGATGCAGGGCTCATCCTTCGGCAAAAAAGCGCGATGTGGCTTCGTCTGCTGGGAAATAGGATTCGATGCGCGTTTCCTGCAGCGTGATGTCCAGCGGTGTGCCGAGCGTCGCAATCGTCGAAAAGAAGCTCAAACACAGACCGTCCTTCTCGATGTCAACGGTCAGGATGGGCGACTGCCAATGTCCCGGTTGGTACTTTTTCCACCCGGAGGGCACACCTTCATAGCTCTCGATCTCGCGCAAAAGAGCCTCCAGCGGACCGTTGGATCCGTGGGCAAGGGCCTCGGCATGCAACTGTCTGAGGAAAAACGGCGCGATATCGTTCCAGTTCGAGACATAGCGCCTGATCCCGTCGGGCGAAAACAGGCTGCGCAGCATATTGCCGGCGAAGGGTGGCAGCGCCTCCGGGCTTTGTGCATCGTAGAGGAACGCCTGCAGGCGCGCGGCGCCTTGATTGGCGCGGGTGATGTTGAACAGCCCGTCAATGACCATGGCCGGAAACGGGTCCTGCTGCGCCAGCATCATGTTGAGTGCGTGATTGACCGCCGCCAGTTCCGGCTCGCTGAGCGCGGTTTCACGGTATTCCGGTGCAAAGCCGGCAGTCGTCAGCAGGATATTGCGGTCGCGCAACGGGATGTTCAACGCCTCGCATATCAGCAGGACCATGGCCTTGCTCGGTGCCGTGCGGGCCGATTCGATGAAGCTGATGTGTTTTTGCGAGACATCGCATCGCAACGACAGCTCCAACTGGCTGATCTTGTTGCGCGCGCGCCAGGATTTCAGCAGCCGTGGAAGGTCATGTGTCGGCATGGGCCCCGGTCTCCTTTGGTTCCACCATCTTGATCATCCCGATGGGCAAAACAACTACCCGGCGGGTAGTTGCTGAAATACCGGCGCCCCATAGGCTGGATCGCATGGACCACACAAATCGAAAGGAATGGTTATGACCATGCATCAATCGAACGCCCGTCCCCTGCGTGTTGCGCTTGCCGCCAACGGTCTTTTCTCCCTTGCATCGGGCGCCGTTTGTGTTCTGGCACCGACGGCAATCGCGTCCCTTCTCTTTGCGGTGCCGCCTATGGTTTTCGGCCTGTCGGGGACAACGCTGATCATCGAGCTCGGTATCGGCCTGCTGATATTTGCGGCCCTCGTTCTTTGGACCGCCAGCCAGACATTCATCCACCGTGGTCGGGCTCGGCTGATCACAATCCTGGACATCGGCTGGGTTCTCGGCAGCTTCGGCCTTCTGGCGCTGACCTCCCAATTGTGGACATCGGCCGGCCTAACAGTCGTTATTCTCGTCGCCATCGCCGTGGCGCTCTTTGCCGTGAAGCAGGCCATCGGCCTGATGCTGCTTTACCAGGGAAAAAACGACATCGAGGCGGAGCGGCGGGGCAATGTGCTGACCCTTACGGCAACCGGTTTCACCGCGGCATCCTCCGAACGGGTCTGGCAGGTGATGAGCCATCAGGAGGCCTATGCGGATGTTGCCGACAACCTGTCGAAAGTGGAGGTCCTTCACGGAACCGGTCCCGACCTCGAGCGCCGCTGCACTGACAATGACGGCAAGAGCTGGACCGAAACCTGCACAATGTGGGACGAGGGCCGGGGCTTTGCCTTCCGGGTCCACACGGACGCTCCCGATTATCCCTATCCGATCGCCCGGCTGTCGGCCGAGTGGTCGCTGTCGCCGGTACAAGGCGGCACGCAGATCCGGATGCAGTTCCATGTGACGGCCAAGCCCGGACTGGTGAACGGCCTCCTGTTTCGGCTGATGGCAGCGCCGTTCTCGGCCGTCTGCGACCGGCTGCTGCAGCGCTGGATCGCGATCATGGAAGGAACGGCGGTAACCACGCACGCCGAACTCCGGCTTGCGGGTGACGGTGGCTCCGCCCAACCCGCCTGACGAAACCCCGGCCAAGCAGGGCGGTGGGTCGATCGGCCCGCCGCTTCAATCTTGGCCGGGATGGTCTTTCACCATCTGTTCGATGAATGTCACCGCTTTGTCGATCCCGTCCTCCAGCCGCAACTGCGCTCCGACCGCCGCTGCCGCGGACCGCATCTCTTTGTCATTGATCAACTGATCGAACGCGACCGCGAAGTTTTCCGCCGTTACCTTCTTTTGGGCGATCGGGGCCGGTCCCGCCCCCAGGGCATGAACGGTCGCGCCCCAAAACGGCTGATCGGCAATGAACGGGCAGATAAGGGTCGGCCTGCCGGCCCGCAGCCCGGCCGCCGTACTGCCTGCGCCGCCATGATGAACCACCGCGGCCATGCGCGGAAAAAGCCAATCATGCGGCGCCTCATCGATCATGAACACGGTGTCGGGCAGCGTATCGGCATCGATACCGCCCCAGCCGGTCGCGAAAATGCCCCTCTGGCCGGTGCGCCGGAGGGCTTCGATGACCGCATTGCCCAGCCGTTTTGGGTCGCGCCCGGACATCGATCCGAAGCCGACATAGATCGGAGCCGGTCCGTCATTCAGGAACGCCCGCAGGTCGTCCGGCGGTTCCCATGTGTCATCGGCATCGAGGAACCAGTAGCCGGAGACGATTGCCGTTTTCGGCCAGTCCAACGGTCGCGGCACGACATGGCCGCTATAGGCATGCAGCGCCGGAAAAAACCGTCCGGCCTGATCGCGCAGGCAATCAAGATTGCGCCGGGGCGCGGGCGTGCCGGTTTTCTTTCGCCATGCCCGGACATAGGGCCCGGCAAACACGCGGATCATGGCATGGACAATCCCATAGGTCATGCGGTTGTACAGGCGGCCGAGCGGGAGTTTGGGAAAGCCGATGCACGGAGTTTCACCCGTGGGAACAAGCATGGGGACGGGCGATGCAAGGATGGCCGGGATGCCGAGTTTTTCACCGATCGCCGGACCGAGGATCGCCTTGGGATGAAAACAGACGACATCCGGCATTACGCTCTGCGCCACCTCCCAGCTTTCCTGAACCATTCGGTGCTGGATCGGCCCGACCTGCCTGGCCAGCTTGAGGTTGGCCGCAACAATCCGCAAGATACCCCGCGTGTCCTCCATCAGGGCCTTGCCCTGATCCGAATCGATCAGTTTCAAGATGTCATCGCTGATATGGCCGTAATGCAGGCCATGATCCTCAATGAAGCCCTGAAACCGGGAGCAGGTGGCCACGGTTACTTCATGTCCGGCGGCCTTGAGGCCCTTGCCGAGGGCGACATAGGGCTGCACGTCACCGCGTGAACCGATGGTCAACAGCAGAATTTTCATCCGAACCTTCCGAAACTGTGCTGCCTGCACGTATGGTTGGGCGACCACCGGTTCAAGCAAGTGTTCGGTGCGCTTGACAATCGAAAGCGCATCTATACATACGGCCCAAGGTCGAGGCACCTGCCGCTCGCACGCTGACAGCGTTGGTAAAGTCCTCCATCGAGCCAGTTCACGTCATTTCAGTGGATGCGGACCCATGGCAATGCGAGCCCCATATCACACCCGCTCCCAACTGAAAGAGGCGAAAAATGACTGCCGTTCTCCCATCCATCGAGGCGCTGAAAAGCCAGGCAAAACGCCTGCGCGCCTCTCTTGAGTCAGCCGACCGCGCCATCGGGCATGCACAGGCGCTCGAAGCCGTTGCCCGGCAATATGGTTTTCGTGACTGGAACACATTGCGCGCCAAGGCCCTGTCGAACCGGCCGAAAGCGCCCGTCCATGTAGGCGAAGCCGTTCGCGGCGAATATCTCGGTCAGCATTTCACCGGCCGTATACTCGGTGTCGGACAGCTTGCCGCCGCGGATCGCTATCGGATTACGGTCAAGTTCGATGAGCCGGTCGACGTCGTGACATTCGACAGCTTTTCGGCTTTCCGCCAGCGCGTGCACTGTGTTGTCGACGCGACCGGAACCACACCGCAGAAAACGTCGAACGGTCAACCGCATCTGCGGCTGGCGCTTTGACTGGCGGCGAATTCAAAGGTCGATATCGAAGGTTTCGACCAGCCGGGCGATCTGCACCGGGGTTAATTGATGGTGGGGGCGGCCATGCAAGGTGAAAACCAGCCTGGCCGTCTCCTCAAGCTCTTCCATCGCATAGACCGCATTTTCCACCGATCCGGCGGTGACGACCGGTCCGTGATTGGCAAGGATGACGGCTGAACGCTGGCCGTCAAGGTCACGTATGGCATCCCCCATCGCCTTGTCGCCGGGCTGGAAATAGGGAAGGATCTTGACCCGGCCGAGTTTCATGAGCGAGTAGGGGGTAACCGGCGGCAGTGCGTCGTTGGGATCGGTCTCCGGCAGCATCGACAGGGCGACGCTGTAATGGGAGTGCAGATGCACTACAGCGCCGGCGCGGGTTCCGCGCGTGTCATAAAACGCCATGTGCAGCGGCATTTCCTTGGTCGGTTTGTCGCCGTCGACAAGGACGCCGTCGGCATCGAAATGCGACAGGCGCGCCGGATCGAGCCGCCCGAAACTGGTCCCGGTCGGCGACACCAGAAGGCCGCCGCTTTCGGTCCTTGCCGAGATATTGCCGGTCGAGCCATGGGTATATCCGCGCTCATAAAGCGAGCGTGCGAGTGTGCAGATCTCGTCCCGCAATCGTGTGTCGCTCATGGCGCATGTCTCCGCTGCTGTGTGCCGGCCGTTTCAAGAACGGCAATGGCGCGGGCAAAAAAATCGTCCTGACCGAAATTGCCGGATTTCAGGGCCAGGCACAGGCCGCTGTCGGGATCGCGGACTGCCGGGACGCCGGGTGCGATTTCAGGCCCGATGTCCAGCCTTTCAATGGCCAGCCCTTCGACGATCGCGCCGGAGGTTTCGCCGCCCGCGGTGACGATTTTTCCAGTTCCATTGTCCCGCAGCCGGCGTGCGACCTCGCCAAAGAACGCCTCCACCGCGGAAGCGGTTCGTTCCCGGCCATATTTCTCTTGCGTTGAGGAGACGATGTGCGGGTCGGCGGATGTGTAGGCGAGGGGACCTGAATGCGCCCGCTCCAGAAGCCAGGCGGCGACCCGCGCGGCATCGGTTGTCCCCTCCACGAGCGCGTCCACGCTGACCTCGCATCCCGGATGGGCGGCCAGATGGCGGGCGATCTGCCGGCGGGTCGCTTCCGAACACGATCCGCACAGGACCGCGCTGCCGCCGTCAGCGCCGGTCCAGGTCCCTCCGCCCGCCTGCAACAGTCCCGCATCGCGAAAGTTCTCGGCAAGCCCGAGGGCGATCCCCGATCCGCCTGTCACCAGCTTTCTGTCACGGGCCGCCCGGCCGATTTCGATGAGATTGCGGTCTTCGATGGCATCGACGACGATCATCGCCCGCTCACCGGACTCCAGTTCCCGGATGATTGCCGAATTCCCGCGCGCGACCACATCAAATGCAATGTGATTGACTGGCCAATCGGTCTGGCAGGCCAGCCAACGACGGAGATCGGACTCCGTCATCGGCGTCAGCGGATGATCGCGCATGCCGCTTTCGCTCAAGAGGCGGTCGCCGACGAACAGGTGCCCCTGATAGACCGACCGGCCATTGGCCGGAAAGGCCGGACACATGAGCACACGGTTTTCGCCGAGCCGCTCCGCCAGCGCCTGCGTCACGGGCCCGATATTGCCCTCCGGCGTGCTGTCGAAGGTCGAACAATATTTGAAGACGATCTGCCGGCAGCCCTGCGCCAGGAGCCAGTCCACTGCGGCAAGCGATTTCTCCACGGCCTCGGCAGCCGGAACGGTGCGCGATTTCAGCGCCACCACGCCGGCCTCGATGGCCGGGTCGGCTGGCTTTTCCGGAATGCGGCAATATTGCGTGACCGCCATTCCACACCGCGCCAGCGTGTTGGCGATATCGCTGGACCCGGTGAAATCGTCCCCTATACATCCAAGAAGCACGGTTCAGTCCTCGAAGGGCCGGTGGGGTCCGCCATCGAGGCGCCACACGAAATCGACCTGTTCCCACTGGGGGAAGTGGCGCGTCACCAGCGGGTCATGGCCGGGGATGACCAGATCCCGTGAACTTGCCAGTTGCTGGATCGTCTTCCAGCCCTCGAGCATATGTTCAAGGCTTTCGACGATCGGGAAGGGTTTGCGGGCCAGGAAGTTCTCGTAATAATGGGCGGCATCGGAAGCCAGGCACATCCATCCCGCCGCTGTCTTGACCCGCACCGCCTGCAGCCCCCTGGAATGGCCGCCCACATGGTGGACCGTCACGCCCGGCGCGATGGCGCCATCGCCGTCATGGAAGACGACGCGGCCCGAATAGACCTTTTGTACCATCTCGCACACATGGTCGGCGGTATAGGGCATCTGCATGACCGGATGGCACATGCATGGTCCGGTCGCGAATGCCATTTCGGCCGCCTGGAGGTGAAACGTCGCATTTGGAAAACGGTCGAGCCCGCCGGCGTGGTCGTAATGGAGGTGGGTGATGATGACGGTGTCGATCGCGTCGGCGCGGATGCCCATGCTCGCCAGCGCCTCGGCCGGATCACGCAGGATGGGCCGGCCGCGCCTCTGCGCTTCCGTGGCATCGTAGCCGGTATCGACGATGATTGTTCGCGCTGCGTTCCTGACGACCCAGACGAAGTAATCCATGTCATGCGGACTGGCGTGATCGTCATCGAAGATGAAGCTGTCGACCCGCTGGCGCGCGTTTCGCTCCGAATATTTGAGCGCGAAGACTTCCCAGATCTCTTCCATCACTCCACCGTCTCGTAGGTCACGATTTCCTTCGATTCGATCATATCGGCAACGGCCGTGTCGAACCTCTTGAAATGATCCGTTTGCAGATGCTGATCGAACGCGGCGGCGTTGTCATAGAGTTCGTAGAGGAAGACATCGCCGGGTCGAGCCGGATCGGTACAGACGTCGAAGCGGCTGCAGCCGGCCTCGTCACGGATTGATGCGCGCGCATTGTCACGCATCAGCGGAAGAAATCGATCCTGAAAGGCCGGCTTTATCCTGAAGGTCACGGTCACGGCGAACATTAGGGCGTCTCCTCACGTCTCGTCAGTCTGCGAACGGATTTCTTTATTGCCGGAATCTGGCTGAGGACAAGAACGATGTTCAGCGTCAGCAGGATAGCGGCACCCGGTCTGCTGGCAAAGACCGACAGGTCGCCGTCGGATATCAGCAGCGAGCGGCGGAACGTCTCGTCGAACAGTCCGCCCAGGATCACACCGATGACCAGCGGCGCAATCGGATATTGCATAACGTTCATCGCGTAGGCGACGAAGCCGACGCAGATCATCAAAAACAGGTCATTAACCCCGCCGCCGACCGAAAAGGAGCCGATGGTGGTCAGGACCAGCACCACCGGCAGAAAGACGGTCTGAGGGATGCGCAGGATCATGACGAAGACCTTGGCGGTAAAGAGCCCCATCAGGAACATGGTCAGTGAGGCCATGACCAGGATGGCCACGACGTGAAGAATCAGCGCCGGGTCGATGGTCGGACCGGGGATCACATTGTTGATCTTCAGGGCGCCAAGCAGCGCCGCGGCAGGGGGAGACCCCGGTATGCCAAGCACCAGGAGCGGAATGAGGGCGCCGCCGATGGCCGCGTTGTTGGCCGCTTCCGCCGAAATAAGACCGTCGACCGAGCCTTTGCCGAAATTCCCGCTTTCCTTCGACGCGGCCTTGCCGACGCCGTAGGACACCCAGCCGGCGACATCCTCTCCGACGCCGGGCAGGGCACCGACGCCGGTTCCAATGGCCCCGGACCGCGAAATGCCCGGCAGGCGACGGAAAACCTCGCGGAATTTCGGCACCACGCGGCCGATTTGCGGAAGGTCGCCGACCATGATGGCGGCCCGCATGCCATCCATGATCTGTGGAATCGCAAAGGCGCCCATCAGGACGGGCACCACTTGAAAGCCGGAAAGCAGATAGGACCAGCCGAACGTATAGCGGTCCTCCGAAAGGATCGGGTCGAGCCCGACCATCGCCATGGCCAAGCCGATCAAGCCGGCAATCCAGCCCTTGATCACCAGATCGCGGCTCATCAGCGTGCCCGACAGCAGGATGCCGAACAGCGCCAGCAGGGCCTTTTCGGGCGAGGCGATGTTCTTCGAGATCAGCAACAGCACCCAGACGAAGACCAGCAGGCAGACCGTGCCGAACAGCGTGCCGATGAAGGAGGCGGTTGTCGTGATGCCGAGCGCCTCGCCGCCGCGTCCCTTCTTGGTCAGCGGATAGCCGTCCATGGCGGTTGCGGCAGACGCCGCCGTGCCGGGGATGTTGAGCAATATGGACGGATAGGACCCGCCATAGATCGCGCCGACATAGGCGCCGATGAGCGCGATCAGCGAATATTCCAGCGGGAACTTGTTGCCGAAGAACCCGGTCAGGATCGTCACCGCAAGAGTTGCTGTCAGTCCGGGCAGGGCGCCGAAAACGATGCCCAGGAAAACCGCCGGCACCAGATAGAAATAGGTCACCGGATCGAACACCAGCGCCAGCAGCGAGCCTCCGAAACCGGACAACTGGGTGATGAGGAAATCCATCTTACCGGGCGCTCCACAGGGGCTTCAGGGAGACGTAGTAGTAATATTCGATTTTTGAGAACAGCAATCCATGGCGGTTCGGCACGTTCTGCCGAAAACCGAAGGCCATGGCGATCACCAGGATGAGCGGCACGACGATGGCGATCACCGGCGTCAGTCTGATCACCCGGTCAAGCCTGCCGAGCATGGCCGACCGGGCAAACATTGCGGCAGTGATCATCAGATAGGCCGCCAGGACGACGAGGTCGTCATCATGCGGCTTCGTCCATTCGGACCGCGGAAAGTGGACGAGCAGCGCATAGGCCGCGGCAGCCACGACAATCACGGTGGACAGCACCATGGCGACGCGGTCGCCCGCGTGAAAGCCCCAGATCAGGGCGGTGATGACCAGCGCCGAACAGAGGATGAAATCGACCCGCGGCACCAGCCCGAATATGTAGCCCGCCAGGATGGCGGATATGCAGGTCAGCCTGATACATTCCGGTACCGAAAAACCGATGCCAAGTTTGTCGAAGGCGCGGGCCGCCCCGCCATCCTTGATGGCGATGAACAGGAGGATGAGCGCCAGGACCAGCAGGGCTGCAAAAATACCAAAGGGAACCAGGGCGGCGGAGTTGTACCACCGGCCCTGAACGCCGGCGGCATTGGCCTGAAAGAACGGGATCAGGCTTGTCCGGTAGAGGAAGAAGAGGCTGACGGCGATAAGGACGAGCGATGTCCAGAAATCACGCGCTCGCATAACCGATTTATCAACCACAACTGGCCTCTTAAGGGAAATTCGTAAGTCGGCCCGACCGAAAATCGTTCAGTCGGGCCGATAAGTCAAAACAAATGGACGAAGCGGGCGCTAGGGCTTTGGAATGGACAGGGTCGACGGGTCGACCTTGGCTGCGCCCAGTTCCCAAAGCGTCCAGGCAAAGGTGCTTTCCAGCTTGTCGAAGATCGCCGTGGCATCGGCCCCGGACTGGCCGCCGATGTCGTAATTGTTGGCGGCCGCCCATTCGGCAACGACATCGGAAGCGATGGCCTTGTCGAAGGCCGCCGTGAGTTTCGCCTTCACGTCGTCCGGAGCGGAGCTGTGCACGGCAAATCCGATCGCCTGTTTGAGCGGCAGGTATTTGTCCAGCCCGTCATACATGGAAAATGCCGATTTGATGGTCTTGCCGTTGAATTCCGCGTCCTCCGGGGTCAGCATCGCCAGCGGCTTCAGTTGCCCGCCGGCAATCAGCGGTGCCTGCTCGGCAAGCGAGGTGACGACCAGCTCGACTTCGCCTGCAACCGCGGCTTCCTGGCCCGGCGCCGATCCCTTGTAGGGAACGAATTTGAACTTGGCGCCGGTTCCGTTCTCGATCGCCAGCAGGTTCAGATGGTGAATGGAACCCGAGCCAGAGGCTGCCGCCGGGATCGTGTCCGGTGCCGCCTTGGCGGCCGCAACCAGTTCCTCCAGCGAGTTATGGGGGCTGTTGGCAGGTACCGAGATCAGGTCCGGTGAGCCGCCGACAATGAACGGATGCCAGTAGTTGAAGCGCTTGTCCCAGCCGCCCTGGACGGCAGCGGTCACGTTCGATTCCGAAAGGCCGACCAGCGTGTAGCCGTCATCCGGCTGGTTCATGACATAGGTCATGCCGTTCGAACCGGCGACGCCGCCCGTCTGGTTGATGACCGAAATGCCCACCGGCAGATGCTTTTCCATCTCCGCCATGATCATGCGATTGATGCTGTCGGTGCCGCCGCCGGCGCCCCAGACGACGGCCGTGGTGATGTCCCGGTAGGGATATTCCTGGGCGCTGGCTGCAGTGGCCGAGGCGGCAAGCAGGGCCGCGACACCCAGCGCGGTAAAGGTTCGTTTCATGGTTTCCTCCCGAACGCTTCGATCGATAATGACTTTTTTTATGTATGCATTAAATTATGCATTGTCAACCATCGTTGTTGCCGTTATGCACAATAGTCAAATGCGTGAGAACCGGAGACATGTCCGGCGCGACGGGAAGAGCCGATGAAATCCAGATTCGATATTGCGGTGTTCGAGGGTGACGGAATAGGGCCGGAAATCATGGCGCCGGCACTCGAACTGCTCGACAGGGTGGCCCATCGGAACCAGTTTCAGCTCCGGTTTGAAACACTCCCCGCCGGCGCCGAGCATTATGCGCGCACAGGCGAATCCCTGCCCGGCCGCTCTCTGGAGGCGGCCCGCGCCGCCGATGCGATATTGCTTGCCGCCATGGGCCTTCCGGCTGTTCGATATCCAGATGGGACCGAGATTTCGCCGCAGATCGACCTGCGCAAGGAACTGGGCCTGTTCGCCGGCGTGCGCCCCGTGACGCTGGCGCCGGGTCAGGCCTCGCCCCTCAATCTGCCCGCCGACCGCCGCATCGATTTTGTCCTGATCCGGGAAAGCACGGAGGGCCTGTTCTGGTCGCAGGGCAGGGGCGAGGTGTCGGCGCAGGAAGCTCGTGAAACGCTGGTCATCACGCGGGAAACATCGGAAAAACTGTTCCGCTTCGCCTTCGGTCTGGCGCGGCAGCGCCGCGATGCCGGCCGGGGTCACGGCAACGTCACCTGCGTTGACAAGGCCAATGTGTTTCGGGCGTTTGCGTTTTTCAGAGCGCTGTTCGACGCCGAGGCCGGTCGACACGCTGATCTCACCGCCGATCATGTCTATGTGGATGCAATGACCCTTTTGATGGTTCAAAAACCCTGGCTTTTGGATGTGCTGGTGACGGAAAACATGTTTGGCGATATTCTCTCCGATCTGGGGGCGGCCTTAATGGGCGGACTCGGCGTGGCGCCATCGGCCGATATCGGCGAGCGCCACGCCGTTTTTCAGCCTTGCCATGGATCGGCGCCCGACATTGCCGGCCAGGGCACGGCCAATCCCTACGCGATGATCCTGTCGGCAGCGATGATGCTTGAGTGGCTTGGTCAGCGGCACGAGGCACCGAACCTCCAGCAGGGCGGAGCGGATTTGCGCCGGGCTGTGGAACATGCGATTGCCGGCGCGCGGGCCCTGACCCGCGATCTTGGCGGCGAGGCGTCAACGGTTGAGGCGAGCGCCGCCGTTGCCGATCTTCTTGACGGGGTTGCTGCATGACTCCTGTCGAACCGGTACGGGTGGCCTGCATGGGTGCCGGCTATTTCGGCCAGTTTCACTACGACGCCTGGAAGCGGATCGATGCAGTCCAACTGGTGGCGGCCGTGGACCGTGATCTGAGCAAGGCCGAGGCGACGGGACTGCCGGCCTACGGGACCTTGCAGCCGGTTCTCGATGACCTGAAACCGGATCTGCTGGACATCATCACGCCGCCGCCCACGCATCTGGCGACCATCCGCGAGGCGATTGACCATGGCGTCCGCGCGATCATCTGCCAGAAGCCGTTTTGCGCCGGCCTTGATGAAGCAAAACAGGCAGTGGCGCTTGCCGAGGCGGCAGGCGCGGCACTGGTCGTGCACGAGAATTACCGGTTTCAGCCCTGGTATCGCGTCATCAAAAGCGAGATCGAAAACGGCCGCATCGGCGCGCTGCTGCAGTTCACATTCCGGCTGCGCACCGGTGACGGGCAGGGACCGGACGCCTATCTGGACCGGCAGCCCTATTTCCAGACCATGCCGCGGCTGCTGATTCACGAAACCGGCGTGCACTGGGTCGACGTATTCCGCTTCATTGCGGGTGATCCGCAAACCGTCTACGGTGATCTGCGAAAACTCAATCCGGCGATCGCCGGTGAGGATGCCGGCACTTTCATATTCGGGTATGACAACGGCATGCGCGCGATGTTTGACGGAAACCGGCTCTTGGACCACGCTGCTGAAAACCACCGAACGACCCTTGGGGAGGCCGTTATCGAGGGAACGCGCGGCACATTGAACCTTTACGGTGACGGATCCGTTGATTTCAGGCCATTTGGCGGGGTCGAAGCCGAAACCGTGCTCGCCGCGAAGTCCTATGCCGGTTTCTCCGGCGACAGCGTCCATGCCCTGCAAAACCATGTCATAGAAGGGCTGACACTGGGCGCGCCCCTGGAGAACCAGGCAGCGGATTATCTGCGCAATCTGGAGATCGTCGAAGCCATTTATCTGTCCAATGAGAGGTCGGAGCGGATCAACGTATAAATATGCAGCATGAGACCACGCAAACAGAGACGCTCGGGCCCAAACCCCGGTCGCAGACCCAGCGCGCCGCCGCCGAACTGCGGCGCATGATCGTGTCGAACGAACTGCCTGCCGGGTCGAACTATTTGGAAACGGAACTGGCCGATATGCTGGATATGTCGCGCACGCCGGTGCGCGAGGCGACCCTCATGCTCGAAGCGCAGGGCCTTCTGGAAGTGCGGCCGCGGCGCGGCGTCCGGATTTTGTCCATTTCTCCCGATGATATGGAGGAAATCTACCAGATCCTCACCGAACTCGAATGTCTGGCCGCCGAAAGGGTCGCTGCGTCCGGCGCCAGCGCCGCCGACCTGGCGCTGCTGCATGAGGCGGCCGACCGCATGGAGGCCTCGCTGAAGGACGATGACCGGGAGGCCTGGGCCGCCGCAGATGAGGATTTCCACGCCCGCCTGGTCGATCTCGCCGGCAGCGCGCGCCTGAAATCGATCATCTCGACCTATAATGATCAGGTCCGCCGGGCGCGGGCGCTGACCCTCTATATCCGGCCGCTCCCGACCAAATCCAACGAGGACCACAGGGCGCTGATCAGTGCGCTGGAAAAGGGCGACGTGCAGCTTGCCAGACAACTGCACCGCGAGCACCGTATCGCTGCCAAGACACTGATGATCTCACTGCTACGAAAACACGGGTTTCACCAGGTCTGAACCGCAACATATTCAGAGACTGGCAGCCAGCCGGCTCCCCTGATCGACAGCGCGCTTGGCATCCAGTTCACCGGCCTCGAAGGCGCCGCCGATGACCTTGTTCGCGATGCTGAGCCGATCGAGTTCCGTGGCCAGCGCGTTGTCGGAAAGCTGACCTGCGCAGATGACGATGGTGTCGACTTCCAGCCATTGCGGATCGCGCCGGTCTTCGCCGAACGAGATCTGCAGGCCGCGGTCGTCAATGCACTCGTAATTGACGTTGCCGAGCATTTTGACGCCCTTCATGGCGAGCGATGCCCGGTGAATCCAGCCTGTTGTCTTGCCGAGCCCGGCGCCGTGTTTCTTGGCCTTGCGCTGCAGCATCGTGACCTGCCGGGGCGATTTTGCCGGCTGCGCACCTTCGGGCGACAGTCCGCCGGGCGTAACCGCCGGATCGCCGACGCCCCATTCACGCTTCCACAGTTCCAGATCGACTGTTGGCGAGACACCCTGATGGGTCAGATATTCGCAGACATCGAAACCGATGCCGCCGGCACCGACGACGGCAACGGTGTCGCCGACCGGTTTACGGTCTTTGAGGACATCGATGTAGCTCAGCACCTTTGGATGGTCCTGGCCCGGGATCTGCGGATCCCGCGGAAGAACGCCGGTTGCAATCACCACGTCGTCGAACGCGGCCGCAGCCAGTTGCCGCGCATCGACCTCGGTTTCAAGGGAAACGGACACGCTCTTCAGCACCAATTGGCGTTCGTAATAATCAACCAGACCGGCAAACTCCTCTTTGCCGGGGATTTGCTTGGCCATGTTGAGCTGCCCGCCGATTTCCGTGGCCCGGTCGAACAGCGTGACCTGATGGCCGCGCCCGGCGGCGACGAGCGCTGCGGCAAGGCCGGCCGGGCCGGCCCCGACAACGGCGATCCGGCGGACCGTGTCGACCGGCCGATAGTTGAGTTCGGTTTCATGGCAGGCGCGCGGATTGACGAGGCAGGTGGACAGCTTCAGTTGGAACGTGTGGTCGAGGCAGGCCTGGTTGCAGGCGATGCACGGCGTGATCTCATCCGACCGCCCCTGCTTTGCCTTGTTGACAAATTCAGCGTCGGCCAGAAACGGCCGCGCCATCGACACCATGTCCGCGCATCCCTCGGCCAGCACCTCTTCGGCGACCTGCGGCGTGTTGATGCGGTTCGATGTGATCAGCGGGATCGCCACCTCGCCCATCAGCCGCCTGGTGACCCAGGTAAAGGCGCGTCGCGGAACCGATGTGGCAATCGTCGGGATGCGTGCCTCATGCCAGCCGATCCCGGTATTGATGATGGTCGCGCCGGCCGCTTCCACGGCCTTTGCTAGTTGCACCACCTCGGACCAGCTTGAACCGTCCGGCACCAAGTCGATCATCGACAGCCGGTAGATGATGATGAAATCATCGCCGACGGCCCGGCGGACGCGTTTGACGATTTCGACCGGCAGGCGCATGCGGTTTTCGTAAGCGCCGCCCCAGTCGTCGGTCCGTTTGTTGGTGTGGGTAACCAGGAACTGGTTGATGAAGTAGCCTTCCGAGCCCATGATCTCGACGCCGTCATAGCCGGCTTCGCGGGCGAGCGCCGCGCATCGGGCAAAATCTGCAATTTGCTTTTCGATGCCGGCTTCGTCCAGTTCGATGGGCGCAAAGGGCGAAATCGGCGACTTGACGGCGGAAGCCGAAACGCCGCCTTTGTGATAGGCGTAACGGCCGGAATGCAGGATTTGCATGGCAATCCTGCCGCCTTCGGCGTGCACCGCCCGTGTCGTCGGCCTGTGCTCCTCGACCTCTTCCGTGGTCGACAATTTGCCGGCGCCGGGCAGAGCGGCGCCCTCCTCATTGGGCGCGACGCCACCGGTGACCATGAGGCTGACCCCGCCGCGCGCCCGTTCCGCGAAATAGGCAGCGACCCGCTCGTGGGCCTTCCTGTCTTCCAGCCCGGTGTGCATGGACCCCATCAGGATGCGGTTGGGCAGGACGGCGAAGCCAAGGTCGAGCGGCCGGAAGATGTGGGGGAACGCGGACATTATGAGCCTCTGTCATCAAGGATAAGGCATTGGTACGGGCTCCACGGGCCGCTGTCCATCATGTGCGACGACGTTGCCCGTACCGGAGACAGCCGCCGTCGCACCAAAGCATGACTGGTTCCTAGCGCGATGCCGAGGCGCTGTGCAGGGTCAGGGCGCCGATACCGGCCGCGGCGTTGAGACCGACACTGCCGCTGACGCTGACGGGAACCAGATTGATGTTGTTTTTCAGATTTCCGACGAGAACATTGGCGCCGATACCGACACCGACGCTAGCCGATGCGGTGACGCCGACATAGGTTCCGTCGAGCCGGCCGCCCGGCACCTGGAAGCTTGGCGCATAAACGGCCCAGAGCAGCGTTTCGCGCTTTGTGAAGCCGATATCGGCGCCAACCTTGGTGATCGAACCGTCATAGAATTCGTACAGATCACCGCCGCGGGCATTTTCGAAGGTGCAGCTCAAATCCGTCGACGAACCGATGATGTAGCCGAAACCACCCTGGCTCTGGCAGGCGAGCAGCCCGACCTTGGTAAAATGCTTCTTGGCGACCGGCTGGACCGGTGCCGGCGGCCGCGGCGTGTCGGCGGCCTGTCCGGGCGCGAATGAAGCAAGGGTGGTTGCAGCGGCAAGGCCGGCAGCGGCGATCAGTGATCCAAATTTCATGATTTTCTCCTTGAGGGATCGTGGGGCCGCCTGGGAGGGGACGGACCGGACGAATAACGGGGTGTCTTCGCAGCACAAATGCGCCGATATTGTGTCGGACGTTCGCCATGGCCCAGTTGTTTGCATTCAAAAACGCGGTGCGGCCCCTGTGCAACATCACAACCCGCCATGCCGGCGAGTGATCCGCCGCAATGACGGTCCTGAATTTGATCTTGATCGGACCTTCGGGCGGCGGATAAGCTGGCGCACCGGCGATGATTTGTGTGCGGCAGTTGCGTCAACGCCGGCGTCGGCAACCAGCGAGGGGCCTGATCGATGATGCGAACAGTATTCTATGTGACTTCGGTGGTCGCCTTCATTGCGGTTGTCCTGCTGATGTCTGCCTGGCCGTCATTATGGTGGCTGCTGGTGATTGTTATCGCGTTCATCCTTCTCGGGCTCTACGATATCCACTGGGCCTCGCACAATGTGCTGCGCAACTATCCGGTGATCGGCCACCTTCGCTATGCGATGGAGTTCATCAGTCCGGAAATACGTCAGTATTTCATCGAGACCAATGAAAGCGGAAAGCCCTACAACCGGCTGCAGCGAGAACTGGTTGCGGCCCGGGCCTCCGGAACGGTGGACACGCAGCCATTCGGCACCCAGGCCGATCTGATGGAAACCGGCTTCATCCGTGGTAGCCATTCGCTGGCCCCAAAGAAAGTCGATCGGGCCCTGGCGCGGATCACGGTGGGCGGCCCCGATTGCCAAAAACCCTATTCGGCATCGCGCCTGAACATATCCGCCATGAGTTTCGGAGCCCTGAGCCCCACCGCCATTCACGCGCTCAATGCCGGCGCACGGCGCGGCGATTTCGCCCACAATACCGGGGAAGGGGGCTTGAGCCCCTATCATCTTGCCGGTGGCGGCGACATCATCTTCCAGATCGGCACGGGCTATTTCGGCTGCCGCACGGCCGACGGCCATTTCGACGAGGAAAAATTCGTAAAGATCGCCGAGCGCGACGTTGTCAAAATGATCGAAATCAAATTGTCGCAGGGCGCGAAACCGGCCCATGGCGGCGTCCTCCCGGCGGCCAAGGTCGATGAGGAGATCGCACGGATTCGCGGCGTTCCGATGGGGCAGGATGTCATTTCACCACCGGCGCACACGACTTTCGAAACACCGGAGGGATTGATCAACTGGGTGGCAAGGCTCCGTGAGCTCAGCGGCGGCAAACCGATCGGCTTCAAACTGTGCGTCGGCCGTCGCCATGAATTCATGGGCATCGTCAAGGCGATGCTGGAGACCGGCATCACGCCGGACTTCATCACGGTAGATGGCGCCGAGGGCGGCACCGGCGCCGCACCGCCGGAATTCACCAACAAGCTGGGCGTGCCGCTCAACGAAGCGCTGGCCTTCGTCCACTCCTGCCTAATCGGTGCGGGCTTGCGCGACAAGCTTCGGGTGATCTCCAGCGCCAAGATCGTGACCGGCTTCGACATGGTCGAGAAGATCGCGCTGGGCGCCGACATGTGCAACATGGCGCGCCCGATGCTTTTTGCGCTGGGATGCATTCAGGCGGTGCGCTGCAACACCAATACCTGCCCAACCGGCATCGCGACGCAGGATAGGCGCCGCTCCGAGGCCGTGGACGTTGCATTGCGGCAAAAGCGTGTGGCCCAGTTCCATGAGGCGACGATCGAGAGTTTTCTTGATCTCGTGGGAGCGATGGGACTGGATTCGCCGGAAAAGCTGACGCCATCCCATATCCATCAGCGTGTGGCCGATGAAACGGAGCTCTCCTATGCCAATATCCAGGAATATCTGGACGCCGGCGAGTTGCTGACCGACACGATTCGTCCGGCCTACAAAAGCCATTGGGAAAAAGCGTCGGCCAAGGCCTTTTGATCAGCAGCCGTTCTTTTTTGCTTTTCGTCTATAAAATCAGAAGCTTAAGATGAAAACATGATTCAATTTGTGTCCATCTCGCTTCAAAGATGTCAAGCCTTTTCCGGCACGTCCGACATGTCGTAGGCGCGGTAGGCAAGGACCGCTGCCGTTCCGTTGATCAGTGCCAGGATCAGGATCGCCCATACGACATGCTGCAAATGGGCGACGGTTGCCAGAACCATCGACAGGCCAACGCCGATGATTCGCACCATGACCTTGGAGACACCAAGACCGATCACCCGGTATCGTTTCGGCGCCACGTCAATGAAATAGAGTGATCTGGCGGTGGTTACACCCTTGACCGCGACCGTCACGATGAAAAGCGCAATGGCATGACTGTAGGGACTGCTGACGACCGGCATGAAGTGATTTGAAAAGAGAAACGTGCCCGCCACGGCCGCCATGGCGGCGCCGGCGATCATCACGGTCCGGGTAGAAAGGTGCGCGACAGACTGCCAGAGCGGACCAGCGACAAAAAGGGCGAGAGCCGATGATACCACCAGTGCTGTCAGGCCCTTCGGAGAAGTGTTGTGGGAGAGAGCCGCAAGAATGGCATAAAACGGGATCGACATTTCGACCGTCAGCAGCGCAATGCGCACCACGAGATATCTGCGAAACCAGCTCATCCCGATCAGCAATTCGAAATTGCTGAAAATCTGGCGCATGTGATTTGCCAGGGAAAATCGCTTTTTGGTCTGACTGGGGGCGGTCTCGTCATTGCTGGCCGATGTCGAATATTCGCGAACCAGCATCAGCACCGCGCTGGCGGTCAGAAAGGACAGGATCCCGATCGACACGATGACCGCATGCCGCGTAAATGGCGGCGAATCATGAAAGAGTTGGTGCGCTGTCACCACCAGCGCCGCGGTTCCGGCACCGCCCAGCGTCATGACGCTGTAGAGAAGCCGGTTGCGGGATTCCGATTGCAGCACGTCGCCGTAAAGATCGGTATTCAAAATGCTCTGATATTCGCCGGCCAGCCCGATGAGCGCAATGGTCGAGACAAATGCCAGTGTGACCATAAGGGGCGTCCCGAAGGCCGCCGCCGCCAGGGCCGTGAAAAAGCACAGGGCCACGACGACATCAGTTGCCGCGAGATCGATCTTCTTGCTCGGTCTGCTGGCGGCAACCGGTGTGCCGAAAAGAGCCGTGATCAGACAGGCCGACTGGCGCAGCGTGACAAGCAGTCCGGCGAGGATGACGGGCAGATCAAGCGAAATCGCCAGGTAGGAAACCACGACAGACGGATTGGCCATGGTCCAGGCCATGGTGTTGAACGTTCCTTGTCCGCGAAGGACAGACAGGTTTCTCTTTTCAATGCTGCGGTCATCAATAGTCATAATTGCAAGTTCAATTCACACGTAACGCCAATAAATCTTGCGCTTCTGGTCAGTATAAAAGATACACTTTGGCAGACAGTGTTGAAAAACCGGTTAATTTTGCGTTTCTTCCGCTGGTTCTCCGGAACTCTGCGCAGACACGGTAAATGCCAGAACGGCCGCCAGAATATTGACGCCGGAAAGCGCGACGATCGCCCATGTCACATGTTGCGAATGAGCCAACGCGGCCATCACCGTGGCAAGGGCGATGCCGGATATTCTCACAATGCTCTTCGAAATCGCCTGTCCGCGAATGCGGTATGGTTTGGGTGCGATATCCATATAGTGAAGATAGCGGGCCGTCTGCACGCCCTGGACAGCGACGGTGACGCAAAAAAGAGCGGCCGCGTGCAGGAAGATCGAATCGGTAAACTGGAGGTAGTGATTGAGGACAAGCGCGAAGCCGCTTGCCGCCGCCAAAAGGGCACCCAACAGCATGACCAACCGGTTCGACACTTCGCTGACCACCCGCCAAAGCGGCGCGGCCACAACCAGCGCGGCCGCGGACGAGATCACAAGGGCCATCAGCCCTCTATGCGATGTCCCATGCGCCAAAGCAGCCAGTATCGAAAAAAAGGGGATCGACAGTTCGATGGTTTGCAGCGCCAGCCTGATGACCATGAAACGGCGAAACCAGGGCATGCCCGCCAACTCGACGACATTCCTCCAGAATTTCAGCAGAGGGTTTGCCTGGCGTTTCGCCGGTTTTCGCGGCTCGGCATCTGACGGCGCATCGGGCGTTTGCCTGTTAAGTTCCCGGACCAGCAGCATGGCGGCGGCTGACAGGCAAAAACAGCCAATCGCGATCCAGACGATCATCGAATGCCGGGCAGCCAATGGAGCGTCCTGCATGAGCTGATCTGCAAACCAGGCCAGGACAATGGTCCCGACGCCGCCAATGGTCATGGCGGTGTACATAAGACGCATCCGGTATTGGGAACCGAGAACGTCGGCCATGAAATCGTAGTTCAGCAGGCTTTGATACTCCTCGGTGAAGCCGACAAAGGCAATCACCAGGACAAAGACGATGGTGACCACCAATGGTGAACCGGCTGCAACCGCCGCCAATGCAAGAACAAGACAGAGCGCAAGGACGAAATCCGTCGTCGCCAGATTACGCTTTCTGTTGCGCCGAGAGGCCGCCAGTTCCGATCCGAACAAGGCCGCCACCAGATTCGCCGCGCGGCGTGTCGTTACCAGCATTCCCGCGAGGAAAACCGGAACATCAAGCGAAATCGCCAGATAGATCAGCACAACGGAGGGGCTGGCCAGTGTCCAGCCGATCGTGGCAAGGCTTCCCTGCCCGTAGAGAATCGAGAGGTTTCTTTTCTCAGTCCTGTCGGCAGGGGCCGTCAAGGAAAGCGGGCCTGTTGTGCCGGCCGGATTGTGGGCTCCATGTCAGTCTCTTGGCCAGGGCGTTTCCGGAACCGGCGTCAGCGGCGCACCGTTTTCAAACCAGTTGACCAGATTGTCGACCTTGAGCTGGCCCATCGCATTGCGGGTGTGAACGGATGCCGAACCCACATGCGGCAGCAGCACCACATGATCCATCACCATCAGTTCTTCAGGGACATGCGGCTCGTTTTCAAACACATCAAGGCCGGCCGAGCGGATGGTTCCGTTCCGGAGCGCCTCGATCAGCGCCGTTTCGTCGACGGTCGACCCACGTCCGATATTGATGAGGACCCCGTCGCTGCCAAGCGCCCGCAATATCGTGGCGTCGATAATATGATGGGTTGCCGGCCCGCCGGGGGCAACACACATCAGGATGTCGCTCTGCTCCGCCAATGCTAAAAGGGAGGGGCAATAGGCATAGGAAATGTCGGTCCGGCGCGTTCTGTTGTGGTATGCGATATCCATTCCCATGGCCTCGGCGCGCCGCGCAATCGCTTCGCCGATCCGCCCGAGACCGAATATGCCCAGCCGCTTGTTTCGCAACGTACCGGGTGACAGCGGATAGGCCGATTTCCAGTTTCCGGCGCGAAGCCACCGTTCCGCGGCCGAAAGCTCCCGCACGGTCATGATCATCAAACCGATGGCGGTATCGGCGACTTCCTCGGTCAGCACATCGGGCGTGTTGGTCACCACGACTTTTTCCGCTGCCGCGGCAGATGCATCGATGTTGTCATAGCCGACACCGAAATTGGCGATGATTTCAAGATTTGGAAAACGACGGATGAACGGGCCGTCAATCGGCGTATGTCCGCCGCAGGCGAGACCGCGGATATTGGCCCCGTAACTCTCCAGCCATTGGCCGTGATCTTCGATCTCCCAATACCGGTGAAGCCGAAACCTCCGGGAAAGCTCCTCCTGGACTTGGGCAGGCTGTCGGTCCGTCATAAGCAGTTCGATATCGGGCATGGGAAGCTCTTCAGTGTGATGGGTGATCGATCGGCATGTTTATAGAGCAGCGACGGCCACCGCGAAACAGGTCCGGTGCCAATCAACGCCCGATGTCGATAGATGTTTCCGCGACGGCGAGCCGCGTCAGCCGATCTGCTGCTGGATGCCTTCCGAATTCGGGGAGTGACCGAAGTAGTGGCGGTAGCTTTTTGAGAAATTCGAAGTCGAACCAAAGCCGCAGGCAAGGGAAACCTCCGTCACCGACATATCCGTCTGCAACAGCAGATTGCGCGCCCTGTCGAGGCGGATCTCGGCATAGACCCTGGCCGGCGACTTGCCGACAAAACGATTGAACAAGCGCTGGAGCTGCCGCACGGTGATGCCGAGTTCATCGGCGATCTCGGTGGTTCTCACCCGGTCCTCGACATGGCTTTCCATGATCCGGAAAGCGCGGATGATCTTGTGGTTGCGCATGCCGAACCGGGCGCTGAAGGACAATCTTTGCTCCGACAGGCCGGACCGAACGGAATTGTAGACCATCTGATCGGCGATTTGTCCGGCCAACTCATGGCCGTGTTCGTCCGATATGAGGTGCAGCATGAGGTCGGCGGCGGCCGGACCGCCCGATGCCGACAAAACGCTCTCATCAGAAACATAGACCGACCGTCTAAGGCGGACGGACGGAAACTCCTCCGACAGGATGTCGTGATAGGCCCAGTGGATGGCACAGGACTTGCCGGACAGCAGCCCGGCCTTGGCCAGAATATAGGAGGCGGAGCACACAGCACCCAGCCGCACGCCATGGCGGGCCTGCCGCCGGACGAAGTCAATCAGCGCGGTCGACGCATGTTGTTTCACATTGGTCCCGGAGACCAGGAACAGCCGGTCTCCGCTCTCCAGCGGGTCAAAGCCTCGATCGACAAGGATGGTAGTGCCGGTCGAGCAGTTCTGGCTGCGCCCGTTCTCCGATATCAGCGTCCAGCGATAAAGTTCCCGGCCGGACAACAGATTGGCCAGCCTGAGCGGTTCGATCGCGCAGGAAAATGCCAGATGGGTGAAGTCTGGAACCAGCAGGAAATGATAATGGTCCGGTTCGTGCACGGCGGTTCCCCAAAAGCCGGGTCACGGATCAGCGTCGCATCCCGGCGACGGTACGATTTTTTGAGTTCAGCACAAAAACAATTTGTATTCAATTATTTTTTTTGCGACAAGGAACCCGATGAAGGACGGCGCGGGGATGATCCCCGGTGCAAAACCCCAGGATCGGCGGGAGGTGTCATGAAGGACGATGCCAAGACCAGAAAGAAACGGCTTTACGAGACCCTTCGCCGTGACATTCTCACTATGGTGCGGGCACCGGGGTCCGATCTGGACGAGGTCACCCTGGCGGAGACGTTCGGCCTGTCGCGCACACCACTGCGCGAGGTGCTGCAGCAACTGGCCGGCGAGGGTTATATCACCAGTCGCGAAAACCGGGGGTCGCGGGTTTCCGAATTGAGCCACCAGACGCTTCGGGATTTCTTTCTGACTGCGCCGATGATCTATTCCGCCGTTTCGCGGCTTGCCGCCCAGAATGCGAGGCCGCAGCAACTCGTCGCGCTGAAGCAGGCGCAAACGGACTTCAGGAAAGCTCTGAAAAGCGGCACCGTCGAAGAGCGGACCCTCGCCAACAACCGTTTCCACGAGATCATCGGCGAGATGGCACACAGCATCTATCTGATGCCCAGCCTGCAGCGGCTTCTGGTGGACCATGCCCGGATCGGCATGACCTTCAATCGCCCGGTCAACGACAGGATGGCAGCCAACCTGGCGACAGCCAGCCGGCAGCATGACGCCCTGATCGCCGCCATTGAAGGGGGCGACGAGGAAGCGGCGGCGGCATTGGCGATCGATCACTGGAACCTGTCGCGCGACCAGATCGAGATGTTTGTCATGCCGCAAGGTCTGGACATGCAGATCGACACGACAGGGGCGGTCAAAACGGCATGAGGATCCCATGAACCCGATCATGATCTTCGATGGCGTCTATACACCTGTCATCACGCCGTACAAGGCCGATATGGAAATCGATTTCGAGGCGCTGGAATCGATGGTGGAACATCTGATTGCCGCCGGCGTCCACGGCATCATATCGGGTGGCTCCACCGGCGAATACTATGCGCAATCCATGGAGGAGCGGATGGAATGCGCCCGCTTCATCCGCGAACGGACGCAGGGCCGGCTGCCCCTGATCGTCGGCACCGGCGCGATCCGGCAGCAGGATTCAGTGGCCGTCGCCGCCGCCGCCAGGGAGATGGGCGCCGATGCCCTGCTGATCGCAAGCCCGCCCTATGCGGTGCCGACGGAGCGCGAAAACGCCCTGAACGCGCTGGCCATCGATCGTGCCGCCGATCTGCCCGTCATGCTGTACAACTATCCCGGCCGCATGGGCGTGAATATGGGCGAGGAATTTCTCGACCGGGTCGCCCGGTCGCGCAATTTCTGCGCCATCAAGGAAAGCTCTGGCGATATCAACCGGGTGCATGTGCTGGCCCGCGACTACCCCCATATTCAGCTCGGATGCGGGATGGACGACCAGGCTCTGGAGTTCTTCGCCTGGGGCGCCCGCAGCTGGGTTGCCGGCGGTTCGAACTTCCTGCCCGACGAACATATCGCCCTTTATCGGGCCTGTGTGGTCGAGGGCGATTTCGACAAGGGGCGCCGCATCATGTGCGCCCTGATGCCGCTGATGCGGGTCCTCGAGCAGGGCGGGAAATTCATCCAGTGCATCAAGCATGGCTGTGAATTCCTGGGACTGAGCGTCGGGCCGCCGCGACCGCCGCTCAAGGCGCTCAACAAGGACGACAAGCGGCAGCTTGAGCAGGTCGTTCGTGTCCTGAGAACGACAGTCGCACAGATCGAGGCGGAGGGCTGACCGATGAGCGATCTTCTCACCCGGGATGAATATGCGGCGATCGCCGCCGCGCTGGATCTGCCCTCGCAGGCCTTTATTGACGGGACGTTTCGCCCCGCCCTGTCCGGTACGACGTTCGAAACGGTCAATCCGGCAACCGGTGACCGGCTGGCCGATATCGCCGCCTGCGGCGAAGAGGATGTCGATCTGGCCGTTGCCAAGGCCCGCGAGGCGTTTGACGACGGCCGCTGGTCAAAGCTGCCGCCCGGCGAGCGCAAGGACGTGCTCATCCGCCTGTGCAAGCTGATCACCCGCAACGCCCGGGAACTGGCGGTGATGGAAAGCATCGACTCGGGCAAGACGATCTTCGACTGCGAGACGGTTGACATACCGGAAACCATCCATTGTCTGAAATGGCATGCCGAGGCGATCGACAAGATCTACGATCAGGTCGCGCCGCCATCGGACAATCATCTTGCGATGATCGTCCGCGAACCGGTCGGCGTCGTCGGTCTCGTGCTGCCGTGGAATTTTCCACTTTTGATGCTCGCCTGGAAGATCGGCCCGGCGCTGGCGGCCGGCAACTCCGTCATCCTCAAGCCCGCTGAGGAGACATCGCTGACCGCGCTGCGCCTGGCGGAACTCGCCCATGAGGCCGGCATCCCGCGCGGCGTCTTCAACGTCGTTCCGGGCGGCGGCGCCGACGTCGGCGAACCGCTGGGCCGGCACATGGATGTCGACATGATTTCGTTCACTGGTTCGACGGAAACCGGTCGGCGGTTCCTCCACTATGCCGCCGACAGCAACCTCAAGGAGGTGGTGCTGGAAATGGGCGGCAAGAACCCCTGCATCGTGCTTGAAGACGCCGAAAACCTTGACCGGGTGGCTGCCCATGTTGTCAATGGCGCCTTCTGGAATATGGGCGAGAACTGTTCCGCCACATCCCGGCTCATTGTCGACGAAAAATGTCGGGACGCGCTGCTGAAACGCATTGTCGCCCATGCACGCGAGTGGACCATGGGCGATCCGCTCGATCCGGTGAACCGGGTCGGCGCGCTGGTCTCCCGAAGCCACTTCGACAAGGTGTGCGGCTATCTGTCAGACAAGGCTGCAGCGCAGCCGCTGCTGGGCGGCAATACCGCCGATAATGCTTTCATCGAGCCAACGATCATCGAACTGGCGTCGAACAGCGACCGGTTGGCGCAGGACGAGATATTCGGTCCCGTTCTGTCGATGATGACGGTCAGTGGTTTTGACGAGGCGATCGCGCTCGCCAACGACACCGGCTACGGCCTGGCGGCCTCGATATTCACCGCCAACGGCAAAAAAGCGCTGCGGGCGGCGCGGGCGATCCAGGCCGGTACAGTGACCATAAACTGTTTCGGCGAGGGCGATATCTCCACCCCGTTCGGGGGCTTCAAACAATCCGGCTTCGGCGGGCGTGACAATGGTCTTCAGGCGCATGACCAATACACCAACATCAAGACCATCTGGATTGACCTCAGCGATGATGACGACGAGGCCGTGGATTGACGCGTCTCTTCCGCGCCAGGCGATTGCCGGAGCAGCCAGGACCCGCCGCGTGGAACGCGCTGCTGCCGCCCGCGCCGGCGGCTGGCCGCCTGGACCAGGACATTACCGTCGATATCGCGGTCATCGGGGCCGGGTTCGCCGGCCTGTCGGCGGCCCGGCGCCTGGCGCAGATCGATCCCGCAGCGCGGGTGGCCGTCCTTGAGGCGGGCCGCGTGGCGGAGGGGCCGGCCGGACGCAATTCCGGTTTCATGATCGATCTGCCCCACGATCTTTCATCCAGCGATTATGCCGGGCAGGGCGCCGATGACGATGCCGCCCAGATTGCACTCAACCGGCACGCCATCGCCTTCGCTGCGCAAGCCGCGCAGGAAAGCGGGCTTACACCCGACGAATTCGACCCTTGCGGCAAGATCAATGCGGCCGCGACAGAGGCCGGCCACCACCACAATCTCGCCTATGCGCGCCATCTTCAACGGCTGGACGAGACCTGTACACTGCTCGATGACGACCGGATGCGGGACCTGACGGGCACCGATTATTACCGGTCCGGACTGTTCACACCGGGCACGGTGATGCTTCAGCCGGCCGCCTATATCCGCGGACTGTCCCAAGTGCTTGGTGCCAATGTTACGCTTTACGAGCAAAGCCCGGTCGACGCCCTGACAGGCGGGTCGGATCACTGGATCCTGCAATGCGGCCCCGCAAAGGTGACGGCCGCCAAGGTCATCCTGGCCACCAACGGCCACGCCGAGAGCTTCGGCTTCTTCGCCGGGCGGCTGATCCATGTGTTCACCTATGCCTCCATGACCGAACCGCTGGATGGGAACGCGATGGAAGCACTCGGCGGCGCAGGCAAGTGGGCGCTGACGCCGGCCGATCCGATGGGATCGACCCTGCGCCGCATTTCGACGGCACAGGGAGACCGGATCCTCATTCGCTCCCGCTTCACCTGCAACCCGTCGATGCGGGTCGGCCGCGGGCTGATGGCGTCGGCAGGCCGCAGCCACGATCGCGGATTTCGGGCGCGGTTTCCGATGCTGGACGGCGTGGCAATGCAATATCGGTGGGCCGGCCAGCTCTGCATGAGCTGGAACGGGGTGCCGGCATTCGGCGAAATCGAGGACGGACTTTACGCCGCCTGCTGCCAGAACGGCCTTGGGGTCGCCAAGGGAACGCTGTCGGGCATCGCCGCTGCCGAACTCGCTCTGGGTGCCGATGGCATGGCTGTCGAAGGGATGTCGAATTGCGCTGCACCACGACGGCTGCCGCCGGCAGTCCTGACCTGGGCTGGTGCGAATCTTTTGATGCGCTGGAAAGAATGGCGGTCAGGCCGCGAATGCTGAACCAGCGCTGCTGGAATTACCGTCTCGGCCTTCAGTAATCCTGATTGAGCGCGTCTTCAGCCGGAATTTCCCGCTCACGACGGGCCACATAGTCGCGCAGCGCCTCATCCGTGGCCTCATCGAGCTTCGGTTCCTGATATTCGGCAAGCAGTTTTTTGGCCCTATCAAGCGCCCGCTCGGTGATCTCGACACTGCCTTCCGCCTGCCACTGCTCGATGGAGTTGTTGTCGAAAAGCTGCGGCATGAAATAGGCGCGTTCGAAATTGGCCTGCGTATGAGCATGGCCAAGATAGTGCCCGCCCGGTCCGATGTCGCGGACCGCCGCAAGGCCCTCCTCGAAATCGTCCCAGCGGATGCCCTCAGCCATCCGGTAACCCATCGCGCATTGTTCCGCGTCGACCACGAATTTGGCGACGGAACAGTGCATCCCGGCCTCGTTCCATCCCGCCGAGTGCCAGATGTAATTGGCGCCGGCATGTAGAACGGCCGACAGCGTGGTCGCGCTCTCATAGCCGGCCTGGGCGTCGAACGTCTTGGCGCCGCCAAGCGTGTTGGAGGTGCGCCAGGGCACATCGTAGTAACGGGCCATCTGGCCGATCATGAAATTCATCAGGCTGATTTCCGGCGTGCCGGCCATCGGTGCACCCGACTGCATCGACACCGTCGACAGATAGTGGCCGTAGATCGCCGGCGCGCCCTTGCGGATCACCTGGGTATAGGCGAGCGCCGACAGCGCCTCGGCATTGAGCTGGGCAACGGTCGGTGCGACGGAGGCCGGCGTGTTGGCGCCGCCAAGCACGAAGGGAGAGCACAGAACAGGCTGGTTGCGGCGGCAGAAGGCGCGCAGGGCACCCAGCATCGTCTCGTCCCACACCAGCGGTGAATTGCCGTTGCAATTGCCGGTCGTCACCGGATGGGTCTCGAGAAACGCCTCGCCGAACAGTATCGCGCACATTTCCATCACGTCTTCGGCGTTTTTCGGGCTCGTCGTCATGCCCATAAAAGTCTTGTCGGAATATTTCATCGACGAATAGGTGATCCGCAGGTGGCGATGGGCGACAACATGATCCATCGGCTCGACGATGTGGTGCGCCGAGGAATGCAGGGCAGGCGACATGTGGCTGAGCTTGTGGAGCATCGCCAGGTCCTCGAGCGTCGGCAGCCGGCGCTTGTCGTCCAGATCCCGAAGATACGGGGCTCCGGTCATGGGAACGAAGATGGAATGTGGGCCGCCCAGCGCGACATTCTTTTCCGGGTTGCGCGCGTGATAGGTGAACGAGGCCGGAATGGTCCGGATCAGTTCGCGCACCAGGCCGCGATCGAGATGCACCCGCTCGCCGCGCACCTCGGCGCCGGCCTTTTGCCAGTCGTCCAGGGCAATGGGATCGCGGAAAACAACGCCGACATCTTCAAGGATGCCCATCGAGGCATCGTCGATCCGCTCCACCTGTTCGGCGTCCATTGGCTCGCACAGCGGCAGCTTGCGCCGCAGTGCCGGCAGCATGTCGACTTTTGAAACCGTGCGTTCCGCCCGGCGCGCCGAACGTCCGCCTGCACGCCTGTCAGCCATGGCGCCTGCTCCCTGTCATTGCCCATCGGCCCAGTCTTAGCGGAGCCGCGATGAGCGACGATCATCTTAGCGACATCCCCGCGCAAAAAGCGACTCGCGGCACATGCTGACAGATCGAACGGGTAAAATAATTGACCATGTTAACTATCGGCGGTACAGTTAACACTGATAACTATCTCCGTTGCCCGGCCCGGATGGGAGTTCATGTCGTCAACAGACGAATACAGCCTGCACAAAAGGCTTGGATACAAGGTCTCGCGGCTGGCGCGGCTGATGGAGGCGCGGCTCGAAGCCATGATGGGCGATCTCGGCATCACCCGGATGATGTGGTGTGTCCTGAGCGGCGTCGGCCTTGAGGATGTGACGACGCCATCCGACCTGGCGCGTTACATCGGCATCGCGCGCCCGACCGTCTCACGAGTCCTGCGGGAGATGGAAAGCAAGGGCCTGATCCGCAGGATCGGTGCCGAGGGCGACGGGCGATGCGTGAAGATACGACTGACCGACAGGGGCATGTCGATGCTGCAGAAATGCCGGCCGCTCGTCGATCAGCTGAACGCGCATTTCGGCAGCAAACTGAACCCCGGTGACCTCGAGGCAATCCTGGCGCAACTCGATGCGCTCGCCGAAGGCGAGACGCGGGAATTGACCTCCATTTAGGACCGATTGCGATGAAGATGTTTTCCTACAAGAACCGGCCGGTGCATCTGGGGCCTTTCCCGCTCGAGACGCTCAGGCGGTCCAGGAGCAGTGTCGATCTGCAGTCCATCGAGCCGATGCGTCCGCTGACATGCGATCATCAGCCGCCGGAGTCGCTGGCCCATGCCATCGCCCGCTTCATGGGGATGATGGACACGGTCCGCGACGGCAAGATCGTCTATGGCGAGGCGGAAATCCCCGCCGATCCGAGCCTTCGCGCCGAACATCTGAAAGCCGCGGGCTACTATTTCGATGCATCGATGGTCGGCATAACGCGGCTGGAAAAAGACCATTTCCTGGAAACACCGTTACGCAATCCGGTGATCGACGACATCAAGGCGGAGTTGGAACGCAGTCAGCCGAAGAGCTTCGCATCGGGTGTCGATGCCACTTACGCCGACGTTCTGGAATCGGCGCGCATCAAGCTCGACCCGGTCGATCATCATACCCACGCCCTCGTCTTTCTCGTCGAATATACGCGGGACCCGAGGCCCGACGAAGCCGGAACGGACTGGTTTCACGACACACAGGCCGATCGAGCGGCCCTGCTGACATCGAATGTTTCCGCCGTTCTGGCAAGCTATATCCGCATGCTCGGCCATGAGGCCAGGTCCCATACGGCCACCACATCCGATGTCGATCTGAACCGGCTGGCCGTGTCGGCCGGCCTGTGTGCGGCAGAGCGGATCGAAGGACGTCAGCAGCTTGTCAATCCCTATGTCGGCCCACGCTTTGGACTGGCGGCGATCACCACGACACTGGAACTTGAACCCGACCTGCCGCTTGGGCCGAATGCCGGGCGCGCGGGGTGGCATTCGCACGGCCCGTCCTGGTGGCTCGGCAAGGGAACCGCCCGCCGGGCCGGAACGGCGACACCCTACGCGGATCGCGAGTTCCATAAGGGGGCCCACCCGTTCGAAACCATCAAGCGGCGAGACACGCCGACCACCATGATCGATGAGGAACGCGTTCCACGGTTTCCCAAGCGAGCGGATTTCTTCGCCCGCGCCCTGTTCGGCGACATGGGAAAGAACGTTCAGGACTGTGCCAAGGGCGGCGCGTATGTCATGAAAAGCCCGATCGGCGCCTGCGCCCGTCGGGCATTGGGCGCGCTCCTGCTCCTGCAGTTCGGCGATGCGCGGGGCCCGGTTTCAAAAAGCACGCAGGATCCGGCGCGCAACGCCAAGAACCTGAAGGCGGCCGCCTATTATCTCTCCGCCGACGCCGTCGGGCTTAGCCGGGTACCGGAATGGGCCTATTATTCCCATGACGCGGGCGGCAATCCGATGCAGCCCTATCACACCAACGGCGTGTCGCTGCTTCTCGATCAGGGCCATGAAACCATGGAAGGCGCCAGCGGCGACGACTGGATTTCCGTCGCCCAGTCGATGCGCGCCTATTTGCGGTTTTCGCTGCTGGGCGGGGTCATCGGCGAACAGATCCGCCGGCTTGGCTATTCGGCGCGTGTGCATTCCGTGCTGGACGGCGATGTGCTGCAGCCGCCGCTTCTGCTGCTGTCGGGACTCGGCGAGGTCAGCCGCATCGGCGAGGTCATTCTCAACCCGTTCCTGGGCCCGCGACTGAAATCCGGTGTGGTCACCACCTCGATGCCGATGGAACATGACAGGCCGATCGATTTCGGCCTGCAGAATTTCTGCAACAATTGCAACAAATGCGCGCGCGAATGCCCGTCCGGGGCCATAACGGCCGGTCCCAAGCTGATGTATAACGGCTATGAGATTTGGAAGTCCGACGCGGAAAAATGCGCCCGCTACCGCCTGACCAATACGGCGGGCGGCATGTGCGGCCGGTGCATGAAAACCTGCCCCTGGAACCTGGAAGGCCTGTTTTCGGACGAAGCGTTCCGCTGGCTGGCGATCAACGCCCCGGCATCGGCCAAGACCTTGGCACGGCTTGACGACACGCTCGGGCGCGGAAAGATCAATCCGGTCAAGGCGTGGTGGTGGGACATCGAACTCGACACCGCACAGGGACGGTATGTCCAGGCGGAGGCGACCAACCGGCGCGGCCTGTCGCGGGATCTCGACCTGAAATATGAGGATCAGACGCTGGCGGTCTATCCGGCCGATGTCATGCCGCCGCCCTTGCCGGTGACCCATCCGCTCAACCGCGAGGAGGGCATCGAGCGCTACCGGGCCATGCTGACGCCCGAGCAATATCGCGCCAGGATCGCCGCCGGCGACGTGGCCGATCTGGCACCCGCTGCAAAACCGCTGGAGGGAACGCCTCCGGTGTTCCCGGTGATCGTCTCGAAGCGGGACGATCTCGCCGACGATGTCGTGCGGTTCGAATTGACCGCTGAAAACGGCAGCGCGCTTCCACCCTTTGAGGCCGGGGCCCATATCGATGTCGTTGTTGCGCCGGAGTATCAGCGGCAATACTCGCTCGCCGGCGACCCGGCGGACCAGAGCAAATATGTGCTCGGCGTATTGAAGGAGGCCGAAGGGCGTGGCGGTTCGCTGCTGATGTACCGGATTTTCAAGGAGGGTCGCCGGATTTTTGTCTCCGAACCGCGAAACCATTTCCCGCTGGACGAGGATGCGGCATTCACGGTGCTGATGGCCGGCGGGATCGGTGTTACGCCGCTGATCACCATGGCCCATCGTCTGCACGCGCTGGGTCGCGATTTCGTGCTCCACTACAGCGCGAAATCCGAGTCGCAATGCGGCTTTGCCGCCGAGTTGCAGTCCGTTCCCTGGGCCGACCACGTGTTCTTTCATTATTCGGCCGACGGAACGCGGGCCAAGTTGAGCGAGTTGATCCCGTCCCACAGGGACGGCTTCCGGCTCTACACCTGCGGCAGCGATCGCTACATGGATGCGGTTTTTGAGATGGCCGAGCAGAAGAGCTGGCCGTCCGAGAGCCTGTCGAAAGAGTATTTTTCCGTGCCCGAACCGCCGGATTTCATCAATCATCCGTTCCATCTGGAGCTCCAGAAGACCGGAAAGACGATCCATGTCGGTGCCGACCAGAGTGCCACCGATGCGCTCGCGGAGGCCGGCGTGCCGGTTCTTGTCAAATGCACCGATGGCCTGTGCGGCGTCTGCGCTGCGACATACAGTTCCGGCGACATCGAGCATCGCGACTATGTTCTGTCGCAAAAGGAGCGTGAGTCGAAAGTCATTCTGTGCTGCTCGCGCGCCAGCGAGCCGGAAGGCACCATCAAAATCGACTTGTGAGACGGGATCGCCTCCATTGCGCCGGACATCCGGGAGATTTGCCGCTGGCTGATCCTTTTGCTAACGTCGCTGTCAGAGGAGCGCTTGGCGCTTGAGCAGACAAGGGTTGCGTGTGCCATTTAACGAGATGGAAGATACATCCGGGCCGCGACCGCCCTATCGGCGCATCGCGGACTGGATTGCAGAGACCGGCACAGAACTTCTAGGCCAGCGCCGCGCCGAGGCGGAGGCCATTTTCCGCAAAATCGGAATCACATTTGCCGTTTACGGGGAGGGGGGCGATCCCGAACGGCTCATACCGTTTGACCTGATACCGCGGGCATTTTCAGCATCCGAGTGGTCCGTGCTGCAGCGCGGCATCCGCCAGCGGGCGCGCGCGCTCAATGCGTTTTTGTATGACATCTATCACCGCGGCGAGATCATCAAGGCGGGGATTGTGCCTGCCGACCTTGTTTACCGCAACACCGCCTATCTGCCGCAGATGGTCGGATTCGAACCGCCTGGCCGTGTCTACAGCCACATTGTCGGCATCGACATCGTCCGAACCGGGCCGGACAGTTTTCAGGTTCTGGAAGACAATTGCCGCACCCCGTCGGGTGTCAGCTATATGCTGGAAAACCGCGAGATCATGGCGCGCATGTTTCCGGAAGTCTTTTCCGGCGGCCCGGTCGAACCGGTCGACCACTATCCCGACGAACTGCTCAGGACGCTCAAGGAAGTGGCGCCTGCGGCGTGCCGGGGCGAGCCGACAGTGGTCGTGCTGACGCCCGGCTCGCTCAACTCGGCCTATTACGAACACTCGTTTCTGGCCGACCTGATGGGTGTCGAACTGGTCGAGCCGCAGGACCTGTTTGTCGATGACGCGCAGGTCTGGATGCGCACGACGCGCGGCCCCCAGCGGGTCGATGTCATTTATCGGCGCATCGACGATGCTTATATCGATCCGCTGACTTTCCGGCCGGACAGCCTGCTGGGCATTCCGGGCCTTTTCGATGCCTACCGCGCCGGCGCGGTGAACATCTGTTCGGCGCCCGGCGCCGGCGTCGCCGACGACAAGGCGATCTATATCTATGTGCCGGAGATGATCCGCTTTTATCTCGGCGAAGAACCGGTGCTCGAGAACATCCCGACCTATCAGTGCGGACGGCCCGACGAACGCGACCATGTGCTTGAAAATCTCCATGAGCTCGTGGTCAAGGAAGTTCACGGTTCGGGCGGCTACGGCATGCTGATCGGCCCGAAGAGCAGCGAGGCGGAGATTGCCGCCTATCGCAAACGCATTCTCGCTGACCCGGCCGATTTCATCGCCCAGCCCACACTGGATCTGTCGACGGCGCCGACGCTCGACGGAAACGAACTGTGCGGACGCCATGTCGACTTCCGGCCTTTTTGCCTTGTCGGCAAAACCATCCGCCTGGTGCCGGGCGGCCTGACGCGCGTTGCGCTGAAGGAGGGTTCGCTGGTGGTCAATTCCAGCCAGGGCGGCGGCGTCAAGGACACCTGGGTGCTGCGGGAATGAGACCATGCTGAGCCGTGCCGCCGAAAACCTGTTCTGGCTGGGCCGCTACATGGAGCGGGCCGAAGCCACGGCACGCATGATCTCCATGGGGCAGCGCATGTCGATGCTGCCCGGTGCGCCGGATCGCTCGGAATGGACCTCCGTCATGCAGGCCACCCACGTCACCTTGGCAACGGACCGGCCCGTATCGGAAACCGACATCGTCACCGATCTGATCCTGGATACCGTGAGCCCGTCGGCGATCCAGGCCTGCCTTGCCAAGGCGCGGGAAAACGGCCGCGCCGTACGCACCGCGCTGACCCAGGAAATGTGGGAGAGCCTCAATGACGACTGGCGCTATCTGGAGGGCATGGACCCGAAGACCGCGCGCCAGCAACTGAGCCGCATTCTGGAATGGGTCCGCAGCCGCGCCGCTGTGTTCCGCGGCGCCGTCGAAACGGCGATGCTGCGCAATGACGGTTATGATTTCCTGCGGCTTGGCGGCAGTATCGAACGGGCCGATATGACCCTGCGCCTGCTCAACGTCAAATATTTTCTGCTGCTGCCGGAAACGGAGGTTGTCGGCGGCGGCCGGGACCATCACCAGTGGATGTCGATGCTGCATGCGGTGTCGGGCCTCAGGGCCTATCATCATCACTATCTCGGTGACTATGCACCCTGGAATATTGCCGATTTCCTGCTGCTCAATCAGGCCTTCCCGCGATCCGTGGCCTACAGCTACAGCCAGATCAACGCTTGTCTGGAGCGCCTGGAAAAGAGCCATGGCGGCGCCCATGCCTGTCAGAGGACGGCACGCGGCGAATGCGACCTCCTGGGCCGCATCGACATCAACACCATTTTCAATGACGGGCTGCACGAGTTCCTCAACGAGCAGATCGCCAGGACCGCGCGGATCAGTCAGGAGGTGTCCGATGCCTATCATTTTTGACGGTATGCGCCGATGCAGCTGAACGTGTCCCACCGCTCGACTTATGCCTACACGCCGGCCGCCGCGCGGGTGTCGCTTCGCCTGAAGCTGTTCCCGTCGGTGTTTGACGGGCAGAGCGTTGAGTCCTGGCAGGTCACGGTCAATAGCGATCCGGTGACGCCGATCTACATGACCGGCTATGGCGACGAGGTGGCCCTGTGGCTCAGCCGCGATCCGGTCGAGAATGTCGAGGTGATCGCCGAAGGTGTTGTCGTCACCGAAGACAAGACCGGGGTCATCCGCGATCTGCCGCGCAAGCCGCCTTCCGCCCTCTTTACACGGGTGACGGAACTCACCTGTCCGGATGAGGCGATTGTGCAACTGGCGAAGGAATCCGAAAAGGCCGATCCGCTGGAAACCGCACACGCTCTGTCGCTGGCGATCAAGGACACGGTGGCCTACCGCGCCAAGGTGACGAACAGCGAGACTACCGCCGCCGAGGCGCTGGCTGCCGGAGCAGGGGTCTGCCAGGACCATGCCCACATTTTCATTGCCGGCTGCCGGTCGCTCGGTATTCCGGCTCGCTATGTGACCGGATATCTGCAGGCGGCGGAGGACGAGGCGGACCTGTTGGAAACCCACGCATGGGCCGAGGCGCATATCCGCGATTTCGGCTGGATCGGCATCGATCCGTCGAACGGGATTTCACCCACCGACCACTATATCCGGATCGCCTGTGGGCTGGACGCTGACGACGCGACTCCGATAAAAGGCCACGTGGTCGGCGGTTCACAAATATCGCTGACCGCAGAGGTTGCCGTGGCCGACGGCCAGCAGCAATAAGCCGCAAAAACGGAGAAGGGCGCTTCGGTTGACATATTGCGTTGCGATCAAGCTCGATGCGGGACTTGTGCTCCTGTCGGACACCCGGACCAATGCCGGGCTGGACAATATTTCCCGCTACGGAAAGATGCATTGCTGGGAAACCCCCGGCGAGCGCGCCGTGGCGCTGATGACCGCGGGAAACTTGTCGATCACCCAAGGTGTGATCACCCGGCTCGAAAAGCAGATCGAGATGGCGGCGGTCGATCCGGACACGGAAACGATCCTCAATGCCGACAGCATGTTCCGCATCGCCCAGATCGTCGGTGAAACCATGCGCGATGTACAGGAGCGCCACCGCGACGGGATGGAAGCACAGGGCGCCACATTCAGTTCGACGATCCTGGTTGGCGGTCAGCGCAAGGGTGGCTCGCTTCGCCTGTTTTTGGTCTATTCGGCCGGCAATTTCATCGAGGCGACCCGAGACACGCCGTTTTTCCAGATCGGTGAACATAAATACGGCAAGCCCATCCTCGATCGCGTGATCACCTCTTCCACGCCGCTCGAGAAAGCCAAGCTGGCAGCATGCGTGTCGATGGATTCAACCTTGCGGAGCAACCTGTCCGTCGGCATGCCGCTGGACCTGGCAATCATCGAAACGGACAAGTTGAGGTTTTCCGAACGCCGCCGCATCGAAGCCGACGACGGCGATTTCAACGCCCTGTCGGAATCCTGGTCGCGGGCGTTGAATTCGGCTTTCCACGACCTGCCGCAACTGCTGTGAGCCGCATTTGGCACTGTTGACGGGCAGCAGGTGAAATGTTCTCCGACCATCACCAGAATGGGTGATGCCGGCTGTTCGAATATCGGATTTTATCAAGACAGGCTGGGGGCGACCACCTCCTGGCCAACTTTGCGAGGCGCATGATGGGTGGCCTTGCGGAGACTGCGAAGACGCCTGCGGCCCCAATGCACTAAACTGCAGGCGGCTCCACTTTCGCAGCGGACAGCCATTTCGCGTGCCGACGTTTCGTCGTGCCGTGAAATGTGCCGTCCGGGGCGGTTCCGCCACCAGGTGATTCAGTGAAGGGTCTAAGCCGTGTGCGTTGCGCGCCCGAGTGCGCCGTCGATCGCTTCGATGATTTCATCGAGGTCGTCTTTTGTGCTGATCAGCGCCGGGCTCAGGCAAAGCGTATTGTTGTAGGCGTCGAGGCTGCGGTTGGTGGCGCCGATCAAAACGCCGTTCGACAGACAGTCCGCGACGATTCCCTGCACCAGGCTCTCGGCCACGGGTTCCCTGGTGCTTCGATCCCGCACCAGTTCGGCGCCGCAGAACAGCCCCTTGCCGCGGACATCGCCGATGATCGCGTGTTTGTCCTTCAGTTCGTTCAGCCGCTCGAGGAGATAAGCGCCCATATCCGTTGTGTTTTCGAGCAGATTTTCGTCTTCGATGATGCGCATGTTCTCAAGCGCGGCAGCCGGCCCGGCCGCGCACCCGCCGAAGGTGGAAATGTCACGGAAATAGCTCATGGGGTCGGAGGGATCGCTCTTGAAATGATCAAACACCTCTTCCGTCGTTACCGTACACGAAATGGCCGCGTAGCCCGATGCCACGCCCTTGGCCATGGTGACGATGTCGGGCTTGATGCCGTAATGCTGGTAGCCGAACCATTTGCCTGTGCGTCCGACACCGCAGACGACTTCGTCGATATGCAGCAGGATGTCGTATGTCCGGCAGATCTCCTGGACGGTTTCCCAATAGCCTTCGGGGGGCGTGATCACCCCGCCGCCGGCGGTGATTGGCTCCAGAACCATCGCACCGATCGTATCGGGTCCTTCCCGTAAAATGACCTCTTCGATGGCCTTGGCGGCCTTGACGCCGTAATCGGCGCATTCGCCATATTGGGAGCGGTATTCAAGGCAGTGCGGCACTTCGACGAAACCCGGCGTGAACGGACCGTATTGATCCTTCCGCTGGTTCTGGCCGCTTGAACTCAGGGCGGTGATCGTGGTGCCGTGGTAATCGCGCTCCCGGTAGAGAATCTTGTGCTTCTTGCCACCATATTTGTTGTGGGCGATCTGCCGGACGATCTTGTAGCCCTTTTCGTTCGCCTCGGATCCCGAATTGGAAAAATACACGCGGCTCATGCCCGGCATTTTTTCGATCAGCTTTTTGGCAAACAGCGCGCCGGGGACATTGCCGGCCGAATTGGCGAAATAGTTGAGGCGCACCAATTGCTCGCGCACAGCGTCGGCAATGCTCTCCCGGCCATAGCCGACATTGACCGTCCACACGCCGCCGGAAACGGCATCGAGATATTCTGTGCCCTTGGCGTCCCACACGCGCATGCCCTTGCCTTCGATAACGACCATGGGATCGGCGGTTTCGTATCGCTTGTGCTGACTGAGGTGGTGCCAGACATGCGCGCGGTCGCTTGAGACCGCGTCACCGAAATCATTCGTGCCAGGTAACAGGTTCATCGCTTTAACCCTCGACGGGGCTGCGAGGCCGACTGGCCGCAGCCCTGCTTGCCAATTGTTGCATTTGACGCGGACAGTCCCATGCATTCGGTTGCGCCGATAGTCCCAGTTGCGGAAGCTCCATGACGCCAGAAGACGGGCGCCACGGGTTCGCGGATTTTGGGGCGCCGAACATTCCGTTCACCGCTGCCGATGACATGTCGCGCGTTACGTCCGATGGCCGATGAATCAACGCGAAATAGCAAAAATCAATGATCTGGATCAAAACGCCGATTTCCGGAATGATTCAAAATGATCTATTATTGCGCCGTTGCAGTGGTGCCCAACGCAATGGTTCGGAGGCTGAACATGGTAGACAGCGACACCGCGGTGTCATCCCATCCGCCAAAGGTTCCCCAGATCAATGCCATCACCTTTCGCGATATCCGCGAGGCGCTGGGGGCGGGATTCGCCGACTTCATGCGGGCGCCGTTGTTCGGGCTGTTCTTTGGTGGCATTTACTGGCTCGGCGGGCTTGCCATCCTGGCCTCGCTTTCCGTGCTCAACATGCCGTGGATGATCATACCGCTCGCCATCGGTTTTCCGCTCATCGGGCCGTTCGTAGCCGTCGGGCTCTATGAGGTCAGCCGTCGGCTGGCCAGCGGCAAGCCCCTGGCATGGCGTGACATCCTGCTCGTGGTGTTCCATCAGCGCGAGCGGCAACTCAGCTGGATGGCCTTTGTCGTCCTGTTCATATTCTGGCTGTGGATCTACCAGATCCGCCTGCTGCTGGCTTTGTTCCTGGGGTCCAAGAGCTTTTCCACAATTCCGCGTTTCATCGAGGTGGTCACCACCACGCCCGAAGGAATGACGTTCCTCGCCGTCGGCACCGTCATCGGCGCCGTTATCTCTCTCGTGCTGTTTTCGGCAACCGTGATTTCCATGCCTTTGCTTCTCGAGCGCGAACTTGATTTCATCACGGCGATGATCACCAGTTTCAAGACGGTCGTCAAAAACCCGGCACCGATGATCGGCTGGGGCCTCATCGTTGCCGTGCTCGCCATCGTGGCGATGCTGCCATTGTTCCTGGGCATGCTGGTGGTTCTGCCGGTTCTCGGCCATGCGACCTGGCATCTTTACAAGCGGGCCATCGAGGACGAATGACGTCGTCTACATCCCGGTATTGCGGGCTCGATATCGCCGAACTTGAAATCGTCGCAATAATGTGAAAAGTGAGCCCATCGAGTTTTCGGCCTGAAGGCACGGCCCCAACGCGTGGATTCCATCCCGGCGTCGCCCCCCTAAAATCCAAGATTTCGATATGTTTGCCAGGCATTGGCGCCTGAACACCTGAATATTTCTTGAGAGGAAATACAATGCAAAGTGGAACGGTGAAGTGGTTCAACTCCCAAAAAGGGTTTGGCTTCATCCAGCCGGACGATGGCGGATCGGACGTATTTGTTCACATCAGTGCTGTGGAACGCGCCGGGCTTCGCCATCTCGACGAGGGTCAGAAGATCTCCTTTGAAATCGTCGCAGACAAGCGCACGGGCCGCTCCTCGGCCGACAATCTGCAGGCCGGCTGACCGGACTTGATTGGCAAACCCGGCGCGGGTCCGCGCCGGGCTTCACATTGCCCGGACTGGGCCGCATTCACTCCGGTCCGGTTGCTTCCCCGGATTTCATGCCGGTCTGCGGTGCGCCATATTCGGCGATGAAATCGCGAAAGGCATCGTCCAGTTTTGCGGCATCCGCATAATCGGCAAGCCGTTCCAGCAGCACAACGAGCAGGTAGTTGTTGCCAAGACCCCATTGGCTGTTGAGGTCGCGCAGCCGGGCATAGGCCTCGTCAGTGAGGGCCGCTCGAAAGCGCTTCGGCAGCGGCAGTCTTTTCGGTTTCATCGTCATCATCGATCCCGCACAGGCTTTCGGCTTCGGTCGAACCCAGGCCCTGTTCCTCGATCTCCTTTGTCCGCCGCCAGAATATATCATGCAGCGCTTCCATCGAAGTCGATTCGCTGGTGCGCACGATCGCACAGCGGTCGGCAAAGCTCTGGATATCGGGGAAGGGGCCGCCCTTTTTGTTGTCCGCCGCGACCATCTGCAACCCCTTGCATTGATGGCAGATCCCGGTTTTGGAGACGAGGGCGCAAAGGCCCTCGAATTGTTCCTGCATGGACGCGCGGGCGGTGGCGAGGCGGTGACGCATGACCGACTCCGAAAGTCCCAGAGCGTTGGATGTCTCCCGCGCCGACATGCCGACAATGTCCCGCAATATGAGAACCGCGATCTCATCGGGCGGCAGGGACCGGCCGACACATGAGAAACAGTAGGAGACATGTTCGCGAACCTCGTAGGAAAAGTCGGGCGACGCGCATTGCGAAACCACTTCGCCGCTCAGTTCCTCCGACTGTGCGCACAGATTGGCATAGGCCACCTGCGCCTCCCCGCGCCACCGTTTCTGGCGGCGCAGGAAGTCGATGGCGGTTCGCGCGGCGATCGATATCAGCCAGGTCGAAAAGCGACTGTTCTGCTTGAAGCCGCCGATGCCGTTCCATGCTTTCAGCATGGCATCCTGGATGATGTCCTCCGTGTCCTCCGGATGGCCGACCATGCGTTTGACCACCCCGCGAACCTGCGGGCGCAGCGGCGCGACAAGGCTCTCGAAGGCCCGTTCGTCGCCCGCCACCGCCCGCTTTATCAGATCGTGGTCATTGGTCATTCCGACTGGCTTTCCCTGTACGCGGCAATCACCGCCGGCTGTTTTTGCACGTCGCGATACCAGCGTGTGACGCCGGGCCTGCCCTCCAGATGCTTTTCACCGCCCGGGATCGTTTTGAGATAATGGGTGAGCATCGGTTCGAAAACAAGGTCGGCCAGGCTCAGCCGGTCGCCCGTCAGACAGGCGCCGCTTTTCACCAAGGTTTCGATCGCGGCCAGGCAGCGGTCCGCCGGCTCGGTATCGATTTGCGACGTGTCGTCGGCAAAGGTCGCCTTGACAAGGGCCGGATAGGCATAGTCGATGCAGATCGAGATGAGCTGCCACATCCGCGCCCGTGCGAGCGGTTCGGTCGGGATCAGCGGCGCACCCTCCGCCAGATCATTGAGATAGGACAGGATGGCCGCCGTCTCGTAAAGGTCCACCGATCCGTGCTGCAGCGCCGGCATTTTTCCGAACGGATGCAGCGCCAGATGGCTGGCCTGGCCGAACTCCAGGGGTTTGAGGTCCCAGTCGAGCCCAAGTTGCTCGCAGGCGATCATCGCGCTGCGCACATAGGTGCTGCCGGCAAATCCGTAAAGGTGAATGGTTGTCATGGTTTTCTCCTGTATTGAACGGTTTGAACGAATGTTCGACTGGTTAGACGACCGTCGATCGGATTTCCGCCAAAGTATTGAAATATATGGTTTTATTTGAAAGGTAGCGCTGCCGGCGCGGGTGACGGAATGATGGCGCGCGAGGTCAGCTGCAGCCACCGCCGGCTTGCCGGCCCCGTCTCGGCCGGAGTGCGAAAATGCCGCTCACCCCGCTGTTGATTGTCCGCCGGCATTGGTGTTCTATGCGGCTTCCACAGACCGCGGCGGCGGGGTCCCGGGTGTCTATCCGGACGGCAAAATTCCAATGAGGAGATATGAGCATGTCAAATTTGAGAATTGGCGATGAAGCGCCCGACTTCGAAGCACAAACCACCCAGGGAAAGATCAATTTCCACGAATGGCTCGGCGACTCCTGGGGCGTGCTGTTTTCCCATCCGAAGGACTTCACGCCGGTCTGCACGACGGAACTGGGCTACATGGCGCGCATCAACCCGGAATTCCAGAAGCGGAACGTGAAGATCATCGGGCTCAGCGTCGATCCGGTGGAGAACCACGCCAAATGGGCGGACGATATCGAAGAAACGCAGGGTTTCATGCCCAACTATCCGATGATCGGAGACACCGATCTGAAGGTGGCGAAGCTTTACGGCATGTTGCCGGCCGGCGCCGGCGAAACGTCCGAAGGGCGCACGGCGGTGGACAACCAGACCGTGCGCACGGTTTTTGTGATCGGTCCCGACAAGAAGATCAAACTGTCGATCTCCTATCCGATGAGCACCGGCCGGAATTTCGACGAAATCCTGCGGGTGATCGACTCCATGCAACTGACGGCCGAGCACAAGGTTGCAACACCGGTGAACTGGGTGGACGGTGACGATGTCATCATCGTGCCGGCCGTCTCCAATGAAGAAGCCGAAAAGCAGTATCCGGATGGGTGGAAGACCCTGAAACCCTATCTTCGGATTGTGCCGCAGCCCAAATAGGCTTCGCTGCCGGCACACCGCTGAGATTTGCAAGGGGCGGCTCCGTCAGGGGCCGCCCTTCTTCGCTTGGGCAGGCAATGGCGTGTCATCTTCGTCTGCTGCGGTCGAGATCACTGTCCGGATTGAACGACATGGTCGGCGATCAGGTCTGCGACCGCCGGGCCCGGGCCGACCAGTTCAAGGACATTGCGGTCCGGATCCCGTATGAAAATGGTGTCGGTGCCCCGAAACGAACGTCGTCCCGTGATCTCGATGCCGTTGGCCGTGACGAAGGCTTCCGTTGCTTCCGCCGAACCCATCTTGATCGCGACATGCGTGATGCCCGGATATTTGCGGTCTTCGTCCATCAGGACATTTTCACCCTGGCGCGCCGTCGCCGGTCCGAGAAGATTGAAATTGATGCCGGACGGGTGGACCATGACCAGAGGGTGCCCCTGGTCGAAACCACCATCGGCGATCAGTTCGAAACCCAGCAATTCGTAAAAGGCAACCGAGCGGGCGCGGTCGCTGACGCGAATGCCCACATGGTCGATGTTCTTCATATCCAGCATTCCGATCTCCACAACGTATTTCGTCAGCGGCGGCATGTCTTGTCATTCGCCTGTCGGGCAATATAGATTGTTTCCAAGGAAAATTAATCGGTCAATCAGAAGGTAATTTATTCCAAATGGATAATAATAAAAGCCTGTTTGATGGCATGACCATCTTTTGCGAAGTTATTGAAGCCAATGGCTTTTCAGCCGCGGCCGCCCGCCTCGGTCACTCCGCCTCGCATGTCAGCAAGGCGGTGGCCCGCCTGGAAGCACGACTGGGCACCAGACTGCTGAACCGCACGACCCGAAAGCTGAGCCTGACCGAGGCCGGATGGACCTATTTCGAACAGTCGCGCCGCATCATCGATGACGCAAAGGCAGTGCAGGACCAAATTCTGAGCGTTGGCGACAGGCCGATGGGGCTGCTGCGGGTCAGCGCGCCGGTCAGCTTCAGCCGAAACCATATCGACCATTGGCTACCGGAGTTTTTGCAGGCCTGCCCCGAGGTGCGCCTGGAGATCGATGTCAGCGACCGGATGGTGGATATCGTGGCGGAGGGCTTCGACGTGGTGGTTCGCGCCGGCCGGCTGGATGACACCGGCATGATTGCACGCCGGTTGAAAACATCGCGCCTCCTGACACTGGCATCGCCGGATTATCTTCAGCGTTTTGGCGAACCGGAAAGCCCTCACGACCTGGGCGATCATACGCTGATCGATTTTTCCTACCGCAAGATGGCCAGCAGTTGGGAATACCGGACCGGCAAGGGGCGTTCGATATCCGTCGCCGTTGCGCCACGCCTGATCTGCAACAGCGCCGAAACCGAACTGGCCGCCGCCCTGGCCGGAACCGGCATTACCCGTTTGCCAAGCATGGCCTGCGAGGCTGAGATCGCATCGGGCCGCCTGGTACCGATCCTGGCGGATTACGAGGAGCCGCCGATAGGCATCTATGCGCTGTATCCCAGCCGCGCGCATCTGGCCGCCAAGGTTCGGGCATTCGTCGACTTCCTGGTGACCAAATGCGCCTGATCGACTCGAGATTATGACCCAACGAACAGCCGGATGATCAGCGCGTTGGCAAGATCGACAAAGAAGGCCGATACCATCGGCAGCACGATGAAGGCGAGCGGGGCGGGGCCGTAGCGTTTTGTCACCGACGACATATTGGCGATGGCCGTCGGTGTCGCGCCCAGGGTAAACCCTGCAAATCCGGCGCTCAGGACCGCCGCCGTATAGTCCTTTCCCATCAGGCGAAAAAACAGAAAGACGATGAAGAGAGCCGTGCCGACGACCTGAAACGCCAGAACGCCCAGAAGCGGGCCGCCCAGCCCCTGAAGTGTCCAGAGCTGCATGCTCATCAGCGACATGGCCAGGAAGATGGACAGACAATAGTCGGAGATGATCGCCATGGCCCGGGTTCGCGACGGCCACGGCAGTCCCGGAAAGATCACCGGGATGGTGTTGGACATCACGATCGCGACCAGCAGGCAGGAGACGAACAGCGGCAGTTTCAGTCCGCTGGCCAAAATCGCTTCATTGGCGGCGTAACCCAGAATAATCGCGATATTGATCGTCAGAAGCGAGCGCATGATGCTGATATGATTGACCTTCGTCTCCTCAGCGCCTTCCTTCTTGAAGGGTACCCCGACGATCGGCCCTTCGGACGGCGCGCTTTCAAGCCGGTGGCGGTCAATCAGATATTTGGCGATCGGCCCGCCCATCAGGGCGGCGCATACAAGGCCAAGCGTTGCCGCGGCGATACCGATTTCATCGGCGGACCCGAAGCCCGTCATGGTCTCGATCGTCGGTCCCCAGGCGATGGCCGTGCCGTGTCCGCCGATGAGCGACGCCGAACCGAGCAGGACGCTGACCTGCTCGGGCAGGCCGAAGAGCCGGGTTCCCAGCAGCCCGATCAGGTTCTGAAAGACAATGAAGGCAACCGTGATCGCCAGCAGTATGGCCAGCATCCGGCCGCCGGCAACAAGATCCCTGAGCCGTGCATTCAGCCCGATGGTCGTGAAGAAAATCACCAGCAGTCGATCGCGTGTCGACAGGTCAAAGGTGATTTCAAGATCAAGCCAGGAATAGAGCGCCCATGTGATGAGCGCTGCGGCGAGGCCGCCGGAAACGGGCTCGGGAATATTGTAGTTCTGCAGCAGCGCGAGGTTTCTGGTCAAAAACGCACCGAGGAAAAAGACGATGATCCCGATGGTGACGGCGATGAAATCCGAAACCATCAGCGTTTGTGCAGCATCGGTGTCCACGTCGGGTTTTCCTGCGGTGACTTCGCGTGTCGGTCGAAACAAGCAGATATGATAATCCGTGGCAAGCAGTGAACCGTACGGCTTTGTCGCCCGATGCGCATCCGGTCATCGCCGGGCCCTTCGGGCTGGTCCGTTTCAGCTCCGATGCCCGGCTTCGAGGGCTGTTGCGGACCGCCGCATCAGCGCGGCCAGCCAGACGATCGCCGCCAGGCCAAAAACCGCAGCACATCCGGCGGCAGCGATCGATGTGGTGTAACCGCCCAATTGCCAGAGCGCGGCGCCGAGGAACGGGGCAATCGCAAATGCCGCCAGACCGGGCATGGCGAGCAGCCCCGAAATGCCGCCGAAACCGGTTCGTCCCAAGGACTCGGCGATGATGACGGGTTTGAGGATGTTGGTGACACCATAGGTGGCGCCCTGCATTGCGGCGAAGGCAAAAGCCAGCAGCGGCGAGGCGCCGGCCACAAACAGCACAGCGGCGGCCAGGCTGAGACCGGCAAAGGCGACAACACTCAAAGTGGCGGCACTGACCCGATGATCAAAACGCATCATCACCAGCCGTCCGGCGACCTGTGACGGGCCGATCAGTGACGCGACCGAAACGGCAGCGGTTTGGGTCAATCCGCGATCGACGAGAATTGGCACGATGTGATTGAGCAACATCCCGTGATTCAATGCGATCAGGGCAAAGGCAATCGCCACCAGCCAGAACTCCCGGCGGCGGATGGCGGCGCTGACCGCCGCGCGATGGGTCGCGCGGGCAGGGGCGATATGCGCCGTTTCGCCGCTTCGCTGCAGCAGGCTCGCCCCGGCGATGAGCAACGGTGCGCCGAGACAGGCGACGCCGATGGCGAACACGATCACGGCCCCCCGCCATCCGAGGGTCGCTGAAAGCCAGGCGCCGAGGGGAAAGGCAATCGTTGAGGCAAAACCGGCGCAAAGCGTGATGCGGGTGATTGCGGCGCGGGCGGACGGGCCCATGGTACGCGTCACAAATGCGAAACAGGGTTCGTAGAGACTGCCGGCATGGGCAAGGCCGATCAGCGCCCAGAGCGCCAGGAACACCCATTGGTTTTCAACTGTGGCCAAGAGCGCCAGGGCCGCCGCGCCGAACAGCGCGCTGCCGCCCAGCAGGGCGCGGCCGCCGCCGGCATCGACAATCCTGCCGGCAAGCGGTGATGCGACCGCCGCCACCAGCAACGCAATAGTGAAGCCGAACGCCAGATCCGTCTTGCTCCAGCCGAGATCCGTCTCCCAACTCAAAAGCAATGCGGCAAAGCTGTAAAACAGCCCTGCCCAGACGATCATCTGACCGGCCGCCAGAAGCCATACCGCATGGCGCTGACGCCTGTGGTCCGTCGCGGCCGAAACCGGTGGTGAATTCATGCGCGCATGTTTACCACAAAAGCTGAAACGCGATACCGGCAAGCACGGCGCCGCAGAAGCCGAGGCTGAGATAAGCGGCAAACACACCACCGCGCACCAGCGACCAGACGGCAGTCATCGCTGGGATGGAGCTGACGGCGCCCGCCGTCATGAAGGCCATGGCGGCGCCCGGCGTCATGCCTTGCGAGACGAGACCGGCAAGCAGGGGCGGCGCGACATAGCCGTTCAGATAGGCGGGCATGCCAATCGCCGCCGCCAAGGCAATCGGCCCGACCCCTTCGCCGCCGACGATGGAGGCGATCAGCGAGGCCGGAACATAGGTGACCAGGACCGCCTCCAGAACATAGGCAAGCGCCAGCCATTTGATCAGGAACAGCGCGTTCTCCGAAAAGGCGGTCCGGAAGGTCTCCCGGCGGTCCGTCTCCCCCCAGAAGCGCCAGACCGGCCGGCCATCAAACGGTGACGGGCCGCATCCGCATCGGCTGGTCCCGGACTGCCGGAGCGGATCTGAAAACAGGCCCATGGCCAGCAGCGTCTTGATGGCGAAGCCTCCCAAAAGCCCCAGCGAGACGGCGGCAACGGCTTTTCCGATCGCGAAAGACCAGCCCAGAGCGCCGGCGGTGATGAATAGTGTCGGCGGGTCGATCAGCGGCGAGGACAGCCAGAAGGCCATAACCGCCGACAGCGGTGCGCCAAGCGCCAGAAGCCCGGCGATAAAGGGAATCACTTCACAGGAGCAAAACGGCGCCAGGCCTCCGAGCAGCGCCGCCAGGACGATCATACGCCTTTCGCGACCTTGAAAGGCAGCGGCGACATAGGCCTCCGCGCCGGCGGCCTTCAGCCAAGCGATCATGATCACGGCGATTGCGATATAGGGCAGGGTGCCGATAAAGGCTCTGAGCGCGAATTCAATGAAATCGGCAGCGTTTTGCGGGTCGACAATCGCGACAGCCAGAGGAACCGCAACGACAATGGTCCAGGGCGTTGTCAGCCACGGTCGAATTGGCCTTGACGGCCAGGCGGATTGCGAGAAATCAGACATGAAACATCCAATCGCGTTAGCGCCAGACGACGGCACGGGCATTCTTATAAAACCATAAATCTAGTTATATAGATGTAATGGATGTGTCAATGCGCGTTTTCCACGGGGCGCGGGCGTGTTTCCGGCAGGCGCAGCACGGCCAGCAGCGAAATCACCGCGAAAACCAGGATCAGGTAGACGGGCGAGAAATCATTGCCTGTCCGCTCGACGAGATAGGTGGCGGTGAGCGGCGTCATGCCGCCAAAAATCCCGTAGGCGATGCCGTTTCCGATTGACAGAACGCTGCATCGTAGCCGTGTCGGCAGCGCTTCCGCCATCATCAGACTGTAAACGGGGTAGCCGCACGCCAGGATCACGCCGAACAGACACTGGCCGATCAGGATCATGGCGAAATCATCATGGTGCATCATCCACCACAGCGGCCAACTGAACACGATCAGTCCCATGGCCGCCATGATCGCCAGCGGTTTGCGGCCGATCCTGTCCGCCATGTATCCGGCCAGCGGAAACAGCGCAATAGTCACCAACTGTCCGGCGGTATTGATATCGAGCGCCTTTGCGATTGACAAATTCATGTGTAACTCCAGATCGGACGCCGAATAGATAAAAGCGACATAGAACGCGACGCCGCCAACCAGAATGAGGGAAATATAACAGACGAGGGCGCGCCAGCCGCTTTGCAGCGCTTCCAGTAACGGCAATAGCGGTTCCGGCCCGGCTTCAGCCATGGACGGGCTTTCGTCGAGGCCATGCCGCAGCCAGTAGCCCAACACGGTGATGACCGCACTGAGAAGGAAGGGGATGCGCCAACCCCAATCCTGCATCTGGGTTTCGGTCAGAAACGTCGCTGCAAGGGCGCCGATGGCGGAACCGGTCACGATACCGGAAAGCTCACCCACCATGGACCAGCTGGAGATGAAACCGCGACGGTGTCTGGGCGCGTGTTCCAGGAGAAAGACCGTCGATATCGTATATTCGCCGGCGACGCTGAATCCCTGCAGGAGGCGCAGGGCAATAAGGATCACCGGAGCCGCGACACCGATGGTATGATAACTCGGCAATAGGCCGATGCAGAAAGTGGCGCCCCCCATGACCGCCACGGAAAACAGCATGACCGGCCTGCGCCCGTATGCGTCGGCCAGGCGTCCGAGGATCAGACCGCCGAGAGGACGCGCGCCATATCCGACCGCGAAGACGCCGAAGGCGGACAGCAGCGACGCCAGAGGATCGTCGGACGGGAAGAACTGTTTGCCGATGGCCGCCGCGAAGAATCCGTAAACGGCAAAATCGTACCATTCAAGAAAATTGCCCGCGCCTGCGGCAAGGATCTTGGCTCTGATCGACTGTGTTGGCGCTCGCGTCAAACCCAGATCCCATCACCGCCGAAACGTGAATGCGAGTCAGTTGATTCTCGCCCATGCTACAGGTTGCAGTCGGCAATTTCACCCGGTGCATAAGTTAAAGGGTCACCACAGCCTTGCCATTCGCACGATCATAATGCGCCATGAAGTCATTGAATTTTTCGCCCTGCACAGCGATATGCCCCTGCAGTTCGGCTTGCGCCCGGGCGGCGTCGCCGCGCTCCAGAGCGGCAAGGATTCTGCGATGTTCCGCCATCGACTGGGCCATGCGTCCCCGCACGCGCAACTGCATGCGGCGGAACGGCTGAAGCCGCTTTTGCAACCGCCGGGCCTCGGAGGCCAGAAAACCGTTGCCGCTGGCGACATAGAGCAGGGTGTGAAACCGCTCGTTTTCCCGGTAATAGCTGTCGGCATCGCCGGTCTCAAGCGCCGCCTCACAGGCCGCGGCGGCGTTCTTCAAGGCCGTGAGATCGTCGTCGGTGAGGCGCCGGGCGGCAAGCCGGCCGCACATGCCTTCCAGTTCGGCCATGACCTCGAACATCTGCACCAGTTCGACGATGCCCGGGTGGCGCACATAGGCGCCGCGCCGCGGAATCAGTTCGAGCAGGCCGGATGCGGCGAGCATCTGCAGGGCTTCGCGCAAGGGCGTGCGCGACACGGCAAATCGCCGGGAAAGTCGCGTTTCGTCCAGCCGGTCGCCGTCGGAGAATTCACCGGTGATGATCAGGTGCTCCAGGGTCTCGCGAATATGGTCCGCGCGGCGCTGGACTTTCGGCGCGTCATCGTCCATCGGCCAACAATATCCAAAGCCGAGAATTTTGTATACAAAAGAGTTGACATCGCATGCAAACAGACGGACCTATTGTCAACAATCAACGTCGAAGCCGGGCGACGCGCCCGGCGGGCCTGAAACAGGCAGGTTTTGGTGCAAAGGAGCAAGACGGTGACCCGGTCGCGATTTCTGACCGACATACTGGGGACGATTTTCGAGCGCCGATATTCGGCAATGGCCGCGTCAGACAAACGGCCCATCGAGGAAATGTGCGGAGCGCTTCTGACCAGCACGGGAGAGGTGTCCGGCCTCAAGCTCGCATCCGCGATTCTGGCGCGATACGGTCGCCTGGCGGAGGATCAAAAACAGTCATTCTTCCGCTACCTCACCGAGGAACTGGATGTCGATACGGAGGCGATCGAGGCGTGCGCCCGGGCCTATGGCGAGACCAGAACGCCCGAGCATCTGGAACAACTGACCCGGGCTTCGGAACCGCGCCGGCAGGAACTCTTGCGGCGGCTCAATCAGGTGCCGGGCGCCACGCCGCAACTGGTCGCCATGCGTCTCGATCTGCTGGAGTGCCTGCCGCAGCATCCGGCCTTCGGACGCACCGATCTGGATTTTGTCCACCTCTTTTCATCCTGGTTCAACCGGGGTTTTCTGGTGCTGCGCCGCATCGACTGGGACACACCGGCCAACATTCTCGAAAAAATCATCCAGTATGAGGCGGTGCATGCCATCGATGACTGGGATGATCTGCGGCGGCGGATCGAACCGGATGATCGTCATTGCTTTGCCTATTTCCATCCGGTGATGCCCGATGAGCCGCTGATATTCGTCGAGGTCGCCCTCTCCAAAGGCGTGCCGCAATCCGTGCAGCAGGTGCTTGCCGAGGATCGCGAACATCTGGCAGAGACGCAGGCCGATACCGCCGTTTTCTATTCCATATCGAATTGCCAGCGCGGATTGAGCGGAATCTCGTTCGGCAATTCGCTGATCAAGCAGGTGGTCGAGGACCTCTCCCGCGATCTGCCGCATCTCAAATCCTTCGTGACCCTGTCGCCCGTGCCGGGTTTCGCTCGCTGGCTGGGGATGCTCCGTAACAAACAAGGCGATGAGGACGCTGGCGACATCCTGGATGCGGCCGTGCTGGCGGCGAAGACCGGTGAACTGGCCGCGCTTGACGATTTCGGTGCCGAACTGCGGTATCGGGCGGCCCATTATCTCGTCGACGAAAAACGGCAGGATGGTCTGCCGTTCGATCCGGTTGCCCGGTTCCACCTTGGCAATGGTGCACTGGTTCACGACGTCCATGCGAAGGCCGATATCTCAGTGAACGGCCTCGAACAATCCTGCGGTGTCATGGTCAACTACCTCTACGATCTCGCCCGGGTCGAGCAGAACCACGAGGAGTTCACCGACAACCGGACCGTCGTCCAGTCGCGCGGCATTCAGTCCCTGCTGCGCGGCGGATTGCCGGAGCGAAAGCCGCGCAAGGCCGTCACCGGCTGACACCGTTGCCAAAAGCGAGAATGAAAGCAAAGCTACGGCCCGGTCTTGCGATAGGCCTGCCAGGGTTCGATCCGGTAGGTCCAGGGCAGGTTTTCATGCCGCCAGCCTTCGATGGTGCGGTGCCCGCTGGCATCGGTGCCGCCTTCGAATCCGTCCACCACGTTCCAGACCCGCGTGAAGCCCGCTGCCGCCAGGAGATCGACCGAGCGTTTCGACCGGCTGCCGGACCGGCAGATCAGGATGATGGTCGACGCTTTCGTGCCGCCGGCCTCCGTCACGAATTCCTCGACCTGTGAAACAAATTGTTGGTTTCGCACGAAGCCGTATTGTCCGAAATTGGCATTCAAGACGTCGCCGAGCCGGGCGAAGGGAATGTTGCGGTCGATGGCCACAGGATGACCGACCAGCCCGAACTCCGCCGTGGTTCGCACATCGATGAACAGGATCGAGGGATCCTGTGTGACGGCCCGGTGGGCCTCGATTGAGGTCAGGTACAGGCCGAGTATGGTTTGCCGGTGCTTTGCCAGGCCCGCCGGGTCGACGGAGGAAACAAGGTCTGATGCCCGTGTCTGTGCTGCGGCAGCAAGCATTGCCAGGCCAAAGGCGATGACAATCCGGTGAACATGGCCGAAACCGGTCCTTGTCGAACGTCTCCGCATTGACTTCCGTCCCTCCCGGATCAGATTGATGCACACAGCCTAAGGCCGCCGCGCCCGGCTGCGAAGTCACATTGATGCGAGCGGAATACGGAAACCGACAGACGCACGCATCAGGTTTGAATGGAACCCAGGGGAGTTTTAAGATGATCGACACGGCAATTGGATCACGGGCGATCCCGGCAATCGTCGTAGCATTTCTGCTGTCCATGGTGTTGATGCCTCAGCCCGCGACAGCGGAGGTAACCGCACGCCAGGGTTGGGTGATCATTCCGACCGGGCATGATTATCCGACGCTTGCCGATCGGGTTCTGGCGGCCGCGAAGCAGCACAAGATCGGCGTCGTCAGCCAGGCCTCGGCAACCGTCGGCGCCAAGGCGGTCCTCGACAAGACCATACCCGGCAACATGGTGATCGGGCTCTATCACCCGCGCTTCGCGGTGCCGATGCTTGAGGCCAGCGTCGCGGCGGGCATCGAGGCGCCTATCCGGGTCTATGTGACGGAAAACACGGACGGCTCGGCCACCCTGTCGTACAAAGTCCCGAGCTACGTCTTTGCGCCCTATATGAACGAGGGTGGTGAGGCGCTGGCGGCACTGGCGGCCGAACTGGATATCTTGTTTGCCGCGCTCGCGGCGGATGCCGCGGCGCAGTAGCGCACACATCATTTGACGCGGACCGTTGCGCCATCCGCGATGGTCTGCGGCAGCGCGTTCAGCGCCTCAATCGAAAAGCCGGCGATTGTCTTGTATTTCGCCGCATGGTCGGCCAGTTCGCCTGGCCGGGTCACATCGTCGATGTGTTCGAACGATCCGCCGCAACGATCCTCGATCATCTGCAGGACGGCATCCGGGCCGCTGCCGCGATTGGTCAGCACAATCCGCGTCGTTACCGGTCGCATCTCGTCCTCATAGGCCTCCAGGGCCGGCGGCGCGATGCCGTGTTCGATCAGGCTTGCGCCGAGCTTTCTGGCATCGACAATCGCCTGGCTGGCGCCGTTGGATCCCACCGGATAGGTGGGATGCGCGGCATCACCGATGAGCGTCGCCCGGCCATCGGTCCATCGGTCGATTGGATCGCGATCAACCATTGGATATTCATAGACCTTGTCGGCACCGGTGATCAGGGCCGGGGCGTCGATCCAGTCGAATTGCCAGTCTTTGAATGCCGGCAGGAAATCGTTCCAGTCGGCCTCTCTGTTCCAATCCTCCTTGTTCCAGCCCGCATGCGGATCGTAGGTCAGTTCGGCGATCCAGTTGATCGTGGCAAGGCCGGTCTCCGGATCCGGCGCCGAGATCGGATAAGCAACCAGCCGCTGGGTCGCATGGCCGATGAGCGCCATCGATGCCCCTGTTCTGAAAGGCGGCGCCTGGGTGGTGGCGCGCCACAGAACCGCGCCGCCCCAGACCGGCGGCCCCTCACCAGGGACGATTTGCGCGCGAATGGCCGAATGAATGCCGTCGGCACCAACAAGAAGGCGCCCCGTTTCCGTTCGCTTTTTGCCATCTGTGGTCGATACGAGATTAAGGCGAACCGCATCCCCGTCGTTTTCGAAACCCAACACGCGCCATCCGGGCAGGACGCAGTGCGCGCCGGCACGGTCGATCAGGGTCCGGTGCAGGAGCATCTGCAGAGCGCCGCGATGGATGGAATATTGCGGCCAACGGTAGCCCGCCAAGCGGCCGCGCGGCTCGGTCCAGATCTCCAGTCCCTTCTTGCTGAACATGCCATATTCGCGGGTCTCGACACCGATCTTCGCCAAGTCATCGGCAAGACCGAGATCGAACAGCTCGCGCACCGCATTGGGCTGCAGATTGATCCCGACGCCGAGCGGCTTGAGAGCCTTCACGGATTCGAAGACCCTGAAGGGAACACCGATCTGGTGGCACGTCAGCGCAAGACTGAGCCCGGCAATGCCGGCACCGGCGATAAGAACTGTCATGACGGCACTCCCGGGCTGTTTCCTTTGATATTCGTTTATGTCATAAACGAATATCAAAGGCCGACAGCGAAGTAAACTGCGGTCGCGCTACCGGGGAGCCCAACGTGCCGGACAAGACACGAAGCGAAACAACGGACACACTCGACCACGGAATGCTGCACGATCTGCTTGGGCACCTTCTGCGGCACGCCTTCAACAGGGGGCAGGTGGTGTTCTCCGAGGTCTTTGCCGACCAAGCCGTCACACCGCTGCAGTTCATGATGGTTGAACTGATCGCGAAAAACCCGGATGTGACCCATTCGCAGATCGGACGCTCGATGGGAACATCGGCCTCGGTGGTCACCATGACCCTGAAACCGCTGATCGCGGCGGGCCAGATTGCCGGAACCGCCTCGCGCAGCGACCGGCGCAGAATGTGCTATCGTCTGACGCCGTCCGGTGAACGCTGGTATGCAGGGCTGCGCCCGAAAATCCGGCAATGCGAGGACCGGTTTGCACAGGCGCTGACACCGACCCAGCGGACTGAACTGGCTGCCATGTTGCGGCTGCTTTCGGGGCTTGATCAAACAGGTCCAGCCGGGAGCACATAGTGGCGGCTTTCATTCAGGTGCCGTTCATAATGGCGGTGCGATAAGGCTGAGGCGATCGCATTTGCAAACCCGAAACCGGGCCTTGCGGAAGGCACAACGAAACCGGATCCACCTGCGGTGTCCGGCGGCGTTGTCCGCAGGCTTCAGTCCCGTGATTGCACCATGCGATTGGAGAGCTGGCATGGCCACCGCCCGGCCATGCCTGTTGGGGGACCGGGCGCTTCTGCTGGAAGTGCCCGGTTTCGCTCAGCGCGCTTTCGCCATTGCGACGATTCCGAATGCCGGACCCAGGGCCAGACCGGCCAGAACGAGCGGCCATCCGAAATGGTCAGCCAGCAGCGGTGTAACCTGCACCGTGCCGAATGTCAGCGCAAATCCCAGGGCCGTCTGGAACGTCATCAGGCTGCCGGCCATATCGGGCGGCGAATAGTCGGCGACCAGCGCCGAAAACTGTGCCGAGTCGGGAATGATAGTGGCGCCCCAGACAATGATCAGTGCGAATGTCAGCCAGACCGGGCCGCCAAATGTCAGCGCCGTGGCGAGCGCTGACGCGCCGCTCAACACCATGGCGATCAAGGCGATATTCGCCTTGCCGATGCGGTCGGCCGCGAACCCGGCTAGGACACAGGTCACGGCGCCGGCCGCGATGGCCACAAAGGCGGTTGCCGTCCCGAACATCCGGGCCTCCCCGGCCGCCAGTGTGGCACTGTACGACACGGTTGCGGCAACGCCGATCCAGGCCCACATGGCGTAGAGCTCCCACATATGGCCGAGATAACCGGCATAGGCGAGACGGACTCGCCGGTTGGTCCAGGCGGTGGTGATGGTGCGCGGGTCGAAGCGCGCCGCAACGGCATGGTCCGGACCAAGGGCAATCCAAAGACACAGCAATCCGGCGACGACAGCGGCCAGCGAGGTCACACCGATGGTCACGCGCCAGTCCGCGCCGCCAAGCAGCGCAACAAGATGAGGCGATGCCGATCCAAGGGTCAGCGCCCCGACCAGCGTGCCGACCAGAAGACCGCGGTCGCTGCGGCCCCAGCCGACCGCAATCTTCATACCGACCGGATAGACGCCGGCCAGCAGGGCACCGGTCATCAGCCGGGCGCCGATTGCAGCGAGCCCGCCCGGATCGACGACGAGAAGCGAGGCGTTGATCACACCGGCGGCCAGCGCCGACAGCGCGAAAACACGGCGCGGGTCGAAGCGGTCGGCAAGACCGAAAAAAGCCGACACCAGCGCGCCGATCACAAATCCGGCCTGGACACCGCTCGACAAAGCCGCCTGCCGAAATTCGGAAATGTCGAACTCCGCCGCCATTTCCGGAAGGATGGCAGCCGAGACGAACCAGAGCGACATCGCCAGAACTTCGGCGACCATCAACAATGCGAGAGATCTGATTTTCATCGTTGGCTGCCCGCCATTCCCCTCTGCGCCTTCAGTATCCCGATCCGAAAGCCGACAGGATGCACAAGCAGCATTGATTGAAGCGACCCGTCAACCAAAAACGGTTCCATTGCCGATATTGTCCAGGGTGTGACGGGTTTGAAACCCGGCTGCGCGGCGGGGTGGTTTCACCCCGTCCGGTTGTGGCTCTCCGGTGCATCAATCCGGCAGAATCCGGGGTGAATGAATCCGTGCGTTAACTTATTGCTTGTGCAGTTTTATTGTGCTAACTTCTAAGTTGCGGCACGGCATACCGTTCGGCAACCCCGACTGTTGATGTGGTTTTGTGTCCGCGTGTATCTTCCTATCGGATTCCAATTACCGCCGCTTTTGCGGCGGTTTTTTTTATCAACAGGCGCGTCCGGCCTCCCATGCCATCAGACTTCATTTACCATAGGGGCCGGATCCCGCCGTGCCGGTCCCGGCGCCGGCCTGTTCCTTAACCTGTTCCATGTAGCAATCATTGCAAATCGCGGCCCGCACCGGGTCGCGGTCAAGACGGGTAGGGCGCTTGTGAATGCTTTGGGCTGCGCGTTTGGCACTGCAATTTGAAACCGTATCATCCTTCGATTTTCACGGTGACGAGTATGCGGCATTGTGTGCCGGGTCGGATATACACGGCTTTCAGCACCCGATCTGGCTGGATGCGTTTTACCGGCACCTTGCGCCCAATCGCGGCGCCAGGCCTTATTTCCTGACGGCCCGGCGGCAGGATACCGGCGCGCTCGAACTGGTTCTGCCGCTGATATTGCGACGCAAATGGGGATTCAGGCTGCTTGAAACGGCCGATCTGGGCGTGTCGGATTATGTTTGCCCGGTGGGTTCAAAGGCCGCCTGGTCGACCCTCGAACAGATGCCCGGCGTCAGCAGGGACGTGCTGGCGGCTTTGCCCGGATTCGACCTGTTTCGCATTCGCCCGGTCCGCCAGGAAGACTGTTACCGCTTCCAGTTGCTTTTTGCCGCCGATCCGGTGCCGTTGGGCTTTTCATCCCATGCGATCGACCTGGAGCCGCCATTCGAGGATTGGCGCAAATCGGCTCTGAATGCGTCGCTGCGCAAGATGATCGACCGCAAGGCCCGCAAGCTGCGCCGCGAACACGACATACATATCGAGGAACTCAAGGACCCCGACGCCATTGCCGCGGCGATTGACGCTCTGGCCACCTTGCGTGCCGGACGTTTTGACGGCGACATGATCCGGCAGGACTTTGCCCTCGACTTTTATCGCGACGTCGCCATCCGGGGTGCTTCTGAAGGCCTTGCCGGCACCTGGCGCATGCGCGCCGGCGACGACACCGTCGCAATCGTCTTCGGACTGACCCATGGTGGGCGGTATTATTACCTTCTCATCGGATGCGACTATGAGCGGTTTGGCCGCTATTCGCCGGGACTTCAGATGTATGATGCCGTGATCAAGGGCTGGATGGAGAAGGGCGGCACCTGCTTCGATTTCACCATCGGGGATGAGGATTTCAAGATGAAATTCGGCACGACTGCGACGCCGATCCATGCCTTTTTGATTGCCCACGGTCTGGCCGGACGGCTCGCGAAGGCCGTTCTCTCGAGGAGATATCGCCGCGCGGCGACGCCCGATGCGGGGGTGAAAGATGACGCCTGACGAAATGCTCGAAAACTCAGTGATCATCGCCGCGCATCCCGATGACGAACTGCTCTGGTTTGGCGCCATCCTCAAGAAAGTCGATCGCGTGGTGATGGTCTATCAGGATTACTGGCCGGACCCGAAGGTCGGCACCGCCCGCGCCGCGGTGCTCAAGGACTATCCGCGCGACGACGTCATGTCGCTCGAAATTCCAGAGGCTGCGACCCATAGCTGTGCCGATTGGCGAAACCCGCGTCTTGATGAATTCGGCATTGAACTGGGCGTCGAGGCGCGGCTTCGCGACATAAAGCAGCAGATCAAGCGGCTGGTCGGCCGGAGCGCAGCGCCGCGCGGTGGCATCAGCGCCAACTACAAGGCCAATTTCCACACGCTCTATGACAGGCTGAAGGACCTGTTGACCCCCCAGATGAATGTGTTCACCCACAATCCCTGGGGCGAATATGGACATGAAGACCATATTCAGGTCTACCGTGCGGTCGACCGGCTGCGGCGGGAAATCGGATTTCGGCAATGGATGAGCAACTATTGCACCGAGCGGTCATTACCGCTCGCCATGCGCTACTTCGACAACAGGCCAAGGGACTATGTCCAACTGCCGGTCGATACGGAATTTGCCGATCAGGTCGCCGACGTGTTCCGACGCAACGGATGCTGGACCTGGGCCGATAACTGGCAATGGTTCCCGTTCGAACTCTATTGCGAGGCGCCGACGGAGGAAAGCCGGGCCGACGGCCAGCCGCACATGCTGCCGCTCAACATGTTCCGGTTTGGCCATTGACGCACTTCCGGAACGGCCGGCACGCCCCGAAACCGTTTGGCGAGGCGTCCCGGCTGCCGTTCAGGTCAATTCCGAGGCCTTCGTGATGATGTGGGTCGCCAGGCCATATTCGATCGCCTCGCTGGCCGACAGCCAGAAGTCACGGTCGGTGTCCTGTTCGATTTTGGCCAGATCCTGACCGGTGGCTTCGGCAAACAGCCGGTTCAGCCGGTCTTTCATCAGCGTGATTTCCCGTGCCTGGATTTCGATATCCGTCGCCTTGCCGCCGATCCCGCCGCTCGGTGCGTGCAGCAGGAACCGGGTGTTCGGCAGCGTGTACCGGTCCTCCTTGTCCGCCGCGATATAGATAAGGGCACCGGCGCTGGCGACCCATCCGGAGCCCAGAACACGAACCCGCGGTTCGATGAATTTGATGGTGTCATGCACCATGTCGCCGGATTCGACATGCCCGCCCGGCGAGGAGATGATGACCGTAATCGGGTCATTGCTGGCATTGGCGAGCGCCAGGAGGTTGACGCAGACCTTTTCGGCAAGGTTGTGGTTGATTTCGCCGGTCACCATGACAATGCGCGATTCGAAATAATGTTTCTCAACCAGCCAGGAACCGCCGGCCTTTTCCTTCGGCCGTTCGTCATCATCGTCCAGGCGGATGTATTTTCCGTATTGCGTCATTTGATACCTCACCACAACTGAAGGGACGTCCACATTCGGCGGCAGACAGCCGCCACGGACCGTGCAAACCCGTTTTACGTCAACGGATCGGCACACCATAGTCCCATTAGTCAGATTCGGTTATGGATTGTACAGTCTGATGCGTGCAAAGCCGGCAAGAGCGGCGCGTCCGGGCGGGAATACCGGCCGCGCGGTCCTCGACGGCCATGAACCAGCAACGGAGACAACAATGTCCTGGATCATCCTTTTTCTCGCCGGTCTCACGGAAATCGGCTGGGCCGTCGGATTGAAATACACCGACGGGTTTCGCCTGTTCTGGCCGACTGTCGCGACGGTTGCGGCCATGGCGGTCAGCATCTGGCTGCTCGCCGTGGCGATGCGGACATTGCCGCTCGGCACGGCCTATGCCGTTTGGACCGGTATCGGCACCGTCGGAACGGTCATCTTCGGGATCATGGTGCTCGGCGAGCCCGCAAGCCTCGCCCGCGTCGGCTGTATCGTGCTCATCGTTTGCGGGATCGCCGGCCTCAAACTGATCACCTGATCCAAGGCGCCAGGTGCGGCGGCGGCGTCAGAAGTTCTGATTTTCACCGCCGCCCCCGATCCCTTCCCGGATTGATGCCGATGCCACCCGTAGGCGTTGCCGCGGCCTGAATTATTTATCAAAGAATCCGCTACATAGACGCGATATTGCACCGAAAATCTCAACTTGAATGTGCTGGATTTCGGACAGGCTTCGTGCCTATACTCGCGCCAATCCCTGGAAACGGTCGGGACCGGGTAAAACAAAGGGAAGAGCGTGTTGATTCCGATATACAAGTGCCTCGCCGGCGCCATACTGGTTGTCAGCCTGGCGGTCGAACCGGCCTTTGCCGACCATACGTTCAGATATGCGTTTCAGGGGGGATTGCATTCCCTCGATCCCTATTCCCGCAATGAAACCTTCAGTTTCGGTACGCTCGGCAATGTCTATGAGGGGTTGACGCGGCGCGGTGCGGATCTCGCGATCCTGCCGGGGCTGGCGGTAAAATGGGAACTGCTGGAGCCGACCCGCTGGCGGTTTCACCTGCGCGAGGGCGTCAAGTTTCACAATGGCAACGATTTCACCGCAGAGGATGTGGTGTTCTCGGCGAACCGGGTCCGTTCGGAGGGGTCAGATCTCAAAACGCGGATTCCGGCAGACGCCAAATTCGAGATCGTCGATGATCACACCGTCGATGTGGTGCTGTCATCGCCCAATCCGATCCTGCATTATGAATGGGACAGCTGGGCGATGCTCGACAAGGAGTGGGTCGAAGCCACCGATTCTGTTCCCGTAACATCGGCGTCCGAAGATGTTTTGTCGACGATCTCGCTCGAGACCAACGGTACCGGACCGTTCCGGATAACGGAGCACGATCCCGGCCTGAAGACGGTCTTTGAGGCGAATTCGGACTGGTGGGACACGGCGAACAAGCAGTTCAACATCTCTCGGGCGGAGCTGACGACGATCGCATCGGATTCCACCCGCGTCGCCGCTCTGCTATCAGGCGATATGGACATGGTCTATCCGATACCGGTTCAGGACATCAAGCGGATCGAAGCCGACCCCGCGACGCGGGCGCTGACGGGACCGGAATTGCGGACGATCTTCCTGGGGATGGATCAGAAGCGCGATCAGTTGCTGTATTCCGACGTCAAGGGCAAGAACCCGTTCCAGGACAAACGCGTTCGCCAGGCATTCTACCAGGCGATCAATGTGGACGCGATCAGGCACAAGATCATGCGCGATCTGTCGACGCCGGCATCGCTCCTGATTTCGCCCTTCATGTTTGCCAACGCTTCGCAATTCGAACGGCTGGAATATGATCCCGAAGCGGCCAAGCGCCTGCTGGCAGAGGCCGGTTACCCCGACGGATTCGAGATCGGCATGGATTGCCCGGTCGACCGCTATGTCAATGATGAGGCGATCTGCCAGGCCGTGGCAGCGATGCTGGCCCGCATAGGCATCAAGGTCAATCTCGACATCCAGCCGGCGGCGCAGTATTTCGGCCGAATCCTCTCATCCGGCGGCTTCGACACCTCGTTCTATCTTTTGGGCTGGACGCCCAGTTCTTACGATTCCTGGAATGTGCTGGCCAATCTGTATGGCTGCCGCGACGAAGCGGGAAATGGCGGCATGTTCAATATTGGCGGTTACTGCAATGGCGCTGTCGATGATCTGCTGCCCCGAATTCTGGTTGAAAACGATCCCGACGAACGTCTCGACCTGATTACCCGGGCCTATGAAACGGCGGCCGACGATGTCGCCTATATTCCGCTCCATCAGCAGGGCCTTGCGTGGGGCGTTGCCGAGGGAACAGAGGTGGTCCAGCGTGCCGACAATGTGGTGATGCTGCACCATGTCACCAAGGATTGACGGTTTCCGATCAACCGGTATGAGTGCTTTGTAGCCCCCGTTAACAACGCGCTTCAGCGGTTCAGGGGCTGTTTTCCCACCGCAAGACCGTCCCGCTTGCTTTCCTCATGCGGTTCGACATGGATTGTGATGTGGGCGCCTGCCATCGCCCTGCCCAGCGCCGCTTCGATGCGGTTGCAGATGGCATGCGAGTCCGCAACGCTCATGGTGCCGTCCACCACCAGGTGGAATTCGATGAAGGATGTGTGTCCGGCGCTGCGGGTCTTGATATCATGCACCTCCATGGCGCCCTCTGCATTGGCCAGAATGATTTCGCGGATCCGGGCGGCCTCGGCATCATCGACGGCGCTGTCCATCAGCCCGTCGACCGACGATGAGATGACCTTCCATCCCTCTCGCAGGACATTGATACCGACAGCGATGGCAACGACCGAATCGATGAATTGCCAGCCCGTCGCCAATACCAGCACCAGCCCGACAAGGACGCCGGCCGACGTCATGACGTCCACCAGGATATGGCGGCCGTCGGCGAGCAGAGCGGGCGACCGCGCCTGCCTGCCGGCCGATATCAGCACCCAGGCCCAAGCGCCGTTGATCGCCGCCGAGACAAAGTTGACCGCCATGCCGAGAGCCGGCATCTGTAGGTCATACGGGCGGCGGAGGGCGGAGATCGCCTCGTTGAAAATCAACAGCGCGGCAAGGACGATAAGAACCCCCTCGATCACGGCGGAAAAATACTCGGCCTTGGAATGACCGAACGGATGTCCCTTGTCCGCCGGCCTGTGACTGATGCGAATGGCAAACCACGCGAGCAGGGCAGTCACAACATTGACGGCCGATTCCAGCGCGTCGGAATAAAGCGCCACCGATCCGGTGATCCGCCACGCCAGCACCTTGAGGCCGAGAACCACGGTCGCAACGAGGATCGACCAGCCCGCAAGGCGGGCGATGTTGTTGCGGATGGCCATGGGCGGTGACAATCGCCTCCGATATTCTTCCCTGTCTGATAAGCCGGACGCCGCGCCGGCGCAATCGATTCCGGCCGCCATCAAGTGCTTTGCCTAAATGTCTGCCGCGGAGTATGTTGCGCGGAATTGTCTGCGTGTTCGGGCCTCACCGACGCCGCAGATGTCGTGCCGGAATGCGGCAGCCGACTTCCGTGGGAGAACGCTTTGCGAAAACCTTATCCGCCACTGGAACCCTACAACTCCGGAATGCTGGATGTTGGCAACGGCCACCAGATTTACTGGGAACTGTGCGGCAATCCGGCCGGAAAGCCGGCGGTGTTTCTGCACGGTGGTCCCGGGGCCGGGTGCACGGACGACCACCGCCGGCTCTTCGATCCGGATCACTACCGCCTGCTGCTGTTCGATCAAAGGGGCTGCGGTCGCTCGAAACCGCATGCCAGCGTCGATTCCAACACGACCTGGCATCTCGTCGATGATATCGAATCACTGCGAATGAAGTTCGAAGTCGACAAATGGCTGGTGCTTGGCGGGTCCTGGGGCAGCGCCCTGGCGCTCGCCTATGCCGAAACCCATCCCGAGCGTGTCTCCGAACTGATCGTCCGCGGCATTTTCACCCTCCGCCGCTCGGAACTGCTGTGGTACTATCAGGACGGCGCCTCATGGCTTTTTCCCGACAAATGGCAGCGTTTTCTCGAGCCGATCCCTGACGAAGAACGCGGCGATCTGATCGCGGCCTACCACAAGCGGCTGACCAACCCCGACAGGGACGTGCAACTGGAGGCGGCCAGGGCCTGGAGCCTGTGGGAAGGCGAAACCATTCGCCTGCTGCCGGACGAAAAGCTGACCGACGTTCACGGTTCCGATGACTTCGCCCTGGCCTTTGCCCGCATCGAAAACCACTATTTCATGCACAAGGGGTTTCTGCGCGACGCGCAACTGCTGCGGGACGCCAACCGGCTCAAGGACATCCCGGGCGTGATCATTCAGGGCCGCTACGACGTGGCGACGCCGACAAGAACCGCCTGGGACTTGCATCGCGCCTGGCCCGAAGCCGAGTTTCACATCGTCGACGGAGCCGGCCACGCCTTCAACGAGCCCGGCATATTGCACGAGACAATCGTCGCCACCGACAAATTCGCCGTCAATCACGAGACATAGTCGGGCAAGCGCACCGCGTGCCCGTTCGTCAGCGCACCGCGTTGATTCCCTGTAAAAACGTCGATCGCTGCCGATCGCACGCCATCATCCATTCTGACATCGAGGAGACCGTTCCATGCATTACACACCCGATCCGGATCGCTACACAAAGATGGTCTACAACCGTTGCGGCAGGAGCGGCCTGAAACTGCCGGTGGTCTCGCTCGGGCTCTGGCACAATTTCGGCGACGATACGCCGTTCGACACCGGCCGCGCCATCTGTCGCACCGCTTTCGACCAGGGCATCACCCATTTCGACCTCGCCAACAATTACGGACCGCCGGCCGGCAGCGCCGAACGGGCCTTCGGTGAGATCTTGCGCACCGATTTCGCCGCCCACCGCGATGAACTCGTCATCTCCTCGAAGGCCGGGTATTTCATGTGGAACGGTCCCTATGGCGAATGGGGTAGCCGAAAATACATGATCGCGTCCTGCGACCAGAGCCTGAAGCGCATGGGTCTCGACTATGTCGACATCTTCTATTCGCACCGGTTCGATCCTGAAACACCATTGGAAGAGACCATGGGCGCGCTCGATCATCTCGTACGCTCCGGCAAGGCGCTCTATGCCGGAATATCGTCCTACAGCGCCGAGCGGACGCGGGAGGCGGTCGCCATTTTGAAGGACCTTGGAACACCGTGCCTCATCCACCAGCCGAGCTACAACATGATCAATCGCTGGGTGGAGCGGGACGGCCTGAAGGACACCCTGGCCGAACTCGGCGTCGGATCGATCGCCTTCACGCCGCTCGCCCAGGGCATGCTGACCAATAAATATCTGAAGGGAATCCCCGAGGGCAGCCGCGCCACCCAGCAAAAATCGCTGAACCCGAAACTCCTGTCGGAGCGCACGATTGCCAATCTGCGGCAGCTCGATGCCATCGCCAAGCGTCGTGGCCAGACCCTGGCGCAGATGGCGATTGCCTGGGTTCTGCGCGGCGGCGGCATCACATCGGCCCTGATCGGCGCGTCAAACCCGCAGCAGGTGGTCGACAGCGCTGAAGCGGTGCGGAATCTGGATTTCACGCCCGAGGAACTGGCCGAGATTGATGAATATGCCGACGAGGAGAGCGTCAATCTCTGGGCCAAATCCTCTGAGAATTGAGCCGGACCAATCACCGCCCATGCCAATAGACACCCGTCAGTGCGGCGCCTGCCGGGACTGCGAGAATTGTGTCGGCGACAGGCCGGTCTGCCGCTTGAAGACATTGGAAAAATACTGGCTCGAGGAGAACCCGCAGGCCATCGCGACATCGGTAATGGACGCGCTGTCCCGGGCGCCCAGAAGCGACTTGGCGGCCTGAAGCCGGCACTCCTTGAGATAACGAAGCGGTGTCATATTGGTGAGGTCCTTGCAGTGGGACGCAAATTGCGTTCGTCCCAGCCCGCAGGCCATCGCCATGCTGTCAAGCGTCCAGTCTTCGTCAAGCCGATCCTTCAGCCGCTCCAGAAACAGGGCGACGCCGCGCCGCGTGGAGGTCTGCGTACCATCGATCATGGTGGGGTTCTGCTCCAGCAATTCGAGCAGGTCGAGCAGCAGGCGGTTGATGAGCAGTGCGAGCGATGAGATCCGGGTGCGGCAATCGCGGTCGCTGACCTTGGCGGCGATATCCTCGAACGTCTGGCAGAAATTGCCGGCGGCCTCCCAGACGGGATGCTCGTTGCCCTGCAGCAGACGGGTGAGTCGTCCGATTTCATCCTCGGACAGCATGATCCAGTCGGGCCAGATCCATTTCTGTCCCGGTTGCCTGACATCGACGTCCAGTATCAGCCAATGCAGCAGACACGCCTTGACATGCGGCCTTCCGACGCGGTGTTCCTGCCAGGGGCGAGTGACGGTCAGGCTGCCCCGGTTGAGGTCGAAATCCAGGTCGTCGACGGAAAAGCCGACCTGGCCGCGGGTCAGGCAGGTGATTTCGACACCCTCGTTCCGATGCCAGTCCAGGCCCCAGTTCAGATCCCGGGGCGCATCCCAGAAACCCACGGATTTCAGCCCCGGCAGCGCATCCGGCGGCAGCCTCTCGCCGGGGTAGGTTTCACGGGCCAGTGCGTGAAAGTCCAATTCGCCACGCCTTGCCGATGCACGCAGCGCCTTGCACGTATCCGCCTGATAGTAATGATTCCCATCCAGAAATGCGGCGACCATCATATCCTCCGCTGTTGTAATTTTTACCACTGCAATATGGCGCAAGATTTCCATCCGGCAAAATTGTAAGTCGTGGCGAGGGCGAAACAAGCGGGAGGAATACCGGTGGCGACCTACTCGATTTCGTTGAATATGGAGTTCGTCCGCAGCGCGGATCTGGATTTTGCCGCCGGCGTCGCCAAGGCCGCCGCGCTTGGCTACAGTCAAATCGAGCCGATGGTTCACACCGGCTGGGGACTGTTGAGTGAAGTGGGCTATTTCCATTCCTTTTCGATGGAGGAAGACCCGCTGCTCATGAAGGAGATCTGCGACCGCAACGGGCTGCGTGTCTCCAGCCTCAGCGGCCACAGCCCGCTGATGAAACCGGAGGCGGCCGTCGCGCGGCTGACCAGAGCCATCATCTTTGCCGACATGCTCGATGCGCCCTTTGTCAATACCGACGAGATGCTCAAGCCTGACTGGATGGATGATGACGAGGCGCACGATGCGATGCGCTACAGTCTGAGGAAGGCATCCATGGTGGCGGCGCGCCACAAGGTGTTCCTGTGCGTCGAGCCTCACGGCATCTACACCAAGACCAGCGAGGGTCTGCTGAAGATCGTCGATCTGGTGAAATCCGACTGGATCGGCGTAAACTGGGACACGGGCAATGCCTATCTCGCCGCTGCCGAAGACCCCTATGAAGCGCTGGAACGCGTACGGGATCGCGTGCTGCATGTGCACGCCAAGGATATCAGCTATGAACATGCCGACCGTGAACGCGGCCTGGTGACCGGGACTCCGGTGGGCTGTGCCTGCGGGGAGGGCGTTGTGGATTGGGAGCGTGTTCTCGGTATACTCGACCCTCTCGATCGCGAAATCACGCTGTCCGTCGAATGCGGAACCATTGAACAGGCCGAGCGAAGCCTGCCCTTTCTCAAGAAGGTGATCGGCAACCGGCTGGCCGAGGCCGGGTAGGCTCGTCCCCGCGCGGTTCCGGACAGGTGTTGCATGAAAGGCGCTGCACATGAATGCCAAAGCCGTTTTCCGCCGGGACCGCACCCCGATCCTGTCACGAAAGACGCGCGAATGGATCACGGCATATTTGTTTCTCCTTCCGAACATCATCAGCATCGGCGGCTTCGTCGTGATCCCGCTTGTCGCGGGTCTGGTCATCAGCTTCACGGATTGGGATCTGCTGAGCCCGCCCAACTGGGTCGGATCGGAGAACTACCAGAGCCTGTGGACCGATCGGGTTTTCTGGCAGAGCCTCAAGGTGACATTTCTGTATTCGCTGATGGTCATACCCGGCGGCCTGGTGGTTTCCCTGGCCATCGCGGCCGCCCTGAACAACAGGATTCGCGGCCTGCGCATCTATCAGATGCTGTTCTTTCTGCCCTACGTTTCTTCGACGGTGGCCGTGGCCCTGGTGTGGAAGTGGGTTCTCAACCCCGATTACGGTGTCGTCAATTCCTTTCTGGGCCTGGTCGGGTTGCCGCAGCCCTACTGGCTGACGGACCCGTCCACCGCGATCATTTCGGTGGCGGTCGTATCGGTCTGGCAGACCGCCGGCTACAACGCCATTCTCCTTTTGGCCGCGATGCGCTCCATTCCCGCCCACTATTACGAGGCCGCCCGCCTCGACGGCGCCAATTCCCGGCAGCTCTTCTTTCGCGTCACGATTCCCCTGATCATGCCCGCCATATTCTTCGTGACGATCACCTCGTTGCTGAACTCCTTCATTCAGTCCTTCAACCTCATCTACGTCATGACAGAGGGCGGGCCCGGAAACGCCACCAAGGTCATCATGTTCTACGTGTGGGAGAACGCATTTCAGTTCTTCAAGATGGGTTATGCCTCGGCCGTTTCCTATGTCCTGTGCGCCATTCTCATCGTCATCGCACTGGCCCAGGCCTGGCTGATCGGCCGAAACAACGAACAGCTTCGGTAGGGACCCGGTATGAAAAACAGGACAGCAAAATCCATACTGGTTCACGGCATCCTGATACTGGGTGCGTTTTCAGCGCTGATGCCGCTGATGTGGATGATCTCCACATCCTTCAAGCCGGCCGAGGACATCTTTTCCCTGCCTCCGCAGTGGATTCCCGACCCGCCGACACTCGCCAATTACGAACGGCTATTCACGTCGATTCCGTTCGCCCGGCAATTTCTCAACACCTTCATCGTTTCGACGTCGATTGTCATCGGCCAGCTGCTTTTCAGCTCGATGGCGGCCTATGCCTTCGCCCGCCTGCGGTTTCCGGGGCGAAACGTCCTCTTTTTCGCCTTCCTGAGCACGCTTATGGTGCCCAATGTCGCAACCCTGGTTCCGTCATTTATCGTGGTTCGCGAACTCGGCTGGATCAACAATTATCTCGGATTGATCGGGCCCTATCTGCTGGGCAGCGCCATCGCGACCTTCCTGATCCGACAGTTCATGCTGACGATACCCGCGGAACTGGAAGATGCGGCCCGCATGGACGGCGCCGGCCACATCAAGATCTTCTTCCTGGTCATTCTGCCGCTGACAAGGCCGGCGCTCGCCGTGGTCGGGCTCTTCGCCTTCGTGTTCTTCTGGAACGATTTTCTGTGGCCGCTGATCATCATCAATTCGGAATCCATGAAAACGCTCACCGTATCGATCGCCAGCCTTTCGGCCAGTGTCTACGGAACCGACTGGGGCGTGCTCATGGCCGGCGCCACGATGACCATACTTCCGCTCATCGCGGTGTTCCTTCTGACCCAGAAATATTTCCTCGAGGGCATCCAGATTACCGGCCTGAAATGACGTGAAGAAAAATGAGATCCAAAGGGAGGATATTCCAATGAGAAGCAATCGTTTTTTCTGCACACGCGCCGTTGCCGCGCTGGCGACCGCAGCCGCTCTTGCGGTCTTCGGCGGCGTTTCGGCGACCGCCCAGGAGACGGGCAAACTGACCATTGCCTCGTTTTACCCGGTCGACAAGGTGGCCGGCTGGGAGGGAATGCTGAAATCATTCCGGGAAAAACACGGAGATGTCGAGATCGAGGTGCAGGTGACGCCCTTCGCCCAATATCTTCCCAAACTGCTCAGCCAGATCGCCGGAGGCGATGCTCCGGATGTCGTCGCGGTGGAGAACACCCCGTTTCCCCAATTCGTCAGGCGGAACATCCTGGAAGACCTGACGCCCCTGATGGAGGCCACCGACGGGTTTACCCGCGACGACTTCTTCGAGCATCTTCTCGACCGCTATACGGTGGATGGCAAGGTGCACGGCATACCGTATGACGCCCAGCCTTTTGCGATCCTCTACTACAACCCTTCCATGTTCGAGCAGGCCGGAGTCGAGGAGCCGACCGGTGATTGGAGCTGGGACCAGTTGCGGAGTGCGGCGCTGGCGCTGACCGACCAGGATACACAGACTTACGGCCTTTGCCTGAGCGCCAACACGAGAAGCAACTGGCGGTATTTCCTGTTTTCAGGGGGCGGATCCTATGTCGATGACGGGCGCATGCCGACCCGGTCCACCGTTGCCGACGCGGCTTCGGTCGACGCGACCAAGTTCTACATTGCCCTGATGAACGAGGACAAATCCGTGCCGACGGTGCGGACCCTGGAGGCCATGGGCGGCGCTTCGCAGAATTGCACCAACCTGTTCCTCAACGGCAAGTCGGCAATGATGATCGGCGGTTTCTGGAAGGCCGTGGAAAATCCGGAAGCCTTCAAGAAAATGGGCGTGAAGATCGCGATGGCCCCGGTCAAGGACCCGCAGGACCGGGTGTATCCGACCGGTGGTACGGCCTATTCCATTCTGAGAACATCCGACAACAAGGAACTGGCCTGGTCGTTCCTGCAGGAGTTTCTCGGGGAGGCGGGCTTCAAGGCCGCCTATGGCGAAGCCGATCTTGGGGCGATCTATCCGCCGGCACACCGGCCTGCCTTCAATTGGTATTCATCGCAACCCATCGAATTCCTCGACGGCCTGCAGCCGAACTCCGATGCGCTCGCCTTCATCCGCTTCGCACCGTTCCGCACCGATTGGACCGAAATCAGGACCCGGTGTGTCGATCCGGATCTGGACGCCATGTTGAACGGCACCGCCAATGCCGACGAAACCCTCAAGGCCATGGCATCCTGTATCGACGGTTCGCTGTAGAAAAGGTCAGTCGCGGATGGGATGAAGAGCATCCCATCCGCCTTGGAGGATTATCTGACACATGACCAACCGGAAATACAGGGTCGGACTCGTCGGAACCGGTCCGCCCACCCGCACCGTCGAACGCGGAGGCGGTTTTGCAATCGGCCGCGTGCATGCAAATGCGTGGACGGCGATCGAGCAGGCCGAACTGGTGGCCGCCTGCGACATCAATCCCGACAATCTGGACGCGTTTTGCCACGATTACGGGGTCGATCAGGGATTTCTGAGCTATCAGGACATGCTGCAACGGGCCGACCTTGACGTCGTCAGCATATGCACATGGCCGGGACTGCATTGCGAGATGGCTGTCGCCGCCGCCGAAGCGGGCGTGCGCGGCATATATTGCGAAAAACCCATGTGCCTCAGCCTGGAGGAAGCCGACCGCATGATTGCAGCCTGCCGGGTCAACGGGGCGAGACTTTCGGTCAGTCATCAAAGGCGTTTCGAGCGGCTCTATGTGCAGGCCAAATCCTGGATCGACTCCGGCCGGCTTGGGAAAATCACCGAGATGTATGGCAGAATATCCAAATCCGATGCCGACCTCCTGAGCTGGGGAACACACTGGTTCGATCTTTTCGGATTTTTCCAGAATGATATTCGGCCAATATCGGTCCTGGCGCAGGCCGATTGCTCGATGGCCCTTACCCGCTACGGCCATCCGGTGGAAAACCATTCCGTCGTTCAACTGACCTATGATGGCGGTGTGACGTGCCTTCTCGAAGGTGGTGACGATCTGCCGGCACCCTGTTTTCGGATTCATGGCGAGCAGGGCTGCCTGACCCTTGCCGGAACGCTTTCGGGCTGGCTGAATGAGGGGAAGGGCGCAGTCAGGGTTGATATCGAACCCGGCGCGTCCGACTTTACGGACAGCTACGTGCCGGCGATGCGCGATCTGATCGAAGCTGTCGAGCAGGATCGCCCGTCGGCGCTGGACGGAGCGCGTGCGCGCACCGCCATGGAGATCATTATGGCCGCCTATGAATCGGCAAATACCGGGCGGCGGGTCACACTGCCAATGACCAGGAAAACGTTTCCGCTTCTTGAGCGTTCGGAATTTACAGGAGCCGGTTGATGCATCTGGGGGCAACCATTCCGTTGGAGGACCTCGTCGATCTCGGACTTACAGCGGGGCATCTGAGCAATATCGGTGCCATGAGCGATGAGGAATTGGCGGCGGAAGGCCGGCGCTACAGCGAGGCCGGCATCATTGCCGTGCAGACCGGCGGCTATTGCAACCTGATCAGCACGGACGAAAACCACCGCCGCGACTGCATCGCCAATCTGAGATCCCTGCTGACAAGGGCCGAGCGCGCCGGTTGCCGATGGGTCGTTGTCGGGGGCGGCCATCGCGACCCCGCCAAACCGACGGACATCTTTTCCGCGCATCCGGACAACTGGACAGCGGAGGCGCGGGCGCTTCTGGCGGAAAGCTGTGCGGCGGTCCTCGACGGGTGGTCGTCGGCTACGACCGGGCTGGTGGTGGAAACCTGGGTCATGACCCCACTGGACTCACCGGCTGCCGCACGCCAGCTTGCAGACACCGTCAATCACCGGAATTTTGGAATTCTGTTCGATCCGGTGAACATGATGAACTTGGATCGTCACTTCCGGTCGGGCGCTTTCATCGGGACGTGTTTCGACACGTTCGGCGACCAGATTCGGCTGGTGCACCTCAAGGACACGCTGATCAAAGCTGAAAGCTTCACCTATCACATGGCGGAAGTGCCGATCGGCGACGGCAATCTCGACATCGGTCAACTTCTCCGGGAGGCCGACGGGCTTGACGAGGGCATCCCCCTTGTCATCGAGCACCTGGCCGGGTTTGACGCCTATGCTCAGGCAGTCTCGCGCATGCGCGAGATTGCCGCGAAAAACAGTCTTTCCTTTGTGTCGCCCCGACAGTCCGGCACTTTGAGGGAGGAATCGTGAGCGATTTTTCCCAGCGTTTGAAATCCTCCGGCCTGTCGATCAGGAACCTGAACAAATTTTTCGCCTCGGTGCAGGTGCTGCACGACATAAACCTCGATGTGGGGGAAGGCGAATTCGTGGCCCTGGTTGGCCCTTCCGGATGCGGGAAATCGACGCTTCTGCGAACGATTGCCGGGCTTGAAGACATTTCCGACGGCGAGGTTCTCGTTGACGGCCGGGTGGTCAACAATGTCGAACCCAAGGACCGTGACATGGCCATGGTGTTCCAGAACTACGCCCTGTATCCGCACCTGTCGGTGCGCAAGAATATGGGCTTTTCCCTGAGCCTGCGCTCGGTGCCGAGGGACGAAACCAACAGACTGGTCGAACAGGCTGCCGAAATCCTCGGGCTGGAAGGCGTCCTGGATCGCCGGCCGTCCCAGCTTTCCGGCGGGCAAAGACAGCGTGTCGCCATGGGACGCGCAATTGTCAGGCAGCCCCGGATCTTTCTGTTTGACGAACCGCTTTCCAATCTCGATGCAAAGCTTCGTGTCAAAATGCGCGGTGAGATAAAGCAGCTTCATCAGCGGTTCCAGACAACGACCCTTTATGTCACGCACGACCAGGTGGAAGCGATGACCATGGCCGACAAGGTGGTGGTGATGAAGGACGGCCGCGTCGAGCAGGTCGGCCGGCCGCTTGATCTTTATGACTGGCCGGCCAATCTGTTCGTGGCGCAATTCATCGGCAACCCGTCCATGAGCATCCTGCCCGGTGAGATGACGGATGACGGCTTCATACTGTCGGACGGGCAGCGCCTGACGGCGGACCGTTCGAAAAAGGCCGCTCGATATCTTGGGATCAGGCCCGACAGGGTGCGTCTGTCCGATAGCGGTATTTCGCTGCAGGTGGATCTTGTCGAGCCGGGCGGCTCCGACACATTCATTGCCGGAAAGGTCGGCACGGAAGAATTCGCCGCCATATTGCCGGAGCGGCTGACCATGGATGTTGGCGAAGTCCTCACGCTGGCACCCGAGGCGGACCATCTTCACTATTTCGATCAGGAGGGCAAAAGACTGCGGTGACAGGCCGTCTCCTGCGACGGCCTGCCGGCGGAGGCGGGTGTGTCGGCAGGTGTCAGTCCGGCATCGCCGGGAAGATATGCAAGGCGGCGTATTGCAGCAGCATGATGGTCTTTCCGTCCTGGATGCGCCCGTCGCTGGCCATGGTCATGGCGGTGTCGAAATCGAGCTCAATGGTTTCGATATCCTCGCCTTCCTCAAGCAAGCCGCCGCCCTCCGAGACACGATCTTGCGGACTGTATTCGCCGACAAAGAAGGTGATCTTCTGGGTGAAGGCGCCCGGCGACATGAACGCCTCGAAGACCTTTCTGGCATTGCGCACCCGGTAGCCGGTTTCCTCCTCTGCTTCCGCGACAATACGGTCTTCCGGCAACGCACCGTCAAGCATGCCGGCCGGGGTCTCGATCAGGAACTGGTCGCATCCTTCCAGAGAGGCCGCGCAACGAAACTGACGGGTCAGGATGACGGTGCGTCTTTGTTGGTCGCAGGGCAGGATGGTCACACCATGACCACAATGGAAGATTTCGCGCGACTGTCTTTGCCAGGCGCCGTCACTGCGCCGATAATCGTAGGTCACCGTCTTGCAGTTGGACCAGCCATCATGGTGAACCCTGGTGTCGACGATGGAAATGCGTTCATTGCGTGTCATATCTGGCGGTCTTCCATGGGATTGCGGCCGCGAAAAGGCGTGTTGAGAAAGCGAGGGAGCGGCGTTGGATCATGCAGGCGCCTGTATACCGCGACTGACCGGCACCGCAAGTCGTGCCGCCCGGGGCGGGTTATCCCCTGAATTATCCACAGCGGAATCTTCGGTCTCGACTCATCGGCCCGATCGGGGCATCATTTCCGCGTTGGGTCCGGGACATTCCCAAACGCCAAATGGGAGACAATGGACCGGGGGCTCAACATCCTGCAGCGGCCCGGAGCCGGTTTGTCTTTGATGAACCGAACCGGAAACCGCGAGGCGAGCAGGGCGTCTCGAAAGCGAATGCATGCGCGGACGAGGCAACGCGAACAACGCACCCTCGGGTGGGGCGGTCGCACAGGTCGGAGCTTCATCATCCGATGGAACACACGGCCGAACCAGACGCAGGTGCTGCTGTCGGTATTGCGTGTTGCCCAAGGGCAGGCGCTCTAAATCTGATACGCACCTCCGGCTGAACAGGGAGGCGCTGGCTTTGGCCGGCGTCTTTCTTTTTGTGCACTACCCGCTTCTGCGATCCCGCATGATGACAAAATCCGTTCCGGTCCTCGTGTCGGGATGGGCCGGAAGGTCCGTCAGCATGAAGGCCGATCCGGGATGCAGGTTCCGGGCGATCTGTGCGTAGGCGTCGGGTGGAATCGTCAGTCGGGTCGTCGCCGCCAGTTCCTGCTGTTGCAGGACATCGCTCTCGTTGCCGCTGCCCATGCCGACGGCCAGCCAGTCGAATTCCTTCCGGTCCGCGTCGAAGGTCTGCAGGATATAGACATGGTTGCCGAGCGGCCTGTTCGGCTGTGCGATGCCGATCTGCGACTGCAGGATAATCTCACCGTCCTTGAGACCATAAACCCGCCGGTCGGCGCCGCTGGCCAGCAGGCTGAAAGAGCCTTGGCCCGTGCCTTCACGGTCGATCGGCAGTGATTTTCCCGCGACATGACCGGTCAGGGTTTCGATCTGTTTGAGATCGGCGTGGGACATGACGAGGCCGGTATGGGAGAGGCTGCCGACGCCCGAGCGCTCATTGGTGACGATGACCGGCGTTCCATCATGTGTGACTTCGAACAGCGCCGCGGCGAAGGGTGACGGCAGGTGCACGCATCCATGGGAACTTGGATAGCCCGGCAGGCCGCCGGCATGCAGCGCCGCGCCGCCGAAGAAGAACTGGCTGTCGGGCATCGGCGCATTGTCGTATTTTCTGGAGTGGTGCATCTTCTCCTTGCTCAGGATGGTGAAGACACCTGTCGGCGTTTCATATCCGGGGCGGCCGCTGGAGATGGTTGTCGCGCCGATGCGCACGCCGTTGCGGTAGACAAAGGCCAATTGATCCGACAGCGAGACGATGACGGCGACGGGCCCGTAGAGTGAGCGCTCGGGATACCATACCCATTCTCCGGCCTTCAGGACGTCGTCAGGCTGTGCCCCTTGCGCGAAGGCGCCCGTCGCAGTTGCGGACAGGATGGCGGTTGCGGCGATTGCCAGGAATGTGCGTCGGGATTGCCGTGTGATCATTTTTGTACCTTCTTCGGGTCGCGCCGATGCGGCGCGACCGTGATTTGATTCACTGCCCGATATGGGATCTTCCATGTCCGCGGCAAGCGCCGAACACGCGACCGTTACTTTGACGCCAGAAGTCTTGCGATTTCGTTGCGAAGGTCGGTGAGGGCACCGGCTGCCTCCACGGGGAGTTCACCCGAGGCAAGCAGGTCGTTTTGCTCATAGGGATCGGCCGCAAGGTCGAACAATTCTTCGCCGCCGCCGACGGTGTTCATGTATTTCCACCGCCCGTCCCGAATGGTATGCCCTTCCAGTTGGCGCGCCCGCCCGCTGTTGCCGCCGCCGGGCGAACCGAACAGTTCGGAATAGGCATATTGCCGATGCGGTCCGGCACTGCCCGCCAGAAGGGGGGCAAAGCTGACGCTGTCCTCCGGCCAGGAAACCGCGTCCCGGGTCTGGATGCCGGCGATATTCGCGATGGTGGCGAACAGATCCGTCGAATTGACCAGTGCCTGCTCGCGTACCCCATGGCGGGTGACACCCTTACCGGCAACGATCAGTGGAGCATGAATTCCGCCTTCATAGAGGCTGCCCTTGGCGCGCCGCCGCTCATAGGGCGGCTGAACGGTTCTGTTGGGTGTTCCATTATCGCCGATGAAAATGATGACGGTATTGTCGAGAACCGGCTGAGGGATGGACTGCAACAAACGGCCCAATTCCGTATCGAGCGCCTCAAGAGAAGCGAAGTAATAGTCGCGCGGGCGTTGCCGCATGCTGTCCGGACTGCCGTCCAGCCCACGGTCGGAGATCAGACCGCCAGGAGGCAGGTGCAGCGGCAGATGCGGTGCAATATGCGCCAGCCAGAGGAACCACGGCCGTTCGCCCTGTGCGTCGATCCAGGCGATTGCTTCATCCGTGAGGACGGATGTCACATAGCCTTCGACCATGGCCGTTTCACCGTCCCGGGTTCGCGGCCAGTAATCGTAGTCGTCAACATTGCCGCTCACGATGCCGACATAGGTGCCGGCACCGGCCAGCCGCGGGTGATCGACATCACCATTGTCGGCCGTTGCAAGATGCCATTTACCGATGACCGCGTGAGCGTATTGTGGCGCGTATCGATCAAGGAACTGAAACAGCGTTGTCTCCGACAGGGGCAGGCCGTTGGAGGAATTGCGGCCCACGGCGGCGCCGACACCGGTTCGAAAGCCGTACCGGCCCGTCAGGATCGTCGCACGGGTCGATGAGCACACCGGCGTCGCATAGAAATTGTCGAAGACGACGCCCTCCCGGCACAGCCGTTCCAGAGTCGGCATGGCTGGTTTTTCAATGCCCTCCGGATAACACGGACTGGCATCGAGCCCCATATCATCAGCAATGATCAGCAGGATGTTCGGCGACGCCGAAGCCGGCAGTGCCGCGCCCAGAAGGCAGGCCACAGCCAGAACGGCTTGTGTCAGAAACAGTCGAAACAGCACGGGTCCGCCTCCCGAAATCAGCGTCGCAAACCGGGTTCTGTGCCAAGGACTAACAGGCCCGGCACGCGACATCCAGTGAACAAAAGCTTAGAATTCAATGGTCGCCTATTGCACGACGAATCCGTGAGCAAACGGATCGTCGTCGTCGATATAGATCGTGTTGTCGCCCGTGATCCGCGCCCAGCCGCCGATCGACGGGACGATCGCCTCATAGTCGCCGACCCTGGTCGTGTCCTCGATCCGGCCGTGAAACAGCGATCCGATGATGCTCTCATGGACGAAATCGTCGCCACGTTCTAGATCGCCCCGGGCAAACCACTGGGCCATGCGGGCCGACGTGCCGGTACCGCAGGGCGAGCGGTCGATCGCCTTGTCCCCGTAGAACACGGCGTTGCGCGCCGTCGCTTCGGGATGCCGTGCGGCTCCCGTCCACAGGATATGGGAGAGGCCGCGAATATCGGGATTGTCCGGATGGACAAAGGCGTAGGCCCCGTTCAGTGCGGACCGCAAGGTGCGGCTCATGCCGACCAGATCGCCGACGGAATAGTCGGCCATGTCCCTGAAGGTCTCCTGCCGATCGACGATCGCATAGAAATTGCCGCCATAGGCGACATCGACCACCACCTCGCCGAGGCCGGGGCAGGTCGCGGGAAGTTCTCTGGAATGCAAAAAGGATGGAACATTGGTCAGTCGCACTTCAGCCACACGTTGACCGTCCATTCGATAGGTGACTGCCACTGGCCCGGCCGGTGTGTCGAGCCGCAGGAGCCCCGGCGTTTCGGGTTGCACGAGACCGCGTTCGACGGCGATGGTCACCGTTCCGATGGTGCCGTGGCCGCACATGGGCAGGCATCCCGACGTTTCGATAAACAACACGCCGATGTCGCAGTCCTCGCGGGTCGAGGAGTAGAGAATGGAGCCCGACATCTGGTCGTGGCCGCGGGGTTCGAACATCAGACCGGTGCGAATCCAGTCGTACTCGGCAAGGAAATGCTCCCTTCTTTCAAGCATGGTGCTGCCTTCCAGCGGCGGGCCGCCGCCGGTGACCAGCCGAACCGGATTGCCGCAGGTATGGGCATCGATGCAAGTGAATGTATGGCGCGCCAAAGGATCCTCCGATGATGCTATATTGCCGCGAAATCCCGCCTATTAGAACCGGTCCGCGCGAAAAGGTTCAAGATCGATCGACGGCGGTTCGCCGCTGACCAGTTCGGCAACAAGCTCCGCCGTACCGGCGGATTGGGTCAGGCCGAGATGGCCGTGCCCGAACGCATAGATGACCCGTTCGCTCGTCGGCGAGCGGCCGATGACCGGCAGCGAGTCCGGCAGGGACGGGCGAAAGCCCATCCATGGGGTGCCGCCCTCGGTGTCGAGATCGGGCAGGAAGAGCCTGGCCTTGGCGAGCAGCGCGCCGGCGCGCGCGAAGTTGGGCGGCGCATTCAATCCGCCGAGTTCCACCGCGCCGCCGACCCGGATGCCGGAGCCGATATTGGTGACGACGAAGCCGTGGCCGCCGAAAGTCAGCTGCGTGCGCAGATCGAACGCCGCAGAGGGCAGCGTGGTGTTGTATCCGCGTTCGGTCTCGAGCGGGATGCGGTCGCCGACGGTCCTTGCAAGATCGTGCGACCAGGCGCCGGCGCTCACCACCACCCGATCCGCCGCGAAACTGCGGTCGCCGGCGCACCGCACCGTCACATTCCGTCGTGTGGCAGACAGGGACATGGCATCCGCAATCTCGATCTGCCCGCCGCGATTGCGGAAAATGTCGGCGATCGTCAGCGCATATTCATGCGGATCGGAGATCGAGTACCATTCGGGCGTGAATGTGCCTGATACGAACCGCTTGTCGAGCCCCGGCTGGATTTCAGACAGGGCATAGGCGCCGCGTATGTGTTCAAACGGGATGCCGAGCTGCCTGCGCGCCTCCCAATAGGGGCGTGTGGCCTCGAATTCCGCAGCGCTCTCATAGAGCTCGAGATTGCCGTCGCGCCGCAGCATGCTGCCCGTCGCCGTCTGCTTGAGAAAAGGCAGAAGCGCGTGTTTTGAGTGATCCATCAGAGTCGACTGGGCGCGGATGCCATGCTCGACCTGCGCAGGGCGCGCGGCACGCCAGAAACGCAACATCCAGGGCGCAAGTCTGAGAGCGTATCGCGGCGGGATGGAGAGCGGGCCGTGCGGATCGACGAGCCATTTCGGTGCTTTTCTGAGGGTGCCCGGCGTGGCGAGCGGGATGACCTCGGAAAAGGCAAAAGCGCCGGCATTGCCGCGCGATGCCTCGGCGGCCGGTCCCTTGCGGTCGAGAAGGAGAACCCGAAGCTTGTTTCGCTGAAGTAAGAAAGCTGTGGAAAGTCCGATTATGCCTGCGCCGACCACGATTACATCCGGCCGATTGCCCTGCTGGTAAGCCATTTTCGCCATCAATTAACCATCGGCTCCCGCCCGACAGGGCTGGAACTGGTGCAAATCTGGCCCTTCCCGGCTAAAACTGCGGTATTTGCGGGCGACTGGCAACTGCGACATTTAACACATGTTCAACCCGGCGGCGGTGATCGCCGCTCAGGGGCTGGCGCGGCCCACGCACCCGGTCGGTGGAGCCGATTTCGATAACCTCCGCAAGCTTGATCTGCTGCACCAGAAAGGTCGAAACATCCAGGTCGAGAAGCGGGCGGAACCAGCGATAGATCGCCAGCGCCTCGCTGAAACGCTCCTGCCTGATCAATTCGTAGATCGCCACACTCTCGTGCGGGAAAGCGACCGCAAGCCCGGCGATCCAACCCACGGCGCCGACGCTCAGTGCCTCGAAGGCCAGATTATCGACCCCGGTGAGCACCGCGTAGCGGTCGCCCAGCCGGTTGTAGATCTCGGTGGTGCGCCGGATATCGTCGGAGCTTTCCTTGATGGCGACAAACCGGCCATCGTCTGCCAGTTCGGCCATCATGTCGGGTGTCACATCCACCCGATAGCCGACCCGGTTGGAGTAGATCATGACCGGCAGATCCGCAGCGGCAGCGATCTCCCGCAGATTATCGACCGTCTCACGGGGGCTGGTGTGATAGATGGGTGAGGGAACGACCATGATGCCATCCGCGCCGGCCCCGGCGGCCTGTTTTGCCAACGCACAGGCTTCCCGGGTCCCGGCCTCCGAAATGGTCAGCAGGGCCGGCTTCGCGCCGGTGGCCGCCTTGCACAATCGCAGGACGTCGAGACGCTCGTCATGCGAGAGCATATTTCCCTCGCCAAGCGTTCCACAAGCAACGAGACCGTGACAGCCGGCGTCCATCTGAAAGTCGAAGCAGCGTTCCATTTCGGCGTGATCGAGGCTGCCGTCCTCCTCGAATTTTGTCGTGACCGCTGGAATGACTCCCTGCCACATCGCATTGCTCTCCCTTTTCATGTCGACCTGTTGATATCAGGATTGGATCCAATATACAATTTGAGTCTACCTGGTGCCGACCATTATCGAAACCCGGTGACGGCGAGGCCAGATGTGCTTTAAACATGTCCGGCTACGGACAGGATGCGATACGGGAGGTGTTGTGAAACTGAAGGCAACGGATATCGGCAGATCGGCTTCGGCGGCCTCGATCATTTTCGACTCCCTGCGCCAGGCCATTATCGACGGCGAGTTGGCCGACGGTGCACCTCTGCGCCAGGACGAAATCGCCTCTGCATTCAATACGAGCCGCATCCCGGTGCGCGAGGCGCTGACGCGGCTGGAACAGCACGGGCTGATCGAAAACCGCCGCTACCGCGGCGCCTTCGTGGCGGAGATATCAGCCAGGGAGGTAGCCGAGATTTTCGACTTCCGATGTCTTCTGGAAGGGGAGGTCATGGCGGTCTCGGTCCCGCAAATGACCGCACAATCATTGAAGGCAGCCCGGGAATACGGCCAAGCATTCGTCGACTGCCGGGAGCCGATGCAGTGGGGTGAACTCAACCGGAAATTCCACTATGCGCTCTACCGGGACAGCAAGCTGTCCTACCACCTGAAGATCATCGACAATGCGCTGGATCGCGTTGAACGCTATCTGCGTGCCCAGTTGCTGATGACCGACGGACGCGGTCAAGCCCAGCGGGAGCACGCAAAAATCCTCGCAGCCTGCGAACAGGGTGACGTAGCCACGGCCGCGCGCCTGACCAGGGAGCACATATCCGGTGCCAAGACGGCGCTACTCGCCTATCTGCAATCACGCCGGGCCGGTTAGAGGACCCTGCTTGACCACAGAGGCTACCGCACCAGCAGGCGGTTGAACCCCGTCAGAATATTTCGCCGGCCTCCAGCAGCGCATTGCGGCAGGTGCTGTCCAGCTTCGGACCATGCACTTTCAGGCAAAACAGCACATTGCCGTGACCGACGGGCAGGTTCGGGCAAAACCGCCTGAAGTCGCGGGCGCAGGCCTCGGCGGCCAGGCGCATTTCGCCGCGAAACGACAGTTGCGGCGCGCCGCTGGCCGTAACGGCCTTCTCGGTCATCTCCGTCGGCTTGGATTCAGGGACCGGAACGGTGGATGATTTGTCTTCGGGTGACGTCGCCTCCGTCGTTGCGGCAGCGGCTTTGGTTTTTTTGTCGGCGGAAGCCGATGTCGAATCGACGGTTTCTTTACCGGCGGAAGCCGGTTTTGAGTCGACAGCTTTTTTGCTGGCGGAAGCCGGTGTTGAACCGATGGCTTCGACCGCCGATTTACAGCCCGACGACAGCTTGCTCTCATGTTGTTCAAGGCAGACCAGCGCCTGCATTCCGTGAGGCGGGACACCTGAACAATTGGCGCGGTAATCGGCGACGCAGTTTGACCGAATGGCCTGCTGTTGCGCGGCTGTGGGCGTCTGGGCAAAGGCGGTCGCCGACAAGACCGCCGATGCCGCAAGGGACAGGAAAATGATGAAACGTGGTGCACGCATGGGCAGCTCCTTTGGATCGGCGGATGACGGGTGCCTTCCGCCTGCCCAAGGGAGTGTTCCGTTGCTTTGCGGCGTTACTGGGGCGCTCTGCATGCCACGGCCGTTTTTTCACATATCATTACCGGTCATCCGCTCCCAGATCTCGTGGAAACGGCGCACATAAAGGGCCCGGATTCGTGGATCGGGTTCATCGCAAATCAGCACTTCGAGCGCGTCGAGCCGGCGGCATGCGTCGACGGTCCGATGATCAATCGTCGGAACGGAAAGGCGCATCGCGCATTCCGGCGAGGCGCGCAACCGGACCGCACCGCTCATCGGTAAAGGCACCGCGGCGTCGGTGTCTCATCATCATGAAACCCCATCACCGGTCCTCAGGCGGCGTTTTCCAGATGGTCCTGCAGGGCGCCGTAAAAGTGGTCATTTGCCGCCCTGTCGGCCTCTATGCATCCGGCTAGGCGCTCAAACAGGGCGGCGCTGAAAGGATCGTCGCTGCGCCCTGAAATCCGCACGGTCCGCTTGTCGCGATAATCACCGATCCGATTTCCGTCCAGCGCGATGCCGGTCACCGTGAAGCCGTAATCATGCGGGCCGGCTTCGCCCTCCAGAAGCGCGGTGCCCGAACACACGGCGATTTCGCATGTACCGATCGTCAGTGCGATCTCCTCGAAGGAATACTCCGTGTCAAACATCCGATAACCTCTCCGTGGATCGCTCTAGAAAAAGGGGCGCCGGGTCAACGACGGGAGAACCGTTGCCCGGCGGACCGATACCGCCTTGCGTCAGGCCGGGGAGTGCGGCGGTTTCGGCTGAATCGAGAAATACCGAAGCGGTATACCGCAATCAATACCATTTTGGTATTTCATGTGTTCTGAGTCGGGTATTGACATTCCAGTTCCAAATGAGACAAAGATGTCTCATGGTTCATAAGGAACGTCTTTCAACACGCGCGGCCGTGATTGAGGCCGGATTCAGGGTTCTCGGGCGGGACCCGTCCGCGTCCCTTTCACAGGTCGCCATTGCCGCCGGTGTCGGGCGGGCGACTTTGCACCGGCATTTCCCCGGTCGGGGCGATCTGATCGAAGCGCTGGTTTCACAGGCTGCGGCAGAACTGGATGCTGCAGCGACAGCCGCCGCGAAGGGCGCCGGCTCCCACACGGAGGCGCTGAAGAGGATTATGGCCGCAGTGATCGCACTCGGTGATCGGCAATGGTTTCTCGCCACGGAGAAACAGGCCGCCGATCTGCAGATGGTAAAGGATGTCGAGCGGCGGGACCAGGAGTTCAGGCGATTGATGAAGGCCGCCCAGTCCGAGGGCCTGTTTTCGCAATCATGTCCCCTTGAATGGGCGATTGCGGCATTTGATCATCTCGTCTATGCCGCCTGGATTCTGGTCCGCGACGGCGAGGCGACGCCGAAACAGGCGTCCCGTCTTGCCTGGCAGACGCTGACGGCCGGAATCGGGAAGGCCCGGCTGTGACGGGTGGCCGAGATCCTGTCCGGCAACGCCTGGCCGGCCTTGACCTTGCCCGTTACCTGGCGCTTGTCGGTATGGTCATCGTCAATTTCGATGTGGTGATGGTGGGTCCGGTGCCGGCGGGAGCCGGTGGCTTCGCGGAATGGCTGCAGGGCCGCGCCGCCGCGACTTTTGTGGTGCTGGCCGGTGTCGGTTTCGGACTGGGCGCCCGCGACAAGGAATGGTCGGTCACCTCGCGGGTGACCCTCAAACGAGTGGGTTTCCTGTTTGCGCTCGGCATGATCAATATGGCGATCTTCCCTGCGGATATCATTCACTATTATGCGTTCTACTTCCTGCTCTGCCTTCCATTCCTGGGCCTCGGCAATCGCCATCTGCTTGTTGCGATCCTTGCCGTGACGATCAGCTTTCCGCTCCTGTCATTGGTTCTTGATTACGACACCGGCTGGCAATGGGAAACGGTCAGCTATGAGGGGCTTTGGACTGTCGACGGTTATCTCAGGAACCTCGTCTTCAATGGCTGGCATCCGGTCATTCCGTGGATCGCCTTCTTTCTTGGAGGCGTCCTGCTGAGCCGGGCGAGGCTGCACGACCGGAAGGTCCAATGCCGCCTGCTGGTCGCTGGCACAGCCGGTTTTACCGGCGCGCTGCTGGTTTCGGCGCTGCTGAGCGCATGGTCCGCAACCATCGATCCGGAGCTGCATTATCTGTTCAGCGCGGCGCCGATCCCGCCCATGCCTCTTTTCGTTATCGCCGGCAGTGCGATTGCCTGCGCCGTCATCGGTCTTTGCCTGTTGCTTGCGCCGTGGCTGAACTCGATCGGTATTCTGGAACTGTTGACACCGGCAGGCCGCCAGACTCTGACACTCTATATTGCTCATATTGTTATCGGAATGGGGATCCTCGAGGGCGTCGGTATGATCGGTGGGCAGACGGCGCGACAGGCCCTCATCGCCGCTTTGCTGTTCTGCGTGGTCGCCACTGTCTTTTCGTTCGCTTGGTTGCGCGCTTTCAAACGCGGACCGCTTGAGGGTCTGATGAGACGTGTGACCGGGTGAATGCCATGCCGATCCACCGTCGGCGGCAGCCTCGATATCGACCCGCTCATCCTGTAGCATATCGACAGGGGCGCGATGCCGAGAAGAGCGAACGACGTGGCAACTTCGAATAGGTGACGGCCAATGATCGAAAGACGGGTAGGAGAAGCGGGCAGATCAGCCTTGCCGCTGATCGTTGCGGGTGCGCTGATGATGATGGCGCCTGTGTCCGACGTCGCCGGAAAGCAGAAACCACCGCGGCGCGGTTCCGAACTCAATGAGCGCGTGGTGAACGGCCAGGGCTCAATCAGGCTCGTCGGGGAGATCTGGGTCGACAATTGGTTCGCACTCCATGTCAATGGGGCAAAAATCATCGAAGACAGCGTGCCGATCACGACCGAGCGCTCCTTCAACGCGGAACGGGTCACCTTTTCCACCGATCTGCCGGCGGCCATCGCGTTCGAGTTCCGCGACTTCATGGAGAACGCCACCGGGCTGGAATATATCGGCACCGGACGGCAACAGATGGGCGATGGCGGCGCCATCGCCCAGTTTCACGATGCCAATGGCGGCGATCTTGTCGCCGTGACCAATGCCGACTGGCGCTGTCTTGTCGTACAACACGCACCGAGAGACGCCGCCTGCGCGCGCCAACGCGATCCGCAGGTCGGTGCCGGCCCCTGTGCCGAAACGGTCAATCCGGTGCCCGCAGGTTGGACGTTGCCAACTTTTGACGATAGAAACTGGCCGAAAGCGACCATTCATTCTGCCGCTTCGGTCAGGCCAAAGGGTGGTTATGATCGTGTGCGCTGGAGCCCGGCGGCCAAAATCATATGGGGACCGGATCTGGAACGCGATAATGTTGTGCTGTGCCGGGTCACCCTCGGCAGGTAGCGCTGTCGGCACACCAACAGGAAAGGAAGGCAAATGCTGCTCGAAACGCCGCTTCATGATCTTGGCTGGAAGGCCAAGCCGTTTACGCTGAAGGATCCCGACGGAAATGTTTTCAGCTCCGGGGAGGAGGCCGGCGAACATGGCACCCTGATCGCCTTTATCTGCAATCACTGTCCTTATGTGAAAGCGATCGCCGACCGGCTGGCGGATGACGCCAGAACCCTGCAGGCCGCCGGTATCGGTGTCCTGGCGGTGATGTCGAACGATTATGAGAACTATGCCGCCGACCGACCGGAACTGATGAAGGAATTCGCAAAGCAGCACAACTTCCCGTTTCCTTATCTGGTCGACGAAGATCAAAGCGTCGGAAAAACATATGGGGCGGTCTGCACCCCTGATTTCTTCGGTTTCAACAGGGATGGGGAACTGTGCTATCGTGGCAGGCTCGACGATGCCGCCATGGGCGATGCCACATCGAGGACCCCGGAACTGGTGAACGCCATGCTGTTGGTGGCCAAGACCGGCCAAGGTCCTGAACAGCAATATCCATCGATCGGCTGTTCGATCAAATGGCGGCAGAACGACGGCTGAGCAAGCCAGAGAGCCCGATCGGCGCTTTCGTCCCCGACCCATAAAAACGGCGGGCGGCCGATGCGGCCGCGTTCCCGGTTGCATTTGTTGAAATGTCGCCCGAATATGACCCGCGACGGGGTGGATTGCCTTGGACGAGGGGTCGGTGGAGGATGAAGACGGTTGCCAAATGGGTCGCGCTGGCGGTTGTCCTGTCGCTGATCGCGGGCCTTGCGTTCATCCTTTCTCTGCCGAGTGGAGCGCATGGCGCGAGGGATGTGCGGCTGTTGACCAGCCTGCTCAATGAAATCGCTGCGATCGATGTGCCCCACAACAGTTTTCTGTCCGAGGAACAAAGGGCGCGCAACGCCGACCTGCTGGCTTTGGTGGAAAGCGGAACCGCCCTGTCCCCGGAGCAGAGCCGGACCTACCGCGAACTCATTCAGGAGACGTTGCTTCATCACCAGCCGCGACTGGTCTGGCTCGACTCCAATCTCTCGGTGCTCCGCGATGTCGACATGGCGAATCCCAACAATGTCGGCGGCAAGGGAATCGTCGGGAGCCACGACCACCATGACGTTTCGGCGCGCCGGAATTTTTCCGACCTGACCGCCGCGCTCGCGCGCCTGGAGACGGCCAATGGCCCGACCGCGCCGATTACCAGGGTCTTCAGCGCCAATCGCGCCTACAAGAACCTCACCGACATCATTCTCCACCTGGCCGTTGCCGCGCAGTCGGTCTCGGTCGAATACAGGCCGCCGGAGCAGGATATCGAACCGGGATCCATGGCCGCGGATTTCGAGGCCATGCTCATGGCCTATAAGATCGCGCAGTTCGCCCCGGTCAACTCGCCGGTCTATGTGGAGCAGATCGGCAGGGGGATGGACGCCTATGACCGGCTCGTTCTGGCGACCCAGGCGCGGATCAACCAGCGCCTTTCGCCGCTTGAAAGGCGGCTGGCCGGCCGCTGGCTGGCTCTGCACACGATTGCCCCGCAGCCTGACAGAACGATGAAGGTGCGCTTTCCGCGCTGACATGCACGCTACAATGTTGCGTGACCGTTCCAGCGAAGGGCTCACGGTTCTCTGTCCGCCGGGACAAGCGGCCGCCGGTCAACTCGACCGAGTGGCGGGAATGTGGTAAAATTGCATATATTTATTCTCGGCGCGCAGGCAGAAATCCGGTGTGAATCCGAGCCGCCGATTGATGCCGATAAGATCGGACCGGCGCACAATGAACCCCACTCCGCGTGATCTGCTGGCCCCATCCGTTGATGCCAGAAGGAGAACGGCATGAAGCACTCCATCCTCGCGGCTGCGGCCGCATTTATCCTCACGCAGACCGCGTCAGTGCCGGCGCAGGATGTACCGCATTGTTCAGTCTTGTCACTCAAATCTGACAGGGTGTCGGAAATGAAGTTGGCCAGTCTGGAAGAGGGTGGCGGTATTGACGGTTCCGCCCTGTTGACACCCAGGCGGGGCGGTCAATTTGCACCCGTGATTGTCGACCGGCCGACCGGGCAACCGCCCATTCTGATTGCCGGACGGTGTGGCTCGTCCGACTATTACTGTGATGAAAAAGGCGCGACCTATTGCTGCGGCAATTCCACCGACGGCTTTTACTGCGCCAAGGACGTGAATAGCTGCTAGCCGGATAGGCGCCCTAACCGGCGAGAACCGCTTCCGAACGGAACGATTGCGCAAGGTTGTCGGACGTCTGTGGTTTTCCGAACAGATATCCCTGACCTTGATGACAGCCGACAAGGCGCAGAAAGCGCAATTGATCCTCGTTTTCGACGCCTTCGCAGATCAGCGTCAGGTCGAGGCCATCGGCGAGTGCCTTGATCGACTGAACAATCGCCTGAGAGACCCGGTCCGAGGTGATATTGCGCACAAACATCTGGTCGAGTTTGATTGCATCCAACGGGAACTTCGACAGATAGCCGAATGACGAGAACCCGGTTCCAAAATCGTCGAGCGCGAACGACACGCCGAGTTCTCGAAGTTCGTGCAGCGTGTCCAGAAGATCGTCGGGGGAGTTGATGAAGGCGGACTCTGTGATTTCCAGATGAAGTCGCTGCGGCTTCAGGCCGGATGCGCGCAAGGCCGCTTTGACGTCACCGACAAATCCGCCGCGTGCAAATTGTATCGGCGACACATTGACCGACACCGTGATCTGATCCGGCCAGGCAAGCGCATCCTCACAGGCCCGGTGCAGGATCCAGCGTCCAAGCTTTTCCACAAATCCGTTCGCCTCGGCAATGTCGATGAAATCGGCTGGTGATATGGCGCCGAGCCTGGGATGGTTCCAGCGCACGAGCGCTTCGGCGCCGACGATTTTGCGGTCGGACAGCGTGACCTGCGGCTGGTAGACGATGTGAAATTCGCGCTTGTCCAGGGCCGACCACAGCTCCCGCTCGATCTCCCGCGCTTTTTCCTGATGCGCAAAGGAATGCGGATCAAAGGTCACGGCGCCGCTTCCGCCAGTCCGCGTCGCGCTGTCGAGCGCAAGCTCCGCCTGCATAAGGCTTGTGGCGGCCGGGGAGGGGCTTTTTCCAGACACCGGAGAGATACCGATACGCACACCGATCTGGGCCCGGATTCCGTCCAGATCGAAGGGGGTCTCTAAAATCTCCGCCAGACGCCGGCTGATCTGCTGCGCCGCCGCACCGGAAACGGCCTCAAGCGTATAAAGTGCGAAAATGTCTCCACCCAGGCGGGCCGATGCGGGCAGCCCCAGTTCGCACCGGTCGAGCCGGCTGACGATCGCCTTGAGCAGCGTGTCGCCGACCGTCCTGCCCAATGTTGCATTGATTGTCTTGAAGCGGTGGAGATTCAGGGCGAACACGACCTGGCTGCCGGCAGCATCCGGCTTTCGCCCGACAATGTCCTTTTCCAGCCGTTTCAGGAACTCGGAACGCCGCATGGCGCCGGTCAGATCGTCGAATCTGGACATGTATTCCAGCCGGGCTTCCTGATGCCGCTTCTCGGTGACATCGCGTGCCGTGATGCAGGCCACATACCACTTTTTGTCGGCTCGTCCGCGACCGTGCCCACGGCCTGAAAGGCAGGACGGTGTTATCGTGTATTCGACCGAGCGCCCGGACGGCAACTCGGTAAGCCGTGGGACCTGATCCCCGGAGCGTTCCGCAGCGCCGGACTTCAATTCCAGAATGCTCGCCCGAGCGCCTGCAACCAGTTCTCCCGGCACCACCGAAGACAGTTTCGTCCCCGGCCGGACATTGGTATCGAAATCGAAAATCTCGGGCGCCCTGCGGTTTGTTTCCAAGATCGTGCCCTCCTCATCGACCACCAGGATGGCATCCGAACTGTCTGCAATGATGTGTGTCAGCATGTGACGCATATTGCTGGCCTCCATGCTCGACTGCAGGAACCGCCATCGGCGGATGGTCAGTTCATTGAGTGATCTGGACACCGCATACAGCCAGAACAGCAGTTGAACCGGCACCGTCGGAAGGATGATTGCATAGTGGGTCTGCAAGATCATCCCGACAACGGCGACGACGGCGGCGAGTGCGAAACAGACGATCAACTGGTGAGACAGTTCCGACAGCCATTGAGGCCGCGACAGGCCGAACAGAAGGAGCGCGAAGGCAAGAATGAACGGGGTGGCGGGCAGAGACTGCAGGTTGCGATCCTGCAGCAAGGTCTCCGCGCCAAGAATCTGGATCAGCGATCCCGGCATCGAGCCCTGAGCCGTGACGAAATAGGAATCGCCCGGCCGTACGCCGTCCGTGCCGAGGAGGACGGTTTTTCCGCGCAATATCGCGGGATCGATCCGGTCACCGAGCAGATCGGCCGCCGAATAGGTCGGCACCGTTTCGGGCGATATTGAATAGTCGATTGTGATCGCGGCGCCGCCGTGCCGTTGCAGGCCGCCCGCCAACGCGGCTGCGACGGACGGCACGAACCGGCCGTCGAACAGGCCTTCATAGGGGAGCGTGCGAACCACACCGTCACGATCGACCGGAACCTCCGCCAGGGCCAGCCAAACGTGGTTCCGCAGGATCGGGATCGGCAGTTCCCTGCCGACGACGGGTGGTTCCCGGGCGGTCCCGAAATTGCGTGTCCCGACCGGCAGGATGACCCCGCCATCGGCCGCTTCGAGCACCCTGGACAGTGCGAGATCGTC
>JANQMU010000036.1 GCA_028279875.1 Rhizobiaceae bacterium
CCCTCATTGCTGACCATGGCATCGGGCAGGCCCGGCCGGTCGAAGATCAGCCGGTCATTGAGAAAGTTGCTGTTGCTGATCCCGGCCGTCGAGGCGATCAGGCTGCCGACATCGACACGGGCATTGGGCCCGAAATGAATACCCGCCCCGTTGACGATGATGACGTTTCCGTTGGCGAACAGCGACCCGTCGAACGTGGTCGCATGGCCGGACAGAACCCGGTTGAGAACCGACGCATCGCTTGACGGCTGATAGAACCGCACCTGTTCCTGGGCGGTGGTGTCGAAACTGTCCCATTCGATAATCAGCCGGTCGGTCGTCTGGTCGATGCGGGACGTGTTGCCATTGTGGCTGATCGACCCGTCACCGGAAACGACACGGCCGCCGGTGGGGCCGGCAAGGGTTGGAGAAACGATACTGCTGGTAACGAAACCGACGAGAACCAGAATGCGGGATATACGACGAAGCGACTGCTTCAACGTGCGACTCATAACCAAACCCTCAACGCAATACCCTTAAAGAACACGTGCACCACCCGTCTACATCACCGTAACCGGTTGACATCGGATGGTTCACCAATTGCTAAGGTTAAGGAAATGACAATTTTCGGACAATCCTTGATGAATAAATCCTTAATTTTCCTCGATTTATGGTAAATGCGGAGGCGCGGTCATTCCTATCGAATTTGACTAAAATTCGAGGCAGGTTTTACGTTTCAGGGTGTGCGAATGACTGTCCTGTGGTTTTGGGCCGCGTTCGCTAATTCAGAAATAAAATACTGTTTTTATTGCATATTCAAGAAATCGGCTCCGTCCCTGTCGGCACGGAAGGGACCAGCATTTTCGGCCGCCTCTCGGGCAGCAGGTCGGACCCCCGCACCGCTGAAGTCGACGGGCCGGCAAAACCGGCCCGTCAGTGTTTCATCGTTCCGTCATCAGACGGTTTGCCGCCGAGACCACGGCCTCAAGAGACGCCGCCACGATATTGGTGCTGATGCCGACGCCGAAAATCCGGCCGCCCGCATGCTCGACTTCCAGATAGCAGATGGCCGCCGCATTGGCGCCGTGCTGGAGCGAATGCTCGGAATAATCGGCAACGGTGAATTCGACATCGATATGCTGCGACAGCGCATGCACGAAGCCGTCGATCGGGCCGGTGCCGCGGCCGGTGATCGTCAGTGTTTCACCGCCATCGGTGATCACCGCCTCGCATTCGCGCATGCCCTTCTGGCCACTCACCGGATAGGTGTGGTGATCGACATAGGCAAACCGCGCTCCCGGCTGTTCGACATAGCGCTCCATGAACCGGTCATAGATGAGTTTTGAGGGCAGTTCCTCGCCCTTGTCCTCGGTAATGCGCTGGATGTCACCCTGAAACTCCACCTGCAGGCCACGCGGCAGGTTGAGCCCGTAATCCTCGTGCAGCACATAGGCGATGCCGCCCTTGCCCGACTGCGAGTTGATGCGGATGATCGCTTCATAGGTGCGGCCGACATCCTGCGGATCGATCGGCAGATAGGGCACTTCCCAGATCTCCGTATTGGCGGTCCGGATCGCCTTCATGCCCTTGTTGATCGCATCCTGGTGGGATCCCGAAAAGGCCGTATAGACCAGTTCGCCGACGTAAGGATGCCGTTCCGGGATCACCATCTGGTTGGAATATTCATAGACATTCCTGATGCGTTCGATATCGGAGCAGTCGAGCTTCGGATCGACCCCTTGGGTGAACATGTTGAGCGCCAGCGTCACTACGTCGACATTGCCGGTGCGCTCGCCATTGCCGAACAGGGTTCCCTCGACCCGGTCGGCACCGGCCATCAGGCCGAGCTCGGTTGCCGCGATGCCGGTGCCGCGGTCATTGTGCGGATGCAGCGAGACGATCAGGCTGTCGCGCTTGTCCAGTTGCCGGCACATCCACTCGATCTGGTCGGCATAGATGTTCGGTGTCGACATCTCGACGGTCGACGGCAGGTTGATGATCAGCTTGTTGTCCGGCGTCGGCTGAACGATTTCGGTCACCGCATTGCAGATTTCCAGCGCCACTTCGAGTTCCGTGCCTGTGAAGCTTTCGGGCGAATATTGAAACCGGTAGCCGCCGCCGGCCTTCGCGGCCATGTCGGTCACCATTTTCGCCGCATCGACGGCGATCTGCTTGATACCGGCGACGTCCTTGGCAAACACCACACGGCGCTGCAGTTCGCTGGTCGAATTATAAAAATGCACGATCGGCCGATGCGCGCCCTCAAGCGCCTCGAAGGTGCGGGTGATCAGCTCCGGCCGGCACTGCACCAGAACCTGGAGCGACACGTCCCTCGGCACATCATGGTCTTCGATGCACCAGCGGGCGAAATCGAAATCGGTCTGCGAAGCCGACGGAAAGCCGATCTCGATTTCCTTGAAGCCCATATCCAGCAACAACTGGAACATGCGCGACTTGCGGTCCTGGCCCATCGGATTGACCAGCGCCTGGTTGCCGTCGCGCAAATCCACCGAACACCAGATCGGCGCCTTCTCGATGCGCCGCGACGGCCACGTTCGGTCCTCGAGCCCGGTCAGCGGGTAGGGTTGATATTTCCTGGCGGCGTCCGCCATGCCGACCCGCGTGGCGGGTTCGGGGCGTGATATCGTCGTCTCGGTCATGTCTGTCTCTCATTCGTCTCGCGACCCGGCGATCGATTCGCCACGGGCCATGACCTCTCGGTCATTAATCTTATCATGGGTGAATGGAAGGAGCCTGTGCCTGCGGGCATATCGACCGCCGGACGCTCCTCTAACGAGCCCGGCGATCGCCAGTAAGGCCGAGGAGGAGAGTGTGCAGAACATGCGGATGCATCGCCGGCGGCAACGCCGCGACGCCGTTTTTCGATCCGTCAGATTTCAACACGGTTCCAAACATGCCGTTGTTATAACCGGGACTTTCTGCAACGGCAACACTTACGTCAACCGCAACCGGAGGTTCAGGTCCCTTCTGCACGCCGCGCCAGATGGGCAACGACATTCTCGATCATCCGCATCCCGGCATCCTGACCCAGCGTCATGATCGACTCGGGATGGAACTGCACGGCGGCAACCGGTTCGCTGGTGTGTTCGATGGCCATGATCGTCCCGTCCTCGCTTTCGGCGGTGATGTTGAAATCGGGCGAAAGCGTCGCCGGGTCGGCAAAGATCGAGTGATAGCGGCCGACCGTCGCCTCCCTGCCGAGACCGGAAAAGACCAGCCCGGGATCGGAAATGCGGATGCGCGACGGCTTGCCATGTACCGGCACGGCCAAGGTGCGCAGCTCGCCGCCATAGGCTTCGGTGATCGCCTGCAGACCCAGGCACACGCCGAAAAGCGGCAGATCGCGGTCCCGCGCCCTTTTGATCGTCGCCTTGCAGTTGAAATCCTTCGGCGTTCCGGGCCCGGGCGACAGCACCACCAGATCGGGATCGAGATCGTCAAAGACCCGGTCTGCGACCGGGGTGCGCACGGTGGTGACCGTCGCGCCGGTCTGGCGGAAATAATTGGCCAGCGTATGGACGAAGGAATCCTCATGATCGACCAGCAGGATGCGCACACCGTCGCCGACCCGGGCCGCCATACGCGACGGTGCCTCCGCATTGCTCTGACCCGCATCGCGGATCGCCGCCAGCATCGCCGAGGCCTTCAGTTCGGTCTCGGCCTCCTCCTCCTCCGGCACCGAATCATAGAGCAGCGTCGCCCCGGCCCGCACTTCGGCAATGCCGTCCTTGATACGGATCGTCCGCAAGGTCAGACCGGTGTTCATGTCGCCATTGAAACCGACCATGCCGATGGCACCGCCATACCAGGCGCGCGGGCTCTTCTCGTGTTCCTCGATGAAGCGCATCGCCCACAGCTTCGGCGCGCCGGTCACCGTCACGGCCCAGGCGTGGCTCAAAAACGCATCGAAAGCGTCCATGCCGTCCCGCAGCCGCCCCTCGATATGATCGACGGTGTGGATCAACCGCGAATACATCTCGATCTGCCGCCGGCCGATGACCCGGACGGATCCGGGCTCGCAGACCCGGCTCTTGTCGTTGCGGTCAACATCCGAACACATGGTGAGCTCGGACTCGTCCTTCTTCGAATTCAGCAGTTTCAGGATCTGCTCGGAATCGGAGATCGCATCCTCGCCGCGCTTGATCGTGCCGGAAATCGGACAGGTCTCGACCCGCCTGCCGGTAATCCGCACGAACATTTCCGGCGAGGCGCCGATCAGATATTCGCCCTCGCCCAGATTGATATAGAAGGAATAGGGCGACGGATTGGTGACCTTGAGGCGGCGGGCGATGGCCGAAGGCTGGCTGGTGCAGCGCTCCTGGAACATCTGCCCCGGCACCACTTCAAACAGGTCGCCGCGCTTGAAACTCTCCTTGGCCTTGCGCACCAGATCGGCATATTCGCCCGGTCGGTGATCGCTGCGCGGCGGCGTCTCATCCGACATCTCGAAGGGCCGGACTTCGCTCTCCCGGGATTTGCCGATGGTGGTGAAATCGCGGCGGGTGAATTCATAACGGTCGATCCAGGCCCGGGCGGTGTGGTGATCGACCACCAGGATCTCGTCGGTGACGAAAAGCACGAGGTCCCGCTGGTCGGCGTCCCGGTCATTTTGCAGCGCGACGCTGTCGAACTGGAACGCCAGATCGTAGCCGAAGGCACCATAAAGGCCGAAATTGCTGTCTTCCTCGCTGTGGAACAGATCGACGATGGCCCGCAACACGGAAAAGACGGTCGGAATGCGGGAACGGTCTTCCTCGGTGAAGACCCGGTCCGGCGTGTCGACGGTCAGGGCAAGGCTTTTCGCGTGACGCTCTCCGAGTACGACGTCCGATTCCCGTTCGAGACGCCGGGCGATGATCGACAACACCGCTTCGCCGCGTTCATTGTGCGCCTCGAGGCGCATCGCACGGCCGTGCCCGATGATCGACAGCGGCGGATCGATGATCGCCGTGTCCCAGCGCGTGTAACGGCCGGGATATTCGTAATTGGACGAAAACACCGCACCGCGCCGGCTGTCCAGACGCTCAATATAATCATCGATGGCGCCCTCATAGCGTGTCGCCGTGCGGCTGCGCTCGACCTCGACACCGCCGCGGGTAACGAACACATCGGTTGGTATGTCTGATTTTGCTGCCGTCATCTCTTCCGATCCTCAATTTGCCCGAAGCCCGGCACAAAAAAACCGCCGGGATTTCCGCGGCGGTCTGCACTGTTGTCGATCATGACTGGTCGCGGCCGCCTCTAGCGAACCCACCACCAAGCTGCGATGTTGCGTGCATCAGTCATGGCCCAGTGTTAGCGCCGGCCCGGCACAAGTGCAAGATGCATTTGCGTGGGGCTAGATCAAAAATGATGAACAGCGCGATGTTTGCCGAAGCGCGGTCCGTTTACCCGGATACCAGCCGCTCGAAAGCGAACCGCAGTTCCGCCCGCCCGCGCTGCCCCTGAAGCACGCCCTGCAGCGCGCCTTTGTCATCGAACAGCAGCAGTGTGACATGTTGAACGCCATGGCGTTGCGCGAAATTGCGCCCCTCCGGTGTTCGGATATTGGCGATCACATAGTCCAGATCGTCTGTGTCGAAATGCTTCAACGCCTGCTTTGTCTCCCGCTGCAGGGCCACGCACATGGAACATTGCGGGTCATGGATCTGGACAATGGTCGGTCGGCCGTTTTCAACGCGCGCCAGATCGTGTTCATGCATCGTGCTGCTGACATTGCGCACGAAGAGGAAGCCGATACCGCCGATGACGGCCAGTCCAATGGCACCGTTCCGTGCCGTGCGGAGGAAATTCCGACGGCCCTTGTCGGCTGGGTTTGCAGTGGCAGGGCGTTTGGCTTTCCTGCCACCTTTGTTTCTGGATTTCCTGTCTTTCTTCATGGGTCACCTTCCGAAATAGGTCGGTCAGCGGCGGCGTTCCGCCAGCCGCATGGCCGGTTTCAATGGACGGATTGTGCGGTGCCGGCGCGCAACATTGCCCGCATCCGGCACGAAACTGTCAGGAAATCGGAGGGCGCAGATCGACGGGAGGGCCGATGGAGGCAAGGCTGGTCTGACGCGGTCCGCCATAATCCGGCGCCCGCTTGTGGGGCTTGAGCGCCCCCGTCGTGATGACGGCCTTGCAATCCGGTTTGCAGATCGAGCGTTTGTCCTCGCTCGCCTGTCTTTCGTCGCAGCATTGGCGATTATCGGCCGTGGCGATATCGTGGGCTGTTTGTTGCACGGCCGCACCGACACGATCGCCGGCATCGGCACCGCTGCGGTCAATCGCCTGCAGCGTGCCGGTCATGATCAATGCAAGGACCAGAACCATGCGCAACATGGCCGAAGATTAGTCAAATCGCGCGACCGGGCCTATACACCGCCCATCACACTCGCGTGAACGCGTCGGACGGGGCTGCGGTCAGAACAGGCCCTCGATCTGACCGGCCTCGTTGAGATGGATCTTTTCCGAGGACGGCGTGCGCGGCAGGCCGGGCATGGTCATAATGGCGCCGGTGATGACGACGATGAAGCCGGCGCCGGCCGACAGCCGCACTTCGCGGATCGGCACAGTGTGGTCCGTTGGCGCGCCCCGCAGATTGGGGTCGGTGGAAAAGGAATATTGCGTCTTGGCCATGCAGACCGGCAGATTCCCGTAGCCCTGCTGCTCCCATTGACGGAGCTGGTCGCGCACCGATTTGTCGGCAATGACTTCCGATGCGTGGTAGATGCTCTTGGCGATCGTTTCGATCTTCTCGAACAGTGGCATCTCGTCGGCATAGAGCGGCGCGAATTGCGAGGCGCCGGATTCGGCGAGTTCGACAACCCTGTGCGCCAGTTCCTCGATGCCCGCCGAGCCTTCCGCCCAGTGGCGGCAGATAACGGCCGTCGCGCCGAGGGTCGCCACATAATCCATCACCGCCTGGGTTTCCGCCTCGGTGTCGGAAATGAAATGGTTGATGGCAACGACGACGGGAACCCCGAATTTCTTGACGTTCTGGATGTGACGGCCGAGATTGGCGCAGCCATTCTCGACCGCCTCGACATTTTCCGTGCCGAGGTCGTCCTTCTTTACGCCGCCATTCATCTTCATGGCCCGCACGGTCGCGACGATCACCGCCACGTCCGGTTTCAGGCCCGCCTTGCGGCACTTGATGTCGAAGAACTTCTCGGCGCCGAGATCGGCGCCGAACCCGGCCTCGGTGACCACATAGTCGCCTAGTTTGAGCGCCGTGGTGGTAGCGACCACCGAGTTGCAGCCATGGGCGATATTGGCGAACGGGCCGCCGTGGACAAAGGCCGGATTGTTCTCCAGCGTCTGCACGAGGTTGGGCTGCATGGCGTCCTTGAGCAGGACAGCCATTGCGCCGTCGGCCTTGATATCGCGGCAATAAACCGGCGTCTTGTCACGCCGGTAGCCGATGATGATGTCACCGAGGCGCTTCTCCAGGTCGTCCAGATCGTTGGCAAGGCACAGGATCGCCATCACTTCCGAGGCCACTGTGATGTCGAAACCGGCCTCGCGGGGAAAGCCATTGGCGACACCGCCCAGCGAACAGACGATTTCACGCAGTGCCCGGTCGTTCATATCCATGACCCGGCGCCACGCCACCCGGCGCATATCGATGCCGAGCGCATTGCCCCAATAGATGTGGTTGTCGATCATCGCCGACAGCAGGTTGTGGGCAGAGGTGATGGCATGAAAATCACCGGTGAAATGCAGGTTCATGTCCTCCATCGGCACAACCTGCGCATAGCCGCCGCCGGCCGCGCCGCCCTTGACCCCGAAACACGGACCGAGCGAGGCTTCGCGGATGCAGATGACCGCCTTCTTGCCGATGCGGTTGAGTCCGTCGCCAAGGCCGACCGTGGTCGTCGTCTTGCCCTCGCCGGCCGGGGTCGGGTTGATCGCGGTGACCAGGATCAGCTTGCCATCTTCCTTACCCTTCTGGGCGGCGATGAAATCCGCCGAGACCTTGGCCTTGTCATGGCCATAGGGAAGCAGGCTCTCGCTCGGAATGCCGAGCTTCGCACCGATATCCATGATCGGTTTCTTGCTCGCGGCGCGGGCGATCTCGATATCGGATTTGACGTCGGCCATGTTTTCCTTCCTCATCTGGCGGTTTTGCACGGGCACATAAGCGTCTTCGACAACGCATCGCCCGCCCAAAAATGCCGTATCGTGCATCATTTACGACAATGGCGCCGGGCGAGCGATCTCGGCAGGCGCGAGCCTCCCGAGTTCGATCATCGCAGGTTGCGTGAAAATTTCAATGATTTTTTCACGGCACGTGGCTGAGCTTCACCCGACCTGATGACCGACCGATGCCCTAATCCACGGTAACGACGATATTGCCAACATGATTCTTGTCGATAAAGGCCTGCTGCGCCTCTTTGAGCTGCTCCAGATGCCAGGTCGCGGCGAGGAGCGGCTTGACTTCACCCCGTTCGATATACCCGACCAAATCGGAAAAAACGCCGGGTGCGGTCACGGTGCTGCCATAAAAGGTGAGATCGCGCAGATAAAGGGTCCGCAAATCCAGTTCCACCATGGGTCCGGCAATCGCCCCGGAACAGACATAGCGTCCGCCCGGCGCCAGCGCATCGATCAGCGAACCGAAAGCCGACCCGCCAACGATATCGGCAACGACCGTCACCGTCTCCTCGCCGGTCGCCGCCTTGAGCGCCGCGGCCAGATTGCCCGGCGCACGATCCAGTACGGCCGCCGGATTCAGTCTTTCGACATCAGCGTGCTTGGCCTTCGACGCCATGGCGATCGTCATCGCACCGCGCCGGTTGGCCAATTGCAAAAGCGCCGACCCCACGCCGCCGGACGCGCCCGGAACAAGCACCCGGTCTCCGGCTTTCACCCCGGCCCGGTTCAGCATGTTTTCCGCCGTCGTATAGGAACAGGGGAAGGTTGCCAGTTCCGCATCGCTCAGATCGCTTTCGATCGGCAGCACATTGCGGTAATCGATGGTGGTGAATTGCGCAAACCCGCCATCGCGTTCCGAGCCGAAATAGCCGGTGCTTGCCAAATCCGCCACATCATCCCAATTGCGCAGCCAGGGATCGATCATCACCCGCTTGCCGACAAGCGAAGGATCGGCGTTGCGACCAACGGCGACAACGGTCCCGACCGCGTCGGCGCCCTGAATGCGCGGAAAGGCAATCGGAGCGCCGCCCCAGGCCGGATCCCGGCTGCCCACCTTGTTATGGGCCCGGCCCGTCGTCGCCTCCGTGACGGTCTTCGAATACCAGCCGGTCCGCGTGTTCACATCCGTATTGTTGAGCCCGCAGGCATGAACCTTGATGAGAACATCGTCCGCGCCGGGCTTCGGTGTCGGCCAGTCCTCCTGCATGACCAGCTTGTCGAGATTACCATGGCCGGTAAGCACAAAGGCCCGCATGGTCCGCGGTGCGCTACTCATGGACAAATTCTCCGAGCGAAATTCGGTTCCGGTCCAAATCGTGTCTGTTGCAAAACATGTTCTCTTTCGGTTCCGCGGGCAACACCGCTTTGCCATTGGGGCGCGGCCTCGGGTTTTCGGATCGCAGGCCGGTCCGGCCGGCATCTTGCCGGCCCCGCAGCCAAAGACGGGCGATACAATAGAGCCGACAATCTGGCCATTATGCAATACGACCAGCCGCCTCGGCCCGGCAGAGCCGAAGGACGATCGATTTTGGCCGGCAAAAAAAAAACGGGACCAGCGCGGTCATTGGCTATAGACCCAATGGACCTCCTTCCAACCAGCTAGGGATATCCATGGACCACAACCTGTTTGAAAAAGGCCTTGCCAAACGCAAGGGAACGCTCGGCGCGGACTATGTCGAGAAAAATCTCGAGGCTGCCGATGACTTCACCAGACCGTTCCAGGAAGCCATGACCGCATGGTGCTGGGGCTTCGGATGGGGCGACGAGACCATTGACGCCAAGACCCGCTCCATGATGAATCTGGCGATGATCGGCGCGCTGGGCAAGATGCAGGAGTGGGAGATTCACTGCCGCGGCGCCATCAATAACGGCGTGACGAAGGATGAGATCAGAGCCATCATCCACGTTGTGGGCATCTATTGCGGCGTCCCCCAGAGCCTCGAGTGCTTTCGCGTCGCCCGCAAGGTTCTTGAAGACGAAGGGATGATGTAAAGGGCGTCTGGAACCGCTTATTCAGTGGCTTCCCGGTAAAGCGTCCAGATCACCCGCGCCGTCTTGCGACCGGCATTGAGGTAGCGGTGCGGCCGGTTGCTGGCGAAGCGGAAACTGTCCCCCTCGCCCAATATGTACTGCCGATTGTCGACATAGAGCTCGATGCCACCTTCGAGCACCACGCCGGCCTCCTCGCCCTGATGCACATAGGCATCCGTGCCGGACGAGCCATGGGGCTCGATGGTCATCATATAGATATCCAGCCGCGGTTCACGGCTGAACGGCGTCAGCAATTCCTTGGTGACGCCTGTGGCTTCCAGATTGATACGCCGGCGGTCGCGGACCCGGGCGACGATCCGGTCGCCGTCGCCATCCTCCAGCGCCGGTTCGAAGAGATCCGAAATGGCAATATCGAGTCCGTCGGCGAGCTTTGCCAGAACACGCACCGAAGCAGACGAAATGCCACGCTCGATCTGGCTGATCAGGGCGGTGGACAGCCCGGCGCCGCTGGCGAGGTTCTTGATCGACTGCCCGCGCGCCAGTCGCAAATGCCGGATGCGTTCGCCGACCAGGAGATCGGTGTCGCGCTTTCGTGATTTGGCCGGCTTGGTGTCGAGTTCTGCATCCATTGTCATTCAGAGTCTCACCTAATTCTAAGGTCGGTAAACGCATATATGTGAAATTTTGATTTGTAAATTCACAAATATGCCAGTAGACTGGAGAAAAATTAAATTATGGGAGAGATACCGTGGAATCCAGCTTCCGTACTTTTATCATTCTTCTGTTCCTACCCCTGTTTGCCGCAATCGCCCTCATAACGCCGCAAAACGCCGCCGCGGGGACGATGACGATCGCGCAAGATTTCGACCCGTCCGATCTCTACGGCCGCCGATCGACGAACAATGCCATGTTCGCGATCCTCGAATCACTGTACTTGGACAACCCGGTGACCGGCAAGATCGAACCTTTGCTGGCGCTGAGCCACAGCATGGCCTCCGACACCGAAGTCATCATCAATCTGCGCCAGGGTGTGCGTTTCACCAATGGCGAACCGATGGATGCGGCCGCCGTGGTCCACAGCATCAAGCTGTTCGCCAACCCGAAGGTGGTCCCGGCCTATGGCATCTATGCCAAGTCGATCGACACGGCCGAGATCGTCGACGATCACACGGTGCGGCTGCACCTCAAGCGTCCGAGCCCCATCGTCACGTTGATCCTTGCCCAGATGATCATTGTGCCGCCGAAATACTGGGACGAGGTGGGACCCAAGGGTTTCGGCCAGAAACCCATCGGCACCGGACTGTTCACGCTGACGGAGTGGGTCAAGGACGACCGCATCGTCATGGACCGCAATCCCGATTACTGGGGCCGGACCCCTGAGGGTATCGACCGGTTGATCTGGCGCGCGGTGCCCGATTCCACCGCCCGGGCCGCCGGCCTGAAAACCGGCGAATATGATCTGGCGATCGCCCTGCCGGCCATCGATGCGATCGATCTGGAACAATATGACGATGTCAAAATCTACTCCGGCGATGTCGCCCGGGTGTTCCAGCTTCACTTGTCATCCCTGCCGCAGCACCAAAGCCCGCTGCAGGACAAACGGGTACGCCAGGCGGTCAATTACGCCATCGACAAGCAGGCCTTGATCGACAATCTGTATTACGGCAAGGCCGCCCGCCTGAACGGACAGGTGATCCTGCCGCATCAGCCCGGCTATGACCCCGATCTCAAGGGCTATCCCTATGATCCCGACAAGGCCAGGGAACTGCTCGTCGACGCCGGCTATGGCGACGGCTTCGAGATCGAATTCCGCTGTCCCTCCAACCGCTATCCGCAGGGCCTCGAAACCTGCGAGGCGATTTCCGGCATGCTGGAAAAGGTCGGCATCAAGGCCAGTCTCACCCTGCTCGAATCGGGCGAGTTCATCCGCCAGCTCGTCAACCGGGAATATGCGCCCATCGGCATTGCCGGCTACGGCATTCCGGACGATCCGAGTTTCGGCCTCGCCATCTACCGCTCCGACTGGCGCTATTCCTATTACCAGAACCCGGAGATGGACAGGCTCATCGATGCCAGCGCCATAGAAACCGATCCCGAGAAGCGCGAGGCGATCATTCGCGAGGCCACCAAACTGATGCTCGAGGAAGCGCCGATCGCCTTCCTGTTCGGCGCCCGCGAGTTTTACGGATACACGGCCAGGCTGGAGAACTTCGCCACCAACACGGCGCAGCGCTATTTCTTCTACGACATGAAACTGAAGAGCAAGGAATAGGCCGGGGGGCCTGCAAGCCGCCGGTCGCCCACAAATCAACGGGCGATCGGTGGCTCAGACTGGATCGTCGGGCGGCACGGGGCCATGGCGGTCCAGTTGCAGCGCACCGCCGATCGCCCAGTTCTCCTGTTCGTATTCATCGAACACGATCGTCACCCAGTCGCGTTCCCCGCCAAGCGTTTCGACGATTGCGTCGGTCACCGATGCGGCGATTTCGCGCTTCTTGTCGGCGGTGCGTCCCCTATGGAATTTGATTGAAATGAACGGCATTGTGCTTCCCTTAGAATCTGAAACCCTGCTGAGATGGCATAAGCTTACGCGTAGTCGTCCGGTTTCAGCGGTCCGTGCCGGTCAAGTTGCAGAGCGCCGCCGATCGACCAGTTCTCCCGGTCATATTCCTCGAAGACGACAGTGATCCATTCCGGTTGCGAACCCAGCGCCTTGACGATCCGGTCGGTCACGGCGGCGGCGACCCGGCGTTTCGTCTCCACCGACCGGCCCTTGTCGAGTTTGATGGTGATGAATGGCATATCGGTTCTCCCTCGCCACTTCGTGTTCAACTGATTTCATCGATCCGCGAACACCGCACCCAGTGTCCCGGCGCATGTTCCACCAGCTCCGGCGTCGAGGCCGAGCAGGCTTCGGTGGCGAACGGACAGCGGGTGGTGAAATGACACCCCGGCGGCGGATCGATCGGGCTCGGCACGCCGCCTTCCAGAATGATCTCCTCGGTCTCGACGGTCGGATCGGGCACCGGCAGCGCCGACATCAGCGCCCGCGTATAGGGATGATAGGTCTTCAGATAGAGATCTTCGGCCGAGGCGAGCTCGACGATGCGCCCGAGATACATCACCGCGACGCGGTCGCTGACATGTTCGACAACGCTCAGGTCATGCGAGATGAAAAGATAGGACAGGTCGAACTCGTTCTGCAGGTCCTGCAGCAGATTGATGATCTGCGACTGGATCGACACGTCGAGGGCCGAGACCGGCTCGTCGCAGACGATGAGCTTGGGATGCAGCGCCAGGGCCCGTGCGATCCCCAGGCGCTGGCGCTGACCGCCGGAAAACTCGTGCGGATAGCGGTCGTAATGCTCCGCCTGCAGGCCCACCAGGTCGAGCAGCTCATGCACCCGCGCCTGGCGCTCCGCCCGGTTGCCGACGCCGTGCAGCTTCAGCGGCTCCATCAGCATATTGCCGGCCGTCAGCCTCGGGTTCAGCGACGAGAACGGGTTCTGGAAGATGATCTGGATCTGACGGCGATAGGGCAGCAGCTCCCGGTCGTTGAGATGGGCGATGTCGGTGCCCTCGAAAAAGATCTCTCCCTCGGTCGGATCGTCGAGCCGCACGACCGTCCGGCCGAGTGTCGACTTGCCGCAGCCCGATTCACCAACAAGGCCCAGAGTCTCCCCGGGCGCGATCGTCAGGTCGACGCCGTCGACGGCTTTGACGGCCTGCGTCGCACGGTCGAGGATCCCGGACTTGACCGGGAAATGGCGCTTGACGCCGCGGATGTCCAAAAGGGCCGACATGTCGGAACCGCTGTCTTGGGTGGCTCGTTCAGTCATCGCTGTCCGCCGCCCTGTGCAGCCAGCACCGCACCTGCCGCCCGCCCGGTCCGCCGCCATCGGGCGGGGCCAGCGGCGGCTCCGCCTGCCGGCACCGGTCGTGCACCTCGGGGCAGCGGTCGGAAAACCGGCAGCCGCGTGGCAGCGCCAGCAGGTTCGGCACGGTGCCCTCGATCGTGTGCAGGCGTGTCTTGCGGCCCACCGTGCGGTCGACCTTGGGGATCGATTTCAAAAGACCGGTCGTGTAGGGGTGCAGCGGCTTGGCGAACAGGTCGCGCACATCCGCCTCCTCGACCACTACGCCGGCATACATGACCAGCACACGCTGCGCCATTTTGGCGATCACGCCAAGATCATGGGTGATCAGCAGGATCGACGTGCCGACCTCGTCCTTCAGCCGGTTCATCAGCTTCAGAATCTGCGCCTGGATGGTCACGTCCAGCGCCGTCGTCGGCTCGTCGGCGAGCATGATCTGCGGCCGGCAGGCGAGCGCCATGGCGATCATCACCCGTTGCCGCATACCGCCCGAAAGCTGGTGCGGATAATTGTCGAACCGCATCTCGGGAAGCGGAATGCCGACCAGTTCGAGCATGTCGACCGAGCGCTTCCTGGCTTCCTCCTTATTGACGTTCTGGTGGGTGCGGATCGCCTCCGAGATCTGAAACCCGACGGAGAACACCGGATTGAGCGATGTCATCGGCTCCTGGAAGATCATCGAAACCTGGTTGCCGCGCACCTTCATCATCCGCCGGTTGGAAAATCCGGCGAGATCACCGACGCCGGAGAGTTCGACCGACCCGGCGGCGATGCGGCCGATCGGCCGCGGCAGCAGGCCCATGATCGACAGGGCGGTCATGCTCTTGCCACAGCCCGATTCTCCGACAATGCCGAGCGTATCACCCCGGCGCAGCGAAAATGATACGTCGTCCACCGCCCTGAGGATGCCGTGCTCGACCCGCAATTCGGTCCTCAACCCCGCGACCCGCAAGACGACCTCGCCGTCGGCGGGTGGCGGTTCGGTTTCAGGCGCCTGTGCGACCGCTGCCATCGTCAGTGTCCCCAAACCTCGGCATAGACGCGCAGCAGATTGCCGCTCATGATTTTTTCGACATCATCTTCGCTATAGCCGCGCGCCGAGAGCGCCGTCAGCAGTCTGCCGGTCTGAGCCATGCTTTCATAGCCGTCGGTCGCCCGGTTCTCATAGGTATACCAGTCGCCGACGATTCCGGTCACCGACGGCCAGATCGGATCGGGACCGTAGAGCGACAGCCACATCTCTTCCGTTTTGGTCTGCTCCGAGAGATCGCTGCCAAAGGCGACATGGTCGATCCCTGCAAGATTGACCATGTGATCGACCTGGTTGCAGAAATCCTCCAGGGTCGGCCGTGTAGCGATACCGAGCAGCGGCGGCCAGAGCGTAACGCCGACTGTGCCGCCGGTTTCGGCCGCCGCACGGATCAGATCGTCCGGGATATTGCGCGGACTGTCGCACAGGGCCCGCGCGTTGGAATGGCTGAAAACCACCGGACGGGTCGATGCCGCGATCACATCACGCGCTGTCTGGTAGCCGACATGGGACAGATCGGTGAGCATGCGCAATTCGTTCATCAGCGATACCCATTGCCGGCCGGTCTCCGTCAAACCGCCCTCGCCCTCGACCAGCGCCCCCGACCCGAACCGGTTTTGCTCATTATAGGTGGGCTGGGCGATCCGCAGGCCGAGGCGCTGCATGACCCGCAGCAGGTCCACATCATGGTCGAGAAAAGTCGCATCCTGCGTGCCAACGATGATGCCGAGCACCCCGTCCGCAGCGGCGGCCCTGATCTCTTCGACCGACGTAACGACCCGTACCAGATCGGCATTATTGGCAACGATGTCGAACAGGCGCGCCAGTTCCGACAGGCAGCTCGCCAGATCGGTATTCGGCCGGGTCGCGGTCAGATTGACCGCCCGCACGCCGCCGGCCAATGTCCGTTGGAACTGGTCGCGGCTCAGCTTGGCGCAATACAACCCGTCAATGATCGGAAAGGCGGCGGTCGTCATCGGTTTTCTCCCATGGTGTTCACGGTCAATCGTGGCTCAATTGCGGATCGAGCGCGTCGCGCAACTCATCGCCGAGAATGTTGAAGGCAAGGATGATGGCGGCAATCGCAAGGCCCGGGAAAAGCGACACGGACCAGGAGATGGAGATATATTTCTTGCCGTCGCTGATCATGCCGCCCCAGGTCGGTGTCGGCGGCTGCACGCCGAGGCCCAGAAAGCTCAGCGTCGCCTCCAGCAGGATCATCCGGGCCAGTTCGAAACTGGCATAGACGATGATGGCCGACAGGATGTTGGGCAAAATGTGATGCATCATCACCCGCAACTGATTGGCGCCAATGGCCCGCGCCGCCTCGACATATTCGAGGCCACGGACCGACAGGACCGCACCGCGCACGATACGGGCAAATCGCGGCCAGCCGGAGAGGCCCATAATGATGATCAGATTGGTCAGCGACGGACCGACCACCGCAACGACGGCGATCACCAGCAGGATCACCGGAAAAGCGAGTTGCATGTCGATCAGGCGAAGGATCACCCCGTCGGTGCGGCCGCCATAGAACCCGGCGGCAAGCCCGGCACCGATGCCGAAAATCGCCGAGACGAGCACGGCGAGCAGGCTGACCAGCAGCGTGATGCGGGCGCCATAGATGATCCGCGAAAGGTTGTCGCGACCGAGATGGTCCGTTCCAAGGAAAAACCCCTCAACGCCGCGGTCCATGAAGGATGGCGGCTTAAGGCGGCGTACCAGTTCCTGGGCGTAAGGGTCATGCGGCGCAATCAACTGCGGAAACAGCGCGCACAGCACGGCGAGCCCAATGAACAGGGCGCTCAGCAACGCCGCCTTCTTGCGAAACAGCCGCGTGACGACGATCCGGAACTGGCTCTTGCGGTACGGTGAAGCGACCCGGTCTGCGGCCTCGAGCGAGGGAGGAGATGCCATGGCCTTGCCTAACGGTAGCCGATGCGCGGATCGAGCACCGCATAGAGAATATCGACAATCAGATTGACGACGACGAAGATCAGCGCGAACAGCAGTACTACCGCCTGAACGACCGGAAAGTCGCGCGCATAGATCGCCTGGATGGCGAGCCTGCCGACGCCGGGCCAGGAAAACACGGTCTCGGTGACGACCACGCCACCCATCAGGAAGCCCACCTGCAGGCCGATGACGGTGAGAACGGGGATGAAGGCGTTGCGCAGGCCGTGGATCCACACGATCGTCGTTTCGCCGAGCCCCTTGGCGCGCGCCGTGCGGATATAGTCCTGCCCCAGAACATCGAGCATGCACGACCGGGTGACACGGGCAATCAGCGCGACCAGTTGAAAGGCCAGCGTGGTGGCCGGAAGCAGCAGATGCCAGAAACCGCCGCGGCCGCCGGTCGGCAGCCAGCGCAGCCAGACGGCGAAGATGATAATCGACAATATGCCGAGATAGAAGGACGGCAGCGCCTGGCCCAGCAGGCTGACGCTGCGGACGGTGATATCGACGAATGTGTTGCGGTGATAGGCGGCGATGACCCCGGTGGGGATGCCGATGGCGATCGCCAGGAACATCGCTGCCAGCGCCAGTTCGGTCGTCGCGGCCATGCGTTCCAGCACAAGTGACAGGGCCGGCTCCTGAAACCGCAGCGAATTGCCGAAATCGCCCTGCGCCGCCTGGACGCAGAAGGCTATGAACTGGGTCCAGATCGGTTTGTCGAGACCGTGCAGTTCGCGGAAGGCATCACGCGCCTCTTCGGTCACATCGGGCGGCAGGATGAGATCCGTCGGATCGCCGCTCAGCCGGGTCAGCATGAAGGCGACGACAAGAATTCCGAAGATCACGGGGATCGTCAGGATAAGCCGTCTTGCCACATATTGCAGCATGGGTGATGTCTCCAAAGGCCGGCCGCGAAAGCGGCCGGCTCACGGGGTCAGGAAAGAGAAGCTTATTCTTCCAAAGATACCCCATAGAAGAACATGCGGCCATCACCCCTTGGCTGGAAGTTCTTCAACTTGGATGTCGTGCCGTAGACGTCGATGCCGTCATAGAGGAAGATGATCGGCGCTTCCTCGTGCATCAGCGCCATCATGTCCCGGTAGATCGCACCGCGTTTATCGACATCCATCTCTTTGGCACCGGCATCGATCAGCTTGTCGAGCTCTTCATTGGCGATCGGCGAATAGCGCCAGGTCGACAGATACTGCCCGGCCTGAAACGCCGGATCGTCCTGCGGTGCCAGACCGACGAAATACATCGGCGCCAGTTCCTGCGCCCGCAATTGCCGCAGGAATTCGCCCGGCTCGAGCGCGATCAGTTCGGTCTTCACGCCGACCTTGTCGAGCATGCCGGCGACGGCCTCCGAGACCTCACGGTCCTGGGCGTAGCGGCCGGACGGGAACTTGAACGGGATCTCGAAGCCGTTGGGATAACCCGCCTCGGCCAGCATCTGCTTGGCCTTCTCCGGGTCATAGGGATAGTCCTTCAGATCCGGGTTGAAGCCGAGCTGCGTCGAGCGCAACACCTGGCCGTTAAGGGCCACGGCCTTGCCGAAGAACAGATTGTCGATAATGGCCTCTTTGTCGATGGCGTAGTTCAGCGCCTGACGCACAAGCTTGTTCTGCAACGGGCTTTCATGCTCCGGCCGCGACGACAGGCCGATCTGATAGATCCGGTAACTGGGCACCGGCACGAGGGTGATCTGCGAATCGAGCTCCAGTTCCGGAATGGCCGTGACCGGCAGGTCCTTGGCCACCTGGTACTCGCCCGTCGTCAATCCCGCGACCCGCGAGATATCGTCGGGAACCGGGCGCCATATGAGGCCGTCAATGCCGCTCGGCAGTTCGCCCCAATAATCATCATTCCTGGTCATCACCAGCTTGTCGTCGCGGTCCCAGCTGACGAATTTGAAGGGGCCGGTGCCGATCGGTTTCTGTCCATAGGCCTCAAGCCCCACTTCGGCCCAGTATTTTGGCGGGGTCACGACGATCTGGGTCAGTCCCAGTGCCAATGGCGGATAAGGGTATTTCAGCTTCAGGCGCACGGTGTGATCGTCGACCTTCTCGACACTGTCGAACGCCACGGCGACACGCGCATAGGCCGGTGTCTTTTCCTTGTCCATAAAGATGTTGATGCTGTGCACGACGGCATCGGCATTCATCGGCTCGCCATTGGTGAAGCTGACGCCTTCGCGCAGCTTGATCAGCACCGATGTCGGCGTCTCATGTTCATAGGACGTCGCCAGCAGCGGCTTGATGACATTGTCCCTCGGATCCTGCCAGAACAGGCCTTCGACCATCGCCGAACCGGCATTGAGATTGTCCGATGCGGTGGTGCCGTTGGGCCACAAGGTCTGGGGATCGAAATTCTGCGCGATGGTCAATGTCGCGGCACCGGCCTGAGCCAGACCGCCCAGCGCCAGGCCGGCGGAAATCAGCAGTAGTTTCAGCATATGTTTCATGACTTTCTTCCCATGTTAGCCGCATTTTTCGTTCGCCCGCGATGCGGTTTCGGTCAGCCCCGGGGGACATCCGCCGGGCGATTTCAGCGAGCGCGCATTTTGAATTAGCTTGATCTTTGCACGGAAAAAATGAATTTACAAACAAAAATTTCATATATATGTTGATCATAATGTAAGATATTCACGTACACATGATGTGACAAAGAAAATTGCAGAAAATCCGCCCCATGACAGGGTCCGACATAATGCGACGAACGCCAATGTCGGGCGGGTTCTCAGGCATTTGCGCAAGGCGCGAGGCCGCTCCCTCAAGGACATTGCCGCAGCCACCGGTCTGTCGGTCGGTTTCATCAGCCAGGTGGAGCGCGGGCTTTCTTCACCATCGGTCAAGGTGCTTGCCGGACTGGCCGACGCACTCGATGTCAGTATCGGCGACCTGATCGCCGGCGAAACCGAAACCGTTGGAGAAGACACCCCGGTGGTTGCCCGCATCCACGACCGCACCCGGATCAATTTCGGCAAATCCGGCATCGTCAAGGAACTGCTCACACCGTTCAACGCCGAACCGAGGCTCGATCTCTACCTGATGCATCTGGAACCCGGCGTCGGCGCTGAAGACGACCCCTATTCCCATCAGGGCATCGAGGCCGGCTTCGTGCTGGAAGGCGGCCTTGAACTTGAGGTCGATGGCCGCCGGCACGTCCTCGGCGAAGGCGATGGCTGCGGATTTTCAAGCAAGCGACCGCACCGGTTTTTGAATGCCGGACGTCGCAAGACCACGGTCATCTGGGTCAACTACCGCAACGTCAGGGACGCCGATTAACAGCAAACAGGGAGAAACAGCATGAGCAACTCATGGGCCTTGGACGGCCTCAATTGCGCCGGAGTCAATCGCGAACAGATGGAGAAGACCCTGCAGGGCGGCGTTCGGGCCATCAACCTGACCAGCGTTTCGCCCTTTATCGGCCTCGTCGACACGCTGATTGCACTGGAAGAAACCCGTGCCAAGATCGACGCCATGGAGGACGTCGCGGTCGTCGTCAAAACCGTCGGCGAGATCGAGGCAGCGGCGCAATCCGGCCGCGTCGGCATCATTCTGGGCACCCAGCATTCGCTGATGGTGGAAGACGACATCCGGCTTCTGGCAAGCTTCAAGGCGCTGGGAATCCGCATCCTGCAGCCGACCTACAATTCGCCCTGCAAATACGGCTATGGCGCACCGCAGACCGGCGACGAGGACAAGGGCATGACCGAGGCCGGCCGCGAATGGCTGGAGGAGATGCACCGGCTCAACCTTGTCGTCGACCTGTCCCATTGCGGCCACAACACCGCGACGGATTTCATCGAGGCCAGCAAGGGTCGCCCGGTGGTCGTCAGCCATGCCAATGCGTATGAGATCTGCCCAAGCCCGCGCAACAAGACCGACGCCCATATTCGCGGTGTTGCCGAGACCGGCGGCCTGACCGGCGCGGTCATGTGGTCGCCGGCGGTGCGCCACGACAAGCGTCCGACGATGGACGATTTCCTCAACCACCTCGACCACCTGATCAATGTCGGCGGCATCGACCATACGGGTTTCTCCAGCGATGTGGTCGAATCGCCGCGGCCGACACAGGAGGCCTGGGACAAATCCTACGGACCCAACGGCACCAATCCCAACATCACTGGTGTGCTCGGTGACTGGTATGTCTATGAGACAAGACTCAATACCGACTATGGCTCGCTAACCGACACGCCGGGCATATGGGACGGCATGCGCCGCCGCGGCCATGGCGAAGACGCCATCGAGAAGGTCATGCGCGGCAACTGGCTGCGCGTCCTGAAGGAGGTCTGGGGCGGCTAGAGTAAAGGAATACAATCTACCCGTCACCGATCGCCATCAGGCTGGCATTGCCGCCTGCCGCCGCCGTGTTGGTGGAGACCACCTGTTCCTGCGCGAAGCGCGTCAGATATTGCGGACCGCCGGCCTTGAAACCGGTTCCCGACAGGCCCGAGCCGCCGAAGGGCTGGGTGCCGACGACGGCGCCGATCGTGTTGCGGTTGACATAGACATTGCCGGTGTCGAGCCGGTCCACCACCGTGTCGATCGTCGCCTCGATCCGCGAATGGATGCCGAGCGTCAGCCCGTAGCCGGTCGCGGCGATATCGTCGAGAACCGCCCCGAGTTCGCCGGCCCGCCAGCGCACGACATGCAAGATCGGGCCGAAAACCTCCTCGGTCAGCGCCGACGCACGGTCCAGTTCGACGATGTGCGGTGCAAAGAACGTCCCCTCTTCGGGTGCTGAGCCGGCAAAGCGCACCGTCTGGCTCTTGCGCATCGAATCGATGTGATCACGCAGCATCGTGCGCTGGCCCTCATCGATAATCGGACCGACATCCGTTGCCGGCGATTGCGGCCGGCCGAGATGCAGTTCACGGGCCGCACCTTCGATCATTTCCAGCATCCGGTCGGCGACGTCCTCCTGCAGAAAGACGAGCCGTAGTGCCGAACAGCGCTGTCCGGCCGAGCGGAAGGCCGACATGACCACATCATCGGCCACCTGTTCCGGCAGCGCCGTCGCGTCGACCACCATGGCGTTGAGGCCGCCGGTTTCGGCGATCAGCGGCACAATCGGGCCGTCCTTGGCGGCAAGGCTCCGGTTGATGGCGCGCGCCGTCTGCGTCGAACCGGTAAAGGCGACGCCGTCGATCCGCGGATGCGCCGTCAGCGCCGCCCCGATGGCACCGTCCCCCGGCAGACAGATCAGCACGTCTTCGGGAATGCCCGCCCGGTGCAGCAGCCGCACGGCCTCAAATGCAATCAGCGGCGTCTGCTCGGCCGGTTTGGCGATCACCGCATTGCCGGACGCCAGCGCCGCCGTCACCTGTCCCAGAAAGATCGCCAGCGGGAAATTCCACGGGCTGATACAGGCAAACACGCCGCGGCCGCGCCAGCCATAGCGGTTCTCCTCGCCGGTCGGTCCCGGCATCAGCATGGGTTCGGCAAATTTCTCCCGCGCCTGGGCGGCATAATAGCGGCAGAAATCCACCGCCTCGCGGATCTCGGCAATGCCATCATCCAGCGTCTTGCCGGCTTCCAGCGAAAGCAGCGTCATGAACGCGTCCCGGTTTTCCTCCAGAAGGTCACCGGCCTTTTCCAAAGCGGTCGACCGGACCGATACCGGCGTGCGCGACCAGCGCTCGAAACCCGCACGGGCCGCCGCCATCGCCAGTTCCACATCGCCAGCCTGCGCCAGCACCACATGTCCGACCGTCACCTTCGGTTCGGCCGGTGCTCGCACCGCAAGGGCCTGACCGCTCGGCTTACTCCCGGGCAGCAGCGGCTTCGCATGGACGTCCGGCCGCGACGCGGCCATGCCCTTTGTCAGGGCATCGAGATCCGGGCGATGACCGAATTCCAGCCCGGCGCTGTTACGCCGGTCTCCATAGATCCCAGCGGGGCGCACGATGTCGCTGTGCCGGGCGCTGTTGCCCTCTTTGAAACCAAGGCTGTCGAGCGGCCGGACCAGCAGATCGCTGACCGGAATATTGGTGTCGCCGGCAACGGCAACGAAGGAGGAATTGGCGCCGTTTTCCAGAAGCCGGCGCACGAGATAGGCCAGCAGGTCACGATAGCCGCCGACCGGCGCGTAAATTCGGCATGGAACCGGGCTGTTGCCCTCGGTCACCGCCTCATACAGGGCCTCACCCATGCCATGCAGCCGCTGGAATTCGAAACCGCCCTTGTCGTCGCCGGCCATTTCCAGAATGCTCGCCACCGTCAGCGCATTGTGGGTGGCAAATTGCGGAAACAGCCGTTCCCGCATGGCCAGCATCTTGCGGGCGCAAGCCATATAGGAAACATCGGTCGCGGCCTTGCGGGTATAGACCGGATAATCATCCAGGCCGCGCTCCTGCGCCAGCTTGATCTCGGTGTCCCAATAGGCGCCCTTGACCAGCCGCACCATCATCCGCCGGCCGGTGCGCCGGCACAGCGCATCAACATGATCGATCACCGCCGGCGCCCGCTTCTGATAGGTCTGGATGGCCAGGCCGAAGCCGTCCCAGCCGGTAAGGCTTTCGTCGCAAAACACCGCATCGATCACATCGAGCGACAGTTCCAGCCGGTCGGCTTCCTCGGCATCCACCGTGAAATTCAGATCATGCGCCTTTGCCCTTTGCGCCAGCGCAAGAAGATCGGGAACGAGCTCCTTCATCACCCGATCGCGGTGGGTGGCGTGGTAACGCGGATGCAGCGCCGACAATTTGACCGATATGCCCATCCGGTCCGGCAGAGCCGACTTGCCGGCGGCGGCCCCGATCGCCTCGATCGCATCGGCATAGGACTGCCAGTATCGTTTCGCATCGGCTGCCGTGCGCGCGCCCTCGCCCAGCATGTCGAAGGAATGGCGGTAGCCGCGGCTTTCGTTCTTTTCCGCCCGCGACAGCGCATCGGAAATGGTCTCGCCCAGCACGAAATGGTGGCCGAGAAAGCGCATCGCCTGCCGTGTGGCGGTGCGCACGGTGGGCAGCCCGAGCCTCTTGATCAGCCCGTGCATGACCGATTCCGGCGTCTCGCCCGGACGAATGACCCGCGCCGTCACACCGAGCGCCCAGGCCGAGGCGGCCACGAACCAGGTATCGCCATGGGCCTCGTGGGCGCTCCAATTGCCTTCCTTCAGCTTGTCCTCGATCAGCTTGTCCTGGGTCTGCGCGTCGGGAACCCTGAGCAGCGCCTCGGCCAGTACCATCATGGCGAGCCCCTCAGGGGTCGACAGGCCGTATTCACGCAGGAAATCCTCGACACCGCCGATCGATCCGGCATTGTCGCGGATGGCGTTGATGAACCGGGTGGCATCGGCGTCGATCCGCGCATTACCCGCGGCATCGCGCTCCAGCTCGGCGGCAAAGCCGGCGATCAGTCTATCGTCGTCGCCGGCATAGGGGGCACTGAAGCCCGTCGGGCCTGGCGAAACCGGTGCATTCATATCGGACCTCCCGCGTTTTCACCATTATAGACGCAAATGATCTGCGTTTTTCACTATCTTTGTTTTATATTTCCGGATATTTCTCTACCGTTTATAAACAAGGTAGGGAATCATGAAAGAAATCGATCAATTGGACCGCAAGATCCTCCGGGCGCTTCAGGCCGATGGCCGCCTGTCCAATATCGAGCTGGCTGACCGGATCAACCTGTCCGCCACCGCCACCGCCGAGCGGGTCAAGCGCCTGATACGCGAAGGTTTTGTCGAGGGATTTTCCGCCCGACTGTCGCCGCAAAAGCTCGGGCGCGGCCTACTGGTCTTTGTCGAGGTCAAGCTCGACCGCACGACCCCCGATGTGTTCGAGGCCTTCGCCGTCGCCGTCAAGCGCAGCGACGATGTCATGGAATGTCATATGGTGGCCGGCGGCTTCGATTATCTCGTCAAGGCGCGCGTCGGCGGCATGGACGCCTATCGGGCCTTCCTCTCCGATGTGATCCTGCCGCTGCCGGGCGTGCGCGAAACCCACACCTATGCGGTGATGGAGGAGGTCAAGAACCTGTCGCACCTGCCGGTTTGACTTTTCGCCGCAACATGGCATGGAAACAGGAGTGATGTGAGAAGGATCCGACCATGCCGCAATCGATCGACCATGCCAAAACATTCCACGCCCTGCACAAAAAGGGCGACCCGCTGATCCTGTTCAACATCTGGGACCCGGGCAGCGCTACGGCGGTCGCGGCGGCCGGTGCCAAGGCGATCGCCACCGGCAGCGCGCCCGTCGCCATGGCCCACGGGTTTTCGGACGGCGAGCAGATACCCCTGGATCTTGCGATGGACAATCTTCGCCGCATCGTTGCCGCGGTCGACCTGCCGGTGACCGGCGACCTTGAGAGCGGTTACGGCGCGGCGCCCGAAACCGTCGCCGAAACGGTGACGCACGCCTGCAAAGCCGGCGCCATCGGCTTCAATTTCGAAGACCAGATCATCGGCACATCCGATCTTTTCGCAATCGCCGATCAATGCGCCCGGATCGCAGCGGCGCGCAAGGCTGCCGACGCCGTCACACCATCGATCTTCATCAATGCCCGTACGGACATCTTCCTCAAGGCCAAGCCGGACACCCATACGGACGCAATGCTCGATGCAGCAATCGAAAGGGCAAAGGCCTATGAACAGGCCGGCGCCGACGGGCTTTTCGCACCGGGCCTGGCGGACGAAAAACTGATCGGCCGTTTGTGCGAGCAGGTGCCGCTGCCGGTCAATATCATCGCCCTGCCGCACGTTCCGGAGACCAATGTTCTCGCAGGTCTCGGCGTTGCCCGCGTCAGCTACGGTCCGGTCCCCTATCGCCGCATGGTCAAATGGCTGGAGGATCAGGCGAAACAGGCATTCTCGGTCTCATGACCGGCAAACCTGTTGACACGGAGTCGATGATTCAATAAATAGCCATATGGCTATTCAATATCAGCACCCCCTTGACCGAACGTTCCATGCCCTGGGGGACGGGACCCGCCGGCAGATGCTCTCGATGCTCGCGACCAGCGGCGCCTTGTCGGCCGGCGAACTGCGCGCGCCCTTCGATGTCGCGCAGCCGACGGTCTCCAAACATCTCAAAGTGCTGGAATCGGCGGGTCTCGTGCGCCGGGAGATCGACGGACGGACCCATCGCTTCCGGCTGGAGGCCGCCGCCATGAAGGAGGCGGAGGACTGGATCACCAGGCACCGCGACTTCTGGGAAGGCACGCTGGGCCGGCTGGAAGCCTTCGTCAGCGACCCCGGCGCGCCGGAGGACGGCGCGTGACAGGCGAACCGGTGCCGCTCATTGTCCGCCGCACCATTCACGCCCCCCGCCCAAGGGTTTTTCAGGCCTTCGGCCGGGCGGAACTGCTTTCGCAATGGTTCACGCCAACCGAGGACATTGCCCTCGATATACTGACATTCGACTTTTCGCCAGGAGGACGTTTCCGCCTGCGCTACACCATGCCGGACGGCAGGCGGCCGGTGGTCGGCGGGACCTATGCCGACATTGTCGAGCCGGCCCGGATCGTCATGTCCTGGATATGGGAAGCGCCGGACCCGCTAGCCGATATCCCAATGCGCGTCACATTCCGATTTGCCGAAAGAGAACAGGCGACGGAGGTGATCATCACCCATGAGCGCATCCCGTCGGACCATGCCTGCACGATCCATGCCGATGGATGGGAGGCTTCGCTCGACCGGCTTGAGCGTTTCCTTGCCGTGCCCGCCACGACGTCAGCAAGCTGGTAAAAACCCGGGAGAACGACAATGCGCGACCTTGCGATTTTGACATTCCTGACCCTCGACGGCGTCATGCAGGGGCCGAGTTCGCCCGACGAGGATCGCTCCGGCGGTTTCACAAGCGGCGGCTGGGCCGCCGATTACTGGGAGGAGGTCATGGCGCAGGTCTATGCCGAAGCCATGGGCGAGCCCTATGACATCATCTTCGGGCGAAAAACCTACGAGCTGTTCGCCGGTCACTGGCCGGAGGAGAACCGCGACAACCCGGTCTCCAACCGGCTGAACGCAGCCAAGAAATATGTCGTGACCTCAACCCTGACGGAATTCACCTGGCAGAATTCGACCGCCCTCACCGGCGATGCCATGGAGAAAATCACCGATCTGAAAAGACAGGACGGTCCCTTGCTGCAGATTCATGGCAGCGGCAGGCTGATCCAGTCGCTCCTCGCCCACGGGCTGATCGACGAGTTCCGGCTGTGGACCTTCCCGGTCATCGTCGGGTCCGGCAGACGCCTTTTCGGGCCCGACACGGCGCCGACAACGCTGACGCTGAAAAAATCCGCGCCCTGCAAAAACGGTGCGGTGATGAATATCTACCGACGCGATTGAAGCAAGCTGCAAACAGCATGAATCCGATTCTCAACAAAACCTGCTAAGTGCCTGCTTTGATGAGGTCTGCGCCCTTTTCCGCCACCGCCACGGTCGGCGCCATCGTGTTGCCCGAAATCACCGCCGGAAAGACCGATGCATCGATCACCCGCAGCCCGTCCATGCCATATACCCGCAGGCTGGCCGGGTCCGTCACGGCTTGTTTGCCCGTCCCCATCGAACAGGTCGAGGTCGGGTGATACATGGTCATGCAATGGGACTTGATATAGTCGCGCAATTCGTCGTCGCTCTGCACATCGCGCCCGGGCTCCATTTCCATTCCGACATGGTCCTTGAAGGCCGGCTGGTCGGTGATGTTGCGCATGATGTGAATGCCGCGAACGAGGTTCTGCATGTCCCGGTCGTCCTGGCAGAAATTGTGCTGGATCAGCGGCTGTTCGAACGGATCGGCCGAATGCAGGCCCACATGTCCGCGTGAATAGGGCCTGAGGTCGGTGGCGTGCATCGCCCAGCCGTGGGCGAAGAAACTGTCGGCCGCCTGCGCCGATGCAATGGTCGTGCAGAAGAACAGCTGCAGATCCGGGCGCTCCGCCCCGTCATGCGATTTGACGAAGCCGCCGGCCTCGGCGGTGTTGGACGTGAAGGCGCCGCGCCGCGCAAAGAACCATTTCAGGACATGTCCGACATTCTTGTGCAGCACCGGCAGCGACATGCCGTAGGTGATGCGGCTGGTGGATTTCTGCTTGACCCAGGTGTCGATGTGATCCTGCAGGTTCTGGCCGACGCCCGGCAGGTCATGCAACACCTCGATGCCCTGTTTGGCCAGTTCGTCGGACGGGCCGATCCCCGACAGCATCAGGATCTGCGGCGTGTTGAACGCGCCGGCGCACATGATCACGTCGCGCCCGGCCTCGACGACCTTCGTTTCGCCGCCCTGATCATACTGCACGCCGGTGGCGCGTTTGTCCTTGACGATCAGTTTGCGAACCTTGGCCTCGGTGATGAATTCGACATTCGGCCGGTCCCGGCAGCCGGCCGCATAGCCCGATTCCATGCCCCAGCGTTCGCCGCCCTTCTGCTGCAGCCAGTGATAGCCGATGCCCTCCTGGGACTTGCCGTTGAAGTCCGGATTGATCGGATACCCGACCTGTTTGCAGGCCTCGAAATAGACATCGCACATCGGATTGGGATCGCGTGGCGGCGCGACATTATACGGCCCGCCCCGGCCGTGATAGCTGTAGTCGATCTGATCCTTGACGGGTTGTCCGTCGAGATTGAAATTCGGCGTATGATCGGGATTGTCGGCGATCTCGAAATGCTCGGCCTTCTTGAAATAGCGCAGCATTTCGTCACGGCCCCAGCCGGTGGCGCCGAGCTCTTCCCAGTGATCGTAATCCTCATGCTGGCCGCGGATATAGATCATGCCGTTGATCATCGACGATCCGCCGACAGCCTTGCCCCGCGGCAGGTCGAGCGTGTTCCCACCCAGACCCTGATTGCGCTCGCCCTTATACATATAGGTCATTTTCGGACCGCCGAGAAAAGCCAGATTGGGCATCATGAACGCCACCATGCCCAATGGCATCTTGACGATCGTCTTCTTGTGGTTCCCGGCCGTGCCGTATTCCAGCACGGCAACCCGGACGTTCGGATCCTCGCTCAGCCGATAGGCCAAAACACACCCGGCGACGCCGCCGCCCACGATGACATAATCGTACATAATCTCTCCCCTTGTCAGGCGCCTGAATTGATCCGCCGCCCGCTCGTGGCGTCAAAAAACCGCAAATCCGCGAGCGAAACGAAGAAGGTCTCCGTCGATCCGATTTCCCAGCCGGCTGAACGGCTGATGCGAACCCGAACGGATTTGCCGCCCAAATCCAGTGTCAGCATGTGGTCCTCGCCCAGCACATCGCACTCGGCGATCGTGCCGCACATCGAAACCGCATCCGTATCGGCGGCGACCTTGACCTGTTCGGGGCGGAAACCGAGCGTCAGATCACCGGCCGAGGACAGGTTTTGCAGCAGGTCCCGCGGCAACGCGATCGCAGTTCCGTCGGCGAGCTTGAGCCCCTTTTCCGACACGGTGACATCAAGGAAATTCATCGGTGGCGATCCGATGAAGCCGCCGACAAACACATTCACCGGGTCGTCATAGAGAGCTTCCGGCGACCCGGTCTGCTCGATCTTGCCCCCGTTCATCACCACGATGCGGTCACCCAATGTCATCGCCTCGACCTGGTCATGCGTGACATAGATCGAGGTCTTGCCGAGGGCGTGATGCAGTTTCTTGATTTCCGAGCGCATATCGACCCGCAAAAAGGCGTCCAGATTGGACAGCGGCTCGTCATACAGAAAGGCCCTGGGTTCGCGGACCATCGCCCGTCCCATCGCCACCCGCTGGCGCTGGCCGCCGGACAGTTGCCCCGGCCGCCGGTCAAGCAGTTGCGCCAGTTGAAGCGTCTCCGCAACCCTGTCGACCCGCGCCGCGATCTCCGGTTTGGGAATCTTTCGGTTGCGCAGGCCATAGGCGATATTGTTCCGCACGGTCATATGCGGATAAAGCGCATAGGACTGGAAGACCATCGACAGATTGCGCTCCTGCGGCGGCAGCCTTGTCGCGGCTTCACCGTCGAAGCGGATCTCGCCGGATTTCGACGTTTCGAGACCGGCGATGGTGCGCAGCAGGGTCGACTTGCCGCAGCCGGACGGGCCGACGAGCACAACAAACTCGCCCTCTTCAATAACCAGGTTGATGTCGTGCAGAACATCGACATCGCCATAGCTCTTGCAAAGATCGGAGACCTCAATCCGGGACATCGGGAGCACTACACCGCGTTCTTCGTATCGCCGTCGAATACCTCATAGGGCGACGGTGTCGGCCATTCGGGCCAGAGCGGCACGAACATGATCCCGCCGACGACGATAAGGCGCAGCGTTTCTTCACCCGTATTGACGACCCGGTGCGGCAGGTTTGGCCGCTGGAGAGAGGCGCCGCCGGCCATCAGGGGATGCTCTTCGCCGTCGATTTCCAGCACGCCCTCGCCGCTCAGCACATAATAGACCTCCTCGCAATTGTGCTTGTGCTCCGGCGAGGCATGCCCGGGGTCAATTTCGACAAGCCCCATGCACAGGGTCTTGGCGTCAAGGCCGGTGGCCGGATAGACCAGTTTCAGGTCGCGCACATTGCCGTGTTTTTGCTGCATCGGCGCGCCGTCGAGAATATCCGCCGGCGTGATCGTGGTTCTGGAAGGAATGGTCGTCATGTCTTCTCCTCGGTTTCAGCGTTCAACAAGCTGGTTCGTGCATCCGTCAGATGCCGGCGCATGGCCGCAGCGGCGCCATCCGGATCCTGTCTGGCAATCGCCTCCACCACGCCGAGATGCCCGCCACTGGCCAGCCGCATGTGATCCCTGTCCTTCAGGGTGACGCGGCGAAGGTCGTGCGTGGCATCGAGGATCTCCTCGACGATCTGTTCGATCATCGAGTTCTTGGTGATGGAGGCCAATTCGAGATGAAAGGCCGCATCGGTGCTGCTGGCCTGGTCGGTGTCGACATCGGCCAGCGCCTCCGCATGCTGCCTGAGCGCGGCGACATCCTGCTCGCTGGCCTTGGCGGCCGCCAGCTCGGCAATGCCGGGCTCGATGGCCATACGCAGTTCGATGAGCTTCTTCAGACTGTCGACATGCGTGTCCAGCCAGTCGCTGAGCCGGGCAACGGACCGTTTGTTGGCTTCCACCACAAAGGTGCCGAGCCCGGACCGCACATCGATATAGGAATCCGCCTGAAGTTTGCGCAACGCCTCGCGGATGGACATGCGCGAGACACCGAACTGCTCGCAGAGCTCACGCTCGCTCGGCAGTTTTTCGCCCGGCGCGAACTCTTCGCGATCGATCATCTCCTTGATCTGGTCGGCGACCTGCATCCAGATCTTGGATCGGTTAATGGCCATGAATTTTGGTGCTGAGGCTGTCATTTTACGCTCCCGTGGGTTAACCCCCCAATCAACCACCGTTGAAAAAACAGAGCAACAAAATAAACCGGCAGAATGGCCGACAGCGACGCGACCGCCATCTGGCCGAAATTGACCAGCCGCTCGCCCTGGAACAGCGAGACACCGACGGTCAGCGTGCGCACGTCATCGTCGAAGGTGAAGGTGGAAGCGAAGAGAAACTCGTTATAGCTCAGGATCATGCAGATGATCCCCGAGGATACGAGCGCCGGTGCGAGCAGCGGCACATTGACCACGATGAGCGTCTTCCAGAAGCCGGCCCCGTCCATCCAAGACGCCTCGTCGAGATCCCGCGGGATCTGGCGGATGAACGGCCGCAGCAGCCAGAAGGCGACCGGGATGTTCATGATGCCGTAAACAAGGACGAGTCCCGCCAGCGTATTGAGCAGCCCGGACACCCGCAGCATGAAGAACAGCGGCAGCAACGCCACCACGGGCGGCGCCATATAGGAAGCGAGAACCAGATTGGGCAGCCAGTTTCCGGTCAGCCTCAGTTTCTCCACCGAATAGGTCAGCGGCACCGAGATCAGCAGCGTCAGCAGGCCGGCGAGGATCGAAACCACCACCGAATTTTTCAGATAGCCCGCCAGCGGAACCAGGGAAAACGCCTCCGGCCAGTTGTGCAGCACCGGAGCGCGCGGCAGGAAGGTCCCCGTCAGGACCTCGTCTGGAGTCTTGAACGACGTCGCCAGCAGATAGGCGATCGGAAACAGGAAGAAGCCGAGAAACAGCAGCAGGCCAAGCACGGTGATCAGACGGCCGGAAACGGAGTGTTGAGCGATTGCGCGCATCCGACTATCCCAAAAACGCCGACAGGCGCCGATAGGCCCAGGTGACCGGCAGGGTCACCAGGCCGACAAAGAAGGCGAACATCAGGGTCATCGAGGCGGCCAGCCCGACATCGAATTCCCGAAGTGCCGTCTTCCAGATCAGAAAACTGGTCATATTGGTCGAATTGCCCGGACCGCCATAGGTCAGCACATAGACCAGATCGAAGGTCTTGAAGGCGATGATCAGCTTGAGCAGGAAAATCGCCGCCAGGGCCGGCGCGATATTGGGCAGCGTCAGCGTGAAGAACTGCCGGACCGGATAGGCGCCGTCCATGGATGCCGCTTCGAATATGTCGCGCGGCAGCACCTTTAGCGCCGAATAGCACAGGATCGCGACAAACGGCGTCCACTGCCAGGTATCGGCCACAACGATCGACCAGAAGGCCAGCCCCTTGCTGCCCAGAAAGCTGATCGGTTCGGTGATCCAGCCATGCGACAGAAGCCAGCCATTGAAGAACCCGCCCGACGGCGCCAGGATGAGCTTCCATGCGGTTCCGACCATGACCGGCGGCGTCATCAGCGGCAGCAGCACCAGGGCCCGAATGCCGCCGCCGCCGCGCGTCACCCGCTCGAGTACCAGCGCCAGGCACAATCCCAGCACGAGTTGAACCGAACAGACGGTGAAAGCGAACCAGCTTGTCCGCAACAATGTCGCAGCAAAATCGGTGCCGTTGAGAGCCCAGTCGTAATTCCCGAAACCGACATATTTTGAAAAGGTCTTGCCCAGCGTCGATTTGCTGAACGACAACGCCAAAAGATAGAAAAACGGCAACACCGCGAACACGGTCAGGCCGGCCAGAGCCGGCCCGTTCATGCCGAGCGCGAGTTTCAGATTGGCGTGTCTGACAGTCATGTTCGAGACTTCGATCCTGATTGCAATCGCACACGCGGTGCAGGACCGGGCATCCTGCACCGCGTCGCCGGCTCAACCCAGGAGGCGTTCCCAGGCGGCTTGCGTTTGTTTCATGGCGTCCTCAGACGATTTTTCGCCGGCCAGCATCGCCGCGAGCTGGTCGGAAAGCGCCTCCATCATGCGCGGGCTCTCGGGATTGGTCGGCCATGCAAGCGCGCCGGACAGTGAGGCCTTTGCCGCCTTTTGCACCTTCGGCGCGAACGCCTTGTATGCGTCCGAATTCAGGCCCGACAGCCGGGTCGGATCGATACCGCTGCCGGTGGTCGTCAGCAGTTCGAGGCTGTATTGCGGGCTGGTGACCCACTTCATGAATTCCCAGGCCAGTTCCTTTTTCTTCGAGCCCTTCGAGATCGAGAAGCAGAAGCCGGCATTGAGCGCGGCGAGCGGCGTCTGGCCCGGATACCCCGTCGGCATCTGGACCACTTCCCATTTGTCGACGATCTTCGACTGGCCGGCATCCTGGGCGTAGACACCGAGATCGGTCCAGAACTCCATCATCGCGACCTTGCCGCCGAGGAAGGCCGGCAGCGCCTGGTCAAAGGCCGTTTCCAGCGGGGTCGGCAGGCAATGGGGAGCGACATCGGCCATCGCGGCCGCCGCGCCCATGGCCGACTCGCTCAAAAGGTTTGGATTGCCATTGCCGTCAAGCAGTGAACCGCCGAAGCCCGCGAGCCGGTTGACGAAGGTCGAACCGATGATCACCGGCACCTTGAAACCGAGCATCGCCGCGCCGTAAATGCCGTTGGCGGACTCGGCATTGGTGATCAGTTCGGCTGTCTTGGCATAGTCTTCCCAGGTCTTCGGCGCGCCGAGCCCGTGGCGGTCGAATATCTCCTTGTTGTAGAACAGCACATGGGTGTCCCCATCATAGGGAAGCCCCCACCGCCGGCCGGCATGGTTGGTGTAGGTGTCGTAGATTGACGGAATGAAATCGTCGGGCTGGATCTCCGCTGCATCACGTTTGATGAGGTCGGTGACATCCTCGATGATCCCCTCATCGGCCATCGCGCCGACGGAAATGTACCAGTAATCGAGCACGTCGAATTTGTTGGCGCCGGACTGCACGTCCAGCGTGGCCTGGGCCTGGACTTGGTCATAGGGCACCGCCGTGACATTGACCTTCGCCCCGGTGGCCTCTTCGAAGGCCTTGGCCATCATCTCGCCGGCGACGGCATGCGGCTGGACGATCATCACGTTCAATTCCTGTCCGGCGAAATCCTGCGCGAAGGATGGGCGCGGGAACATCCCGGCGGATGCCGCCACGACCCCGCCGGCTCCGGCGATGAGAACCTGCCGGCGTGAGAATCCGGACGTCCCGATTTTGTCTGACATGATAAGCCTCCCTGTGGACCAGACGCATGCGGTTGTTTGTTGTGCGGCCTGTTTCTGATTGCATTTCTAGTGGTCAGACCAGCAGACATGATGATATCATATTGTCTAATCGCGTCAAGCATGGCATCCTGTCGGCGACGCGTGTTTGGAGGTCAGGACGTGAAGATCAAATCCGTGAGCTTTGTTTTGTGTCAGGAAGAACTGGCAAAACCCATTCCGCTTTCATGCGGAATTCTCAGTCACCGGAACTTCGGGCTGGTGCGGGTTGAAACCGCCGGCGGGGTCGTCGGATGGGGCGAAACCTCGGTCAATTTCCCGCCCTGGACCTATCGGGAGCGCAAGGCGACGATCGAGGACGGTCTCGCGCCGCTGATCATTGGCGAGGACGCCCGGGACATTCGCAGGCTGCGCCTGCAGATGCACATGGCCACCCTCGCCTATACGCGCATGTGGGCCGAAGGCGCGATCGCCCAGGCGATATCCGGCATCGAAATGGCATTGTGGGATGCCCTTGGCCAGGAAACCGGAAGGAGCCTGTCGGATCTTCTCGGCGGTTCCTTCCACAGCGATTTCGACGCCTATGCCACGGGATTTCGTGCCGACGATCCGGCTGCCGGCGCGCGCGACATGGTCGCCAAGGGCTACAGGACCGTCAAAATGCGGATCGGCTTCGACGACGACGTCGACATTGCCAAGGCCTTCGCCCTGCGCGAGGCGGTCGGCGACACGGTCAATGTCATGATCGACGCCAACCAGGCCTTCACCTATCCGCGTGCGCGAAAAATGATGAAGGCGCTGCAGCCACTGAGCCTCTACTGGCTGGAGGAGCCGGTCCTGAACGATGATTTCAGCGCCCTGTCGAAGCTCCGCGAGGCCTTTCCCGACTTTCCGATTGCCTGGGGCGAAAACGCCTTCAGCACTGAGCAGTATAACCGGGTCATCGAAGACGGACTTGCCAGCTACGTCATGCCCGACCCCTGCCGCTGCGGCGGCATCGGCGCGGCCATCGAGATGGCCGAGATTGCCCGAAAGGGCGGCATTCCGGTTTCCGCGCACCACTATGGATCGGATGTCGGATTTGCCGCCATGCTGCATTTCATGGCGACCTGCCCGCTGATCGACCACGTCCTGCGGGACGAGGCGCCGGTGAAGCTGCGGAACGATCTCGTCGTCGAGGACCTTTCGCCGGAAAGCGGACGCGTTGCACTGCCCGCCGGCCCCGGGCTCGGCATCAATGTCGACATGGCCGTGGTGGAGAGGTCCAGGATCGAAATCTGACGGTCAAACACCCAGAACACGGACAAGGAGGAAATTGAGATGAACAAACCGGTAATTTTTGTGGATGGCAGGGACGCGCTCGGTGCGGCGGCCCGGGAATTCATCGACCGCCCGAAACGCCTGTTTATCGGCGGGGCCTTCACAGACAGCGTCGCCGGCGGCAAGCTAATGAGCGAAGACCCGGCGAGCGGAGCGGACATCTGCGCGGTGGTCGCCGCGGACGCCGAGGATGTCGACCGGGCGGTTGCGGCGGCGAGAACCGCGTTCGACGGCGCCTGGGGCAAGCAGGTCCCTGCCGCACGCGCTGAGTGCCTCACCAAGCTGGCCGCCCTGATCTATGACAATCTGGAGGAGATCGCGGAGATCGAATCCCTGGACACCGGAAAGCCCGCCCACATTGCAAAAGCGCTCGACGTGCCTTTTGCGGCGGAAATCTACAAATACTATGCCGGCTGGGCGACCAAGATACAGGGACGCAGTTTCGACCTGTCGCTCAACCCGGAAGCCTTCCACGCCTTCACGAGACGCGAGCCGCTGGGGGTTGCCGCCGGGGTCATCCCCTGGAACTTTCCGTTCGCACAGGCCTCCTTCAAGCTGGCCCCGGCCCTCGCCGCCGGCTGTACGGTGGTCCTCAAGCCCGCGGAGCAGACGCCCCTGACCGCCTTGCGGCTGGCGGAACTGGTGGTCGAGGCCGGCTTCCCGGAAGGCACAGTCAATATTCTGACCGGTTTCGGACACACCGCCGGTGCCGCGCTGGCGAGCCATCCCGGAGTCGACAAGATTTCCTTCACCGGATCAACGGAGGTCGGCCGCAAGATCGCCGCCGCGGCCGCCGCCAGCAATCTCAAACGGGTGACCCTTGAACTCGGCGGAAAATCGCCCAACATCATTTTCGCCGATGCCAATCTGGAAAGCGCGATCCCAACCGCGGCCGCCGCAATATTCGGCAACTCCGGACAGGTCTGCAATGCTGGGTCGCGGCTCTTCATCGAGGCGCCGATATTCGATCAGGTCGTCTCCGGCGTGCGCGATATCGCCGCCAATATGCAGCTCGGCGCCGGTCTCAACCCCGACAGCGAGCTCGGCCCGCTGATGTCGCAGGTCCAGCTTGACCGGGTCACGGGTCATGTCGACCGGGCCCGTGGCGACGGCGCGTCCGTTTTATGCGGCGGCAGCCGGGCCGGCGACAGCGGATATTTCTTTGCCCCCACCGTCCTCGCCGAAACCACCGCCGACATGGCCGTGGCGCGCGAAGAGATCTTCGGCCCCGTGGTCTGCGCCATGCCGTTTGAAACCGAAAGCGAGATCACCGGCCTCGCCAATGACACGAATTTCGGGCTGGCGGCCTCGATCTGGACGGAGAATATCGGCAAGGCCCATCGCATGGCGGCAGCCGTCAATGCCGGCGCCGTCTGGGTCAACAGTTTCGGCGTCTTCGACCCCAACCTGCCCTTTGGCGGCTACAAGGAATCGGGCTGGGGACGCGAATTCGGCATTGAAGGCATCGACGCCTTCCTGGAGACCAAGGCAGTCAGTGTCAGCATCGGAGCGTGACCTCCGGCACGTGCCGCTGTCCCGGTGTTCTCATTTCGAGGATATTCCGGGACCGGCAGCACTGAACGGCTCAAAGCCGTTTTCTCATGGAGACTGTGTTGCCGTCCCGCGCGGTTTCAACCCAGCCGAGATGCGCGTAGAGCCTGACATTCTCCGGCATGGCGGCATGGGTGTTCAGACGCATCTCTGTAAACCCCTGCCGCCTTGCTTCGTCCTCGCAAAAAGCCATCAGTACGCGTCCCAGACCCTTGCCGCGATGATCCGGGTGGACCGCCACATTGGTCAATGTCAAAAACCCGTCTCCGGGGACAAGGAACAGGCAGCCGACGATCTCATCGCCTTCGACAGCCACCCATACCCGGTTTTCCGCAATGTCCTGCGCGCAACCGTCCGACACCGGCGGCAGGTCCGATATGCGGTCGGCATAGTGCGCATAGGCGGCATCGATACATGCCACCAGGGCCTCGACATCGTCGGGCCGGGCTTTGCGGATATGCGGATCATCCATTTCGAGCCGGCAGTCCCCTCAGGCTAGCGATCCAGAATGGAGCGGATCTCCACCAGATTCGAACGCACCCGCAACAGATAGAAGCCGACGGTCGCGAGATGCGACGGCATGATCCAGCCATCCTCGCGGCCGTTGGACACAATCACCGGGTCAAGATCCAGCGTCGCTCTGAGCTGCTCCTCCATCGTCACCCACACCTCCTCAAGCTGGCGGCTGCGGATGATGTCGGCGAAATCCGCATGGGCGGCTTTCAGGATGCCGTAATAGGCGTAGAGCTGGCCATAGGTGAACCAGAACTGGTTGTCCGCCCTTGTGTCGAACCATCCGGCATTGCTCTGGTCCGAACGGTCGCGGAGCGCCGCCGAGGTCGAGCCGATATCGGCGGCAATCCGGTCGACGAAGCGGATGAGGTTGTCGGCCCGCGGATCGAAAACCGCGTCACAGGCCTCCAGCCGGTCGTTGAAGGCCCGCAACTGCTTCAGGCCCTCGCGATAGGCGCCCGGCGTCGGCGTCAGCGGACCGAAGGGCCGCAGGCTGAAATACCAGGTCTGCTGATCGTACTGGATGCGCCCGCGTGCCAATTGCAGGTTGGGGTCGGCGCTGGATGTGCCGCGCCGGCGCCCGAGCGCGTCGACCAGTTCCAGCGCGGTGCGCTGCACGGCCTGCTGGATGCCGCGCTGAAAGGAGGCCTTGTTGTCGAGAAACGGCGTCGCGTCCCAGGGCAAGCCGAAGAACCCGAGCTTGTAGAGCAGTGTCGATGAAATCCAGGCATTCTGGTTGACGTTGAAATCGATCAACTCTGCGGTCACGTCGACAATCGCCGACCGGCCGCATGTGCGCGCCGTCGATGCGCTGTTTTCGATCGACACCTGCTCGCCGGCCCGGGTCTGCAGGTCCTCCAGATTATAGGCGACCACGTAATCGGGATCGAAATTGCGCACCCACAGGGTCCGCCAGATGAAGATCGCGTAGAGCGCGACGATGCCGACGACCACCAGCCCGATGGCCGCCTTGAGGATGAAGCCGCGCTTACCGTACCAGCGGCTCGCCGCCACGAAGGGCCAGAGGATCCAGGCGATCAGCAGGCCGATGCCGTGCCCGACGGCATGGAAAACCCGCTCGAAAAAAGCAATGACGGGATCGAGCATGGTCAGTCCTCTCCAAATCCGTAAAGGCGGCGCCGCAACGCCTTCTTGTCCGGCAGATAGGTGTTGGCGAGCGTTGCCACAACATGGCTGCGGAAGGATTCGCCGAAGGTTTCGTAGTGGTCGTAGAAACCCTGCTTGTCGAAAACGAACCGGGACACGAAATCGGCCGGCACCAGGCGGCTGATCAACTGGCTTGTCAGCCAGCGGTCCGGATGGTCGGGCCTCGCCCTGACCAGCAGGAACCGGTTCCTGGCGGCCGCTTCCTCCATCGCCATTTCGCCCGTGGACGCGATCTGCCGGCGGGCAGCCTGCAGGAACGGATAGGTGCCGTCCCGCGTCACCAGATCGGCATGTCGATGGAGCCAGGTCTGCAGCCAGATGGAATCGACGGCATTGAGATCGGCATCCGGTTCATATTGGTCGATCAGGCTCTTCAGCGCCATGTCCGAGCGGTGTTCCAGATAGCCGGACTTTTCGATCCAGTCCCGTTCCGGCATCTGGATCCGGCCGGTCAGCGCCAGAAACGTGTAGATCCGCTGGTAGTCGTCGAGCGCAATATAGCTGACCTGCCAGGGACGCGAGCGGCGAAAGCCGGGTGCCGACGGGTCGCTAATCACCGTCGTCGTCTTGTCGTCAACAAACACGAAGACACCGCCGAAATGGCCGGACCAGAAGGCATCGTGACGAAAGACCAGCTTGTCCGGCACCAGGGCGTTCTTGCGGATATCACCCGTCTGCCGGGCCAGTTCGACCATGCGATTCAGCATGGCGTCGTCGCGCCAGGCACCCGGAACCGTCATCAGCCGGTCGGCGAGACCCGCCAGTTCGTCGGATTTTCCCAGCATGTCGTCCGCCGAAAGCACCCGGAACTTCACCTCGTTGATGGACAGCAGGTCTTCGATATGCTCGACCTTCAGTACATCCTCCTCGATCTCGCCGTAAAGCACGTCGCGAATGGTCACGGCGTGAATGGCACGCCCGTTCTCGCGAAAGAACTCGTGCATCAGAGTCCCGGTATTGGAAAAGCTGGTGTGAACCACCGGAAGCTGCTGCTGGGCGGGCGACAGGATGATGAAGCGGCGATTGACGGCGTTGGGATCGAGATAGAGCGGATCGCCCAGCGCGTCGGCAACCTGCGGCGAAAACCCGGTCATGTCGATGGAAAATGCCGGCAAATCCGTCGCCGGCAGGCCGAAACCAGCCAGCGCCCGGTTGTAGCGCGCGATCAGATGCGGCTCGGCAATCTCCATCAATTGCCCGTAGATCAGCTCATTGTCGACCAGACGCTTCATCGCCGCCCATTCACTGTTGCCAGCGCCCGTCGCGCTTCATGGCCTCGATTTCACGGACTGCCTTCTCCCGCTGCCTTTCGCGGCGGATGATATCCTCGACCGCAGCATCGTCCGAACGGTCTGTGTAACGGAACTCCGAATCGCCATAGCGGTTGATCTCCTGAAGCACCATCTCGATGGTGAACGGACCGCGCAATTCGGCGATCATCGCCGTCTTGTCCTCATAGGGCTTGTGCATGAACACTTCGGGCGTTTCGAACCACGCGTCCGGAAGGTCGATATCCATCGCCCGCATCTTGACCGCATCGGTGATGTTCTTGATGGCCCGCCCGGTAAAGCGCGGCTCGGCCGTCTTGATCCGGTGGAGATAGGCGCCGATATCGGCCATCGTCCTGATTTCGCCACGCTCGGCCCGGAACGTCTCCCACAGGGCAAGCAGCTTGTCTTCCTGCGGCCGGTCGTGGCCCTCATAGGACGCGGCGACCGCCTTCTTGATGGCCTGCCCGGCGTAAAGATCGTGTTTGCCCAGCGGAATATCGTGGTTCTTGCCGGCCAGCAGGACGAAGATATCGACATAGTCGTCGCGGCTTTGCGGACCGTCCACCAGCCAGCGCGCCCCGGCCCTCTGGCGCAGGGCATCATCGACATTTTCCGGATAGTTCGAGAACATTCCGAAGGCGCAATTGCCGCGCACCACGGTCGATGCGCCGGCAAAGCTCTCCATCAGCACTGCCGTCACCTCGTGCTGGCCGGCGGAGGCTTTGTCGTCGGACCGCCGGGCGGCCACCTGGTCGATATCGTCGACCGTGCCAAAGCCGATCGCCCGCGGATTGACGATATTGTCGACAAAGGCTTTGCAGTTCTGTCCGGATTTGCCCTGATAGGACGATATCTGGTCCACGCCGAAATTCTCGTAGTGGAACGGATAGCCGGCGACCTGGCAATATTCATGGACCAGCCCGGCGATCATCTGGATCAGGATCGTCTTGCCGGTGCCCGGCATGCCGTCGCCGATGAAGGTGA
>JANQMU010000037.1 GCA_028279875.1 Rhizobiaceae bacterium
TATCACGAACTGGAGGAGGCGCTTGGCGTGCCGGTGATCGACCCGTCCATCGCCGTCCTCAAACGCGCCGAATATGGCGCGCTGCTGAAAAGACAATGCGGCTGGAAACCGAGCCGCAAATGGTCCTGCGAGGCACCGCCCGAGGACGAAATACAGCGCTTCGGCGGTTTCGACGACGGCGAAGCGTTCGGCAACCGGGTGGTCGTCGGCCGCCAAGACCAAGAGGAGATGCGTTACCATGCCTGATGCCGCGAAACACCGTCTGGAGGCTCTCAGAGCCAGAATGCAAGCCGCCGGGGTCGATCTGCTGGCGCTCGGGCCGGGCACCCATATGCAATGGCTGCTGGGCTTTTATCCGCATCCCGACGAGCGGCCATGCCTGCTCCTGGTCAGCGCGTCGGGCGAAGCGTTCCTGATGCCGTCGATCAATGCCGAGGGCAGCCGCGAGCACACCGATATCGCCTTCCACCCGTGGGCCGATGCCGACGGGCCGGATGCGGCGCTTACCGCTGCCCTCGCCGATGTCGGCGCGGATGCCGCAAAGACCGTCGTGCTGGACGAGACCATGCGCGCCGATTTCGCCCTGCTGCTGCTCGACCGGCTGCAGGGCGCCGCCCATCAGTTCACCGACGCCACCCTCGGCGCGCTGCGCATGCGCAAGGACGAGGCGGAATTCGCGCTCCTGAAGGAAAACGCGCTGATCAATGATCGCGCCATGCAGGCCGGTTTCGCCGCGGCCCGGCCGGGCGTCAGCGAGAGGGAAATCGCTGCCGCCATCCGCGCCCATTTCAAGAGCGAGGACGCCGAGCCGGCATTCACCATCATCGGTTCCGGCCCCAACGGCGCCTTTCCGCACCATCACACCGGAGACCGCAAGCTTCAGCCCGGCGATGCCGTGGTCATCGATATCGGCGGCCGCAAAGACGGCTATCCGAGCGACATGACTCGCATGCTCGCCGTCGGCCATCCGCCGGACGGCTATGCCGAGGCGCACGCTTTAGTCGACCGCGCCGTCGAGGCCGCGCTCGCCGCCTGCCGGCCAGGCGTGCGGGCGATGGATGTCGACGCCGCCGCCCGCCGGGTGATCACCGAGGGCGGACTTGGCGACGCCTTCATCCACCGCACCGGCCACGGCCTCGGCATCGATGTGCATGAGCCGCCCTACATCACCTCCGTGTCGGAGACCGTACTCGATGAGGGCATGGTGTTTTCCATCGAACCAGGCGTCTATCTGCCCGGCCGCTTCGGCATCCGGCTCGAGGAAATCGTCATCCTGCGCAAGGACGGCCCTGAGGTCTTTTCGGAACTGCCAAGAACCCTGCATGTGGTGGAGAGTTGACGGGATCAAGTGTGATCACACTTGACTCCGGCTAAGGAACGAGAAAGAGCGCGGTTCGCGAAACGATACCGAACCCCCTCGCACCGGGCGTCGCAGCATCCACGCCCTGAGCCCCGAAAAGCGCGCAGCGGTTTTCGGATAAGGTCGAAGGGCCGACAAAAATGCAGCCCCGAAAAGCGCGCAGCGATTTTCGGATAAGGCCGAAGGGCCAACAAAAATGAGCGAAGCGGTTCCCTCAGCACGGGAAGACTATGAGAGACAAACGCAAATGACCCCCGATCCCGTCACCCTGTCTGTCATCCAGTCAGCCCTGGTCGCCTCCGCCGATGAAATGTTCGCCGTGCTCAAGAAGACCGCCATGAGCCCGATCATCTATGAGGTGCTGGATGCCGGCACCGGCATCACCGATGCCACCGGCAATCTGGTCAGTTCCGGCGCCGGCATCCCGACCTTCGTCGGCGTGCTCGACAAGGCGGTGAAGAAGATCGTCGAACTCCACGGGCTGGACAGCCTGCGCGAGGGCGATCTTTTCGTCACCAACGATCCCTATTATGGCGGCGTCACCCATTTGAGCGACGTGGTCATCGCGATGCCGGTCTTCGCCGCCGGCAAGTGTATTGCCTGGACCGCCTCCATCGCCCACTGGAACGATATCGGCGGCAAGACGCCTGGCTCCATGTCCACCGATGTCACCGAAATCTTCCAGGAGGGCCTGCGCCTGCCGGCCATCCGCCTCTTCGAAGCCGGCGAAGCGGTCGGATCGGTCTTCGATATCATCGCCGCCAATTCCCGCCTGCCGGATTTTGCCCGGGGCGATCTGTGGGCGCAGGTCGCCGCCAGCCGCCGCGCCGCAAGCCGCGTCGCCGGGCTGGTCGGGACCTATGGCCTCGCCAACTACGAAGCCGCGCTCGCCGCACTGTTCGAGGAAGGCGAAGCCCGCGCCTGCAAGGGCCTGGCGGCCTTGCCGAAAGGCACCTTCCGCATCGAGGAGGAACAGGATGATGGCGCGCTCTGGCGGGCCGAGATTCGCATCACGGACGAGCGGTTCACCGTCGATCTCACCGGCAATCCGGCCCAGCGCGACGCGCCTTATAACACCAGCCGCGACGGCGCGGTGATCTCCGCCCAGATGATCTTCAAGGCGCTCAGCGATCCCGAACTCTTCGCCAATGCCGGCTCGTTCAGGCCGCTGGAGGTGATCACCGAGCCCGGCACGATCTTCCACGCCGCGGGCACCGCGCCTCACGGTTATTATTTCGAAACCCGCATCCGCCTCTATGATATGCTTTGGCACTGCATGGCCAAGGCCCTGCCGGAGCGCCTGCCCGCCGGCCATTTCGCCTCCATCTGCGGCACCGTGATCGCCGGCACCCACCCCGACACCGGCCACCGCTACACCATGGTCGAGCCGCAAATGGGCGGCTGGGGCGCCACCAGGGACCGTGATGGCCTCAGCGCAATGTACTCCACCAGCCACGGCGAGACCTTCAACTGCCCGGTGGAGATCTGCGAAGCCCGTTACGGCATCGACGTCGGCTGGAAGCGCCTGAGCGAAAGCGAGACGGGCCAGGGCCTGCACAGCGGCGGCAAGGGCCTGGACGTGTGCTACCGGCCGCGGGGCAAGGCGGTGCTGTCCGCGGGTTACAGCCGCAACAAACGACCGGTATGGGGCTCCAATGGCGGCGGAGACGGCGGCACGAATGGGCTATCCGTACACCGGGCCGCCGGGGCAAACGAGGCGCACGCCTTCGTCAGTGGCTTGATGGTTGAGCCGGGTGATGAGATCCGGATCAAGACGGCAAATGGGGGCGGATGGGGGAAGCCGGATCGATATTGACCGGTCCCGCGGATGCCCGCTCTCGCAGTTCAAAAAACAGAAAGCAGGATCGACACCAATACGTAAGGCAGGATTCCGGTAATCACGCCCACAATAAAGGCCGGAACCGGATTGCTGAGGCCACGGATTCGATCAAGTTCGAAAGTCTCAGTGACTATTCCTATTCCGATCAGTCCAAATATGAACATCCCAAACGCCGGCCCCACACCACCCGACAGAAAAACAAGAATGGACACCAGAACAACAGCAAGCGCCGCTCCAAGTAGAAAAGCAAAACCGTTCCTGTCACCCTGAGCGCCAAGACGCCGGGTACGGTTGTTGCGGGAACTGTGCAGCCTGCGCAAGACCTTCAGCTCGTCATCGACATCCACAACGGAGCGGTCGCACGCCCGCTGCAGTCGATCCAGCTCCAGCAATTTTACTATTCTGGCGTTTTCAGAATAAACAAATCTCCGGTCTATTGTGTCCGATTCAGCCGACTTGCCAAAGTACTGCCATGCCTTCAGGGCTGCATATGCAAGAATAACAACATAGAATACGCCGTCAGGGAGGCCCGAATTTATGAGGTGGTCCAGAATTTCCTTCATGGTTCTCAATAGCAAATGTCATCGTAAACGCACATTCGAAAAACTGATCCTAACCTCCGATCGGTTCTGCATCGGCGATGTCTGGGTCGAAGGAAAACGCCGCGTGCCGGCCAAGTCACCTCGCTCGGCGTAAGCCGCGACGCCCGATCAGGCGACCGGATGGTCGCCGACATCCTCCGGCAGATGCGCGCGAATATGATCCTGCAACCCGTCGACAACCACCTTGATGCGCCCCGGCGCGGCCGGGGTGCCGGCACGGACGATCTGGACCGGCAGCGGAGGCGGCTGGAAACGATCGAGCAGCGTCACCAGCGACCCGCTGCGGACCGCATCGTCGACCTGATAGCTCAGGAACAGTCCGAACCCGACGCCGGCGAGGCAGGCGTCCAGCGTCGGTCCGACGGCATTGGAGGTGAACGAGGCCGTCACCGGCACGGGCGTAACGCGGCCCTTTTCCGATACGAACGGCCAGCTTTGCCCCGATGTGTTTCCGTCGTTCAGGATGCAGGGCTGCCCGCGCAAATCCTTGGGCGCCAGAATCGGTTCGTTTGCCGCCACGAATTCCGGCGTGGCGCACAGGACCTGCCGCACATGGCCGATGGTGCGCGCCTTCAGCGAACTGTCCCGCAAATGTCCGATGCGCACTGCCACATCCACGTGGTCTTCGAGGATGTTGACGATGCGGTCGGCAAGCCTCAAACGGGGAATGATGGCCGGATAGGCGGCCTTGATCCGCAACAGGCCCGGCGCGACATAGCGGCTGCCGAAGGTCTGCGGCGCCGTGACAGAGACCTGGCCCGACGGCGTTGCCGCCTTGCCGCTCATCTCGTCCTCGACCTGCGACAGGCCGTCGAGCATGGGCCGGACGTGATCGAGGTAACGCTGTCCCTCCTCCGTTAGATCGACAACGCGGGTCGACCGGTTGAACAGCCGGCTGCCGATCGTGTCTTCCAGCGCGGCAAGCGTGCGGACGACGGTCGGAAGGGATGTGTCCAGGCGCTTCGCGGCCTCCGTCAGCGACCCCTGCTCGGCAATCGCAATGAATGTCTTGATCGCCTTCAGCTTGTCCATGCGAATTACTCCATAAAATAAAGGAATGTTATCAGAGATAGCATATTTATTCATATTGTGAAATTTGCAAGGATTGCCGGAAATCCATGGTGATGGACCGGCCGTCTCAGCAGCGGCGGTTGGTTTTGCCGGGGACGAATTCGGAAGTCACACACAATGAAGGGTGAGCAACATGATGAGAACAACACTGATCGCCGCCGTCATCGCGGTCATGGCGCTGGGCCACGCGAACGCCCGGGATGCCCGAATCCTCGACGCGATCGACCAGGGCGATCTGCCGCGCTTTCGCGCGCTGCTGACGGACGTCACCGATCTGAATGCTGTCCGTGACCGGTTGTCCTTTACACCGCTGGCCCTGGCGGCCGTGAAAGGCGAAGCGGACTTTGTGGAGGGCCTGCTGGAGGCCGGCGCGGATCCCGACGCGCCCGCCATGTCGGGCCTGACGCCGCTCGCGCTAGCCATTCGAAGCTGCAGAGCCGACCCGCGAATTGTCGGCATGCTCGTTGCCGCCGGCGCCGACATCGATGCACGGTCCGGCGCGGGCCTGTCGCCCGTCCAGGTCGCCATCCAGTTCGGGCGCAATGACATCGCGGCCCTGCTGATCGCGCTTGGCGCTGACATTCAGGCGGTCAATCTCTATCGCGACGGCGTGCTCAACTATGCGATCTACTACCAGACGCCGGAGATCATCCAACTCGCCTTGCGCAACAGGGTCCGCACCGATCAGCTTTCGGTCCTGTTCACGACCTCCCGCTACTATCAGATGGATTTCGGACCAGGCGGCCTCGGGGCCCGGCAGGACTTGTGCAGCCGCTGATTTTGCGTTCGCAGGCAATCATCGAGCACGGTGGGGCCAGCGCGCCGGTCGTCATTCGATCGTCAGGACAAGTCCTTCCTCGATCATGCACTGCGCCACGTGCCGCAGCCTGGCAACGAATAGTCGTGTCGCAACCGAAACGATACCGGACTTGCGAAAACTGATGCCGACTTTACGGGTCAGGGTAATTTCCGGAACGGCGAGGGCCGAGACACCGGTGTCGCCCGAATTCCCGATGACCTGTGTGGGATGCCAGCCGATCATATCGCTCTGGCGTATGACGTTCAGCGCGGTCATGGTCGAATTGGTGACAAGTCGCGGTCCGGGTTTCGCAAGGCCGAGAGAAAGAAAAAAGGCGTTCAGATATTCAACGCCGAGATTGTCGGGGGTGGGCAGGATCCAGTCATAGTCCAGGCACTGTTCCGCCGTGATCCGTGTTTGCCGCAACAACGGGTGTCCGACCCGCACGGTCGGGTGGATCTGATCGCGATAGAGAGGTTCGTGGACAAGCCCCTGGACCGGCTTTTCATCGGGGACCATCGAGACCGTCAGATCGAGCTTGCCCTGCGCCAGATCGGGCATGATATTGTCATAGAGTTCGCCGACGACCGATATCTCAACGCCTGCGTTTTCTTCCAGCAGCGCAACGATGGCACGCGGCACGAGGTCCAGACGCATGCTGGCGCCGGCGCCGACAACGACCTTGCCGCCGGCACCCGATTTCAACGCCGCGATTGCCTCGCGGGCGTGACCGGTTTCGACCGCGATCAGCCTGGCGTGGGCGGCCAGGATCTCGCCATAAGGGGTGGGGCTCACGCCGCGCGGAAGTCGTTGCAGCAATTGCACATCGAGATCGGCCTCGAGGCGTTTGATGGCTTTGCTGAGGGCGGGTTGGGTCACATGCAGCTTTTCGGCGGCGCGCGCGATCGTGCCGTATTCGACGGCTGCGAGAAAATACCGAAGTCGAACAAGATCCATTTTTAGAAACCTATAGCCATCAGTTATATGAATGGCATCAGAAATAAATTGTAGTCAACCCAATATGATGCCAGTTTCGGGACCAATGCCGGAACCGGACGGATATCGACACGACCGGTGACCGGCATTGCGTTTCAGGAGTGACCCGTGCCGGACAAGCGCCCGAATATCCTGTGGTATTGCACCGATCAGCAGCGTTTCGATACGATCCGAGCGCTTGGAAATCCGGATATCAACACGCCGAATTTCGACAGGCTGAAGAGCAGGGGCGTGGCTTTCAGCCGTGCCTATGCGCAGAGCCCGGTCTGCACGCCGAGCCGGGCGTCGTTTCTGACCGGCCGTTATCCTTCAAGTACCCATGTGCACCGGAACGGCAATGCCTATTTTCCGGCCGATGAGGTGGTCGTCACCAGGATTTTCGCCGACGCCGGCTATGATTGCGGCCTGGTCGGCAAGCTGCATCTCGCAAGCGCGGCCGGAGGCTGCGAGCGGCGCACCGATGACGGCTACCGCTTGTTCGAATGGAGCCATCACCCGATGCCGACGGGCGATCCGCAGGCCAACGCCTATCACCGTTGGCTGATCAGGGAAAAACACATCGACCCCGTTGCGCTTTATGCTTCGGTGAACGGGTTTTGTGGCCCGGGGGTTCCGGCCGACCTGCATCAGACGACATGGGCCACCGATCAGGCGATCCGCTTCATCGATGAGGAGCGCGACCGGCCCTGGCTGCTGTCCGTCAACATATTCGACCCGCATCCGCCGTTTGACCCGCCGCAAAACTATCTCGACAGATATGACCCGGAAAAACTGACGCGGCCGCTGTTCCGTCCCTCGGATCTTGAGCGGCAGGAGGAATTTGGCGACGTATCTCAGCAGGCCACGGTCGCGACCGACCCGAATCGGGAAAACGCTGGCGATGAAACGTCGATCGATGCGGCGGCCATTCCGCCGAAATCGTTCAACGGGCGGCAGGTCAAGGCGGCCTACTACGCCATGATCGAATTGATCGATGCGGAGTTCGGCCGCCTGGTCGATCATCTGGAGGCGACCGGCCAACTCGAAAACACGCTGATCGTGTTTCACAGCGACCATGGCGAGATGCTGGGCGACCACGGCCTGTTATACAAGGGTTGCCGCTTTTTCGAGGGCCTTGTCCACGTTCCGCTGATGTTTTTCTGGAAAGACCGGTTTCTGGCGGATCTGACCTGCGACGCGCTGGTCGAACTGGTGGACATTGCGCCAACGCTGCTGGAGGCTGCGGGCCTCGACATTCCGAATTCGATGCAGGGCAAGTCGCTCGTCGGAATCCTGACCGGCGCGGCTCCGCCGGACTACCACAAACACGCCGTGGTGTCGGAATTCAACGACGCTTTGGGGTCCAATGAAGACCCGAAGCCCACCCACGCGACCATGTGTTTCGACGGACGCTACAAGACGATCGTCTATCACGGGCTGGATCTTGGAGAGTTGTTCGATCTTCAGAAGGATCCGGGCGAGTTCGACAATCGCTGGAATGATCCGGACCTGTCCGAACTGAAACCCGCACTGCTGCACCGGCATCTGGACGCGATCATGGCCACCAGTTCTGCTGGCGTCGAACGGATCGGGAGGTTTTGACGGGTCCGCGCGGACATGCGCGCCGGTTCGAACGTTCGGACCCGGCAATCCGGATTGACAGGAACCGCGGCGGATATTCGCAACGAGGCAACCAACGCCAGACGAACTGGCGCAACCCAAACACGGAAAGCGGAGGAAACATCATGAAACATATCCATCGGCATTTATTCGCCGGCATATTGCTGTCAGCCGGGCTGGCTTTGGCTCCGGGCATGGCGCAGGCCGGGGATTTTCCCGAAAAACCGATCACCATCATCTATCCGTGGTCGGCCGGTGACCCGAGCGAGACGGTGTTGCGCCATGCAACGGAAATCGTTGCGGCCAGCATTGGTCAGCCCATCGTGATCAACAATCTGACCGGTGCCGGCGGTGTCAAAGCCTTGTCGGCCGGCGCGAGTGCCGCGCCGGACGGCTATACGATCTCGAACAACTGGGTTGCGGCGCAGATATCATCCAAGTTGTTCGATCCCGATCTTCCCTATGATAATGACAGTTTCATCCCGATTGCCGGCATGTTTGCCGTGCCGTTCACCATCACGGTCGGGGCCGACCATCCGGCCGAGGATATCGACGGGCTGGTCGACTGGGCGGCGGCCCAGGGACGCGCCGTGAATGTCGGCGTGTGCGCCGGTCAGTCCGTGCCGCGTCTGGTGGGCGAACAGTTCATGCGCTCAGCCGGAATCGATTACAATCCGGTCCCGTCTTCGGGCGGTTGCATGGGCGACAACATTACCGGCCTGATGAACGGCTCGCTGGACGTTTCGGTCAGCCTGGTGCCGGCCACCAGGATATTCGAGGGTCAGGTGAAGCATCTCGGCCTGCTGGCTGATGAGCCGCATCCCCTCGCGCCCGAACTGGCGACCGTGAACGATCAGGGCGTCAATCTTGGCTGGGGCGATGTTGCGCTGGGCTGGGGCGGACTGGTCGTACCGGCCGGCACGCCGGATGACGTGGTGAAACTGCTGCAGGATGAGTTCGGTAAAGCCCTCCGGAGCGACGCGTTCATCGAAAACATCGGTGACTTGGCGGGATTGGTCAAATACTCTTCGCCGGAGGATTTCAGGGCTCTCTGGGATCAGTCAAGAGAGGCGTTGAGCAGCCCGATCGAAGCGATCAAGGCGGCGCAGTAGCGCCGCAATCAAGGGTTCGGGGAACCGTCGGCGGATTGCGTCAGGTCGCAGGATCCCGGATGTTCCCCGGCCCGGATTCGGCGGATAGAAAGATCCGATGCAGGACCCGCGCGCAGAACTGGCAGGATATCTCGTCATTTTGTCCGTGACGATATTCGCACTGCTGCTGAGCGGCACGATCGACATGGACTTTGCGTCCGATCTCGAAGTCTTCGCGGGACCGCGGCGATATCCGCGCATCATCCTGTCGGTCATACTGGTTCTCGATCTGATTTTGATCGCATCCGCGCTTCGCAGGCTGTCTGCGGGGAACCGGGTTCGCGGCGCAGTCGCCGATGCGAACTGGCGCGGAAAAGGCAAGGCCTTCGCCGTGTTTGTCGCGCTCGCGGCGTTCGTGCTGCTGTTCAAGCCCGTCGGCTACCTCCTGGCGATGTTCCCGCTGCTGATCTTCGTTGCCTTGATGAACGGTGCGCGAAACATCGGGCGAACGGTGCTTGTCTGTTCAGCATTGATCCTGATCTGCCTTCTGGTCTTCCGCTATGGGCTGAACATCGTCCTGCCGGAAGGACTGGTTGGCATCGACATGATCTTTTAGGCCGGACCGGTATGCAAAACACGATTGATACTTTTGCAAACCTGCCCGATCTGATCAGCCTCGCCCAGATCACATCGATCGTGCTGGGGCTGTTAATTGGCATTGTCGTCGGTCTCTTGCCCGGAATCGGCCCCTTGCTGGGCGTCGTCATGGCCATTCCGTTCACGTTTTACATGGATCCGGTGCCGGCGATGGCGCTGCTGATCGGCATCTATCAGGGCGGATCCTTCGGCGGCGCAATATCCTCCACCGTAATAGGCATTCCCGGCACTCCGATGGCCGCCGCAACATTGCTCGATGCACGCCCGATGGCGGTGCGCGGCCAGGCTTCGCTTGCCGTCACCCTGTCGACAATCGGGTCGTCGCTGGGCGGCATCATCAGTTCGATCGTCCTGATTGCCACGGCGTCCCATCTGGCGGCGCTGGCGCTGAAATTCGGGCCTGCGGAAACGGCCGCGTTTTCCCTGCTGGGGCTGACCACATTGGGTGCCCTGTCCAGGGGATCGGCGATAAAGGGGTGGATGATGGGATTTGCCGGGCTGTTCATTGCGGTGATCGGCCGTGACCCGATATCCGGCGTGTCGCGATATACATTCGGCTCGGTCTATCTGGAAGGCGGCATGACGCTCATCCCGCTGCTTGTCGGCCTGTTCAGCATTTCGGAAATCCTGATGCAGATCGAAAAGCCGGTCAGGGCCCACGATACCGACAGCGATGTTTCGGCGTCCGCAACGGCCTTCAGAAGCCTGATCTTGCGCCCCGTCAACTATATTCGTTCCGGCCTGATCGGTGTGTTTGTCGGCATTTTGCCCGGCGTTGGCGGCGTCACCGCGTCTTTTATGAGCTACCGCGCTGCGATGCTGTTTCCAAAAAGGAAGGACCCGGATTTCGGCCGGGGCAATCCCGATGGTGTGATTGCCAGCGAAACCGCGAACTCCGCCGTGACGGGCGGCGCGCTGATCCCCATGCTGGCGCTCAGCATCCCCGGCGATCCCATCGTGGCCGTTCTTATGGGCGGTCTCATGCTTCAGGGTGTGCAGCCCGGCGCGACCATGTTCCTGCAGCACGGCGACATCGTGAACGGCATCTTCCTGGCCTTCCTCATCACCGCCATGTTGCTGCTGCCGATCGGCCTGATATTCATTCGCGCCACCGTGCGCCTCTTGCGTGTTCCGCAATGGAGCATCATGACCGGCGTGCTCCTTCTGAGCCTGATCGGCACCTATTCGGTTTCGCGGCAAATCCTCGATCTTGCATGGCTTCTGGGGTTTGGCGCTGTCGGCTACCTGTTGCGCAAGGGCGGTTATCCCCTGGCTCCGGTTGTCGTCGGTTTTGTGCTTGGTCCGATTTTCGAGACGAATTTTCGCCGGATGAGCTTGATTTCACAGGGTGACATACCCGGCTACATAGCCGGCCGCCCGATCACCCTGGCGGTGTTGATGCTGGTCCTGCTCTTCCTGCTGGTGCCGCTGATTCGATGGGGCCTGGACGTCCATCGGGCACGAAAATCCGAACCCGTTGGGTGATCGCGGAAGGCAGGTCGGGCGCGGTGCAATGTTTCGAGGCGAAGGCGGAGTTCCCATGCAAAGGCAAACCCTGATTGTCGGCGGGTGCAACAGGCCCCTGCCGTATTTTGCCGCGGCAAACTCGCCCGGCATAGCGGTGATCGAGGCCGATTTCGAGACCGGAACATGCACCCGCAAGGCGGTTTACGGCGAGATCGACAACCCGACATTCCTGGCGCAGGCTCCCGGAGGTACGTTGATTGCGACGAGTGAAATGGCGCACTGGCCGGAAGGGACGGTGACCGCCCTTCGCGGCATCGGCACATCATCGTCATTACACAGTCTGGGCCGACAGGCTTCCGCCGGGTCCATCGCGGCCTTTGTTGGCCTCGACCGGTCGGCGCGGTTCCTGTTTGTCGTCAACCATGGCGGGATCGGGAAGCCGGACGGCCGGGACCAGGCGATTGCCGTGATCCGGCTCGATTCTGAACGCGGCGTCGGCGAGATCGTCGCAAGCGCCGCGCAATCTGGCTCGGGTCCGGTGTTGCCGCGACAGGAGAGATCGCACCCCCATGCCGCTGTGGCAACGGCGGACAATCGTCACCTCGTGGTGAGTGATCTGGGTGCCGACGCGTTGGTGATCTATCGCTTTGATGCGGCGACCGGACGGATTGAACGGGCGCACAGCGTCGCGATGGCGCCCGGCGCCGGCCCCCGTCACATGGCGTTCTCGCATGGCGGCAGACGGCTGCATGTCGGCGGGGAGCTGGATTCCACGGTAACGTCCTACGGGATCGATCTCGCGAGCGGAGCGCTGGACGGCCTCGGACGCTGCAGCACACTTCCACCGGTTTTCACCGGGCAGAACCGCGTGTCCGAAATTGCCAATACGCCGTCGGGACGGGCCGTCTATGTGGGTAACCGCGGACATGACAGCATCGCGATCGTCGATGTCGACACGGCCGATGGTGCGCCCGTGCTGCGTGAAACCGTGCAAAGCGGCGGCCGGACGCCGCGTCATTTCGCCATTGACGAAACCGGCCGTCGACTGGCCGTCGCCAATCAGGACAGCGACAGGATTTGCTTCTTCACCATCGATGAAGACGACGACTTGACCGCTTTGGACATGACACTCGACATCGGCACGCCGACATGCGTGTTGTTTTGGAACATAGAGGATGCTGACTAAGGTGCGGCATTCTCAGACTGGTCCCGAGGTCCATCCGTCGATTTGCGGGTATCCGGCGGGCGGTTATTGGCGGTTTCCGCAACACTGGGCCGCCCGGCGGCGGCGAAGATCAGGCCGTTGATCAGCGCACCGACAACGAAGCCTTCGATTTCCGCCGGTTTGTCGAGAAGCATGTTCCAGACGACAGCGGTCACAACCCCGCCCGCGGCGGCAGCCACGAAGGCTGTTGTGGATCGGCGCACGCCCAGGATCGTTGCGGCAAGCGGAACGACCATCACCGGCGCCCAATAGGTGTAGGCGACGATCAGAATATCGAGAAGGCTCTCGATCGTCATCGCGAAGGCGACCGAGGCGACTCCGACGGCAAGGGTCACAAGGCGTGCCAGGCGAAGCGTGTGTGCCTCGGCAAGCGGCTTCGCCCGCAGCGGCCGCACGACATCGTTGACGAAGGCGACGGCCGCCGAATTGAGAAAGGAATCCGCCGATGACATGACCACCGAAATGATGCCGGCAATCACGAAACCCTTGAGCACCGGCGGCATCACGGTGACCACGACCTGCGGCAGAGCCAGATTCGCCGACATGGCCGGGTCGAGCGCCAGCGCCACCAGGCCGATGAGGCCGGACACCATGAAAAACGGAATGGAGAACAGGCCGGACAGAAGCGTCCCGCGGGCGATGGCGGTCGAGCTGCGTCCGATCAGCAGTCTCTGGACGTAAGGGGGCACCAGGGTTTCGCCGAGCAGGAAGCCGAGGAAAAGCGCGCCGATGCCGATCCATGTGTAATGGTTGCCGGGCAGTGTCCACCGGTCCGCCGGCACGGTCTCGACCAGCCCCTCGATGCCGCCGACATAGATGATGCCGAACACCAGGACCAGGGGAATGCCGATCGCCAGCACCACGAACTGGATGATATCCGTCAGCACCACCGCGCGCATGCCGCCGATGGTCGTGTAGAGGATGACGATCCCGCATCCGATCGCGATACCCAGCGGAATGCTCAACCCGAGAAACACGTTGAAGACGGCGCCGATCGCGCCGACCTGCGCGCCGACGATCCCGCAACACAGAAACAGCGCCAGCAGGCCGCTGACGATCCTGCCGGTGCGTCCGAAATTGGTCGCCATGATATCGCCGATCGACATCGCGTCGCGGAAACGTGACATGCGCGGCGCCAGATAGCGCGCAACGAGGATCTCCTTCAGGCTGAAACCCCACAGGGCGACGATATTGGCAATGCCGAACAGGAAGACTTTCTCGGCATTGCCGATGGAAAAACCGCCGCCGATGAAGGAAGCCGAAAGCGTGGCGAAGATCACCAGCGGGCCGTAGGAACGGCTGACCACGGCGAAGTCCTCGAAGGACCGTGTTCTGGTGCCGGCGACCAGCCCGCAGACAAGAACGACGGCGAGATAGGCGACGACGAGCGCGATATCGATCATCCGGATGTGTCCTTCGCTGCGTGGCCGCTTTGAGCATTACGCCGAGCGGATTGCAAGCCCGGTGCGGAGAGCGCGTCAAAACAATCGTTAATTCCCGAACGGGCTCTCAATGCCGTGCTCATTTTCACCGGCAAGCCCGCAGCGATATTCCGTCGGCGTCATTCTCTTTGATTTCTTGAAGGTTGATGAGAAATGTGCGCTGGAGCTGAACCCGCATTGCAGGGCGATTTCCGTCAGGTTGAAATCGTTTCGCGTGGTCAGCAGTTCCGAGGCCTTTCTCAATCTGAGCTGCAGAATGAAGGCATGGGGCGTGCAATTCATCAATTCGCGGCACCGCTGGATGAAAGTGCCGCGGGACATGCCGCATTGTTTTGCCATGTCTTCGATGCGCCAGGGGTAGTCGATATGTTCTTCGAGGCGGGCCAGAAACAGGCGCACGGTTTCCAGCGACTGGTCACGGGATGTCATCATTTCGGATTGTTCCGAGACCACCGTGCGCACCACATCCAGGAGGATCGTATTCAGCTGTATCTTGACGTCCGTCTCGATCGTGTGGACATCCTGGCTGGACAGGTGCATGGCCAGTTTTTCGAATGCCGGTGCCAGGGATCGGTTGTGCCAGACCGTTCGGTCGTCGTTCTGGAGAATCCGGGCGAGCCGGTCTTTTTCGAAATCGCTCAGCAGCACCCAGTCCGGCCAGGTCCATCGCTGGTTCGGGCGGCGGACCCCGACGTCAAGGATGATCCAGATGAGGCGGCTGGGCTCCACACAGGGCAGGCCCACCTCATGGACCAGCCAGGGGGCGGTCACGGTGACGTCTCCGGGTATCAGAAGCTGCTGATGACCTGGTGACGCAAAGCTCAGATTGCCATGGGACAGGAAGGAGATTTCCAGCCCTTCATTACAGTGTTTGCCAAGCCCCCAGCTTTGCGGTGCCTTTGCATCCCACATCCCCAGGGATCGAATTCCCGGCAGGCAATCGGCCGGCAGCGGCCGTCCCGGATAATTGCCGCGCGCCAATCCGCATACCGCGATCTCGTTGTCCCGATTTGCTTTCTTTAAAGGTTCACAGCTATCGGCGCGGAATATTTTTCCCGCGTCCTCAAAGATCAGAGGAGCTTTGCTCTTCCTTTTATTGTCATTAATATTCAGCATCTTACGATCTTTGCGCGTCTCCACACAGTATCTCAGGACGAAGCTGGATCTCTATCATAAACGTCCAGGATACGAATTTGAAAGATCGAACCAAGCTGTTCGTAGTTTCCTTGACGGGCAGTTTTACGCGAGGAGATGACGATGAAGGTTGGCTGTTTTGCACTGGTTGATCCGTTTTCGACACTGGATCATCAACTGTCACGGATCGCCGGCATGGGGTTCAAATACGCCGACGTGACGGACAATCATCCCGGCGGTCTTCTGGGGCGTGAATTCGGTTTCAGCGCGACGGCCAGTCTGGATGACAATCCCGGAGACCTTTTGCAGCAATTTCGCACGCATGGCCTTGAGGCGACGTCCGTTTGCGCCCATGCCAACCTTCTGGATGCCTCGGCCCCGTCGCGATACGGCAATGCTGAAATCAGCAAGGCGATCAAGCTTGCCGCCGGCATGGGTCTGCGGGATGTGGTGACGACCGAGGGCGAGCCACACACCGAGTGGGGCAAGAGCCTTTCGCGCGAGGAGCAGATTTTCATCATTGTCGAAAAGCTGATCGAGCCGGTGCGGCTGGCCGCTGCCCTCGGCATACGCGTCCTGCTGGAACCGCATGGCCCGGTAACCGGGACCATCGATGGCATGGGCGAGCTGCTTGATCGGTTGGGACATCCCGAGGCGGTCGGCGTCAACCTCGATACGGGCAATTCCTGGCTGGCCGGGACGGATCCGGTGGCCATGGCGGCCGCGTTCAAGGACCGGATCCATCACGTCCATTGGAAAGACATGGGTGCTGAATGGAACGACAAGCGCGGCACGGTCTATGGGTGCGGCATGACCCTGATCGCGCTGGGCGCCGGCGAAGTGGACGTTGCCGGGGTTTACGACATCGTCAAGGACAGCCCCGCAGAGCACTCTACGCTGGAAATCGCCGGCGATGATGCGGTGCTTGAGAGCTATGCGTTCCTGAAATCGCTGGGCGCTGAATAGCGGGTTGCGAAGCCCCGCTGTCTGTCTCGGAGGCGGCAGGAACGATCGCCGCTCGCGCCGTGCGAAGCGAAATTCCGGGACGGGGCGCCGACCGGCCCACAGGCCGGTCACCCGAATATGAATCGGAAAAGGAACGATGCACAGTCATTCCCAAAGCCCGATCCTGACATTGCGCAACATTTGCAAGTCCTTTGGCGGCGTAAATGCGCTGAACAATGTCTCCTTTGATCTGCGTGCGGGTGAGGTGCACACGCTCTGCGGAGAAAACGGCGCGGGAAAGTCCACATTGATCAGCGTGCTGTCGGGCGCCATTCAACCCGATCGGGGTACAATCACTATCGGCAGCAGGACGGTCTCCGATCTGTCCCCGAACGAGGCTCAGGAACTGGGCGTGGCGACGATCTATCAGGAAAACGTCCTGTTTCAGGGTCTGTCGGTTGCCGAGAACATCTTTGTCGGCGCCGAGTTGAAACGCGCCTCGGGGGCAATCGAACACAAGCAGACCAGGCGACGCGCGGCGGAAATACTGGACCGGCTGGGAGCGCCGCTGGATGTCGGCAAGCCCCTTGCGTCGCTCGGGGCAGCGCAACAGAAGATTGTCGAGATCGCACGGGCATTCCGGCAGAAGGCACGCGTCATCATCATGGATGAACCCTCTGCTTCATTTGGGCATCATGAGGTAAGCCTGTTGTTTCGCACGGTCCGGGAAGTCTCCAGTTCCGGCACCGCGATCATCTTTATTTCTCATCACATGGAAGAGGTGTTCGAACTGTCGGATCGCATCAGCGTCCTGCGTGATGGCGAGATGGTGGGGACCTTCGAGGCGCAGACCGTCACCGAGGGCGAACTGATCAGGCTGATGGTCGGGCGCAGTGTGGACCAGGTGTTCCATCACAGGCCCGCAATGCGTGACGAAACGGTGCTCAGTGTCCGCAATGTGAGCGGCGCCGGGGTCCGCGACATCTCCTTTGACCTCAAAAAAGGCGAGGTGCTCGGGATTGCCGGCCTGGTCGGTTCCGGAAGATCCGAGCTCCTGGGCCTGCTCTATGGCAGCCTGCCCAGGCAGACCGGCACGTTGCAGGTGCATGGGAAGCCGGTGGAGATCAACTCGCCCGTCGAGGCTATGACCAACGGCATCTGCCTCATCACCGAAGATCGCAAGCTGGATGGCCTGCTGCTGGAGCAGTCCTATCTGGACAACTTTCTGATTGCGACGCTGCCGAAATATGCCCGCCCCGCGCTGAACTGGCCCAAGGCGCGCCGGGATGCCCTGGCCTACAGATCACGCCTGTCGATTGACACGCCGGGCCTGGATACCCGCGTCACGGCTCTCAGCGGCGGCAATCAGCAGAAGGTGATCCTCGCGCGCTGCATGAACGTCGATCCCGATATCTATCTGTTCGACGAACCGACACGCGGCGTTGATGTGGGCGCGAAGGAGGAAATCTACACCGAGCTGCAAAAGCTCGTCGATGCCGGGAAATCGGTGATCCTGGTGTCGTCGGAACTGCCCGAGATTGTCGGTCTGTGTGACCGGGTTTTCGTGATGAAGGACGGTGCTGCGGTGCGCCAATTGGCGGTGCCGGATTTTACTCAAAGCGACATTCTGGAAGCGGCGCTTTAGGAGGTCGATGAGCATGGAAAACCTTGAGAACCCGCCCGGAAGATCCGGCACGGCAGCCGTTGACCCGGCGCGCGGTTTCCTTTTGTTCGCAAGGTTGCTGCGCAATCAGAACGCGCCTTTGCTGATCGGACTGGTGATCTATGCCACCGTCATCGCCCTGATCGAGCCGGCCTTCCTTTCGGCCTACAACGTCAAAAACGTGCTGTTGCAGGTCTCGGTGGCCGGCATCGTCACGCTTGGCATGACGCTGATGATCATTGCCGGACAGATCGACCTGTCGGTAAGCTTTCTTGTTTCGCTGGTTGCCAGCGTGATGGCGGTCCTGATCAACATGGAAGTCCCCATCGTCTTCGTGTTGCTCGCCGGTGTGGTGCTGTGCTCATCCGCGCAGGCGCTTACCGGTTTTGTCGTTTCGCGCACCAATGTGGAACCCTTCATCATCACCTTGGGCACGATGGCGGTCTACCGGGGCATGACGCTTTTGGTCACGGACGGGTCCGAGATATCGCTCAACGGCGCGTTTCGGACTCTCGGCCGCTCGACGATTCTGTCGATCCCGACACCGATCTTTTTCTTCGTCGCGGTGGCGATCCTGCTGTCGCTGATGCTGCACTATTCCGCCTTTGGCCGCCGTCTGTTTGCGGTCGGCGAAAACAACAAGGCTGCCTTCCTGGCAGGGATCGACGTTCGCGGCGTGAAGGTGCGGGTTTATGCGCTGCACGGATGTCTAGTGGCGCTTGCGGCGATGATCCTGATGTCGCGGATCGGTGTCGCCAGCCCGAACATGGCCGCCGGTCTGGAACTCGAGACGATTGCGGCGGCGGTCGTGGGCGGCGCGGCCCTGGCCGGAGGACGCGGTTCGATTTTCAGCAGTTTTCTCGGCGTGATCCTTCTGGGGGTCATTTCAAACTCGATGAACATCATCGGTGTCTCGACCTTCTGGCAATACATCATGCTTGGCCTGGTCGTGATCACTGCCGTGGTGGTTGGCAGTTACCACCGGAAATAACTGCCGGCAGTATTGAAGGAGGAGAAGATGAACGTGAAACTCAAAGTCAAAACAATGGCAGCCATGCTGTCGGCCCTGACCCTTTCCGCCGTCGCCGCAGGCGCAGCGGATATCGGTTATGTGCTGGCCGGACCGGATGTCTATTATCGAGCGGGACAGTCTGTGTTTGAAAGACTGGCCGAGGCCGACGGCCACAAGATCCTGCTGGCGAATTCGGAGTACAGCCCGTCAAAGGAACTGGCCAATGTCGAGGATTTCATTGCCCGCGGGGTCGACGCGATCGTACTGGTGTCGGCCAATGCCGAGGCGGGAACCCAGGCGGCATCCCGCGCCCGTGATGCGGGCATTCCCATCTTCTTTGTGGCGGCTTTGCCGACTCCGGAAGGGTATGACGTTCCCACCGGGATTGTCAGCGGCAACTGGATCGACATGGGCTATTCCGCGGGGAAACATATCGGCGAAAATCACGGCGGTAAATCTATTGCCCTGGTCGAAGGCGTCTATGGCCAGGGTATCACAGAGCTGATCCGGAAGGGCTTCGAAAGAGGCCTCGCCGAGACCGGCGGCAACAATGACATCGTCATGGCCGCCGCGGGCAACTGGAGCCGCCAGGACGCGCTTGACGTGATGCAGGATTTCATTGCATCGCAAAAGCAGATCGACATCGTTTATGCTCTGAACGAGGAAATGATGGCAGGGGTTATACAGGCGTTGGAAGAGTCCGGCCAGTTGGACGGCAAGGTTCTGGTGTCCAACAACGGCAAGGAAATCGGCTGGCAGTGGATAAAGGATGGTATTATGGAGGCCTCGGTCGCCAACCCGCCCACCATGGAGGCCCATCTTGCCTACCAGATGCTCAGTGCGCATCTCGATGGAGCCGGTTACCCGCGCCACGTCTATAATCATCAGCCGCTGCTGACGGCAGGGAATCTGGACGGCGCCGTTCCCTGGGACGTCGATGACTATATCGAGCGGATCAAAAGCGGTGCGCTTGTGGTCGATCTTCACGCAGAGCCGGAAGTCACAAAGGCCGCCGCGTTCGAGTAATCCCCGGCTTCGGCAGGCCGGGCCATGCCTGGCCCGGCCTGCTCGGATCAGCGCCGTCTGATGCGCTGATTGGTGGCGCTGCTGCCCCGCGGACCGGTCCGTGTGACCGTGCAATTCGGATTGCCGCGGCTGCAGGTCACGGTTTTGCTGCCCGAATAGCCGCTGGGCGTCGTTACCGTTTTGGTGCCCGCGCACGAACTGCCGGTGCACGCGCCGCTCCGTCTGGTCGTACCGCCATAGGCCCCGGTGGTCGCCCGGGTTCCGGCGCATACGCCGTTCACGCATCCGCCCGTGCCTCCGGCGGGACCGGTGGTTACCCGCGGCGGCGGGGGCGGTGGTGGAGGCGGAGGCGGAGGAGGTGGCGCATAGTAGACGTTCCAGCGCCCGTACCAGGGATAGGACGTATAGTAATTGTCCCAATAGGCGCGGTTATAGGCAACGGTTGCCAGACCGACCGTCGCCGCCACCGCCGGTGTGACCGTCGCCGGCTGGCCGCCGCTGGAAACCTGGATGTAATTGGCCGATGCCCAGCCGCGGGAGGACCCATAGGCAATATCGCACCACGAGACGTTGGCATTGCAGCCATAGAGCGTCACCGGCGAGGATTGCGGGACCACGGTCACGACCGGATACTGGGTCGAGGGTCCGGCGCGCAGGTTGAGATTGGTGGTGACGGTCGCCGAACTGGCGGCCTGCGCCGGCGCCGCAAAGACGGCACAGATCAACAGCGCCGGGCCGAGGCATTTCATGTTCATGACAATGGCTCCATAGTGGATTGATCGGGCGGCATTGAAGACGGCACGCCGCGGATTGCGCGGCGCCCGTCCCTGCCGGAACCCGTCAGGATTGCAATTTCTGCAGACATTCGCCGGCGGCAGGAGCGTTGGCCCGTGCCTCGCCGCGGCTCATCTGCCCCGAGGTGACCAGGCCGCGGGCCTGCTGGTAGACGACATCGCGAAGGTTCGATGTCGGCGTCACATGCGGCGCCGAGGCCTGGTAGATCTGCAGTGCGGCCGGCGAGAGGGACGCGGCGCAGGCCTTGGCTTCAGACTGTCCCGCGGAGGCCTGAACCGGCAGCAGGAGCAACGCAAATGGGATAAGATATTTCATGATGATCTCCTAAAATGGTGGGTTAGAGCGAGTTGTTGTTAGCTTGGCTCATTTGACCGAGGTGCTTTTGGTCGCTGGCGAGACGGATTGCCCGCCGTGGGGTCACCCCACCACAAGGGCAGGCCAACGATGTCCAGGGGCCAAAAGCGCCCGGCTCCCAAAAGGCACCGGGCCCGAAGGGTGGCGGCAAATCGGCCCATCGGCTGCGTTGCGCCGCTTGCCCGATGCACCACATCGCGCTGCGCGACGCGCCTT
>JANQMU010000061.1 GCA_028279875.1 Rhizobiaceae bacterium
CAATCCCTTCACCATTCTCGGCGCGCCGATTGCGCAAAACGCCCTTGTCGGCGAGGCAGGTGTCGACATCCGGGCGACCGATAATGTGATCGTCAGCGCTTCCTATGAGGGCCAATATGCCGACGACGCCCAGGCACACGGCTTCCTGGCAAGGCTACTCGCACAGTTTTAGAGAATCGCCCGTCCGCCATGGACTTTGAGCGGCATTGGCGCCAATCGTCAAAATCGGCTATCGATTGGGCGTCGAGCAAGCGGATGGACCTATGGGCGACTCGCACCGTTTTGCATATTGGCGTCGCATCAAGATGCCGACACCGTGGCAAGCCGTCTGTTTTTTTGCCGCGCTTTTCGTTTTCTTCCTGCTGGTGTGGACGATCCAGCGGCTCGGTTACTGGCCCGCAGGCTGGACGGTCAACCCCGAATTGGGGCCTGAATGATCGCGTTCGGCTCCTGTCGGGATGTGCCGGTTCCGGCGCTGCATGAGGCGATGGCGGGCGCCTTTGCGGATTATGTGGTGTCGATGTCTCCGGCGCTGGAACAGTTCGCATTCATGTTGCGACAGCGCGGATATGATCCATCGCTTTCGCAGGTGGCGATTGCCGATGGGCGGCCCGTCGCTTTCTGGATTATCGGGTCGGATCCCCAATGCAACGGCACCTATGTGATCGCCACCGGAACGACACCGGATTTTCGCCGGCGCGGCCTGGCAACCCAAATCTTCGCACATGTCCGCGCGGCACTGATCGAACGCCGGGCCGAGTGGCTTGAGCTGGAGGTCATCGATGAAAACCGGAACGCGCGAGAGCTTTATGAACGGCTCGGGTTCAGGCCTCGCAGGAATGTTTCGTGCTTCACGATCCCGGATGCACCCATGGCGTCCGCATCGCATGCGCCTGCCGGTATCGACGACATTCCGCTTTCCGAACTGCAAAGCCGCGGACCCGGGATGCGCGACTGGCCGCCGAGCTGGCAGAACGGGTTCGCTTCCCTTGCGCGCATATCCGACAGCCTGGTCTGCCTTGGTGCGAGGGCGGCCGGCGGCCTTTCGGGATACGGGATCCTGATCCGGCCGACCGCGACGGTTGCCCAGATCACCGTTCATCCGAACCACCGGCGGCAAGGTGTGGGCACGCGGCTGCTGATGGCGCTTTACAGCGCCAACGGGTCGGAACCGGTGCGGATCATCAATGCCGAGGCGCGGGACCGGGCATTTTCCGCCTTCATCAGGAAATGCAATGGTTCCGAGGGCCCCCGCCAAATCGTGATGCGTATGCCGGTTCGGAACATCTGAGGGCGCATTCCGGATGGCTGGCTTTCCGGAAAATATCGGGCAAGGGTCGCCAAAGCGGTTGCCATCCGGCGACGCTGCCTCATTTTCAGTGGTGAGATATCCTGGACCCTTTTGAAGGAAACCCCCATGAGCTGGAACCCGTCGCTCGATCCCCACTGCCCATCACCCGATACCATGGACTCCATCGAAACGGTGATCGTCCCGAGGGCCCGTGATATCGGCGACTTCGAGGTGCGGCGTGCCCTGCCCGCTTCGGCCCGGCAGATGGTCGGGCCCTTTATCTTCTTCGATCAGATGGGCCCGGCCGAGTTCATCACCAACCAGGGCATCGATGTGCGCCCGCATCCGCATATCGGGCTGGCCACCGTGACCTATCTTTACCAGGGTGAATTCCAGCATCGCGACTCGCTGGGCACGGACCAGATGATCTATCCGGGCGCGGTCAACTGGATGATTGCCGGCAACGGTGTCACCCACTCCGAACGAACCAGCGCGGAAACCCGACAGGGGCCCAGTTCACTGTTCGGAATTCAGACATGGGTGGCCCTGCCTGACCACGCGGAAGAGGTCGATGCCGGATTTGAACATCATCCGAAGGAGACGCTGCCGATCCTGAAAAGCGAAGGCAAAACGGTTCGACTTATCCTCGGCACGGCGTGGGGCGAAACGGCACCCGTCAAGACGTTCAGCGAAATGTTTTACGCGGATGCGATTTTGCAGGCGGGCACCCGCCTGCCGCTGCCGGATGACCACGAGGATCGCGGGCTCTATATCACGCAAGGATCGGTGATCATTGCTGGCCAGACCTTCGAGGCCGGGCAAATGATGGTCTTCAGACCGGGTGACAGGATCACGGTCAAAGCCGGCCCATCCGGCGCCCGCCTGATGCTGCTCGGCGGCGAGACGTTGAACGGTCCCCGACACATCTGGTGGAATTTTGTCGCATCATCCCGGGAAAAGATCGATGCGGCGAAGGAGGCCTGGGCGACAGGCGACTGGGAACACGGCCGTTTTCAACTTCCCGAGAACGACCGCGACGAGTTCATCCCGCTACCCGGATAGTGCGTTGCGCTTGGATTGACCGGCGGTAGACGATCAGTCGCCTTTCGGCTCTTCGTCGCAACCGATCATCCACCTGATTCCGAAGCGGTCGGTCAGGGTTCCGAAGCCGGCGCTCCAGAATGTCGGTTCCCAGTCCATCTGTATGGCTCCGCCGTCGGCGAGCTTGTCGAACACGGCCTTGCCTTCGGCGGCCGTCGGAAAGCTCAGCATCACCGACGCGCCGGCCATGGCCGGGCTCTCATCCATGATGTTGTCCGAGGCCATCAGCTCGCCATCGCCGATTTTCATCCGCGCATGCATGATCCAGCCCTTGCGATCGTCGGCAACCGGAAATTCGGGCGGCATCTGCGATGCGGGTAACTGCTCCAGGATTTCGCCGGCGAAGATGTCCGCATAGGCCGCCAGGGCCTCGGCGCACTGGCCGTTGAAAAACAGATAGGGTGTTGGGGTCATGGTCTCTCTCCCTGTGATGTCATGACAGTCTGACATACCATTATGACACGAATGACGCGGTCCGGTCTCGCCTCCGGCCGCTGCCGGACACGACCGGTCAACCGAGAACGGAAAAACTCGATTCCGGATTGATCGCCCGCTTGCGGGAATAAAAGCCGGCATCGACCGTGCGGTCGAGATAGGGCAAGTGAAATTGCAGCGGCGCCGTGTCGTGGTCGCCGCCATTTTCGCAATGGCTGACCAGGGCCGCCATCAGCTTTCCGGCGATCGGCGCGTTCTTGTACTGGTTGCCGCTGGTGCCGCAGGCCATGTAGAAGCCGGGCAGCGACGACCGGTCGTAGATCGGAATCCAGTCCTCGGTGACGTCGTAGAGATCGACGACGCCGCGCATGCGGCTTGGAATGCCAAGGCTCGGCACGCGCTGGGCATAGCGCATTGCCTGCAGCCGCCACTGATCGGAAAAATTACGGTCGTAATCGGTGTCGTCATCGACCCAGACATGGTCATCGCAGGGCGGGTCCTCCGAGCCGATCAGGATGTGGTTGCCCTGTTCGGGACGCACATAGCAGCCGATATCGCTGTCGGACACGACGAGCCCGTCCTTTTCGAAATCGAAACCCTCCGGTGACGGCACATGCACCACCTCCTGGCGCAGCGCCCGGGTCGAGATCGTCATGTCGTCCGTGACACCAGCCATCCGGTTGACCTGCGAGGATGCCGGGCCGCCGACATTGATGACGACCGGCGCATGGATTTCCTCGCCGCCGGCCAGTTTGACGCCGCCGACCCGGCCTGCCGAGGTCAGGATCTCCGTAACCGTCGCGCCGAGCCTGAAGCGCGCGCCCTTGGCCTCCGCCGCACGCTGCAGATTATGCGACGACAGGGCGGGATCGGTGACATAGCCCGCCGTCGGGAAGAAGACACCGCCTTCGAGCCGTCCTCCCGTCGGTTCGCCGAAACCGGGATCCTCCAGACGCTTCGGCGGCTGGTAACAACGCAGATCGTAGATCGGCAGACGCTTTGTGATCTGATCGGCGCTCCAGTCCTCGAGCGGCACGCCGAGGGCGGCGCAATGGGCCTTGTGCTTTTCGAGCAACCCGTTAGCTTCGGTCTTCATCACCAGGCATCCGATTTCGCGGAACGGCGCCAGACCCCGCTCGTCGGCGATCTCCAGATAGTCGGCCCAGTTTTTCCAGTAATAATAGCCCTCATAGGCAAAGGCGGTGCCGTCCAGGGTCGAATAATGCACGCGGATAATGGCACAGGAGCCCGATGTCGAGCCGTGCCCGGCTTCGCGGTTGCGGTCCACCGACAGTGTCCGGTAGCCCTCTTTGGAAAGCTCGAATGCTGTCGCGGCGCCGATCACGCCGGCGCCAATGATGATGATGTCTGCCGTACCCGCCATGCTCTGTTCCCTCGCCGGCCGCATGCCGCGGCCCTTTTTCTCTGGCCCCAGATTAGTCATATCCGACCGTTGTCCACAATCCATCTTCTTGATGGTCCCGCCGCAACCGCGCAGGATCCGGTCGCGGACGAATCGGATTGACAGCATGGACGGGACAATCGGCATGGAACCACGGATCGAAACCATCGCGGCAAAGAAACTTGTCGGCCTGCACAGGGACATGTCGCTGGTCGAAAACGAGACCGGGGTGCTTTGGCGGCAATTCATGCCGAGACGTGCCGAAATAACAAACCGAACGACATCGGACTTCCTGTCGATGCAGGTTTACCGCGGACAGCCGGAAACGGTGTTTTCGCCGGATACGGTTTTCACGAAATGGGCGGCGGTGGAGGTTTCAGATCACAACTCGATCCCCGACGGGATGGAACCCTACCTTCTGAGGGGAGGCCTTTATGCCGTGTTCCCCCACCGTGGTCCGGCCGCCTCGGCGCCACAGATCATGCGGTTCATCTTCGGTGAGTGGCTGCCGAACGCCAACCATGTCCTCGACGGCCGCGAGCATTTCGAAGTGCTTCCCGCCGATTACAATCCCATGGACCCGGATGCCCGGGAAGAGATCTGCATTCCGGTAAGGCCGCGGTGAGACAGGTATTTCGGAGGGGATCAGTCCCGGGCAGAGACGGCGGATGAAAGTGCGCGGCTTCTGGCTTTCGCGGCGGCCACGCCCCTGGTGATCAGGGAAGCCAACGCATTGTCTTGGTACAGCGCCTGCAGCCCAGCCGCGGTTGTCCCGGCCGGGCTGGTGACCTTTTCCCGAAGTTCGGCGGGTGAGTATCCGGATCGTTCCAGCAACGCCGCCGCACCGATGAACACCTGCTTCGCCAAGTCGCTACTGAGATCCGCGGGCAGGCCGGCGGCATGCCCGGCCTGTGCGAGATGTTCGGTGAAGGCGTAATAATAGGCGGGACCGCTGCCGGCCATAGCCGTGAAGGCATCGGCATGGGCTTCATCGTGGACGATGCACACGCCCAGGCGGGACAATGCATTTTCCATTGCCGTGACATCGCCGGGCCGTGCGTCCGGCTGATGGCACAGGAAAACGATCCCCTTTCCGATGCCGACCGGCAGGTTGGGCATGGCCCGGAAGACGGGTACTGGCGCGGGCACGAGGCTGCGGAGCATGGACAGTTCGATGCCGGCGGCAATCGAAACGACACTGCCCACCGCGTCCAGACGATGCAGGTTTTCGCGAAGCGCGGCTGCGACGTGCTGCGGTTTGACGGCAATGACCGCCATGGTTTCCCCGCGCCGGTGAATCCCGGCGTTCCCGATGCAGCGTGACGGCTCGCGATCGATGATCGCGATATCCGACGGTTCCCAACCGGAGCCGATCCAGCCGTCATAAAGGGCGCGGCCCATGGCCCCGCCACCCAAAATCAGGATTCCTGATATACAAACCATATTCCGAATCGCACTTCCAAATGGAGAAAAGAATGAACATTTTTCGCATGCCGGCTTGCAATACAAAAATTATTTTGTTTAGTATACAGAAAAAATACGGAACGAAGGGAGAGCAATGAGATGGTTGGCGTCAAGCGAAAGCAGACCGACGGCATCTATGACCGTCTTCGCTCCGATATTTTGACCATGAGCCTTCGCCCCGGCGAGGATATCGACGAACAGGCCCTTGCCGAACGTTACGGCATTTCCAGAACGCCCATCCGCGAGGCGCTGATCAAGCTGTCGGCCGACGGGCTCGTCGCGTTCGGTGAAAAACGCGGTGCGCGGATTACCGTTCTGATCATTCCGGACCTTCCGCGTTTCATGGAAGCGCTGGATTTCAACCGGCGAGCCGTGTGCCGGCTTGCAGCCCTGCGTCGCCATGACAACGAGTTACAGGACATCAAGACGGCATTCGAGCTGTTTACCGAGACGGCAACCTCAAAGGGTGTCGGCACGGACAATCTGAGCAGCCAGGTCGCCGATCTGGAGATGAAACTCTATGTCCAGATTTCCGAATCCGGCCACAACAAATATCTCACCGATGCCTTCAGCAAGCTGCTCACCGTCGGGCTTCGCATGATGCGGCTGCCCTTTGCCTATTCCCCGCGCGAGGGGCAGACGGTGCAGGCCTATGTGGAAAGACTGATCGACCAGCACGCGAGGCTGATCCAGGCCATCGAAGCCAGTGATCCGGACAGGGCCGAGGAATGCGCTGCCGACCTCCATCAATCCCTGGTCGAACGGCTGCGCGAGTACAACGAAGAAAACCTGCTCGGCGGCGTGTCGATGCGGCAGGTCACCGACTGACAGGCAAAACAGGAATCCCCATGCTCACTGCTGATCATCTGTCCGGCGTTTTTACGGCACTCGTCACACCATTTTCCAACGATGGCGAACTGAACGAGGCCGCCTTGAAGGAGTTGATCGGACGCATGATCGGCGCCGGCGTCAGCGGCCTGGTTCCGATAGGCGGAACAGGCGAATATTTTTCGCTGTCGAGGACGGAGCGCAACCGGATCGTCGAACTGACGGTCGAGCAAAGCGCGGGACGGCTGCCGGTCATTCCCGGTGTTCTGGCAACCGGTTTTCATGACGCGCTGGATGCCGCCCGCGAATTCACCGAACGCGGCGCCGACGCGCTGATGGTGATCACGCCCTACTACACGCCGGGGACCCAGCAGGGCATAGAGGACTATTATCGCCGATTGCGGGACAGGGTCGGTCGCCCCCTCTTGCTCTACGAAATCCCAGGGAAAACCAACGTCGCGATCAAGGCGGAAACCATTCGCTCCCTTGCCGCGGACGACACGATCATCGGCATGAAATATTCCAGCTACGATGTCGCCGAGTTCATTCGCGTTGCCGCCTTCTGTGCCGATGACATCGCCCTGTTGAGCGGCGAGGAACCGCTCTTCGCCACCCATCTGGCAATCGGCGCCCGCGGCGGAATCATGACAACCGCCAATCTCTTTCCGGAGCGGTGGATCGCCATCTACGAGGCCGCTTCCAGCGGCGATCTGAAGGGCGCGCTGAAGCTGCAGGCGGCCCTTGATCCGCTCATCGGCGCCGCATTCTGCGAGGCCAATCCGGGACCGCTGAAGGCCATCATGGCGACGGCTGGCTATGGCTGCGGCACACCGCGTTTCCCGTTGCAGGAAGCGACCGACCCCACCAAGGCAAGAATCCGGGCGGCACTGGCAACGATGATCCCCGATCGCGTGCAGGGAATTGCCTGACCATGCCATCCCGCCTCCTGGAACGCCTGACCGAAATCGTCGGCCCGCAAGGGCTGCTGCGATCCGCCTTCGACATGCAACCCTATCTCGAGGACTGGCGCGGCAAGAAAAGGGGGACGGCCCATTGTGTCGTCCTGCCCGGAGATACATCCGAGGTCTCGCGCATCGTGCAACTGGCGAACGAGCTGGGTGTCGCAGTGTATGTGCAGGGCGGCAATACCGGGCTCTGTTTCGGCGCGGTTCCATCCAGTTGCGGCGATTGCATTGTCCTGGCGCTTGGACGGATGAAGGCGATCCGGTCCCTCGACCGGGCGGCGAACTGCATCGTGGTTGACGCCGGAATCGTGCTCGAAACCGTCCATCAGGCCGCCAAGGACGCCGGAAAGAACTTTCCGATGCATCTTGGCAGCGAAGGCACGGCGCAAATCGGCGGCCTTGTCGCGACCAATGCCGGCGGCACCAATGCCTTGCGCTACGGCACCATGCGGGATCTCGTTTACGGGCTCGAATTCGTTCTGCCCGACGGCCGGGTGATCAGCGATCTCGAGCCGCTTCGCAAAAACAATATCGGCTACGACCTCAAACATCTGCAGATCGGCGGCGAAGGCACACTCGGCATCGTCACTGCCGCCTCGCTGAAACTGTTTCCGGCCCTCAAATCCGATGCCCATGCCTGGCTCGCCTTTGAGGATCCGGCCGATGCTGTGGATCTGTTCAGCAGATTGCAGGACCAGTTCGATACATCGATCATCGCCTGTGAACTGCTTTCACGAAGTCAGGTCGACCTGGTGCTGAAACACGTTCCGCGCAGCCGCATGCCGTTCCATGAAACGCCCCAATGGACCGTGATGATCGAACTCGGCGCGCCTCATCCGACCGCGGACCTGAAATCGGAACTGGAGGCATTTCTTGGCGCGCAGCTGGAAGAGAGCCGTCTGACGGACGCGGTTGTCGCGCAAAACGAAAGCCAGGCCGCCGATTTCTGGCATGTAAGGCACTCTGTCTCCGAGGCCAACAAGATGGAGGGGCGCGGCGTCACCCATGATGTCGCCGTCAGCGTTTCACAGGTGCCCCATTTTCTGAAGGCAGGCGAGCGGATTCTGGCGGAACACTTCCCGCAATCCCGTCAGGTGATCACCTGCCATCTGGGTGACGGGAACATCCACTACATCGTGATGTTCGCCCGCCATGCCTGGGATGGCGTTGACGATAAGCGGGAGCTTGTCCAGGCCGTTCAGACCCGCATCCACGACCTGGCCCGCGCCTCCGGTGGAACCTTCAGCGCCGAACACGGCATCGGCCGCAAGCTGAAGGGCGAGCTTGTACGCCTCACGGATCCAACCCGATACGAAATCCTCTGCAGGATCAAAACGGCCATCGACCCGAACAACATCCTCAATCCCGGCATTCTTCTCAACAGGGACATCAGGAACGCCGTGGTCCCCGACAATGCAGCTACGGAGGCATAAGTGGCAGACGAACACATCACGATCTTTGCCAATGCCGGCATCGTCGACGGGTCATTGGAGACACGCCGCGACGGGATGCATGTGCTGGTCCGCAACGGCACAATCGAAGCCGTTGACGACCGCGAGATCAGGGCGCAAGCGGGCCGGCTGATCGATCTGAAAGGCAAGACTCTCATGCCCGGCCTGATCGACTGCCACGCCCATGTCTGCGCGACGACCGTTCGGCTTGGCGACAATGCCCTGTTGCCGGACTCGCTCGTCACGGCGAAGTCCATGCACATCATGAAGGGCATGCTAAAGCGTGGCTTCACCACCGTTCGCGATCTCGGTGGTGCCGATTTCGGCCTCCAGCAGGCGGTCGCAGAGGGCCTGATTGCCGGACCGCGCCTGGTGATTTGCGGCAAGGGGTTTTCGCAGACCGGTGGGCATTCCGATTTCCGCGGACGGTATGACGACCGACCGTCCGGGTGGCTGCTGTCCCGACTTGGTGCGCTTGGGGCGGTCGTCGACGGCATCGAGCCGCTCCGGGCCGCAATCCGGGACCAGATCAGGCGCGGCGGCCAGTTTGTCAAGCTGATGGCCAATGGCGGTGTCGCCTCACCGACCGATCCGGTCAATTTCTTCGGGTTTTCGCGGGCCGAGATCGAGATGGCCGTCGAGGAGGCGGCGATGGCCCGGACCTATGTTTCCGGCCATCTCTATACGGCTGAATCCATTCTAAGGGGCATTAATTGCGGCATTGCCTGCGTCGAGCACGCGACGCTGGTCGATGACGAGGCGGCACGGGCGATCAAGGCGGCCGGTGCCTTCGCCGTGCCGACATTGATCATTTTCGAGAGCCTGAACCGGGAGGGCGCGGCACTTGGCCTTCCGCCCGAATCCGTCGCCAAGATAGACGGGGTCAGGCGGCCGGGCCTGGCGTCTCTCGAAACACTCAGGGCAGCCGGCGTCACCATGGGATACGGCACCGACCTTTTGGGCGCGCTGCACACATACCAGTCGGAGGAATTCGTGCTGCGGGACCAGGTCCTGCCGACGCATGAGGTTATCCGCTCCGCGACCCTGGACGCAGCAAAGGTGCTGCGGATGGAAGGCCGGATCGGCTGCATTGCGCCGGGCGCCTATGCCGACCTTATTGTCGTCGACGGCAACCCGCTCAAGGACATTTCCCTGCTGACGCGGCAGGGCGCGCATATTCCACTCATCATGAAGGAGGGCTCGATCATCAAAGACGATCTGACATAGCCCCGCCGGGGAACCGAGTATCCGGGCATCGACGAAGCGCCCGGGCGTCATCCGGCAGCAGAAAAATCAAATGCCGCGATTCAATCCGAAAACAGGGAGGACAGTCATGTCCAACATCACCAAAAGTCCCGCACTGCATGCATGCGCCATGGGTCTCAGCCTGCTGCTCGCCGCAGGCGGCGCACAAGCCGAGACCATTGAATTCAACGCCAGCAACTGGCAGCCGGAGAGCACCGCGCTGGTGCAAAACGGCTATAAGGAATGGGCCGCTCATCTTGAGGACATCTCCAATGGAACGTTGAAAGCCAAGGTTTTCAACGGGTCGGTCCTGCTGCCCCCGGCGGCGCATTTGAGTGGCGTGCGGGACGGCATCGCCCAGGTCGCGTTCCACGCCGGGACCTACACGCCGGCCGACATTCCGCTGGACAACATCCTGGCCCAGCTGGCCTTCAACTATGCGGACAATTTCGTCGCAACCCTGGCGGTCACAGACATCAACATGAACGATGCCGAGCTCCAGGCGCAGTGGGACCGGCACAACATCGTGTTCGGCGGCGGTTTTGCAACCATTCCCTATCGCCTGTTCTGCACCACCAAGGTGACGTCGCTGGCGGATCTGGAAGGCAAGAAGCTGCGCATGCCGGGATCGGTTCATTCCGACTGGGCCAAGAGTGTCGGGGCCGTGCCGGTGAATGTCCCGTCATCGGAAATGTATAGCGGCCTTGAAAAGGGTCAGTTGGACTGCGCCTCCAACACGATCGAACAGTTGAAAACGAGTTCGCTCTGGGACATCGCCAAATATACGACGATGGTCGAGCTCGGCATTTACTATGCCGGCTATGAATGGGGCATCAACAAGGACTTCTGGAAAAGCCTCAGCGATGAACAGCGCCGGTGGATGTTCGATGCGTTTTCGCTGGCGATGGCGCGCACCATGATGGGCTACGTCAAGGCCGGCGAGGCGGTGCTGGAAGAAGTCGCATCCATGGGTGTCACGGTCTACGAGCCCGAGGCTGACCTGAAAAAATCAATCACCGACTTCAAGGCAAACGCCACCGCGGCGGCGATCAAGGTCGGCACCGAGAAATTCAAGGTGGCCAATGCCGCGGACCTCGTTGACCGTTTCGAGGCGACGATCGCCAAATGGGAAGCCCTGCTTGCCGATGTCGATCGGACCGACGAGGCGGCGGTCGCCGCACTGGTCAAATCGGAGATTTACGACAAGATCGACGTCTCGACCTACGGCCAATAGCAAAAGCGCTCCCGCCCTTTCCGGCCCGTGCCGCAAGGGGCGGGAGCTGCCTTTCGGAACCCGGACCGACACCATGACCAAAGCAATCCAGGGAGCCTCGAAGCTCCTGTCCTATATCGCGGCGCTGTGCCTGTTCCTGATGATGGTCCAGATCGTTCTCGACGTCGTTCTCAAATATGTGTTCAACGCGCCCATCGAAGGAAATCTCGAGATCGTGTCGTTCTATTACATGGTCGCGGTGGTTTTTCTGCCGCTCGCCATGGTCGAACTGCGCCATGAACACATCAATGTGGACCTCTTCGTCCAGATGGCTCCAAAGGGCGTTCAGCGCTACGTCTACGCCTTCTCGTCGGTTCTGACCGCGGCCTTCTTTGCGCTTCTGTCCTACCAGACCTTCATCGACGCGGTGAATTCGACCCGCACCGGGGAAGTGATGATGGGGACCAGCCTGGTTTCCATCTGGCCGAGCCGATGGGCGCTGCCGATCGGCATGGGACTGATCTGCCTTGCGACGTTGAACCACGCCTGGCGGTCGATCACGCAAAGCGATTTCGATCCGACGCCGCAATCGCCCGAACTGCAGGCTTGAGGATGGCTGACGGGCACGGATGATGGACAATCTCACGATCGGATTTGCCGCCCTTGGCGGCGGATTGCTGCTGATGGCTGTGCGGGTTCAGATCGGCGCCGCGCTCGGCATCGTTTCCTTCATCGGAATCGCGGCCATCTTGAACATGAAGGCGGCCTTCGGCATCGTCACGGCGGTTCCGTTCTATTTTGTCGGCGACTGGAACCTGACGGCCGTTCCGATGTTCCTGCTGATGGGCTACGTCGCCTCATCGGCCGGGTTGACGGCCGGACTGTTCCACGCCATGCGGCTGTTTCTGTCGCGCCTGCCGGGCGGGCTGGGCGTTGCCAGCGTCGGCGCCTGCGCCCTGTTTGCAGCAGCCTCCGGCTCCAGTGTCGCGACATCTTCGGCGATGGCCCGCATCGCGACACCGGAAATGCTCAAATATAAATATAACCCGGGCCTTGCCAGCGGTGTCGTCGCGGCATCCGGAACGCTCGGCTCGCTGATCCCGCCCAGCATCCTGATGGTGCTGTTCGGCTATTTCGCCGAGGTCTCCATTGCCAAGCTGTTTGTGGCCGGCTTCCTGCCGGGCCTGATCTCCGCGCTGCTCTATATGGGCATGATCGTCGGTCGGTCGATTGCCGATCCCAGGCTGGCGCCGGCGCTCGACGAGCATCCGAGCTGGTCGGAAATGCGGGCCGCTCTGAAGGAAATCTGGCCGCTTCCGCTGCTGATCGGCGGGGTGCTGGTGGGCATCTTCACCGGCATCTTCACGCCGACGGAAGCCGGCGCCGTCGGTGCGCTGCTGGCCATGGTCATCGCCGCCACACGGGGCAAACTGAACCGGGCCGTTCTGCGGACGGCGTTCTTTCAAACGCTCAGCGGAACCTCCGGCATCTTCATGGTGGTGATCGGCACGGTACTGCTGACCCGCCTGGTCGCCCTTTCCGGCATGGCCGATTTCATGGCCGATACGATGCTGTCTTTGGGAACGAACGATATCCTGCTGATCGTGATGATTGCCGTAATTTATGTCGTCCTCGGCATGTTCGTCGATTCCATCGGATTGATGCTGCTGACCCTGCCGATCCTGCTGCCGGTCGTGCGCGAGGCGAATATGGACCTCATCTGGTTCGGCATCATCGTCATCAAGCTGCTGGAGATCGGACTGGTGACCCCGCCGGTCGGCCTGAATGTCTATGTCATCAAGGGCGCGCTGGGCGAACTGGTGACGCTCCAGCAGATATTCAGGGGAATCTGGTGGTTCATCGTCATGGACATCGTCGCCCTGGCCGTCATCGTCGCCTTTCCGCAGCTTTCACTCTGGCTGCCGGGTTTCATGCAATAAAGGCGTTGCAGGGAACCGGAAACGTCAAAGAGCTTCCGCCGGTCCGGACACCGTATTGCTCAAAACGCCGATCTCGACGATCTCACACTCGATTTCATCGCCCGGCAGGCAGTAGCGCGTGGCTGGCGTCAAGCCCGGCGGGCTTGTCCACGTGCCGCCGAGGTCCCTGTCCACCGACCAGGCCGTTCCCGCCGGGGTGCCGGTAAGGATCACCATGCCGGGCTTCAAGGTGAAGTTGATCGAAAAGAAATGTACCAGTTCGGCGCAGGTCCAGATCATCTCCGACGTGCTCGCCTGCTGGCGCAACTCGCCGTTAACGCGGCTGCGCAGCGTCAGTCGCTGAGGGTCGGGAACCTCATCGGCCGTGATGATCACCGGACCGAGCGGCAGGCTGGTATCGAAGGCCTTGCCACTTCCCAGCTCATACCAGGTCATGCCCTCGGGCGTTCGGCGAACCTGCCGGTCGCGGGCCGTCACATCATTGGCGACCGTGTAACCGAAAACATGGTCCAGCGCATTGGCCGCCGCAATGTGGCGACCTGCCCGGCCGATGACGACGGCAAGCTCCGCCTCGCAATCGAGTTTTTGGGTGTGCACGGGATCGCAGATAATGTGATCGCCCGGGCCGATGACGCAGTCTGCGGTCTTGACGAAGAACTCGGGCTCTCTGCCGCTGAGCGGCGTGTTGGCCTTTTCGGCATTATGGGAACGGTAGTTCGACCCTGAACAAAGGACCGTCGACGGCATCAACGGTGCTTCCAGATCCACTGAGGAGAGCGGAATTCGCGCCTCCGGCGGCGCTGTTACGGAGAGCCCTTGCGCCGCTTTCAGAGCCGGTGCACCCGCTGCAATAAGGTCGGTCATCGTGCTGAACATGTCCGGCAGTCCGCCGGCCGCCAGGAGATCGATGACGATCTCACCGGATAAAACGCCTACCCGCTGGGCACCATCACTGGAAAATCTACACAGTCGCATCGGGTTCCCTCAATTTCAGCGCGATGTTGCCGTGAGGGCAGAGAGCCTCAGCCGGTGGACGCCCCCGGATCGGTGCCCAGCCCCGATGTCGCGTCCGACAGCAGCGAGGCGGTCAGCCCGAAATGACGTTCGGTCAATTCGCAGGCCAGATCGACATTGCGCGCCAGGGCCGCGTCGGCAATGGCCTGATGCTCGGCGTTAAGATCGCGCTCCCCGAGCTTCCTGTAAACTGACGCCCGCCGGTAGCGTTCACATTGATCATGCAATCCGCCACGCACCCGCAGCAGCCATCGCGATCCGCAGGCCGAAACAATGGCCGTGTGGAACGCGCTGTTGGCCTGTTCCCAGGCATCGATCACGCCGTCCTGTGCCTGCAGGAGCGCGGCATCCTCCTTTTTCATGACATAGCTTGCGGCAACGATGCCGGCTTCCCAGTCTGTTCCACCCTGCGTGATCGACAGCCGCAGCGCCGCCGTCTCAACGGCGATTCGCGCCCTGTTGAGGTCCTCGAACTCGTTCAGGTCGAGCGGGGCGACGGTAAAACCACGATTGCCCTCGGCCAGGACCAGTTGATCGGCCGCCAGCATCTGCAGAGCTTCGCGCAGTGGCGTCGGGCCGACATTGTAGATCGTCTTGAGCTTTTCGATACGCAACCGCTCTCCGGGGCGGCGCACACCCCGGATGATGTCCACCCGAAGCGCCTTGCAGGCCGCCTGCGCCAGCGTGTTGCCGGCGTCGAGCGTCACATGGGTCGGGGAACAATCCCTGTCGAGCTGCCTGGCTGAATTCTCGGTCAATGGGTTTCCTCTTATGCGCGAACCAAATCCGCTCGATCCTAGCACAGTTTTTCAAACTGCATTTGACAGGGCAGTTTCTATATGTATTCTATTTTTATCGAGAAAAATAAATAATGTCGAGAGAAATGAAATTCGTCACGTTCGAGTTGGCCGGAAAGACAGCGGCGGGATATGTGGATGGCGAACAGATTGTCGTCTGTGATACGGGGCCGGATGCCGGCTTCGCCGTGCGGGCCCTCATCGAAGCCGGCACTGAGGGTATCAAAGCCTGGTCGGACGCCGGGTCTGCCGGCGCGCGCCGCGTTGCGCTGGAGGATGTCAGGCTGCTGGCGCCGATTCCGGAGCCGCGGCGCGATATCTTCTGCGTCGGCAAGAATTATCACGCCCATGCGGCGGAGTTTCATTCCAGCGGCTTTGACTCCGGTGCACGGGAAGAAGTGCCGAGCGCGCCCGTCATCTTCACCAAGGCGACCACCAGCGTGGTCGGCCCCGATGCGGTTGTCATGGGGTCCTACGACCCGACCGGCACCGTCGACTATGAAGGCGAACTGGCGGCCGTCATCGGCAAAAGAGCATTCCGGGTCGGCAAGGACACCGCCCTCGATCATGTTTTCGGCTATGTCATCGTCAACGATGTCACATCCCGCGAACTGCAGCGGCATCATAATCAGTGGGTCATCGGCAAGGGCATCGACACGTTTTGTCCGATGGGGCCATGGATCGCCACAGCCGACGAGATCGGCGACCTTGCGACGCTGGAATTGACGACACGGATCAATGGCGAGGTCCGGCAGAAGGCTTCGGTTTCGGACCTGATTTTCGACATTCCGACGCTGATTGAAACCATGTCGCGCACGATGACGCTCCTGCCGGGCGATATCATCGCAACCGGTACACCCGTGGGGGTCGGGATCGGCTTCAAACCCCCGAAATATCTTGTCAAGGGAGACCGGATGAGCGTCAGCATCACCGGCCTCGGAGAGCTGAACAACACAATCGGCTGATGAAATCACGGGCGGATTTTGTCAACACACCGACGTACTCGCCCGACCACCTCAGGGAGGAAAAAATGATGAGAACACTTTCATTCGCAACGGCCGCCGCCGCGTTCATGAGTCTGGCAATGGCCCCGGCAATCGCGCAGGACGATTATTTCGCCGGCAAGACCATCGATGTGATCGTGCCGTTCGGACCCGGCGGCGCGACCTTCGTCTCGGCCAAGTTTCTGGAGCCATTTTTTGAAAAGCACCTGCCGGGCAATCCCGAGATCAATGTCATCGATCGGCCCGGCGGTGGCTCGCTGCTCGGCGCAAACTGGTTCGAACAGAATGCCAAATCCGACGGCACGACGATCCTGTTCACCACCTCGTCGACAGCCAACCCATTTGTGCTGGGTCAAAAGGGTGTCGAATACAAGCTGGCCGACTACCGGGTCGCCTACAGCCATCCCTTCAGCGCCGTGGCCTATGTCTCCCCGTCAACGGGTGTGAAAGACGCCGCCGATATCAGGAATTCAAAAACACCCCTGGTCTATGGCGGCATTGCCGCGGCCGCCTCCGACCTACCCGGACTGTTGTCCTTCGAAGTGCTGGATCTCGATGTTAAGGCGGTGCTCGGCTTCAATGGCCGCGGTCCGGTTCGCCTTGCCTTCGAACAGGGCGAGGTCAATTTCGACTACCAGTTCACGCCGGTCTATCTGACCCAGGTCGTGCCGTCAGTGGCGGACGGGACTGCCGTGCCGCTGTGGACCGGCGGCAGCACGGATGCCGATGGCAAGCTGACCCAGCGCGATCCGATCGCGCCGGAACTGCCATCGGTCTTCGAGGTCTATGAGGAACTGAACGGCTCCGCACCGTCAGGCATCGAGTGGGAAGCCTTCCAGGGCATTGCCTCGGTCACCTATGCCTATGGTCTGACCGGTTACATGAAGCCCGACACGCCGCAGGAGGTCCTGGACATCTTCGCCGAGGCGGTGGCTGCCATCAATGCCGATCCTGAATTCCAGGCCGAAAGCGAGAAGGTCACCAATGGCGCGCGACTGAATGCCGGGCCGGCGACGGAAGCCGCGATCAAGGCGGCGCTGTCGCCCTCCGAAGAGGTGAAGACCTATCTGCGGACCCTGCTCAGCGACAAATACGGCGTCCAGTTCTGACGCACACGCTGCACCGACCCGGCCATCTGTGCCGGGCCGGGAGCACGTTTCCGCCACAGTCGCGTTGCGGCCGGACAACGTGTAGTCTGACGGTGTGTAAAAGGTCGCGATCATGTTCGAACACGCGTTCTCTGCCCTGGATTCCCTTTTCGATCCGATCCGGCTCCTGGCGCTGTTCGGCGGAATGCTCGTCGGCATGGTGTTCGGCATGTTGCCGGGCCTGGGCGGTGTCGCGGCCGTGTCGATCCTGCTGCCCTTCATCTATTATCTGGATGATTTCTCGGGCCTGGCGATGCTGCTGGGTGCGGTGGCCGTCGTCTACACTTCCGATACGATCACATCGGTTCTGCTCGGCGCGCCGGGCTCTCCGGCCTCCGCACCGACCGCCATTGAGGGGCATGCCCTGGCCAAACAGGGTCAGGCCGCCCGCGCGCTGGGCGTCGGTTTCCTGGCCTCTATGATCGGCGGCCTGACGGGTGCGGCGATCCTCTTTCTTGCCATACCGGTTGCCGGACCGATCGTGCTCATGCTGGGCACGCCGGAATTGTTCATGTTCGCGCTTGTCGGCCTGATCTTCGCCAGTTCGATGATCGGCAAGGATCTGGCGAAAGGGCTCGCCTCAGCCTGCCTCGGCCTGTTTCTCGGCGTCGTCGGGCCGGCATCGGCCGCAGCCGATTTTCGCTTCACCTTCGACCAGGTCTACCTGCTGGACGGGTTGTCCCTGACCATTGTGGCGCTCGGACTGTTCGGTGTCGCCGAGGCGATTTCGATGCTGGCGGCCGGCGGCGGCATTTCCCATATTCCGGTCGCGGTCACCCATTGGAGCGAGGGTTTCCGGGATTTCTGGAAGAACAAGTGGCTGGTCTTCCGGGCGTCGATCATCGGGGTTTTCGGCGGGTTTGTGCCGGCCGTCGGCGCATCCGCCTCGACTTGGGTCGCCTATGGCCACGCGATCCGCTCCACGAGGGACAAGAAGCGCTTCGGCAAGGGCGAAATCCGCGGCATTGCGGCTTCCGAGGGCGCCAACAACGCGACGGTCATTGCCGATCTGGTGCCGACGGTCCTTTTCAGCGTGCCGGGCGGTCCCGCGGCGGCGATCTTCCTCGGGGCGCTGTTTACCTTCGGCTACTATCCCGGCCCGAGAATGATCAACCAGAACCCCGATCTGATGTTCCTGATCGTGTGGAGCGTCGCCCTCGCCTCGGTGGTCGGTGCCGCCCTTTGTTTCGCTGTGACACCGGCCCTCGCCCGGCTGACGCGCATCCCCTTTGCCATCATCGCCGCGCCGCTGATCCTGATCATGGTCATCGGCGCCTATCAGGCGACCAGCACGATGGGCGATATCTTCATGCTGTTCGCGCTCGGTGCCCTGGGCTGGATGATGAAACATGCCGAATGGCCGCGCGCGCCGGCGCTGGTCGGCTTCGTGCTGGCGACACCGATGGAGCAGTATTTCTGGCTCGCGAACCAGCTCCATGGCTGGTCATGGCTGCTGCGCCCCGGCGTGCTCATCATTGCGTCGTTCATCATCGTTCCGGTGCTGCTCAATATCTGGCGGAGGTGGCGCACGGGCGGCAAACCGCAACGCGATGCCGCCGCGGAGGCGCTCGACCTGCCGGATACAACCGACAACAAGACCGTGTCGCTGATCCTCGCGGCACTCGTCTGCGTCGCCTTTGCCTATGCGATATGGGAGATGACGGGCTTCAACCCCTCCTCGCGGCTGATGCCGTCCCTGGCTCTCCTGCCCGGCCTGCCGCTGGCGCTCTGGCTGCTCGTTCGCGCGGTACGCAACTATACACCGTCGGCCGACCCCGCTTTCAAGGAACCGATGATCCTGGCCGTGTTGATCGCCTATGCCGTCGCCCTCTGGGCGGTCGGCTTCACTGTCTCCACCATTGCCCTGCTCGGCTGGATGCTCTTTTTCCGCGCCAAAATGCGACCGGTCGCGGGTGCGGTCTATGGCGTGATCGTCTTCGGCCTGGCGTGGCTGCTCTTCGACGTCCTGCGGGGCGATGCGCCGACGGGCGCACTGACCGGCATCAGTTAAAAAAGGAAAACCGCATGATCGACAGCGATATCATCGAACCCAGCATCGACCCGGCCACCAAGAAGATCGGCATCCGCCATGTCAAGGCGACCAATGCGGCCGGCACGCGCACGAAGATCCAGGTGCGCGATTTCGATCCGGTCTATACCGACGAGCCGGCATCGCTGGGCGGTACGAATTCAGCGCCCAGCCCGCTGGAAACGGTGCTGGTGGCGCTGGTCGGCTGCGACGGCGTCATCATCAACGGCGTCGCCTCGGCGATCGGGTTTTCCTATACCGGTGTCGATTTTGCCTGCGAGAGCCAGATCGATGTGCGCGGCCCCAAGGGCGTTCCGGGCATCCGCCCCTATTTCGAGACGGCCAAGCTGGATATCACCGTCTATACCGACGAGAGCGAAGCGCGGTTTCAGCAATTGCGGAAGAACGTCGAGTTTCGCTGCCCGGTCATGAACCTGCTTCATGCCGCCAATGTCGAGATGGAAGTCAACTGGATCGCTCGCCCGGCCGGGGAATATGCCGGGACGGTAGACTGAGAAATATCCTGCGCCAGGAGCCCGACCCGCCGAATTGACGCCGGTCAAATCGCTTTCCCGTCATCGAATGCAGACTGCATCTGTTCACGAGGCAATGTGTGAACCCCAACCCGGCGTGCCCTCGCGCCGGTTTCGCATGGGCAGTCAAACGATCCGCACCCTGAAACGGGTCGCGAACAGGCAGTGGAAAAACCCTGACAAAAGGACTACTCATGCGCAAAACTGAAATGTGACGACGGAAAGACCACCCCATGCCATTTCATCGCGCTATCCCGTTTCTTTCAGCCTGGACGGTTCTCCTGACCTGTTTTGCCGCAGTCTTTCCCGTTTCCGGCGCGGCGCGGGCCGAGACCATTACGCTGGCCCCGGTTTCCGTGACGGAATGGAAGGCCGTCTATGGCCGTGTCGAGGCGCGCGAGACCGTCGCGGCACGGGCACGGATCGGCGGGTTGCTGGTCGAATTGTCGGTCACCGAGGGCAATCTGGTGACCGCCGGCCAGCAGATCGCCACCGTCCGCGATGACAAGATCACCTTCCGGATCGCCGCCCTCGATGCGGAAATCGACGCGTTGAAGGCGCAACTCGCCACCGCCCAGGCGGAGCTGGAGCGCGGAGAGGAACTGGTCAAGCGCGGCGTCTCGACCGCCCAGCGGCTGGATCAGCTTCGCACAGCCGTCGATGTGGTGCAGGGCCAGATCAAATCGACCGAGGCGCAACGGGCCGTCGCGACCCAGCAGGTCGCCGAGGGCGCGGTTCTGGCGCCCGGCGCCGGCCGTGTTCTGACCGTTCCGGTCACGCTGGGCGGCGTCATCCTGGCCGGCGAAACGGTGGCAACGATCGGCGGCGGCGGCTTTTTCCTGCGGCTGGCGATTCCCGAGCGTCACGCCCCGGCCCTGCGCCAGGGCGCAACGATCCGCATCACCGCCGGCGGCTCCGAATCCGATGGCGAGATCGTCAAGATCTATCCGCAGATCGAAAACGGCCGGGTGATCGCCGATGTCGAGATGGAAGGCCTCGATACGGCCTTCGTCAATGCCCGCGTGCTGGTGGAACTGCCGGTGGGCGAGCGTTCCGCCCTGCTGATTCCGGCCGATGCCGTCGCCACGCGGTCGGGCATCGATTTCGTCACCGTCATGACGGGTGACGCGGCGACGGACCGTGCCGTCGTGCTGGGCGAAGCCATCACACGGGATGGCGCCGACTTCGTCGAAGTGCTGACCGGCCTTGCGCCCGGTGATCCGGTGGTCGTTCCGTGACCCCGCCCCGCCTCGGCATTGCGGGTGGCCTGACCCGCGCCTTCATCACCTCGCCGCTGACGCCGCTGTTCCTGCTGGCGGCCATCGTCTTCGGGATCGTGGCGCTGGTGTCGCTGCCGCGCGAGGAGGAACCGCAGATCTCGGTGCCGATGGTCGACATCCATGTGCGTGCCGACGGCCTGCGGGCGGAAGACGCCGTCAAGCTGATCACCGAGCCGCTGGAAACCATCGTCAAGGGCATTGACGGCGTCGAACATGTCTATTCCCAGACCGCCGACGACCGGGCGATGGTGACGGCCCGCTTCGTCGTCGGCACATCGTCGGATGCCGCCGTTCTGCGGGTCCATGACAAGGTGCGCGCCAATTATGACCGCATCCCGGTCGGCGTGCCGGAGCCGATGATCGTCGGCCGCGGCATCGACGATGTGGCGATCATGACGCTGACCCTGTCGCCGCGCCCGGAAAGCGCCGACGCCATATCGGCGAACGATCTGACCCGGATCGCCCGGGAACTGCGCACCGAAATCTCCAAGATCGACGATGTCGGACTGACCTATCTGGTCGGCGAGACCGGGGAATTGCTGCGTATCGCGCCGCGCCCCGACCGCCTGGCGCTCCATGGTGTCACCCTGCAGCAGCTTGCCGGCAAGGTGACCGGGGCCAACAGGGCTTTTCCGGCCGGCCGGGTCCGCGACGGCGGCGAGCAGATCGAACTGGTCGCCGGCGAGACGCTGCGTGCGCCGGAGGAGATCGGCAATCTGCTGCTGACGACACGCGACAACCGGCCGGTCTATGTGCGCGATGTGGCGCAGGTGGCCTTCGCGGACGACGGCGCGGACGTGCTGGTCTCGACGGTCACCCGGACTGATGGAGAGCTCCAGCGCGTGCCGTCGGTGACGCTCGCCGTCGCCAAGCGGGCGGGCTCGAACGCGGTCCACGTGGCCGAGAACATCCTGCACCGGGTCGCACTGCTCGAGGGCACACTGATCCCCGACGAGATCACCATCGAGGTCACGCGCAATTACGGCGAAAGCGCCAATGAGAAGGCCAACGAACTGCTCTATCACCTGGCGCTGGCCACCGTCTCGATCATTGCCCTTGTCTGGATCGCCATCGGCCGGCGCGAGGCGGTGGTCGTTGCCGTCGTCATTCCGGTGACCATCCTGCTGACCCTCTTTGCGTCCTGGCTGATGGGCTACACGCTGAACCGGGTGTCGCTGTTCGCCCTGATCTTTTCGATCGGCATCCTGGTGGATGATGCGATCGTCGTCATCGAGAATATCGCCAGGCACTGGGGCATGGGGGACGGCCGGGCACGCCGGCAGGCGGCCATCGACGCGGTGGCCGAGGTCGGCAATCCGACCATCGTCGCGACCCTGACCGTGGTGGCCGCACTGCTGCCGATGCTGTTCGTGTCGGGCATGATGGGACCCTATATGAGCCCCATCCCGGCCAATGCCTCGGCGGCGATGATCTTTTCGTTCTTCGTCGCGGTCACCGTGACGCCGTGGCTGATGTTGAAGCTCGCCGGCCGGGCCCCTGCCCCGGCCCATCACGACGGTGGCCAGGGCGGCGCCTTCGGGCGCGTCTATCGGGCGGCGGCGGCCCCGATCCTCTCCTCGAAAACCGCCAGTTGGCTGTTCCTCATCGTCGTCGGCATCCTGACCCTCGGGTCGCTGTCGCTGTTCTACACCCAGCAGGTCACCGTCAAGCTGCTGCCCTTCGACAACAAATCGGAACTGTCGGTGGTCATCGACCTGCCTGAGGGTTCGTCGGTTGAGGCGACGGATGCCGTCGCGCAATCGGTGGCACGCGCGGTGCTCGAGCTGGATGAGGTCCAGTCCGTGCAGACACATGCCGGCACGGCGGCGCCATTCAATTTCAATGGGCTCGTGCGCCATTCCTATCTGCGCGCCATGCCCGAGCAGGGCGATGTGGCGCTCAACCTTGTCCCGAAGGATGCGCGCGACCGCTCCAGCCACGACATCGCGCTGGAGATCCGTGAACGGATCGCCGGCATCGACATGCCCGAAGGCACCAGCCTGAAGGTTGTCGAGCCGCCGCCCGGCCCGCCGGTCCTGGCAACGCTGCTCGCCGAGATCTACGGGCCCGATCCGGAAACCCGGCGGCGTGTCGCGGCCAAAGTCGAGGCGGCGTTTAGGTCGGTGCCCTTCATCGTCGATGTCGACAATTCCTACGGCGTGCCGCCGCGGCGGCTGGCGGCGACCGTGTCGACCGACGATGCCGAGTTCTTCCAGGTGCAGGAGGCCGATGTTTTCGACACCATCGCCATCCTCAATGGCGGACGCACGGTCGGCTATTCGCATCGCGGCGAAGGCCGCCAGCCGATCCCGATCCGCATCGAGCGGCCGAAGGGCCAGCGCACCGTCGACGAACTGTTCCTGACAACGCCCATCCCGGCCAATGTGTTGCCGGGCAGCCGCGGCGTCGTGGAGCTCGGCGACGTCGTCCGGGTCTCGGAAGAACGGGCCTCCCATCCGGTGTTCCGCCACAATGGTCGGGCCGCCGAGATGGTGACCGCGGAACTTGCCGGCACCTTCGAGGCGCCGCTCTACGGCATGCTCGCCGTTCAGGAAGCCCTTGACGCCCAGGACTGGACGGGGCTGACGAAACCGCGGATCTCGCTGCATGGCCAGCCCGACGATGAATCCCGCCCGACCCTGTTGTGGGATGGCGAATGGGAGGTGACCTGGGTGACCTTCCGCGACATGGGCGCGGCCTTCGGCGTGGCGCTGCTTGGCATCTATATTCTGGTTGTCGGCCAGTTCGGCTCGTTCAAGGTGCCGCTGGTGATCCTGACCCCGATCCCGCTCACCTTCATCGGCATTGTCGGCGGCCACTGGCTGTTCGGCGCGCCGTTCTCGGCCACCTCGATGATCGGCTTCATCGCGCTGGCCGGAATCATCGTCCGCAATTCGATCCTGCTGGTGGATTTCATCCGTCACACCCCGTCGCCGGACCGCCCGCTGACCGAGATCGTGCTGGAGGCCGGCGCCATCCGCTTCAAGCCGATCCTGCTGACGGCGCTGGCAGCGATGATCGGCGCCGCCGTGATCCTGACCGACCCGATCTTCCAGGGGCTGGCCATCTCGCTGCTCTTCGGGCTGGCGTCGTCGACCCTGCTCACGGTCCTGGTAATCCCCGCGATGTATCGCGTGCTGCGAACTTAAGAACATCAACTTTTGATTGCAAACTCTTCAAGCCCAGAGTAGACAGGTTGCATCATGAAACCGCCTGCCGTCAGTGCAGGACGGACCTATGGTGGAAATTGCCGTCAAATGACATCGCGGGAGCGACTGCGCAACTGCAACAGGAGGTTGTATGTATTCGATATTCAGGAACGCTGGCCGATCCATGGCAGTCGGCTTTGCCATTGCCGGATTGCTGTCGCTGGCCGGGCCGAAGGCACAGGCGCAAACCGAAGCGGAAGCAGCGGCCGCCTCGCAGCGTAAACTGACCGAAGCCGAGTGGAGCCGCCTGGAGAAGGATTGCCCGCTGCCAGCCGGACGCGAGATGCTGAGCGGGTTTCCGGCCGGAATCACCGCGACCCGCGTGTCGCTCCCCGAACAGAACTTCCTCGGGCTTATCATATTCGGTCTGACCGGTGATTCGGCGGGCAACAGCAGGGTGGATGTCTTTCCCGCCCTGCCGCGTGGCGGGATCGGCAAGCGCGACTATTGCGATACCATCGTGTATGGCGAAATCGCCGCAACGCCGCATTCGGCCGTCGTCGGACTGCGCCTTCGGCCCGGCCTTGATCTGAGAAAGGACTACCCGACCTCACTCCCGCAGATCGAGCAGTTCGGACAATGGGCAGCGATCTCTGCCATGGGTTTTGCGCGGATCGAGATCGCAGACGCAAAGGAGGCTCCCTGGGTTGTCGCCAAAATCGCAGACCTGCAAATGATAGCCTCGGATCGGCTCTATTTCGTCGTCGACCAAAATCTCTATGTTCCGTTGCGCGAATAGTGACCGTGCTGCTGTTTGAGTGACCACGGGGCGCGTTGAGAGCCAGCCCGAAGGTTCCCGCGTCAGCCGGCGAAGAGATTTTCAGGAAGACCACGCATATCGGTTTCGACGGCAAACAGCGCGCCGGCATCCGGTTCCGAGTTCAGCGCCTCCGCCGACATGCGCTGGCGGGCGCTGGTGATGAACAATGTTCTCAGATCATCGCTCCCGAACGTGCAGGCGGTGACCTGCGAGACCGGTACCTTGATGATCCGGTCGCATCTGCCATCGGGCGTGAAACGGACCACGCATCCGGCGCCATAGCGCACATTCCACAAGCCGCCATCGCTGTCCACGGCCGACCCGTCGGGCATGCCGGGCGCCGCCGTCGCCGCTGCAAAAATGCGGCGGTTGCCGATCGTGCCGGTATCAACGTCAAAGTCGAACGCCTCGATTTCACCGGTTTTTGAATCGGAGAAATACATGGTCCTGCCATCGGGGCTCCATCGCATGCTGTTGGGGATGCAGACATGCTCCAGCAGCGTGTCGCACTCGCCGGTAGCACCGATGCGATAAAGCCGCCCCCCGGCATAGCGCGCGCGGTCGACCATCGTGCCGAGCCACAAGCGGCCATGGGAATCGCAACGGCCTTCGTTCGGCCGGTTGTCGGGCAGGTCGCTTTCGAGCTCCTTGAATCTGTCGAGTGTCCCGGAACCAGGATCGAAGACATGAATGCCACCCTTGAGGGCGAGCAGCAGGCCGCCGCGTGAACGCAGAGCAACGGCGCCGACGAGAGCCGGCATCGCATAGCGATCCAGTGCGCCGCTCGACGGGACATATCGAAAAACCGCCGGGGCGCGGATGTCCACCCACCACAGACAGGCTTCCCGCACGGACCATACTGGCCCTTCGCCAAGTGCATTGGCGACCTTGCAAACCATCCGGGCCGGACCGCAATCGCCCGAAGCAGCGATCATTCGGTGTGGCCGGGATTGCAGATCGATACGACCGACCGGCGGACGGCTTCCGGCGCGAAGACCCGGTCCAGCCATCCCTCCCTGAAGATGACGGGTTTTGCTTCCTCCATCGCCTGGATTGCGCCTTCGGAGAACTGACCGTCGGTAAAGGCCTTGAAGAAAATGGAGAGCTCGATCTGCAGATGGCCGAGCATGAAGTCGATCGCCGCGGCCTCGGGCACGCCTCTGCGGATCGCTTCATCGGTCGCTTCGCGCATCGCCTGGCACAGGGTTGCGCCGACGGTTTCGGCAAGCGCCGGCTCCAGAATGGCGATCTGCTCAAGCGTGCACCGGTGCGAGCGGACAACGGGCGCGTAAATCGTCCGCGCCACCTCTTCGCACAGCGCATAATGATCTTCCGGACCCTGTATCAGGGCACAGACGATGCCTTGTTTGGCGGCGACACCGCCGAAAAAATCCCTCTGGGCGGCAGGATCGGTTTCGTAGCCGAACAGCGGAGGGTGGCACGGATGGGTGCAGAAGTAGGTCACGTCGTCCCGCTCCGGCATTTCCCCGGCATAGGGGGCCGCCGCATCCAGCACGATCAGCGCACAGCCCGGACGCACCTTGTCGATGACCTGCCGGGCGACCTTGCCGATCAGCCGGTCGGGCACCGCCAGCACCACGATATCGGTATCCTGCAGCGCCGTTTCGAGAGCGACGGTTTCGATCCCGAGTTCGTCCCGGAGCCTCGCCCGGCCGGCCTCCGAGATCTCGACATGGCTGACGTCGAACCGGGACCGCTGAAGATTGGTGGACAGGCGAACGCCCATTTTTCCGCCGGCGCCTAAAAGTGCGATCCTCGTCATAGTGCAGTTCTCCCAAGGGTTTCGGCGCTGCCGCCGTCTCTGATTGTGCCGAAATAGTCCGGCTCTCCCATCTGCCCGCCCTTGAACGCGATCTCGAATGGTTCGCGGTCACCGGCCTCGCAATGGGCGAGGCAAAGCCCGCCACCGGCCGCAATGGGCGCCAGGGCGGTCAACGCTTCGATGCCGAGCTGTCGCCCGGCGTAACCGGACGTATCGCCTCCCGATATGGCGACTCGGCCAAGGCCGGTTCTTTTCAACACGGTCTCAAGCACCCGCCCCAGGGCGATGCCGATCCGCCCATTGGCCTCGCCCGGATCAAGCCCGGCCCGCGCGACCGTCTCATGGTAACGGCCAACGGCCGGATCATCGGGACCGGATGCGGTGTGAACCAGCGGCGACTTGCCGGCATCCGCCGCACGCAGCGCCGCCTGCACGGCCTCATCCACCGCCCGGTCCATGCCGGCCTCATCCACCACGGTGGCCGGATCGAACCGTATCGGTTCGAAGCCGTTGCCGCCGGCCCAGGCGATCTGCGCCGCCGCGACCGGGGATACCGATCCCGACACAGCGGCGATGCGATCCAGCGCCGCGACACGGGGGAAAGACACCTGCGACGAAAGCCGACCGTCGGCGCGCCAATGGGCCACAAGCGCATATTCAACGCCTTGCGACCCGATGACAAAGGGCGCGGCCTGCCGGTTTTGCCAGATGAGCCGGCCGGCCTCGGCCATGTCCGGAGGATCGCAGGCGTCGATTGCAATGATTTTCGCGCCGTCGCGACACTGACCCGCCAGCGCATCATCGGCTGATTTCCGGTCTTGCAGGTCCGTCAGCTCGACAAGCCCGATCGATGTATCGGTCTGGGCCGCGAGATGGCGGCGGATATCAGCCTCGCGCATCGGAGTCACCGGGTGCCGGCGCATGGTCGGGTGCCGGTCGAGCCGGTGCACCACCCCGCCGTCTTCGGCAAACAGGGTGCCGAAGGCCTGATACCGGCCGATCGGCGGAGCGGCGACCAGCAGCGGGTGCCAGGCGCCACCGACGATCGGCGCGGCAATGTCGATCCCCTTTCCGATCGATCCGGTCTCGGGCGATGAATCGAATGTGGAACAGACCTTGTAGTGAACAAGCTCGGCGCCGGTGGCGGTCAGCGCTTCGAAGATCGGCGGAAGAGCACTATCCATCCATTCGGGCGGTTTCGAACGGGCGACCCCGGCAACACCGATCGCCTGATAGGCCGGATAGGCCGCCAGCATGGCTTCCGTCGGCGGTTTGAGGAAAAGGACCGATGGGACACCGGCGAAGGTCAGGACCTCCATCACGGCCGACGCGCCGGTAAAGTCATCCCCGTACCAGGCCAACAGGCGGCTCATGAATAGGCCTCAATGGCGCGCGCAAGTGCTCGGTCACGGCGCGCCTGCTCTTCCAGCGGGGTGCCGGAAACCGCGGCCTCCCAGGCCGATCGCAGGCTTTCCACCCCGGCCGCCGGCCCGTCGGGATGGGCCATGATCCCGCCGCCAGCGGCATAGATCAGATCGGTGCTTTGCAGCAATCGGAAGGTCTCTGGTGGCTGCAGCGCCGACTGGCCGGACGAAAAGACCGGCATTGCAATGCAGGGTTTGTCCGGCCAGAGCGGTGTCAGACACTGCCGGGCCGAGGCGATGACGCTGTCATTGGCCTCGCAGAACTTGTTGTCGAGCCCGTTGACATGCATGTGATCGGCGCCGGCCAGCCGCCACAGCTTCTGCCAGGCGATATAGGACCACCCGAGAAGCGGATGGCGGGAAAGATAACCCCAACCGTTCCGATGGGCGTGGATCGGCAATTCGGCATGACAACCAAGTTCGATCATGCCGACAAGGCCGACGGAATTGAGGCTTGCCATGACGCATGTGCCGCCGTGGGAAACCACGAAGTCGTGGCGGCGACGCATCTGATCGAGATCGCCGGTGAGATTGAACGCGAACATGACGCGCTTGCCGGTCCGCTCCGCATGGCGTTCGATCGCCTGTGACACCGCTTTCACGCGGTCCTCGAACGGGCAGGCCGGACCGTCGGACTGCAATTCGTCATCCTTGATGAAGTCGATACCCGCCTCGGCAAGGCGCGTCACCAATGCGGCGGTTTCGGACGGCCCGAGGCCGACACTGGGTTTGACGATCGTGCCGATCAGCGGCCCGTTGTCGACCATTGCCAGCCGGCGCGTGCCCTCGACCCCGAATTTCGGTCCCGGATAGGCGGCTGCAAACGATTGATCGAGCCTGATGTCGAGAATACGCAGGCCCGAAAACTGTGCCAGTTCGAACAGATTGCCGGCGACGGTGGCCATCAGGTTCGGCAGTGACGGGCCGATATTGGCCACCGGCCAGGACAGGGTGACTCGGGCGCGTTTGACAGGGCCGGTGCCGGGATGACGCGCGCCGGGCAGAGAGGGCCCGTCGCCGACATCCTCCTCTACGATGTCGATGCGCTCGACCCGCGCTGCCGACCGGGCCTTGAGTTCGGCGGTCTCGCCGGGCAGCGGCACGAATGTGCCCGAGGACTGCTCTCCGGCCATCACCGCCACGGCCGCATCGACCGGAAAAGCGGTTTCTACCAGATAATCGGCTTCAATTCGGTCAGTTGCGAACACACTCATCGGATTCCGGACAGTCACGCCATCATGAAAAGTGATATAGTGATTATACCAGTTGAAGTTCGCCCGCAAGCCCCTCAGGACCTTGTTCACGATCTGAAGCGCATCAATGCACGGGATCTTGAAAAAGAGGGCTAGGCTGTGGTGACCATTTAACTTATGCGCCGGCGTGGCACACTTCGTTCCTGGCAAGGCGCGAAATGCGCCGTAGTGTCGGCCACTTCAAGCATTTCGCAACGATGCCCAGGGGCGAAGTGTGCCTCGTCCCGAAGGGATTTGACCGGATTTGCCCATGATCAGCCCACTCGTCGTCGAATATGCACCAGCATGTCCTTCCTCCTCGTAGACCGATCCTGAACAAATCCGGACAAACCGGCACACAAGTTAAATGGTCACCACAGCCTAGTGCCCGGGCGTCAGGACGCGTTGTGGGATGGGAGATTCTTGGAGTGGTACAGGCTGTTTGCCCGGTAGAGATGATCGCCCATCGATTTGGCGGCCCGCTCGGCGTCACCCGATTCGATGGCGTCCAGAATCTCGCCGTGCTCGCGCAATGTGAGCTTTTCCAGACCTGGGCGAGACAACAGGTCGATATGGAAGTTTTCCAGCCAGGCGAGGATCGCTTCGATCAGCGACACAAAGATCGGATTGCCGCTGATGCTTGCGATGCAGCGGTGAAAATCGGTGTCGCACTGCCGAAACCGGCCGGTATCGCGGCTTGCTTCTTCCTGCTTCCGCAGGATGGAGCGCAGCATGGCAAGGTCCGATTCGGTGCGTTTGCGGGAGGCGATGCGCGCCAGTTCCATCTCGAAGGTCGCCCGCGCTTCCTTCAGGTGATTGAGGGTCGGTTCGGAATGGGTGAGCATGTGGACGACCGTGGCGCTCATGCGGCCCATCATGTCACTGATCGAAGGATCGGCCACGCGCGGTCGCTCGCCGTGGCGGATTTCCACTAGTCCGGAGCGCTGCAGGTTTTGCATCGCCTCGCGGATCGCCGGACGTCCGACGCCATAGGCGGCCATCAATTCGCGTTCCGACGGCAGCGGGTCACCGGGCTTGAGGTCGCCGCGCTGGACAATTGCCAGGACACGCTCCTCCACGTCGTCGGCAAGCTTTCGGCGCCGTATGGGTTTGCTTGTTGTAGTCATACCAGTGGTATCGGCTGATTTGCGCGACAATACAATATGCATTCCCTGATATCAGCAAATTTCTGCCAGACAGATTGCAACTGGTATAATGACATGATAATGAGAAAAATCAAATCAACGCAAACCGAATGCCAATAGGGAGGATAGATGATGATGAAACGGATCGGGAAAGGCCTTCTGGCCGGGGCTGCTGCGATCGGGCTCACCGGCATGGCGCTCGCCGCGGATGTGGTCCTCGAAGTGTCGGCGACCCAGCCGGAATATTTCGCCCAGGACCGCGCGATCTGGGACCTTTACGAAGAAGAGAACCCCGGGGTCAAAATCGAACTGATGTCGATCAATGAAGACACCGAGGCGGCTTTCCAGGCCCGTGTCGCCGCCGGCGATCCGCCCGATATTCGCGGGCTGACCTTTCCGACGCAGGACAATTACAAGACCTATGTCAATCTGATGGAACTCGACTTCCCCTGGTGGGACAAGGCCAATTACGACGCCCGCACCATTTTCGAGCAGACCCATGGCGTCGAGGGATACGCACCGGCATTCAACGTCCAGGGCGGTCTGTTCCTCAATTTCATCTATCACGCCGACGAATTGCAGAAGGCCGGTCTCGATCCCAAATCGATCAAGACGGTCGACGATCTGAGGGCCTTTCTGGAAGAGCTGAAGGCCTATGTGGCGACGCGCGACGATGTCGAATATGTCCTCGATATCGGGTGGCATCCGCGGTTCTGGGGCCGGTGGATGCTGGAGGCCTGGGGCGTCGGCCTTGGCGCTTCCAAGGAGGATTTCCGTGATCTGTGGACCGGCAAGATCGCGTTCACCGACAAGGAGAACAATCCGCTCGTTCCGGCGCTGGAACTCGTCAGGGAGTTCACCGAAAAAGGGTATCTTCCGGACAATTGGTGGAACCGGGCCTGGGAGCAGGAGTTCGAATCGAGCTTCATCACCGAGAAATCGATCTTTGCCATGCATGGCCCATGGCTGTGGAACAAGGTGCTTGCCCAGAACCCGGATGCCGAACTGGGCGGTATCTTCTTCCCGCCGAATGAAAACGGAGTGGTCTGGCAGGACGCGACCACCGCCGATCGCGGATCGGTTCTCTATGCCGCCAATGTCGGCAAGCCGGACTTCGAAGCCGCAAAGAAAGCATTTTACTGGTGGACATCGCCGGAAATCGTTAAGCTTCGCGCCGAAGCCATCGGTTTCACGCCGGCCATGGATCTGTCCGCACAGGGCGGCGTCGACCTGAGGAACCCGCAGTTCCAGAAGCTGGTGGGTCCGGCGATCAGCGCCGGCGAGATCAACTTCGACAGCAGCCTGGGCGGCCAGGCGGCGGCGGGCCCGATGCAGAAAAGCGGTACGCCCTTCGTGATTGAGGACAACGCCATGGCCAGCAAAATCGGCGCCTACGCCTCGGGCGAGATCGACCTCGACGAACTGCTCGCCCTGATGCAGGAACGCTGGGACCAGTCTTACGCACAATAGGGTCCCGGCAACCCTCGTTCAGGAGCGGCACGACGCATGAATTCGGAGGTTGAAGAGCAAGACCGCACGGCTTCGAAACGAGCCGTGCGGCGACGGGCATCGGCCGCGCGCAGGCGCCGGGAGACCCTGGTCGATCTTCTCTATGTGGCGCCGCAATACCTGCTCTATCTCGGCCTGCAGATCCTGCCCTTCGCAATCGCGCTGCCGATCATTTTCACCGATCAGGTGGATTTCCTCGATCAGGACATTGACTGGGTCGGCTTCGACAATATCGTCGCTCTCTTCCGCGCACCGCTGGACGAACGGCTCTATGAGGCGCTGCGCCGCACGCTGATATTCACCTGCATCAACTATGTGATGGTGTTTCTGTTCGGCTTCCTGCTGGCGCTCGCCATGTTCGAACTCGTCTCGAAGCTGAAAGGCGCGTTTTTCACCATCATCTACATGCCCTGGATGCTGTCGGGCGTCGGCGTCGGACTGATCATGGTCATGCTGTTTTCGACGGACACGGGATCGTTCAACCTGATCCTGGCGCAGATGGGCTTCGGCACCAACGCCTTCGACGCCAAGAGCGAAACCACGGCGCTGGTGGTTTTACCGTTCATGTATGGCTGGAAAACCGCCGGTTTCAACATGGCGCTGTTCCTCGGCGGGCTGCTGGCCATTCCCTCCGAAACCATCGAATCGGCGCGCATGGACGGCGCCGGATACTGGCAGCGCGTCTGGTATATCTACCTTCCGCAAATCGTCCCGAGCATCATCATCGCGACCATCTTTTCGATCATCAATTCGTTCGGCATCTTCGATGAACTCGTCGGGCTCGGCGCCCTGGCGGGCAATCCCAATGCCGAATTCATGTCGATCTTCATCTATCAGCTCGGTTTCGGATCGGCGACCGTGGGCGGCGCCAAGATCGGAACCCTGGCGCAGGGCATCACGGCATCGCTGGTCATCTTCCTGCCGCTGGTGTTTTTCGCTTTCTGGCTGAACCGCCTGCAGAAAAAAATGAGCTACCACTGATGCGCCGGAGATCGATCAGGAACCTTGTGCTTGCCGGCGTTCTGCTCGTCTATTGCGCGCTGACAATAGCCCCCTTTTACATCCTGGCGGTGCGCGCCTTCACGCCGACGATCCAGTCGACGGAACTTCATTGGTGGATCCCCGAGCGGCGGTCGCTGTCGATGAAGTCGCGGATCGGCGACCTGTCCACCGTCTACAATGTCGACGGCAGGGCGTTTCGACGGGAAATGGGCATCAAGGGCTATATGAACCCGCAGCTCACCTTGAGCGAAATCGCCGAACAATATGAAATAGATGCGGAGCGGATTCGCTCCTATCTGGAACCCTATGTCCAGTATAACGGCATCTACACGATCCTGAACAACGGCTTTGTGCGCTCGCTGATCGCCACGATCGTCGTTACCGGCGCCTCGGTGCTGGTCGGCGCGCTGCTTGGCATCATGACCGGATCGGCCCTCGCCGGCTTCCGGCGGCGCTGGCACATGTTCGTCTACAATTCCTATCTGCTGAACATGATCATACCGCCGATGATGGTGATCCTGCCGCAATATATCATCATGACGCGCTATCTCGGCCTCGAGAACAGCCTGCTCTCGCTGATCCTTCTCCACATCAAGGGCGGGGCGCTGTCGACCATGGTCTTCACCTCCTACATCGCCACGATTCCGCGCGAGCTCAAGGAGTCCGTCTATATGGATGGCGGCAAGCACTACCACTATTTCCTCTATGTCCTGCTGCCGCTGATGGGCACGCCCTTCGCCGTGTTCGCCTCCATCACCATGCCGTGGTTCTGGAACGACCTGCTGCATTCACTGGTGCTGCTGCGGCCGGACAATTACACGCTGCCGGCCTTCGTCGCGTCGATCGGCGGCACCTTCACGACCAATTACGAAGCGATCTTCTCCGGCGTGCTGCTGTCGTTGCTGCCCATCCTGACCGTCTACCTGATCTTCCAGAAACTGTTCATCCGCTCGGCCATGGCCGGCGCTGTGAAAGGATAGCCGCCATGTCCAAGGTGACCCTGACCAACGCCGTCAAACGATACGGCTCCGTGGAGGTGCTGCACGGCATCAATCTCGAAATCCCGGCGCATCGGCTGACGGTGCTGCTCGGCCCGTCGGGATGCGGCAAGTCGACGCTTCTGCGGATGATAGCCGGCCTTGAAGACATCACCGATGGCGTTCTGAGCATCGGCGACCAGATCGTCAACGACATCGACCCATCAAAACGCGGCTGCGCGATGGTCTTCCAGAATTACGCGCTGTATCCGCACCAGACCGTCTACAAGAACATGGCCTTTCCACTGAAGATGAAGGGCCTTTCCGCCGCACAGATCGACGAAAAAGTGCGGCAGACGGCGCGCATGCTGGAACTGGACGAATTGCTGGACAGGCTGCCGCGCGACCTGTCCGGCGGCCAGCGGCAGCGCGTCGCGATGGGCCGCGCCATGATCCGCAATCCGCAGGTGTTCCTGTTCGACGAACCGCTGTCCAATCTCGATGCCGAGCTTCGGGTCAAGATGCGCCTCGAGATCTCCCGGCTGCAGAAGGAACTGGACGCGACCATGATTTTCGTCACGCATGACCAGGTGGAAGCCATGACGCTGGCGGACCGGGTGGTGATCCTCAACCAGGGCCATGTCCAGCAGGTCGGGGCGCCGCTGGAGATCTACAACCATCCGGCCAACCGGTTCGTCGCCGGCTTCATCGGCTCGCCGGCAATGAATTTCCTGCCCATCGAGCAGGTCGAACCCGCCGGATCATCGTCGAAGATCGGGTTGCCCGGCGGCCACGCGCTGGTGCTGGACGGTCCGGTGCCGGCCGGGGCAAAACTGATGGGCGCCCGTCCCGAGCACATCCATCTCGACCGCCACGGCCTGACGGTCGAAGAGGACGCCTATACGGAACTGGGCATCGAACATCTCGGCGACCGCGCCTACCATCATCTGAAACTGCCGTTCTGCGAATTGACGATCCTGCAAAGCGAAGCCCGCGCCGTGCCGGCCACCGGGCCGGTGCAGCTGGGCTTCGACGAAAGCCGCCTGCATTTCTTCGACGCCGATGGGCGGATCCTGGAAGGAGCTTCAGCATGATTGCAGCCGCCATACGCCGCACGCTGGTTGATCTGTGGGACAACGCCGTGGCCGTGTTCGCCCTGAACCTTGCCCTGCTGTGTGTCACCGCCATTCTGCTCTATCTGGTGTCCCGGGCGGTCCATTGGCCGCCGCTGCTGTTCGTGGCGGCGCTGCTGGCGGCCTTGATGGCCGCGCTGGTTCTGCTCAGTGCCTCCGCCGCCCTGATCCGGCAGATTGCGGCACGGTCGGATATCGATCCACGCGCCTTTGTTCCGGATTTGCGGTTCTGTGCGCTGGTAACACTGACGCTGGCCGGCACCATCGGTTCGGCCGTCCTGCTGATGGGCGCCGCTTCGCCGGCGACAGCGTTCGGCGTGGCGGCGATGATTGCCGGTCTGTGGGCTGCGGCGGTGGCAGTGCAGCTTGTCGTGCTGACACCGGCCCTGGCCCTCGACAGGGAGCTTTCGGCAGTCGCCAAACTCGGCTGGCTGGCGATGCTGGTGCTGCGTTTTCCCCTGGCCACGATTGCGCTTGCCGTTTTGGCCGGCCTGTCGCTGGCCGCAACCGTCGGCCTCCTCCCGGGCCCTGCCGGTGCGGCGTATCTTTTCCTGCGCGCCGGCAGGGTGCTGCGAGTGCATCTCACATCATTGCAAAGCCCCGCCGACGAGGCCGTTGCTGTGAGGCAAGCCGCCGTCGGGGCGGAACTGCGACCGCTGAAAAACCGGACACCGCGCAATCTGCTGCAACCGTGGCGCGCCTCATCCTGAGGGACGATCATCGCGTTAACGAAAGGAATTTCGATGGAACGGCCGAACATAGTGATGGTGGTCAGCGATCAGCAGCGGCTGGACACGGTGGGTGCCTATGGCTCCCCGATCTGCAAGACGCCCAATATGGACCGGGTGGCGGCCGCCGGCATGCGGTTCGACCGGGCCTTCACGCCGACCGGCCTGTGTTCGCCGGTGCGGTGCTCGCTGCTGAGCGGCGTCTACCCGCATGAGCACCGGGTGCTGACCAATGTCGGCCTGCACCCGATCCGCGCGCAGCTCGAACCGCAAGACGATCGCCTGTCCGCCGCCTTGAAAGGTGCCGGATACCGGATGGGCTATGTCGGCAAGTGGCATGTATCGAAGACCGATCCCACCGGCTTTGGCTATGAGGACTATGTGAGCCTTGGCGATTATCTGGACTGGCGTCGCGCGGAAGGGCTGGATATTCCCGATGGCTTCAGCAACTATCTGGTGCAGATCGGGGTGCGCGACGATGCGCCGGCGGACAAGAGCCGGCCGGCCTTCCTCGCCGACAATGCGATCCGCCTCATCGATCGCTACCGGGACAGTGACGCGCCGTTTTTCCTGCGGCTCGATTTCCACGGTCCGCATTTCCCCAATGTCGTGCCCGAGCCCTATTTTTCCATGTACGATCCGGCAGACATTCCGGAATGGCCGAACCATGACGATCCGCTCGACGGCAAGCCTGCCGTGCAGAGGATCAAGCGCCGGCACTGGCGCACGGAGGGCATGCCATGGGCCGAGTGGAGCAAGCTCATTTCCGCCTATTTCGGCGAAATCACCCTGATCGACCATCAAGTCGGCCGCGTGCTGGACCATCTTCAGGCGCTGGGCCTCGACAATGACACGTTGGTCATCTGGACGACCGACCATGGTGACACGATCGGCGCCCACGGCATCTGCAACAAAGACTACACGATGTATGAGGAGATCTACCGGGTGCCGCTCTTGATGCGCTGGCCGGGCGTGGTTGCGGCCGGCAGCCATTGCGACGCCTTCGTGCACCATTTCCTGGATATTTGCGGGACCGTGCTCGATATCACCGGCACGGCGCCACCGCAGCCCTTTCACGGCCGCTCCCTGATGCCGCTGCTGCGTGGCGAGCCGGCGCCGGAAGAATGGCCGGACAGTGCCTATTGCGAATTCCACGGCAGCCATATGGGCCTTTATTCCATGCGGCTCCTGACGACGGAGCGCTGGTCCTATGTCTATCATACGAACGATATCGACGAGCTTTACGATCGGCGAGACGATCCCTTTCAGATGGTCAATGTCGCCGCTGACCGTGCCCATGCCGGGACCCTCGACCGGTTGAAGCGGGACATGGTTGCCTGGATGGCGAAAACCGGCGACCATCTTCACAATGAGTGGACGGTCGACTGGCTGACCAACGATCCGGAGCTGATCGCCGAAGCACCGGGCCGCCGGCGCACCAAATGGTAGTCCGATGAGCCTTGATGTGGCGATATCCGGCGCCGGCTATGTGGTGCCCTTCCATCTGCATGCCTGGCGGCAGGCCGGCGCGCGTGTCATCGCGATCTGCGACCCGGACCTCGACCGCGCGCGAGACCGGGCGAGTGCATTCGGCATCCCCCATGTCCACGCGAATCTCGATGCGATGCTGGGTGCCGGCGGCTTCGATGTCCTCGACATCGCCGCGCCGCGGGGGGTGCATGTCGAACAGTGTCTTGCCGGGCTTGACGCCGGGTTGCCGATCCTCTGTCAAAAACCAATCGCGGTCGATCTTGACGGTGCGGAGCGCCTGCTGTCACGGCTGGCGGAGGGCGGACGGCTGATGGTGCACGAGAATTGGCGGTTCCGGCCGCACTACCGGCAAATGGCGGCCTGGCTGGATGACGGCCGCATCGGTCCGCTTCACCAGGCGACGATCACCATGCGGACCCGGGCGCTGCTGCCCGACGCCGACGGCGTGCGCCCGGCGCTTCAGCGCCAGCCCTTCTTTGCCTCCGAAAAGCGCATGCTCGTCGCCGAGGTGCTGATCCATCACCTCGACACCGCGCGCCGGCTGTGCGGCGAGCTGACCGTTGTCGACGCGCAATTGCGGCGGACGCAGGACGATCTGCCGGGCGAAACGAGCGCCAGCGTCATGCTGCGCGCCGAAAACGGCGCGGCGGTCATCGTCAGCGGTGACATGACGGCGCCCGGAGCGCCGCCGGGAGCCGCCGACCGGGCGGAAATCTGCGGACGCGCGGGCCGCGCCGTGTTCGACGGACAATCGCTTGCGCTGCATGGAATCGACGGCAGGACCGAGACCGTCGGCTTCGCCGATGTCGATCTGCTGCAATCCAGTTTCGATGCGGCGGTCGGCCATTTTGTGACACAGACCATCCATCACCGCCCCTATGAAACGGCTCTCGGCGACAATATCGAGACCCTGCGGCTTGTCGAACGCATCTACGAGATCTCTGCAGCCGGCGGCTGAGACGCCTCGCATGGAGCGGGCGCATCTATCTCACATGGTGTACGAGACGGATCACGGCTAAACCTTCAACATTATTGCGTTTTTTCAGTGTCCAGTCCCGTTGCGCCCGCGCGGGCATCCGCTGGTCCTGAGACAGGATGTAGCTCGACATACGAAACCACCAATCGATGCCGCTCGTCCGCTGGGGAATCCAGATGATTGCAAAAACGCTTTACAAACCGAACGGTCGGTTTATAGTGCGGACCATTGAATTGGGGAGAGCCGACAATGGACAAGGATCAGGCGACGCCACGGATCAGGGATGCGGACCGCACCATCGGTCTGTTGAAACAGGCGACCAAAGCACAGTTGATCGGCCGCGGATTTGCCAGCCTTTCGATCCAGTCGATCCTTGAGGATGCGGGCGTCTCGAAGGGCGCCTTGTTCCATCATTTTCCGTCGAAGGATCACCTGGTCGCGGTCGCCTTTGAAGACGTCCTCATCGAACTCGCCCAGAGATTAGATGAAGCGGGCAGAGACCTTAGAGCGGGCCGTTTGACAAAGCAGGGCTTCATTGAAAAGGCGACGGCTATCGTTGAAAGCGACGTGTTCGTCGGCTGTATGGAAATTGCTCTCGGTGTCCGCACCGCCTATGCGCTGGGCGACCTCATTACGGATGCTGTTGCCAACTGGCGCGAGTCTTTTTTCCGATTCTGGGACGATTCCTTTGAGCTGCCCGACCGCTCGCCTGAAGAGGTTCGCACCCATTGGGCGCTGGCCTCGAACACGCTGCGCGGTCACGCCTTCTCTTTTGCGTTCGGAGGATCCGAAGAGGCAAGGGAACGGCATGTCCGAGGCTTTCTCGAGTATTTCCTGGCCGGCGCCCGCGTGCGCCCGCCCGATCCCACCAACGTTACATCAATCAACTCCGGGAGGACCCTATGAAACGATATCTGTTGAAGACCCTGATCGCGACGGTCGCAGTCACCGTGACGTCCGCGGCCATCGCCCGTGACTCGATCCAGGCGGCAAGCTGGATCCCGCCGAACCACCAGGTCTCGCGCTACCTGTTCGATTACTGGGCGGACCGCGTGGCCGAACACTCCAATGGCACACTTACGGTGGATGTCGATCTCGGCTCGTCAATGGTGTCGCCGCGCGGTGCCATGGCGGAACTGGCGGACGGGATTGTCGACACCACCGCACATGTGGCGCAGTATACCCCGACAGAGCTTGCCCGTTCCAACGCGCTGGAAGAGCTCGGCATGCGCTATTCCGACTCGCGCGTGATGATCGCGGCATCGACGGATTTCGGCATCAACGAACCGGATATGCAGGCCGAGTGGGCCCGCAACGGCATCGTGTTCGGTGCGGGCTATGTCACGGCGCTCTACAAGCTCGTCTGCAATACGCCGGTCACCAATCTCCAGGAGCTCCACGGCGCCAAGTTGCGGCTGCCGGGCCGAGCGCCGGCGGATTGGGCGAACTCGGCAGGCGCCGTCACGGTGGCTCTCAATGCCAATGAGCAATATGGCGCACTCGACAAGGGTGCGCTGACCTGCACCACGACGACACTGTCCGACGCCTATAACCGCAAGCTGCATGAGGTTGCGGGGCACATTATCGATTTGCCGATCACGCTCTTCTGGGCCGGTTTCGGCTGGGCCTACAATCCCGCCTCCTGGAGCGAACTGACCGTCGAGCAGCGCAAGGCGATCTTCGACGCCGAGGCGGACGCCATCGCCGCCTATGTCGTGCGCGCCATCAATCAGGAGGAAGGCGAAGCCCGCGGAAAACTCGAAGCCGCAGGCGTAACGTTCCACGAGCCGGCTGACGATCTCGTCAAGTCGATTGACGCCTATCGCGCCAACCAGCCCGCGGTTGCCGTCGGCATCGCGCGCGATACATTCGGCATCGAGAACGCTGACGAGGTGCTGGGCCGCTTCCAGGAAACCATTGACAAATGGGAGGGCCTGCTTGCCGAAATTCCGGTCGAGGACGAGGCAGCCTATGCCGATCTTCTGAGATCGGAGATCTTCGACAAGGTCAACCTTTCGACCTATCCCTCGAACTGAGCGACACCCGGGCTGCGCGCCAGCGCGGCCCGGCCTTTCCGGGAGATCAAAAGTGCCGAAGCTGAAGGCATTCTCCGAACGGCTGGCAGCCCTGCAACTCGCCGTCGCCGGGCTGGCGGTTCTGGCCATTCTCCTGACCATTTCAGCCGATGTGTTCCTGAGGGCGGCCTTCGACGCGCCCTTCAGCTCGACCATCGAAATCGTGTCCTTCTATTACATGGTCCCCGTGGCGTTCCTGCCGATTGCGGCGCTGGAAAGCGGCGACGGCCACATCAGAACCGATCTGGTTTACATGTTTTTCTCGCGAAGCGGACGGATAGCAGCCGATCTCGTCTCCGGCCTCCTGACCATCGGCATCTATGGTCTGCTGAGCTGGGTGACGTTCAAACAGGCGATCGTATCGACAAAATCGGGTGAGCTTGCCATGGGTGTGGCGCTTCTGCCGATCTGGCCGGTGCGGTGGGTGCTTCCCCTCACCTTCGCGACCGGCACTGTCATCGCCTTGCTGTTGATGGTGCAGCGACTGACAAAGGGGCGATGATGGCTGAGCAGATCATCCCCATCTTTGTCGCTTTCGCCGCGCTCCTGGCGCTCATCGCCGTTCGCGTGCCCATCGGCCTGTCACTGATCACCGTATCGTTTTTCGGCATCGCCTATGAAACCAGCCTTCGGGCCGCGATCGGCTCCATCGGGCGCCTTCCCTACGAGCTGGCGACAAATTGGAGCTTCTCGGCGGTGCCGATGTTCCTGCTGATGGGCTTCGTCGCGGCCGAAACCGGATTGACAAGCGGGCTTTTCTCCGCGTCGCGCGCGCTGCTGCGCCGCCTTCCGGGCGCGCTTGCCTCGGCCAGTGTTCTGGCAAGCGCGCTCTTTGCCGCCGCATCGGGCTCGTCGGTGGCCACAGCAGCGGCGATGTCGCGCATCGCCATCCCCGAAATGCTGCGGCGAAAATATGATGACGGGCTGGCCTGCGGCACGGTCGCGGCCTCGGGCACACTCGGATCGCTGATCCCGCCGAGCATCCTGATGATCCTCTACGGCGTTTATGCCGACGTTTCCATTGGCGGGCTGTTCCTGGCCGGCGTGCTGCCGGGCATCCTGTCGGTGGCGATCTATATCGGAATGATCGTCACCCGCTGCGCGATCAATCCCGAACTGGCCGGCGGCACGCAGGCCGAGCCGGATGAGACCTTCGACCGCAAAACCGTTCTCATGGCCATATTGCCCCTGCCGATCCTGATCGCGATCGTGATGGGCAGTATCTCGATGGGCCTGGCAACACCGACCGAAGCCGGCGCTCTCGGCGCACTGGGCGCGGTCGGGATCGCCGTGGTGTCGGGACGCTTCCGCTGGGCCGCCTTCCGGTCGGCCCTGACGCAATCGGCGATCTCGTTCGCGGCGATCTTCATCATCGTGGTCGGCGGCGCGCTGCTTACCCGTTACGTTGCGGTGTCCGGCCTCAGCAGACTTCTCGGCGACCTGTTCGCCGACAACGCGGCGGGGCCGCTGGCGCTGCTGCTTGCCGTAGCGGTGCTCTACATCGTGCTGGGGATGTTCATCGACTCGATCGGGCTTTTGCTGCTGACCGCGCCGCTGATCCTGCCACTGGCGACCTCGCTCGGCATCGACCTGATCTGGTTCGGCATCATCCTGATCAAGCTGCTGGAAATCGGGCTCATCACGCCGCCGATCGGCCTCAACATCTTCGTTATCCACAGCGCGCTGGACGGGAAGGTGGCACTGCCCGCGATCATCCGCGGCGTCGCGTGGTTCATCGCCATGGACATCCTGACGCTGGCGATCCTGATCGCCTTCCCCGTGATCACGCTGTGGCTTCCCAATTCCATCATGTAAGGATCATCATGACCGTCATAGAAACCAATGCAAAACCCACTGTCGAGGAAATGGGCCATCGGCTGGCGCGCCTTCAGGCCGGAATGGCCCGGGCCGGATATGGCGCCTATGTTCTGGCCGATCCATCCAACGTGCTGTGGCTTACTAACTTCGCCAATTATGTCCATGAGCGCCCTTTCATACTGGTCGTTCCGGTGAAGGGTCAGCCCGCCTTTCTCGTCCCGCGGCTGGAGCTGGACCATGTCGAGCACCGGACCATCGGCGCGGTGGATTTCGTCACCTATGCGGAGTTTCCAACGGTTGAGGGCAAGCGCTGGAATGACCGCATCGCCGGACTTCTGCCGAAGGGGCCGGGCAAGATCGCCGTCGAAGCCACGCTGCCGCTGATGGTGGCGAATGCCGTCGGCGACCGCACGCAGATCACCGGGCTGATCGACGACATCCGTGCGATCAAGAGCGACTATGAGCTGGGCCGGATCGCCTATGCCTGTCGGCTTTTGAGCGAGGCGCATGATGCGCTGCTGGCGATGGCCCGCCCGGGCCTGTCACAGAGCGAAATCGACGGAACCGTCGGCAAGACACTGTTCGGCGCGCTGGTGACGGACGATCCGAACCTCAATCCCTTTGCAACATCCATCCATACGATGATCCAGAACGCGGACGCGTCGCACGATCCGCACAATTTTTCCGATCTCGACATGAAACTGAAGGAAGGCGGGCCCAATCTGTCAGTGTTCAACGCCTTGCTCAACGGCTACGGCGCGGAGATCGAGCGCACCTTCTTCCTCGGGCAGGTGCCGGAGGCGGCGCGCAAACCGTTCGATGTCATGATGGAGGCGCGGCAATGTGTTTTCGAAATGACGAAACCGGGTGCGATCATGAGCGATGTCGACCGCGCATCGAACGATATTTTCCGTAAGTACCGGTTTGAAGACGCCATGCGCCATCGCGCCGGTCACGGGATGGGCGTGACGTCCCATGAGGGACCGTTCCTGGCCGAGGGCGAGGAAAAGGAAATCCGGCCCGGTATGGTCTTCACCATCGAACCCGGTATCTACTTTCCGGGCCTCGGCGGCTTCCGCCACTCCGACACCGTCATGACCACGGAAAGCGGCCTGGTTCAGTTGACGCGAGGGCCCGACACGCTGGAGGCACTGACTCTATGACCGCCCATCCGCTGGACCGGCCGGACCTCGACAGCCAGGCAATGGCCGCCTGTCGCGCCGCCGGGTGTGAGCACCTGACCCTGCTTGCCTTCTTCAACGACGGACAGCAGGCCTTGCGGCTCTATTCGGATATGCGGGCGGTCTTTCCGCTTGACGGAATCAAGGACATTCCCGAAGGCCCGCTCCGCGACTTGATCTATGTGCAAGGAAAACCGCAGTTTTTTGACGGGCCCGAACAAATCCGCGAGGTGTTCTGGGACCATGAGGACATCCTCGGGGCCGGCGTCCAGGCGATTTTGAATGTCCCGCTGTTGCAGGACGGAAATGTCGTCGGCAGTTTGAACTGTATCTATCGCGGCTCCCGGCCGCCAACTCCCATTGCCGAAACCGCGCAGGCCATTGCCGACTGCTTCAGCCACACGAACGGGCCGGCCTGAACCCGGACTACCGCTATTTCCCTGATGTTTCGGGCAGCAGGCGTACCGCACCCTTGGCGGCATTCGACACGGACTGCGCGTAGAATTGCAATGCCGTCGAGACCTTTCTGGCGCGGTTGCGCGGGCCCCACAGCGCGCGACCATTGTCGGGATGGGCGGCGCGGCGGCGGGCCAGCGTCTCCTCATCGACCAGCAATTCGATCGAACGGCGCGGAATGTCGATGCGGATCCGGTCGCCATCCTCGATCAGTGCGATGGCGCCGCCTTCGGCAGCCTCTGGAGAAACGTGACCGATGGACAGGCCCGATGTGGCGCCGGAAAACCGGCCGTCGGTGAGCAGTGCACAGTCGCCGTCAAGACCGAGCGCCTTGAGATAGGCCGTGGGATAGAGCATTTCCTGCATACCGGGGCCGCCCTTCGGACCCTCATAGCGGACGACGATAACCGATCCCGGTTCGATGTTCCCCTTGAGGATCGCCTCGGCCGCTTCGTCCTGCGATTCGAAGACAACCGCCCTGCCCTCGAACCGCATCATGGTTTCCTGCACCGCGGCGGTCTTGACGATGCAGCCCTGGGCGGCGAGCCCGCCATGCAGAACCGCCAGACCGCCGTCGGGCAGATAGGCGTGGTCGATGTCGCGAATGCAGCCGGCCTCCCTGTCGAGATCGAGGCTTTCATGGTGGTTGTCCTGGCTGAACGGATGGATAGTGCGAATGCCGCCCGGCGCGGCGCGAAAAAACGCGTACACATCCCGGTCCGTGGAGCGGCGTATATCGAACTGGTCGATGAACGCGCCGACGGTCCGGCCGTGGACCGTCGGCGCCTGCGTGTCCAGAAGGCCTGCCCGCTCCAGTTCGCCCATGATCGCCACGATGCCGCCGGCGCGATGCACATCCTCGATGTGATAGCGCGAGGTCGCCGGCGAGACCTTGCACAGATTGGGCACCTTTCGCGACAGCCTGTCGACATCGGCCATGGTGAACGGAACCTCGCCCTCGTGGGCGATGGCCAGCAGGTGCAGAACCGTGTTTGTCGAACCGCCCATGGCGATATCGACGCTCATGGCGTTTTCGAAGGCGTTGAAACCGGCAATGCCGCGGGGCAGCGCCTCTTCATCATCTTCCTCATACCAGCGACGGCACAGATCGACGATGCAGGCGCCGGCCTCGCTGAACATCTGCCGGCGTCTTGCATGGGTTGCCAGCAGGGTGCCGTTGCCCGGCAGCGCCAGGCCGAGAACCTCCGCCAGACAATTCATCGAATTGGCGGTGAACATGCCCGAGCAGGAGCCGCAGGTCGGGCATGCCGACACTTCCAGCGCATCGATCTCCGCGTCGGAGCGCTGCGGATCGGCGCCGGCATAGACCGCGTCGGTAAAATCCGTCGCATGCAGGCGGCCGTCGAGTTCCGTCTTGCCCGCCTCCATCGGCCCGCCTGAGACGAAAACCGCCGGAACGTTCAGCCGCATCGCTGCCATCAGCATGCCCGGCGTGATCTTGTCGCAATTGGAGATGCAGACCATCGCATCGGCGCAGTGGGCATTGACCATATATTCGATGGAATCGGCAATGACCTCACGCGACGGCAGGCTGTAGAGCATGCCGTCATGGCCCATGGCGATGCCGTCGTCGACGGCGATGGTGTTGAATTCGCGCGGCACGCCCCCGGCCGCGCGAATGGCTTCGGCAACAAGCGCGCCCGGTTCGCGCAGATGGATATGTCCGGGAACGAATTCGGCGAAGGAATTGACGACGGCGACGATCGGCTTGCCAAAATCCTCTCCGCGCAGGCCGGTGGCGCGCCACAGGGCCCGCGCCGCAACCATGCGCCGTCCGGATGTGGAGGTTTTCGATCGTAATTCCGGCATGTCTCCGATATCCGTGTTGTGCCCGGAAAGGCTTCGTGAAACGGCACCGCCCCTTGCCTGCGGCGCGCGATGGCGCATGGCTTAGCATTGATTTTTTGTTCGAAAAAACGAATTATATCGAAGATATTAATTGGAAATTCCGATATGTTTGCCAAACGCAATGTCGATATCGATCTGTTCCGGACCTTTCTGGCAGCGGTCGATCTGGACGGTCTCAACAAGGCGGCGATCGCGGTCGGCAGGTCGCAATCGACGGTCAGCACCCAGATCAAGCGGATGGAGGAAATCGTCGGCTGCGCCCTGTTCCAGCCCGACGGGCGCAAGGTCAGACTGACCGCCGCCGGAGAAAAATTCGCCGGCTACGGACGCCGGCTGGTAGCGCTGCACGACCAGGCGCTGGAGGCGATGGCCGGCGACCGGCTGGAGGGCAGCGTGAGCCTTGCCGTCATGGGCGATTATGCCAATCATGTGCTGCCGGCCTATCTCGCCCGGTTCATGGAACGCTATCCGGCGATCATGGTCGATGTGACCACCGGCTTTTCCGCCGATCTGCTCGAACAGCTCGGCGGCCGGTTCGACCTTGTCCTGTCGACACACCCGCTCGGCGAGGGCAAGGGGGAGCGGTTGCGGGTCGAGAAAACCCGCTGGGTGTTTTCGTCGAACCATGAACTGCCCAAATCGGCCGCCGTCCCGTTGGCCCTGCTGCCGCCGGGAAACCTGTTTCGACACTGGGCGCTCGAGGCGCTCGACGGCGCCGGCATCAACTGGCATGTGCTGTTCACCAGTTCGAGCATCGCCGCGGTCGAGGCGGCAGCCGCCGCCGGCATTGCCGTGTGCGTCGCCAAGGAAGGGTCGGTCCGCGACGGCCTGCGGTTTCTGGAACGGAAACACGGATTTCCCGATTTGCCGGAGACCGAGATCGTGCTGAACCGCTCCGCCGGCCGCTTCCCCGGTGCAACATCGGCGCTGGGCGATTTCCTTGCCGTTGCAATGAAAGAGACATGAGGTGGTGGCTCATGCTGCTCAGGCGGTGCCTATCGATATGACGAAGCTGCCGATCCAGACGGCTGAATGGTTCCTTCCCGTGTGGTCCGAATGACCGTCACAATGCCTCAAATTCAGTTCAGCCTGCCGGTCATGACCACATTGTCGGTGCAGGAAAAATCCTGTGCCGTCGGCATTCCGGCTGAAAAAGGCATGTAGTCTTCGTATGCGACTGTGATAAGTCGCCCCAACTCGGAAAGCGGATCCGGGTGGTCATCGGAACGTATGTCGATCGCCGGATAATCCTGGCCGTTGTGGACAATGAGAGCCGCTGACTGCCGGCCGCGTCGGTCACCACCGGCGGCCTCGCCGGCGACAAGACAGGCCAGCAGCCGTTCGGGCATTGGCAATGCCCCGTTGGTCTCGAACGCTTCGTGCATCGAGGCGAGGACTTCCTCGCCCGCCAGCAGATTGCCGGCGACGGAGACGTTGGCGCCGATCAGATGCCCGGCCCATTCCAGGCATTCATCGCCGGTATGGGCACAGAATTCGCCATTGGTATCAAGCATATGGACCTGTCGATAGCCGGCACCGGTATCGCGTGTGCGAAATTCCTGCAACAGGTCCTCGCCCGGTGTGCCGTCTTTCATGCGCTCCAGCCCCTCCAGCGCCCACAGCGGGTTGACATAGGACTGCGTCGCGACAGCGCAATTGGCCCGGACATAGGGAACGGCGGCGCCAACCGCGAAAAACCGGCTTGCTACTGCGATGCCGATTTGTCCGCTCTGCCTGTCACGGGCAATGATCGAGTATGTCAATTTCTCCTCCATGGGTCTGGATGCAGGCGATCCCCGATGTGGTCCTTACAGTGCCTTTGTCCGTGCCGGAGCTTGTCAGGCACGCACCCGTCGGGAATGTCACAAAAGAGCCGCGCAGGCGTTCGCCGCCGCCAGGACGGCCATCATCTGCGCCGTGTGAGCGACAATGAACTCCTCTCCATAAATCGTCTCGTCCGGCGCTTCGGTTATGATCGTGACGGGGAAGATCCCCTCGCTGTTTTGTTCGATGAGAACCGGTATGTCCCTGCGGACCTCGAATACCTGCTCCGGCAGGTACAGCCGCGAGCGCTCGAGCTGTTTCCTGTTGAGTTCCACGATGGGCCGGTAGCTTGCCAGCGCGTCAATTATCGCTTGCAGGATTGCATCGCCCTTGGCTTCCCAGCCCGCATGACATCGGAGAATGAGGAAAAACCCCTTCGGAAGCGTCCATTGATCAAAATCACGCGGCACATAGCCGGTAAAGGGGCGGGTCCATTCGTGAGATGGGTATCCATGAAGATTGAGATGCAGCTTTGCGCCCGTTTTCTCTTTTCCCATGTGGAGAATTTCGTTCTCGAACCCGCGTTCGGTGTATTCGAGATCGCAGCCGCCCGCCGTGTAGCGTGCAGCATGATTCATGTGACGCGGATGGCGGGCGGCGAGTTCACGGAAAAGCGCATAACCATCGGGGTTTTTGAGCGGCGCGATGGCAAACCCCACCTTGCCGTCCTGCTTGAGGCGATGGGCGGCCCGGAGCGCGCCGACCGGACCGGACGATTCGTTGGCGTGCTGACCGGCGGTGATCAGGACATTCGGACCCGGACCTTCGACATGGGTTCCCCAGACGGGTCGCCCGCGACGTGACCGGGCTTCGAAGTCCTGTCCGCCGAGCGCATCGAGATGGGCTTTGATGGTGCCTGGTTCCAGCCAGTGATCGGCGGCTTCCAGATCGGTCGGAATGTCAATGGGAGCGGCTTTGTCCGTCTCAAGCCAGGGGTCAGCGCTGGTCGTAAGGCGCACACGCAAAGGGCCATCCTTCGGCACGATCTCCGGCACGATTTGTCCGGGCGCAAACACACGATCGCTTTTTTCGTGTCCCCGGCGGGTCTTCAGCAGTTCAAGTGCGGAGAAATAGAGATCCTCATGCATGGCCTCGCCGGTGCTGAGCCATTCACCCTCAGTTGTGAGCGGAGTGTCATAAAAGGGCGCTTCAATACTGACGTTCAGGCGGTCAAAATGGGCTTCTGTACCGGGCCAGTCACGCGTTTCCAGCACGCCCATGACAGCCGCAAATGCCTCTTCCTGATCGGTTCTGAAGGCTTCGTCACGGTCGAGTTCCGGTTTGAGGGGCACCCGAACGCGCACCCAGCCGGTGCTGGTGAAGGTCCGATGGCCGGTGTGGTTGTCATGAAACGCATTCGGTGCGGCGATGTCGATGACCCGTTCCGCCCGACCGGGGCCACGCAGTACCATGCGGTAGAATGGCAGGCTTGTCCCGTCGCTGGCCGCATCCGGTTCAAACAGGATGGACCGGTCGCCCACAAGATCGACCACCGGATAGCATTCAAGCAGAAATCGTCCTTTCGAGACACCATCGACAACCGGGTAACGAATGATGATTTCCTCGGCCCCGTCAAAATCCGTTTCCTCAATGACGGTGTGAACCAGCGGTTTGTAGGCGGAGCGGATTTTCGCGTGCACCCCGTTGCCTTCAAGGCACTCGCGGGCCTTTGCCCGCCGCTCGGGCCCGTCAAAGACCCAAATCTCAACCTCCGCGCCACGATAGTCGGGCGCGGAGAAGGTTTTGACGAGTGCGTCGAGGCTCGCGCCGATGCGAATGTCGCAGAGAGTCGTTCCAGATTGCATCATTTGCTGGTTTGCCCAAGCGGGTCGAGCTGGTCGCGCAACCAGTCACCCAGAAGATTGAGGCCAAGCACGGTGAGCATGATCGCCAGGCCGGGGAACACGGTGACCCACCATGCGGTTTGCACGTAGTTTCGGCCCTCCGAGAGCATCCCGCCCCAACTGGGAATCTGCGGATCGACACCAAGTCCAAGAAAAGTCAGGCTGCTTTCCAACAGGATGTTGTTGGCGACATTCAACGTCAGGAGAATGATCAGCGGTCCAAGGGCGTTGGGCAGGATATGGCCGAAAATGATCTTGACATCCGGCAGCCCGTAGCCTCTGGCGGCCTGCACGAACTCCCGCTCCCGCAAGGACAATACGGACCCACGCACCAGCCGCGCATATTGCACCCACTGCGACACGATCATCAATGCAATGACCTTGTCCAGACCGGGACCGACGATCGCAATAACGGTGATTGCCAGAAGGATGAAGGGCAAGGCCAGCTGCACGTCGGCAAAGCGCATGAGGAACACGTCCCACAGGCCGCGATAATAGCCCGATACCAGCCCGATCAACGTTCCCAGAACGACCGCGCCAAGCGCCGACAGCACACCGACCGTGAATGAGATTCTGCCGCCGATGATCACACGCTCAAGAATATCGCGGCCGAGAGGATCCGTGCCCAGGATATGTTTGGCGCTCTGCAGCGGCGGCGTGAGGCGGGCCGCCAAGTCTATCGCTTCACCGCCTCCGGGGAAAAGAATGCCCGAGAACAGAACCAGACCGCCCAGAACACCGGTCAGCGTCGCACCGGCGACGAACTCGAACTGAAGCAAGCGACCACGCCAGTGGCCGCGTGCCCGGCCGACAGTCGGAACGGGATCCGTCGCGCCCATTTCACTGCACCCTTATGCGTGGATCGATGAGGCCGTATAGGAGATCGACGCAAAGGTTCACCGCGACGATCATCAGGGCCAGAATTGAAACCGTGGCCTGCAAAACAGGGTAGTCGCGCTGGGCGATGGCCTCGACCGCGAGCGTGCCCATGCCAGGCCAATTGAAGACGAGTTCGACCACGACGATACCGCCGATGAGATTTCCGAACTGGAGTCCGAGATAGGTGACCAGGGCAATGGCGCTGTTGCGCAGCGCGTGTTTGTAGACGACCGCACGCTCTCTCAACCCCTTTGAACGGGCCACCATGATGTACTGTGCCGAAAGGGTCTCCAGCATGGTCGTTCGAACAAGCCGGACATTGATCGCCGTCAGAATGATGCCGATGGTAAAAGCCGGAAGGACCAGGGAAAGGGGGCCGGAAAAGCCGCTTGCCGGGAAAATCGGAAAGGTGATCGAAAAGACGAGAACCAGCATTATCGCCAGCCAGAAATTCGGGAACGACAGTCCGATCAGGGAAAGCACGCGGATGAGCTGGTCCGAAAGGCCGCCGCGATAAACGGCGGCATGAATACCGAGCGGAATCGAGATCAGGATCGAAATGATCATCGACGAAAAGGCCAGAAGAAGGGTGGCCGGCAGGGCAATCGCGACAAGCTGGGCCACCGACCCGCGGAAAAAGCTGGTCCCGAGATTTCCGGTCATGAGCCCGCCGACAAAATCCGCATATTGGGCAAGAAAGGGCTGATTCAGTCCCAAAGCCTCGCGAATGCGGACAAGATCAGCTTCGGTGACGTTGGTGGCGCTCTGGGTCAGCATGACGGCCGGATCGCCGGTCAGCCGTATCACGAAGGCCACGAACAAGGTCACGACCAGCATGACGAACAACGCCTGGATCACGCGCTGGGTGATGAATTTGAATACAGGCATGCGTATCTTCGCCCTGAGACCGGGCGCCCATCAGGCATTTCGTGTGTCTTTGCACGATACCCTGAATGGGCGACAGGCGGATGGTTGCCGGGCAAAGCCGGCAACCACCATGCGGCTGGATCCTATTGAATGGAGACCGAGGAATATCGCGCCCGGTCGTCCGGCGCGGGCACAAATCCGTGCACCCGCTTGTTGACGCCGTAGAGGGTTTCGAAATTGAACAGCGGCACATCGAGCGCATGCTCATGCGCATAGGCCGCCACCTCCTGCAACGTCTTCTCGCGTATCCTCGGATCATAGGTCATGCGCTGCTTCTCAAGCATCGCGTCGAGCGTGTCATCGGCAAAATACGGCGCCCAACGCTCGCCCGAGTGGTAGAGCAGATAGGCCGTATTGTCGAAGTCAAACGTCCATCCGCCCCAGCCGAACTGGAACAGTTCGCCGGTTTTGCCCTGCGGCACGATTTCCGAGAAGAATACGTTGGTCTCGTGGGTCTTGATCTTCACGTCGATACCGATCGCGCCAAGATAGCTTGCAATGGCCTGTGCCACCTCGCGGAAGGTATCATCATTGTTGCGGATATCCATGATGATCTCGGTACCCGGTTTGAATCCGGCTTCGGCAAGCAGCGCCTTGGCACCTTCGGGATCGTAAGCATAGCCCTCCAGATTTTCATCATAGCCGAACGATTTGGCGCCCTGGATACTGGCAATGGAACTGCCATAGCCTTTCAGAAGCGCGTCGATGATCGTTTCCCGGTCGATGGCCATATTGATCGCCTGTCGCACGCGCGCGTCCGCCGTTACGGCGTCAACGACTTTGATGCGCAGAAAATTGACCGTCGGACCCGGCACGCTGACGAGATCGACATTGGGATTGGCCTTGATGGTGTCGACCGCACTTGTCGGCACATTCATGGATATGTCGACGCCTCCGGACAGCAATTCCGCCATCCGGGTGGCCGGCTCCGGAATGAAGCGAATGACCAGATTGTCCACCTTGGCCGGATCGCCCCAATAATCGTCGAACTTTTCAAGCTTCACGTCGACCGCCGGCGTGTATTCAACGACCTTGAACGGCCCCGTGCCAACCGGCTTCTTGTCAAACGCCTCTTCTCCGACCTCTTCGATATATTTTGGCGGCACGATCATGGCGCCATAGCCCGCCAGTTTGGTCAGCATCACCGGATCGACCGCTTTCATGACGAAATCGACGGTGTGGTCGTCGACAATTTCAATCCGGTCGATGGAGGTATAATTGGAGCGTTGCGGGCCTTTTTCTCCTTCTTCACCCAAGAGGCGGTCGAAGGTGTATTTCACCGCTTCGGCATTGAATGGTTCGCCATTGTGGAATGTGACGCCCTCGCGGAGGGTGAAACGAATGCGTGAATGGTCGTCGAGAAATTCCCATTCGGTTGCCAGCCCCGGCTTTAACTCAAGCTGTTCCGTCCGGTGCAAAAGGCCGTCGAATATGTTGCTGCCGATGGACCCCCAGGCAAGAAGGAACGTATCGATAGGATCGAGATTTTGCGGATCCTGTTGCTGGGCGACCGTCAGCGTTTGAGCCGCGGAAGCTGGACCGGCCGGCAGCAGGGGCATGGCTGCGAGACCGGCGGCAAACACCACCGCGAAACGCAAGATGGAGCGCCGCCCGGTGTGGCTGGCGGCCTTTGATGCAAAACTGTATTTCATGTTTTTTCTCCCTTTGTCGGCAGCGCCCGCCAAGGCGCCGCCGGTTATAAATCACGTGAAACTGTCCATATCGCTCGCGACGAGGTGCCCGTCTCCGATCGATCGAAAGCCGTGGATGGCGGGCTCGTCGCCAATTCGCCGAATGGGGCTCGGGATTTCGCCTTCCATGGGCGGACGCCGCGGACGCCGGGTCGCATCGATGGCCGGAACCGCCGCCAGCAAACGCCTGGTATAGGGATGTTGCGGGTTTTCGAAGATCTGTTGCCGGGTGCCGATTTCCACCAGTTGGCCCAGATACATCACCGCAACCCTGTGGCTTATCCGTTCGACCACCGCCATGTCGTGGCTGACGAAGAGATAGGCAAGGCCCTGTTCAGCCTGAAGCCTCATCAGGAGATTGATCACCTGGGCCTGAACCGATACGTCGAGCGCCGACACCGCTTCGTCGGCGATGATCAGGCTTGGCGTGCAGGCAAGTGCGCGGGCAATGCAGATACGCTGGCGCTGGCCGCCGGAAAACTCATGCGGAAAACGGCGTGCGTGGGCGGTCTCGAGCCCGACTTTCAGCAGGAGATCGGCAACACGCCTGGCGGCGGCGTGCGAATCCGTGACGAGGCCGTGGGTGATCGCCGGCTCGATAATGCTCGCACCGACCGTCTTGCGCGGGTTGAGTGACCCGAACGGATCCTGGAAGACATACTGGATTTCCCGCCTGAACCGCTTGCGGTCCGCCTGCGGAAGCGAAAATATATCCCGGCCGCGAAACCGAACCGTTCCCGAAACCGGATCGACCAGTTGCTGGATTGTTTTGCCGACGGTCGATTTTCCGCTTCCCGACTCACCGACGAGCGCAAGCGTTTCGCCGGCGTGTATCGTGAAGGAAACGTTCTCCGCAGCGTGAACCCGGTGTGTCACGCGATTGAAAAGCCCGCTGCGGATATCGTAACGCGTCGTAAGACTGTCGACTTCGATGACCGGCTCGGATCGATCGACTGCGGCCTTTGCCGGCGCAGCGCCCTCGGGCTTTTCGGTGTCATGCGGCAAACGGAACGGTTTTGGCGCCCGCTCACCGGTCATGCTGCCAATCTTGGGTACGGCGGCAAGCAGAGTCTTTGTGTAGTCTTCCTGAGGATTGGTCAGCAGCGTCGCCGCGTCGGCCAGCTCCACGCGCCGGCCGTTTCGCATCACAAGCACATCGTCCGCCATCTCGGAGACAACACCCATGTCGTGGCTGATGAAAATCACGGCGGTGCGAAATTCAACCTGCAGATCGCGAATGATGTACAGTATCTGCGCCTGGATCGTCACATCGAGTGCGGTTGTGGGCTCATCGGCAATGAGAACCTTGGGCTGGCAGGACAAGGCCATGGCGATCATCGCCCTCTGTCGCATGCCGCCGGAGAGTTGGTGGGGATAATAGTCGAGCAGACGCACAGCGTTGGGCAGCCGTACCAGGTCGAGAAGATCCCGCGCCCGTTTTCTGGCCTCTGCATGCCCCAATCCGCGGTGAAGCACCAGGGTCTCGATGATCTGCGAACCGATCGTGAAAACCGGATTGAGCGAGGTCATCGGCTCCTGGAAGATCATGGCAATTTCATTGCCGCGAACGGTCCGCAAATCCGGTTCGTCAAGGGACGCCAGGTCAATGGCCCTGCCGTGCACTTCACTTTGGAAAATCACGGTCCCGCCGACGGTTCGCCCGCCGACATGCCGGGTCAGACCGAGAAGGGCAAGCGAGGAAACCGATTTGCCCGAACCGGACTCTCCGACAATCGCAAGCGTTCTGTTGCGCTCGAGATCAAAGGACAGATCCGTAACGGCACGGGTGATGTCGTCGCCTTGCCCGAATTCGACACTCAGATCGCGGACCGAAAGGACAGTTTGCCGGGATTGACCAATCGCCTCGATGTTGCTTTCCGGCCGCAATTCAGGCTCCCTGAACTTCGGTTCGCGAATTCGCCAGAACCTTCGACACCAGCTTGACCGCTATGGCCACCGCATCCGTCATCATGGCAAGGCTCATGGATGCGCCCATCGGCTCCGCCGATGTCTGTTTCGCAACATGCGCCGGGGTTTGCGGCACATGGAGAAAGCCGCACAGGGCACGCAGCCCATGTGTTTCGATCAAATGACGTGACGTATAGAGCATCTGGTTGCACATGTGGGCGCCGGCCGAAAACGAAAACTCTGCCGGTATGCCGGCCGCTTTCAGCGCCGCAACCGTCTCCTCATTGGGAAAATCCGCGTTATAGGCGACCGGGCCATCGTCAATAATGCTTTGCAGATGCACGCTTTCGCCGGAGCTGTCCGGCACATCGAAATGCCGCCAATTGCAGGCAACCATTTCAGCCCTTATGCCGGTTGCGCTGGCTGCCACACCCAGTCCAATCCAGGCATCCGGCTGAAGCTCCAGGAGAGCTTTTTCAACGCAGTCATAGAGGGAGGCGGTCACCACCGGGACCTTTCTGGTGACGACCTCGCAATTGCCACAGTCACGGCTCTTCAGACCGTCAAGGATCAGCGCCGCCGGGTTGTCCTCAAATGCGCCCCAGGCGCCGTATCCGGCGACCACGATCCGCGGAAACTCAGCCATCACCACCGCCTTGCATGCCCTCCGATTTCCAACCCATCGAAAAGAATGTCAAAGCCAGCCAATAATATCAAATCGTGTTAATCTATAGTTCTATGTTTCAATGTTGTAGGGCAGAGAAGCCGGCATATGCGTTACAGACAGATTGAGGCCTTCCGATATGTAATGGTAACGGGAACCACAACCGGTGCAGCCGAGACGATGGCAATTACGCAGCCTGCGGTCAGCCGGCTCGTCAAGGACCTGGAAGCCGGCCTTGGATTCAAGCTTTTCGATCGCTTCAAGGGTCGCCTGCTGCCGACCGCCGATGCAATCCGTTTCTATCAGGGCGTTGAGCAGTTCTATATGGGACTTGACCGGCTTGAACGCATGGCGGACCAGATTCGCACCCAAAAGCCGGCAGACCTCAAAGTGTGCGCGACGCCGGCGCTTTCGACCTATGTGTTTCCGGACGCGGTTCGGCGCTTCAAGGAAATCTACCCGGCTGTCGATCTGCTGATCGAAGGGTTTTCTTCCTCCGAGATTGTAACGAGATTGCAGACGCGCCTGACTGACCTTGCGATCACGCTGGCCTTTCCGGAGGTCGCCGGAATCGTTCAGGAACCTTTGATGGAAGCGGCACATGTTTGCGCGGTACACGAAACCCATCCGCTGGCGAAGAAGGATGTGGTGACCCCTGAAGATTTTGTCGGTGAGGAGGTCTTGAGCATTCTTCCAAGCGGATTGGTCAACTGGAACAGGATTGCCAGCATCCTGACAAAGGCCGGCGTCGAATATGAAAGTGGCACCGGCATTCAGAACTCCCACACCGGATACAGTCTTGTCGCCGCCAATCTGGCGATTGCCCTGATCGAACCGTTTGCAGCGCCGACCTGGCTGAAAAACGGTGTCGTCACCCGCCCGTTCGAACCGAAGGTGAGCTTCAGCTACGTCATTGCGCACGCCCATACGCAACAACAGACGGAGCCGTTAAAGGCCTTTACCCAAATCGTCCGGGATGTTTGCCGGCAAAGGCGGGAAGCTCAGGACCGTATCTGATTGCTCGCATGAGGCTGTGTCACCGTGGAGTCGAAACGGTCCCACTTTCATCCTGTCAGCCGGACCGCGTGTTTGAATTTGATTTCGAAGATACGGTATAAGGCGATCGACATCGGATGAGGATGTCCGATACCCAAGTAAACCGGATCGAAGGCCTTGAACGGATCAGCCGACAGGACATATGCCGCCGCGGATATTATCGAAATGCTGGGTCTGGAACGTCATCCCGAGGGCGGATGGTTCGTGGAGACCTTCGTGGACAGCGGCACGACTGACGGACGCGCCCATTCGACGGCCATCTACTATCTGCTGGAGGCCGGCCAGAGATCGCACTGGCACCGGGTCGATGCGGCCGAAGTCTGGCACTGGTATGCGGGCGCCCCGCTTGACCTCAGCATCCATGACGGCACGCATACCGATCAACACCGATTGGGGATTGCGTTGGACAAGGGACAGCGCCCCATGGCGGTCGTTCCGGCCCATGCCTGGCAGTCGGCCGTCAGTACCGGCGCCTGGAGCCTGGTGGGATGCACAGTCGCCCCGGGCTTCCGGTTTTCGGGCTTCGAAATGGCGCCGCCCGGCTGGTCGCCCGATGCGCCCTGAGAAAGCGGGATAACGGCCGGGGCGTTCGCATGGAACGTCCCGGCCGCCGTGCTTACATCGCCGGCAGAATGACCGCGTCGATCACATGGATGACGCCGTTCGATGCCTCGACATCGGGGCTGACGACATTGGCCTTGTCGACCTTCACGCCGCCTTCGGTCATGATCGTCACCTCGCCGCCCTGAACCGTCGCGGCCTTCATGCCGTTGCTCAGGTCGCCCGACATCACCTTGCCGGGAACGACGTGATAGGTGAGGACCGCTGTGAGCCGGTCCTTGTTTTCAGGCTTCAGCAGATCTTCGACCGTGCCGGCCGGAAGGGCCGCGAAGGCGTCGTCCGTGGGCGCGAAGACGGTAAATGGCCCTTCGCCCTTGAGCGTATCCACCAGGCCGGCGGCCTGGACGGCGGCAACCAGCGTGTTGAAGGATCCGGCGGCAACTGCCGTGTCGACAATGTCCTTTTCGGCGGCCTGGGAGGGCAGCGCCATGGCGGTCACGGCTGCGAGTGCGAGGAAGGTTCTGCGGAACATGGGGGGTCTCCAGAATTGATGATGAAACGATGCCGCCATCGGCATCGCTCTCACTACGGACGACCGAAAAAGGTGGTTCAATCACGTTGACGTGATGGGCGGGCAGAAGGTCACCGCTTGACGGAGACTGCATGAATGGCGTGCGTTGCAATCCTCTGAACGCTTTTGGCCGCCACCCGTTCAATCACGTTCTTCTCAAGTTCCGCTCGCGTCGGCGGATCGAGCTTCTCGACCTCGCCGCGAAATCCCGAGCCCATCACCAATGTCCAGAAATCGCCCGCCTGCTTCAGCGGCTGATAATCGTCCGCACTGACGATGTCGGGCTCGGCTGCACCACCAGCCAGGATGAGATCCGCCAGGCCGTCCGGGTTCGTCAGCCGTGCCCAGGGCGGTGGGCCTTTCGGCGCCACGCCACCCAGTTTCTCAAGCTCTTCGAAAAACACCGGTCCTCCGGGCTCGAATGAATTCGGCCCCCACACCGTCACGACCAGACGTCCCTGCGGTTTCAAAAGCCGCCAGAACTCGTTGATCAGCGCTTCCATGTCGTCCACGAAGAAAACGGAGAAGACACTGATCAGCGCATCGAAACTGCCGTCCGGGAACGGCATCGACCGCATGTCCAGGCACTGGAAGTCGATGTTCCGGCAATCCAATTCGTCGGCCTTGCGTCTGGCGACCTCGACCATCTTTTCGGCGAAATCGACGCCGGTGACCCTGCCCGACGGGCCGACGGCTGCGGATGCCGGAAAGGCCGACGCACCGGTGCCGCAGCCGACATCCAGCACCGTGTCACCGTGTCGCAGCCCGGCCAGTTCCACCGCCTTTCGTCCGTGACGGTTCCAAAAGCCCAAGGGTTCGGCGTCGAATGTGTCCGATGCGTGGTTGTAGGTCGTAGCGGCTGGGAACGGTTGCGTCGTGCGTTCCGTCATTGGCATGCTCCGGCGGACAGTCTACCCTCCCGTTATAACAGCATCAAAGTCATCACGCATCGCCTCTGTCGACGGCCGCCTGATGATCGCATTCGCGGCCAATTCCGTTGATGAATCGTGCGATGGCCCGAAGACTGTTTTGCGCCGATAACGCGCATTCATTGTCGACTAGACGAGAGACAGCGCGTACTGTTTCGCCGCGATGCAAGCAGCAGCTGGCAGTGTACAAATATCGTGCATCTGCGCGTAACCAGACAACGGGGAGGCAGTCAGATTTCCGATCGCACCTATGAACCCATGACCAAAGCCGAAGTCGTGATCGCGCAGCGCGCATGGGCCAAATACGTCATCGAGCAAGACGTCGACCGGCTCCTGGAGCTCTATGATTTCGGAGAGCCGGACGAACCCCTGCTGTTCAAACCAACTCTGGCGGATGTGATCCGGATCGATCGCGCAGGGGCGCGTTCCTACTTTGTCGGCGGCGACCCGAACTATCCCCACGACCACGGATTTCTCAAGCGGGGGTGGAAGCAGGTGGAGTTTCAAAGTGCGGTCGGTCCGATCCTGAAAGCCGGCGGGCTCGGTTACAAGGACATGGGGCATTACACATTCGTCGATGGCGGGGGCAACGCCACCCGTGCCGATTACACCTTTGCCTATCACAAGCTGAACGGGCGTGTTCTGATCTCACTGCACCACTCCTCACTGACGTGGTATCCACCCGTCGAGACGTGAAAACGAATCTTGGGACGCTCTATGCTGGCGTCCGGCAGGAGCTTGTCGCGTTTGGCGGCGGTCACGTCTCTGGCAGGCAGGCGGAGCATCCGCAGTCCTCGGCCTCCTGCACCTCCGCAATGGTCGTTGCCGCCAAACGTTCAACGAAGCTCTGCTCAATACCGGCGATCAGGTTTGCCACGCGTCGATGCAGCGCGTGCTCGACGGCGCACGCGGACCCCTCGTTGGAGGCATCCGTCGCTATCAGACGTTCATCAAGGGCAAGATAAACGTCCGCGAGGGTAATTCGGCGCGGGTCCCGAGCCAGCCGCCAGCCTCCTGAGGGTCCCTTTTCCGACACAACAAGTCCGGCTTCCCTCAGCTTGCCCAAAACGCGTCGAACCACGACCGGATTGGTTCCCGCATGCGCCGCAATATCCGATGACGTGCGCATACGGTCGTCGGCCGCCATGTGGCCAAGGGTGTGCAGAGCCAGGGCAAGGCGGCTGTTGCGCTTCATGGACCGGTTCCCTCCTTTCCCCATAACGTAACAATCAGAGTTGCAAATAGCCAGTAACTCTTCTAGTTACATATTCTCAAGCTCAGTTTCTTCGAGGCAGATAACATGCAAGATGTTGTTATCGTCGGCGGAAGCTTTGCCGGGTTGACGGCGGCGGTGCAACTCGGACGGGCGAGCCGCAACGTGACGGTCGTGGATGCGGGCGCCCCGCGCAATCGGACATCGCCTGCCGCGCATGGGGTGCCGGGGTGGGACGGCACGCCGCCCTCCGACATCCTGGCGCGGTTTCGAGCCGATGCACGCAGCTATCCGACGGTGACCTTTGTTGAAGATGAAGCCCTTGGCGCGACGCCAAGCGGCAGCGCGTTCGACCTTGATCTCACCTCCGGGCGAACACTGCAGGCACATCGCATCATCCTGGCGCACGGGGTGCGTGACATGCTCCCCGATATTCCAGGTGTCGTCGCGGCTTGGGGCAAAACGCTTCTGCATTGCCCCTATTGTCACGGGTACGAAGTGCGCGGTCGCCCACTTGCCGTCCTGGCGAACCATGCCATGTCCGGACACCAGGCGGAACTGCTCCGGTCCGATTGGAGTGACGACGTGACCCTCCTGACCGGCATTGCGGGCACGTTTGAACAGGACGCATTCGATGCAACAGGTTTTGCGCTGGAGCCCCGACCCGTCGCCCGCATGATCGAAGGAAATGACGGTATCACTGTCCAGTTCGAGGACGGCCAATCGAAGCAGTTCGCCGCGATTTTTGTCGCCCCCCGGGTTAGCCTCGATGGAACGCCGGTGGCAGGGCTTGGCTGTGCCACCGCGGACGGCCCGCTGGGCCCTTTTGTACAAATCGGCCCGATGGGCCAAACCTCCGTCGCCGGGGTCTTCGCCGCGGGGGACTGCGCGCGTCCGGGCCATAACGTGACGTCCGCCATCGGAGACGGCGCGATGGCCGGCATCGGCTGCCACCAATCCCTTGTCTTCCCCAATATGATCCAGCCGCTAGAGGTATCCAGCCATGACTGACACCCGCCTTCCCGTCACCGTCCTCTCAGGTTTTCTCGGCGCCGGGAAAACGACACTGCTTAACCGTGTCCTGAACAATCGCGAGGGGCGCCGCGTCGCGGTGATCGTCAATGACATGTCCGAAGTGAACATCGACGCTGACCTCGTGCGCGCCGACACCGAACTCAGCCGAACGGACGAGACACTGGTGGAGATGTCCAATGGCTGCATTTGCTGCACCTTGCGGGACGACCTTCTTGCGGAAGTGCGGCGCCTCGCCGGAGAGGGACGCTTTGACTATCTTCTGATCGAATCCACCGGGATTTCGGAGCCGCTGCCCGTCGCCACCACTTTCGAGTTCCGTGACGAGGGCGGGGAAAGCCTGTCGGATGTTGCGCGGCTCGATACGATGGTGACCGTCGTTGATGCGGTGAACCTGCTGCGCGACTTTTCCAGCCACGACTTCCTGAGCGACCGTGGCGAGACCATGGGCGAGGAAGACGAGCGCACACTGGTGCACCTGCTGACGGACCAGATCGAGTTTGCAGATGTCATCATTCTGAACAAGGTCGACGATGCCACGCATGGCCAGGTTGACGCGGCCCGCAAGATCATCCGCAGCCTGAACGCCGATGCGAAGATCGTCGAGACCAACCATTCCGATGTCCCCGCTGGCGCGATCCTCGACACAGGCCTTTTCGATTTCGACAAGGCCCACGAGCACCCGATGTGGTTCAAGGAACTCTACGGGTTTGCCGATCATGTGCCGGAAAGCGAAGAGTATGGGGTGCAGAGCTTTGTCTACCGCGCCCGACGGCCTTTCGAGCCGGAGAAAATCCTGGCGCTTTTGCAAGGTGCGCTGCCCAATGTCGTCCGCGCCAAAGGCCATTTCTGGATCGCCACGCGGCCGGACTGGGTTGCCGAGTTCTCTCTCGCGGGCGCGCTGTCGGGCATTAGCCCGCTTGGCACCTGGTGGGCCGCGGTACCCCGGGATCGGTGGCCGCAGCATGAAAGCGCAAAGAGCTATATGGCCACGCATTGGCAGGAGCCTTGGGGAGACCGTCGACAGGAACTCGTCTTCATTGGGGCGGGTATCGACTGGGCGACGCTTAAAGCACGGCTCGATGCCTGCCTTGTGCCCGAACACCTGGCACCCGGTCCCGATGCGATTGCGGATTTTCCCGACCCGTTCCCGAACTGGCGCCGGGCGGAAGCCGCCGCATGACGCTCCTTCAAAGCCTTAAAGCCGATGCGCTGACCGGGGTCCAGGAAACGGATACACCCGAAGGTCTGTCTGTGATTCACCGCGCAGACTGTGCGGCAACGATGTGGCGACGCACGCCTTCGCAGCGCTTTCAAACCTGGATTGACGCCTTGCCGCCCGAAAGCCTGCCACGTACCCGGGTGATCTTGCGGCCGGAGACGGTCCGGGAGGCAACCTGCCATATCTGCGACGTCTGTGGCACGCCGGAGGGTTTTGAGCGCGATAGCCTGGTGGACGACGCGACCGCGCTCACTTACATCTTCGCGCATATTACCAAGACACGATTTCTTCGGTTGCGGTTCGACGTCATCACCTCCAACGCCTGCCGCAAGTTCCATATAGACGCCGTCACGGCGCGTCTCATCTGCACCTATCGCGGGACCGGGACACAGATCGGTGTCGGCGCACAGGGAGCCGAGCCCCGCGAGATCCTCACGGTCCCCACGGGCGCACCGATTGTGTTGCGTGGGACGCTCTGGCCGGAGCGCCCGACATCCGGCTTGCTGCACCGCTCGCCCCCTATCGAGGGAACGGGCGAAACCCGCCTGCTGTTCGTGCTCGATCCGGTGCTCGACCCGGACGATCAGCCGGAGCAGAAATTCATCCATTGACGTGCGACAACAGGGAGATCCGACATGAAAACACGCGCCGCCATTGCCTGGGAACCAAACAGGCCGCTTGAAATCGAAGAGATCGATCTCGAAGGTCCCAAGGAGGGCGAGGTCCTCATTCGTATCGTGACGACCAGCCTGTGCCACACGGACGTCTTCACCCTCTCGGGCGAAGACCCCGAGGGCCTGTTTCCCTGTGTCCTGGGCCATGAGGGATGCGGGATTGTCGAGGAGGTAGGCAAGGGCGTCACCTCCGTTGTGCCCGGCGATCACGTGATACCTCTCTATGTTCCGGAAGACCCCAACTGCCCCTATATCAAGTCCGGCAAGACCAATCTTTGCCAGACCATCCGCAAGACCCAAGGGGCGGGTGTCATGCCGGACGGAACATCGCGCTTTTCCTACAAAGGCAAGCAGATCCTGCACTATATGGGCACAAGCACGTTCAGCGAATACACGGTTTTACCTGAGATTTCGGTGGCCAAGATCTCCAAGGAGGCGCCGCTGTCCAAAGCCTCAGTGATGGGCTGTGCCGTCCCGACGGGGATCGGGGCAGTCCGCAACACGGCCAAGGTCGAGGAAGGCGCGACGGTCGGCGTCTTTGGCCTGGGCGCTGTGGGTATGGCCGTGATCCAGGGCGCGGTGCTGAAAGGCGCGTCGCGGATCATCGGGATCGACATCAACCCCAACAAGTTCCCGCTGGCCAAGTCACTGGGTGCCACCGAATGCATCAATCCACGGGATCACGCAGCGCCCATCCACGAAGTCCTGATCGAGATGACGGATGGCGGGCTGGACTACACTTTCGAAGCTGTCGGCAATGTAGAGCTGATGCGTTCGGCGCTGGAGGCCTGCCACAAGGGATGGGGCGAATGCACCGTGATCGGCGTGGCTGGCGCCGGACAGGAGATTTCGACGCGGCCCTTCCAACTCGTCACGGGACGCGTGTGGCGTGGAACGGCCTTTGGTGGCGTCCTGGGCCGCAGCCAATTGCCCGGCATGGTCGATGAATGGTTGCGCGGCGACTTCAGCGTCGACCCCTACATCACCCATCACATGACCCACGGGCAGATCAACACGGCTTTTGACCTCCTGAAAGCAGGCGAGTCGATCCGATCGGTCATCCATTTCCAGCCGGGCGACACAATGACCGTCAATTCTCTGCCCGGACAGATCGTCACTGGGTAAAGCGGCGGTCAGAGTATCCGTTTGCGATCCAAAGTGAACAACCTCATGCGACTGCACAGTGGGATGCGCCCGGCTTTGCTTCTCCCTGGCTGTCCCCAGACCGCGTAGTTCGGGCATCAACCGAACACAGCGAAGGCATCTTTCACTTTGGATGCTGCCGTTGCTCGAACGAAAACCGGGCACTCGCCCCATGGGCAGGCGACGTCAACCACGTCGCCTCCCCGATATTCAGTGCCCGTCCAGGCATGCACCCAACGCTCGCCCCTGGGCAAGGCAACCTTCATCGCCTCAATACCGGCATCGAGCACCGGTGCAACCAGGATATCCGGCCCGAGCATGTAGCGCCCAGCGTCTTCACGCGACTCGATGTCGTCTTCAAAGTGGAAGAATATGGGTGCCATAACAGGCGTCCCGCTTTCGGAGAACTCAGCAAAGCAATCTTGCAGATAGGGTCGCAAACCCTCCCTGACCTGCAGCAGTTTCGTCAGAACGGCTTCCACCTCTTCGCCAAAGGACCAAACTTCGTTCGAACCTCCGGATTCGATAAACAGGCGAACGGTGTCTTCACCATAGGTGACCTCTTCGCCCGGGCCGGGAACGGGAATATCGTCCGGAATGCGGAAGCCGTGCAGGCGGCAAATCGGCGAAAAGACACCGAACTCGAACCACCGTACCAGCAGTTCCCGGAATTCGGGGCGCTTGCCCTGTCCGTCATAGAACCCCCCGATATCCGTCGTCCACCATCCGAGCCCCGACATGCCGGAGTGCAGCCCGGCGGGGATTTGCGCGCGGAACCATTCCCAGCTCGACCAGATATCTCCAGACCACAGAATAACCCCGTGGGCATGGGAGCCAGCCCATGCGGACCGGCATAACAGCACGCCGTCACGACCTTCCTTGTTCAGGCCTTCGCGAAAGCGTTTCTCGTGCAGCAGCGGATAGGCACACATGACCTCAGCGCCATTGCCGAGTGCCGTGCGCACATTTTCCGGATTGGCCGGTCGCATTTCAGGCTCGCACGCGTCGACCCAGAAATGATCGATGTCATTATCGACGTAGTTGCGCTTGATGGTGGCCCAGTGGAAGTCCCGCGCTTCCTCGTTAAAGGCATCGTAATAGGTCAGATACATCGGCCCAAGAGGGTCCTTGTCGATCAATCCGACCACGGCGTCGACACCCCGGTCCGTCGTGATCAGCATGCCCCGCTCGTTCAGCTCCTTGTAGTTCTCTGACGTCACGGAGACGGTGGGCCAGACCGATACCATCACCTCAACGCCTATCGAGCGGAGTTCCCTGACCATGCCCTTCGGGTCCGGCCATTCCGCAGGGTCAAATCTCCAGTCGCCCTGTCGGGTCCAGTGAAAGAAATCAATCACGATGCACGAGAGCGGTAATCCACGCCGCTTGTACTCGTGGGCGACGCCCAGGAGCTCTTCCTGGGTGCGATATCGAAGCTTGCACTGCCAGAATCCGGTGGCCCACTCCGGCAGGACGGGAGAGTGTCCGGTGACTTTGTGATAGGCGCCGAGAATCTCGCGATCGCTGTCGCCCGCGGTGATCCAGTAGTCCATGCATCGTGTTGCCTCGGCGGTCCACCTGGTAATGTTGCAGGCGAACTCACAACGCCCGACGGCAGGGTTGTTCCACAGGAAGCCATAGCCGCGCGACGAAATAACGAAAGGAATGACGGCATGCGCGTTTTGCTGCATGAGTGTCGTCGACACGCCTTTCAGGTTCGCCTTGCCATGTTGGGGCTGGCCGAGACCGTGCAGAAACTCGTCTTCATAAGCCTTGAAAGTCGCTTCCAGTTTGAAAGCACCGCCGACCTGACCTTTGAAGTTCCGTGTCTTCGGACCCGCAAAATGACTTCGCGTTTCCGCAAGCAGTTCCCTGCCTGTATCCGAGCGCACATAGCTGATCACAACTTCGCGCTTGATCTCTGCACCATATCGCGTGACGATCCTCAAAAGAGCCGTCATTCGGCCATTGGTGATGGAAGCAGCCTCACATTCGATATCAATTGCCGGTGGGCCTCCTTCGGGTCCCCGCTCCCCGCCCACCAGGGCGCTCACCGGTGTCTCCTTGATCTCCGTGCCGAGACATGCGCGCACGCGAAGTCCGTCATCGCCCCAAGGCGCTATGTGGAGAGTCTCCCCCAAAAATCGCGTTACCAAAGCGCCGCTTTCTTCGGTGAACGGCGAAACAATTTCCTTTGTCATGAGTTCTCCAGGCAACCGATCTCGACCCGCACGCACAGGTCTCCAGCCACGCAGTTCCTTGCTGCGCGGTTTGGGTTTTAAAACTGCTGAGGTTTTCGGCTGACAAGCGTGGTGCGCGGGCGGCAAATTATGTCACCGTTTTCCTCCCTGCTCCGAACGATAGCCACTCTTCAAAAAACGGTCAATACAAACGTTTGTATTTCTTGACGGATCCATCACAACCAAACCAATCGTTAATCCCCGAATGGGCTCTTACGGCCACCGGTAAAGAACAAACCGCTGAATGACACGTCCTGTGGACGCGATCTCAAACAGGAACCTGTGGTGGTCGAGGTTTTGGCACGAACAACGCATTGTTGATCGCATGGGCAGCTCCCGGCTGCCCTCACTTGTCCTACGAGAAACCGTCGAATCGATCTTCTTCGATCCCCGCCAAAAGCGCTTCAACGGTTTTTCGGTAGTGCTCTCTTATCAACTCGCCGACCAAATCGGCGTTGCGGTCGAGTGCAGCGTCCCTGATGGCCGTGTGTTCTGCGACATCATCGCGCGCAACAGAGGCATAGAGCGCCGAGATCCGACGGTACCGCTGTGCTTGAAGCTCCAAAATCTGGCGAAACGACAAGAGCTTTTGCATAGTGCAGGCAGAGACCAACGCGGCATGGAAACGAACGTGATTCGCCTCCCATTGTGCGTCGATTGTTCCGTCCGCGTGCACTTTGGGCCGCTTTAGAAGCGCATGGAAGGCCGCGACCACCCTGCCTTCCCAATGATCATCGCCATGTTCCGTTGAATCCCGGATTGCCAAAGAGTCGAACTCCCCGCGGAGGCGCGCGATCTGGCGCAGGTCCGATTTCGATACCGGCGCCACACGGTACCCGCGCCGCTCTTCAGACACCACCAATCCCTCGGATGCCAGGTGCATCAAGGCCTCGCGCAACGGCGATATGCCGACATCATATGTCCTGCGCAACTCGTCGAAACGCAACCGTTCACCCGGGTGGCGACTGACTGTCAGTATCTCTGTGCGAAGGACTTCAAGCACCTCCGCCGTGCGCGTTGGTCCGGACACGTTTTTCTGGGCTGGTTGCAACATCTTCAGTGGTTTCCGGATCTTGAACAAATCTCTCGAGTGGCTGTCACGACTACTATGGCAGCCTGAACGCTTGCAAGGGAGAATAATTACAAAAAAACCTATTTTTTCCAAAATAATTGACTAATTCGAAAAATTAGGTAGCGTTAAAGGACGATGTCCGCTCGAAGCGTGAGCTAGCCCTCAGGGAGGCAGCCGATGAGATATCGCGTATACGAATACGCTGGCTCTCAACATATTGCAGTTCAGTCCGATGGAGCCTGGTGGACGCTTGGTGCCAAGGATTTGACCGCCCTGATCAGGTTTGGTGAGCACGAAAATGCGCCGGATCTGTCCGCCTCGGCAAAGGTTGATTTCACCAGCGCCAAATTATTGCCGCCTATCCCGAGACCCGGGAAAATCATCTGCGTCGGCCTGAACTATTTGGATCATGCCGAGGAAAGGCGTTACGACGATATTCCCGATTACCCGAGTTTTTTTGCGCGATATGCGACGAGTCTTGTTGGGGCGAACAGTCCTATCATTCGGCCGAGGTGCAGCGAGCAACTTGACTATGAAGGTGAATTGCTGGCTGTCATCGGCTCGGTTGCGCGCAATGTGCCCGAAGCCGAAGCTCTGAACCATGTCGCCGGCTATTCAATCTTCAATGACGGCTCGCTGCGTGACTACCAGTATCGTTCCAAGCAATGGACGCCCGGAAAAAACTTCGACGCCACCGGAGCATTTGGTCCTGATTTCGTCACTGCCGATGAATTGCCGGACGGGGCGATCGGGCTGGAACTTGAAGTGCTCCTGAACGGAAAAACCGTTCAGCGTGCGAATACGTCGGATATGATTTTTCCGGTTGCCAGAATTGTCGCGGCGGCCAGCGAGTTCATGACACTCGAACCCGGCGACATTATCGCAACCGGAACGCCCGCCGGTGTTGGGGCTGCCCGCACACCGCCGCTTTTCATGAAACATGGTGACGTCGTTGAAGTCCGCATCGAAGGCATCGGTGCCTTGGTCAATCCTGTGCAGGACCAACCTGTCGCTCGCCCTGACGAAAGGGCCATTGAGGAGGACGTGGCATGAGGCCACTGGTGCAGCGCATGGGGCATGTGACACTGGGGGTGACGGATCTGGATCGGGCTGCCGATGACGCCGTGAACATGCTCGGCGTTCGCGTCATTGAATCAGATGAGGCTCGGGTGCTGCTGTCTTCGAACGAGCGCAACGCGGAGCTGATCTTCAGGCCCGCCGCAAAAAGTGAAATTCAGATCTGTGGTTTGGAGGCCGTCTCAGGCGACGCCGTCGACGCCGTGCGCTCTCGATGCGAGGCCTCAGGGCTCAAGATCCTGAGCGATCAACCGTCGCTCCCTTGCATGGAAAAGGCCGTGACGTTCGGCACAAGCGAGGGGCATGTGTTCGAAGTTCACACGCCGGTGCCGTATGACAGGCCGGTGCGATATCTCGGTTCGGGTATTCATCCCAAATCCCTGGACCACGTCAACTTCACGTCTGAAGATCCGGAACGTTTTACAGATGAGATGAATGCGGCATGCGGTCTGCTTTTGAGCCAGCGAACCAGCGGGTACGAAATCTGTTGGATGCGGGCCGGCAACTATCGCCACCACACCGTTGCCGCCGTCAAGAATCCCACAGGCGTGCACCATATCAGCTGGGAATTCGCATCGTTTCAGGACTTCAAAACGGTGGCGGATTCCCTGTGCGTCGAGGATCGCAGGATCGTATGGGGGCCGGGGCGGCACGGTCCCGGCGATAATCTCTTTATCTATTATCGCGACGCATCCGGCTTCATGACCGAATGTATCGCGGAGATGGAAGAAATTCTCGACGATGGCCAGCCGCCAAACGTGGTCGACCCCGGCGAGAATCTGTCGAACTACAAGGTTGTCAACCAATGGGGGGCTCTGCCGTCGCAAGATTGGATCGATCATTTCACTCCATATGCCGAATTCAACCCATAGAGGAAGGCTGAGTCCGCCCGGCACGACGATCCGATCATTTCGACCCCGTTCATCAACGTCAATCGGCGGCAAAAGCCGTCACTGACAAATAAAGATCCAGGAGGAAACCGATGAAGACCACCCGTCATATCAAGTCAGCGTTGTGTGCCACGACAACCGCCATTGCGCTTGCATTCGGCACCCACGGCGCGAGTTCTCAGGAACTATCGGGCGAAATCACCGCAGTGGTCTATCCCGATTGGGATTTTTTCGCTGATGCAGCCGAGGCGTTCATGGCTGCCAACCCCGGCACCACGATCAACATCGAGCCTGTCACGGGCGGCAACGACTACTTCCCGGGCCTTCCCAGGACCCTGGCCACCGACAGTGCCCCTGACATCACCGTGGTCCAGACCGGTTCGGCCGGCGTGTGGGAAGGCATCGAGGAGTCCGGCGTGCTGATGGATATCAGCGATGTCTGGGAGGAAGGCGGACTGAAGGAAGCCTATTTGCCCGCTCTCGTCTCGACCTATACGACCAAGGATGGCAAGAATCTTGCGATTAATGCCGGTATCAATTGGGTTGGCCTCGTCTACTACAACAAGGACATGTTCGCCGAACTCGGCATTGAGGCTCCCGACGCCGGTCGCGTGGCGACTGACGAAGAGTGGCTGGCGATGACCAAGGCGCTCGCCGACGCCGGCAAGACACCGCTGGCCATGCCCATCAGCGGCTTCCGTTCCACCTTGTGGTTCGTGCACCAGGCAATGGCAAGCAACTGTGGCAACGACTGGATGCTGGCCATCCAGGAAGCCTGGCATGAGGGCGCGACGCCCAAGGCTTTCTACACCGATGACTGTGCTGTTGAGGCTCTCGAACGACTGGCCAACACCTGGAACGAGGCCGGTGTGTACGGCAACTCACCCCAGACCGTGACCCGTGAGATCGGCCAGACATTGTTTTTCACCCAGACGGCGGGCATGTATGTCAGCGGCAGCTGGGAGGTGTCCGCCATCCAGGCCGCGAATCTCCCGTTTGAGGCGGGGTGGTTCCTCTTGCCGTCGATGGCCGTCGAAGAGACCGAACTCCAGCTCTTGCCGATAGATGGCGTCGGTATTGCTGCCAACTCCGATAATCCCGATTTGGCTAAGGCGTTTCTCGTCTACCTCACCAGCGTCGACTTCCAGAACACAATGCCCAAATACTCCCGCAACTCCGGGAGAGCCGATGTCGAGCTCGATACCAATGCGGTTCCCGCACTTGCGCTTAGCCAGTTCAATGCACTTGGCACGATGCTTGGCGAGCCGCAGCCGAACACGTTCACCCATGTCGAATTGCGGGATCGTATCACCTCCGGTTGGCAGGAAATACTCATCGGGACGGCCACCCCTGCAGAGGTCGCGGCTGACCTGGAAGCGATTTCCGACGAACTTCGTGGCGGCTGATTGAGCAGGGCACAGGCATGACCGCATGCCTGTGCCATTCATCGTCCGTCGGACAGGAGACGAAGACATGCGGTTGTGCGTAACCGGCGGAAGCGGCTTTGTGGGCGGCAATATCGTCCACGCTGGGCTCGCCACGCGCCAGGCGCAGGTGCTCGCGATGTCGCGAACATGGCGGGGGGAGCGGCACGCTCACCCCCGCCTGGATATCATCAACGCCGATATGCGGGACGCCGAGCAGTTCGCTGCGGCGATCGCCGACTTCAAGCCGACGGCGATCGTGCATTGCGCGATCGACAACACCAACTATGCGGCAATGGAACGGGACCAACGGATCGCCTGGCGTTCGTTCGTCGACCCGATTGTGCATATGGCTGACATCGTGAACCGGTCGTCGGCGCGGCTCGTCCTCATCTCGACCGACTGGGTATTCGACGGAAGCTCGGCCCCTGCCGCCGAAGATGGCCCGGTCAACCCCATCAACCTCTACGGACGCATGAAACTGGCGTCGGAAATGATCACGTTGACGCACGCCGAGCGTGGATCGGTGGCACGTGTCTCCGGGGTCAACGGCAAGCATCACATGCGATCCGATTTTGTTGCCGCTCAGAACGAGGGGTACGGGAACTTCGTGACCGCTGCCGTCGACACGCTGCTGCGCGGTGATGTGTTCGAGGTGTGGACGGGTGGTGTCACAAAGATGGCAAATCCATCCCACGCGACCGACTGCGCCGAGATGATCCTGCGAGTCGCCGAACGCGACCTGGACGGGGTGTTCCATTGCTGCGGGTCCGAAGCGGTCGGCCGGGTCGAGCTGGCCCGTTCGATTGCCGCAGCACTCGGGCTGCCCGATGACCGGATCGTCGAACGACCCGACTTGCCCACCGACGGGCGGCACCGATTGGTTCCGACCGACAGCAGCCTGGACAACAGGGCGACCCGGGCTGCACTTGATTACGAGACGATGACACTGCACCAATTGATCGATGCCGTTATCACAGATCGACGGTCGACATCCGGCGTCTCCGGGCGATTGGAGGTGTCATGAAGTCTCCGCGTTCCACGCAGACGTCCGAAAGATCCTGGACGACAGCCGTCGACCTCAACGCGTTCATGTCGTCGATGATCAAGGACGACACCATCTGCCCGGACCGGGAAGTGCTCGATTGCATTTCGCGGCTCAGTGTCGACGGCGCCTTCGAAAAGGGCATATCCTCGATTGAGGGATTTCTCTCCAAATCGGTCATGCTGCCAAACAACGCAGCGACATAGAGACCATCGAAAGGGAGTTGGCTGGATTGCACAAACGCAGAATGAAGATCGGCGTCCTGGGCATCGGGGAAGTCTCGAAACAATACGTGCCCAACCTGGTCGCCAGCGAGCCTCTTGACCTTGTCGCTCTCGCCGATCTCGACGTCGAGGCGGCAAAGGCGCTTGCTGACCGATTTGGTGTCGCGAAGGTTTATGCCGGCGAGGACATCCTCGCCGACAACGATATCGAGTTGATCATCAATCTCACCCCGATCCCCGTTCACCGGGATACCAACGAGCGGATCCTCAGGGCGGGCAAGCATGTCTATTCCGAGAAGCCACTCGCCACCGAAACAGCAGACTCGGCCGCTCTCGTGCGCCTCGCCGCGTCGCTCGGCCTGAAGATCGCATGCGCCCCCGACACGATCCTCGGCGACGGTTTCCAGACGGGACGGGCCGTTATCGAGCGCGGTAAAATCGGCACACCGCTATCCGCCTCGGCGACGATGCTGCGCCCGATCCCGCCGCTCGAGATCAACCGCCTGGGCGGGATTCCGTTCTTCAACATGGCGCCCTATTACCTGACCGCATTGGTGAACCTGTTCGGCCCCGTGCGCGGGCTCAGCGGCTCCACCCAGCTTTACGACCGCGAAGGACGTGGCGAGGACGCGACGTTCTACAGCAATTGCAGCCTGGCGTTCGATGATGATGTCCTCGCCACGCTGACGATGCGCTACGGCAACAAACCTGTTCAGGAGGTCCCGCTCCTCTCGGTTCTCGGCACCCACGGTGAACTCTGGCTCCCCAACCCGGACACATTCGCCGCGGCCGTAAAATGGCGCCCGCACGGCCAACAGGAATGGATTGATGTTGCCCTGCGACCGGACGAAACGGTCCGGGGTCCAAATCAGCGTGGCCGCGGCGCCGAGGACCTTGCGATAGCGGTCCGGGAGGGGCGTAGACCCGTTGCAGCAGGAGATGTCGCCGTCAATGTCGTTGAAACCATCCACGCCATGGTATCGCCCGACGAAGAAGGCAGGGTGGGCGGTCGGATCACCTCCGACTGTCAGCCGTCGCCGCGGGTTGTGCCGGGGTGCCCAACATGACGGCGGCGCCCGACACCAACGGGAGGACGATGCGGCCAGACAGGGCTGCCTGCGCCCGAGCCATGTGGCGTCCCCGTGGCATAGACGAAACCGTGATGCTCGCCGAAATCGCCGCGGCCGGCTACGCCGGCGTGCCGTGGATCGTCGGCGATACGAGCCGGGACCTGCCACCCGCCGACGCGGCCGCGGAGATCGCCCGGACGTTCGCTCGCCACGGTCTGGTCGCTGCCCCGGGTTACCTGTGGACCGACTTCTGGCTCACCGACCTGACCGATGACATCGCTTGGGCCGCCGCGGTGAGCCGCGCGCTCGGGCTCGACACGCTGCTTGTTTCGGCCGGAGGCTTCGATACCCGCATGCCGAGCGGCCGCCTGCGTCGCGATGTTCCGGGGCGGGTGACCGCTGAGGATGGCCTTACCCCCCGGCAGCTTGACGCGTTCCTTCGCAACGTGCACGCTGCCGCATGCGCGGCGCGCGACGAAGGGGTAAAGCTGGCTTATCACCCCCATGTCGGAACCGTGATCGAGAGCCCGTCCGAGGTCGATTGGTTCGCCTCGAACACCGATCCGGATGTGGTTTTTCTCGGGCCTGATACCGGGCACCTCCGGTGGGCCGGGCTGGATGTCGAAACTTTTTTTGAACGCCACGCCAGCCGGATCACCTGCTGGCACGCGAAGGATGTCAGCCTCGACGTCATCGGCACCGCTGCAGCAAAAAGGTGGGAATATGACCACGCCGTCGAACATGGGATCTTCACCGAGATCGGCTCCGGCGACATTGACTTTGCGCGGGTGGTCCTTGCGCTTGACGCGGCAGGATTCGATGGCTGGGTGATTGCCGAAACCGACCTGACATTGCTGGAAACGCCCGCCGAGAGCGCCCGCCAGAACCGGATCGCCCTCCAGGAACTCGGATACTGACCGCGATGGCCCGTCCTTCACGTCAAACTCAATTTCGTACGGAGGTTTAAGCATGCTCGCCATCAACGACAACACCGGGCTTGCCCATGTGTACGGCATGCATGAGGGCAGCGGCCTCATCCATTACAAGCGACTGGTCAATGGCGGCATGCTCGACGGTCAGATCGCCGGGATGGATTTTGCTTCGCTTCCGCCGGGATCGATGGTCGGCATGCATGTGCATCCCGATACCTCCGAAATGTGGGTGGTGCTCGATGGGCTGGGCCACGTCCAATATGAGGACACGCCCGGACTGATGTGCGCGGGCGAGGTCATGTATACGCCTGTCGGCGGACGGCATTCGATCGCCAATCCCGCAGACGCGGCTGCACCGGTTGAATTTGTTGTCGTTACATTGATATCGCCGACCGATGCTCCGGGCGCGGTTCCGTCATCGGTTGTGCGCTCGCTCGACGATGGCGGTGTGGAATTCGACGGCTTCGGTGAAGACCGCTATGGGGTCACTCTGTCGAATATCGATCCCGGTGCGACACTCCGGTTCCAGGCCGACGCCGAACAGCATCTGGTCTATGTCGTTGACGGCACCGCGACGCTGGCGTGGGAGAGCATCGGCAGGGAACTCGAACGGGGCTCGGTCGTCGGTATTCCCTCGACGGAACACGTCAGGATCACCGCCGGTGAAGAGACCGGGTGTCGTCTCCTGACCGTGCGCATACGCCATGCCGCCTTTGCGGCGGCAGCGGGTGCGCCAATGAATGAACCGTCATGAGACAGCTCACCGAACCCGACCCCCTGCCGCTGACCGGCGGTCCCAAACTTCGCTGGGGCATCCAGGCGCCCGGCGTCATCGCCGGGCAGTTCGCGACCTCGCTGCGGCGCTTCACCGATCAGCCGGTCACAGCGGTTGCCTCGCGGTCAGTCGGTCGGGCTGAGGCATTTGCGCGTGACCATGCAATTTCGTCGGCCTATGGCACGTATGAACAACTGCTCGACGACCCCGAGGTCGACATCGTCTATGTTGCATCGCCGCACAGCCACCATTGCGAGATGGCCGTTGCGGCGCTCCAGGCTGGCAAGCATGTTCTGGTCGAGAAGCCGCTGGCCGCGACCGCAGCGGAGGGCGAGCGCATCCGTGACGCGTCCGTCACCGCCGGTCGATTTGCGATGGAGGCGATGCACTGCCGTTTCCACCCCCGGATTCGCGTGCTTGATATGCTGCTCAAGTCAGGTGACCTCGGTGACATCCGCATGGTCACAGCCGACATGGGCGTGTCGGTTCCGGTCGATCCTGATCATCGGCTTTTCGCTCCGGAACTGGCAGGGGGGACCCTCTTAGACATGGGGGTCTACTCGATCTGGCTCGGCGTTCATGTGCTCGGGCTCCCCAGCAGCGTGGCGTGCTTCGGTCATCTCACGGAGACCGGCGTGGACAATCAGGCGGTCACGGTCATGTCGTATGCCGGCGGCCGGCAGGCGGTTGCCAGCTCGAGCCTGGCAACTTTCGGGTCGGGTTTGGCCTGTGTCAACGGAACCGATGGGCGGGTGCTTATCCACTCACGGCACTCGGCACCCGGCAACCTGACCGTCTTCGATGCAAAGAACCAACCGGTCGCCGAATTCATCGACCATAGCGGGTTCGTCACGGCGCCAGAGGGCCTGTGCCGTCAGGCCGTGTGGGCGGCGCGACACGTGGCGGACGGATTGATCGAGTCTCCCCATCACCCGCTGTCCACATCGATCGGCGTGCTTCGGATTATCGACGAGGCACGAGCCCAGGTCGCCGCTACCGGGGATTCACGCCAATGACCCCGGCTTACAGGCTGTTGGCCCCTCGAGTGCCTGACGCCGCCAGGGTCAGGTTGTCCGATCTGTCGCGCCGATTCACGCAACCATCTCGCCCGGTGGTTCAACTCCATCACACCGGGCTTCAACTGATCTTTATGGGACTCTAGCGAATGTCACCCGTCACTTCCACGAGCACCACCGACACTGTCCTTGAGCCGTCGACCGAACCGATTGGCGCCGGCCGAAAGCGCCGCCGGGGACCGGTCGGGAGCCGCCTGGCATTCGTGCTTCCGGCCTTCCTGCTGGCAAGTGCGCTGGTGGCCTGGCCGTTCTTCGAGACGCTTCGGGTGTCGTTCTTCGATTGGCCGGGATTCGGTCCGAAGGAATTCATTGGTGGTGACAACTATCGCGGCGTGGCGGCCGACAAAGTGGCCCAGTCGGCGATCATGAACACCGTGATTTACGCAACGCTGACGGCCTTTGGCACGGTGGCGATCGGATTTGTCATCGCTGCGCTGGTGGACCGCAAGGTCCGGGGTCACAAGATGATCAAGTTTCTGGTCTTCTTGCCGGTCCTGTTGCCGACGGTTTTCACCAGCCAGGTCTGGCTGTTCGGGTTCGATGGCAATTTTGGCTGGGTGAACGATCTGCTTGGTTGGATAAACCCGGCGCTGAACCGGGCATGGCTGGGCGATCCGGCAACCGTCAACTACGTGATCATTTTCGTGTCGATCCTCCAGTTCACCGGCTTCCCGATGGTGATCATGTTCGCGGCTCTCCAGGACGTTCCGGGCGAAATCCATGAGGCCGCCACCATGGACGGCGTCGGACCGTTCGAGCGCGCGCGCTACATATCTTTCCCAATGATCCGCGAAGCTGTCGCGACGGTGTTTCTCATCCAGTTGATGTTTGGGTTTCGCGTGTTCGATCAGGTGTTCGTCATGACAGGGGGCGGTCCGGGCCGGGCCTCGGAGGTCGCGGCGACCTTCGTGTGGCGCGAAGCATTCGTAAACGCAAAGTTCGGCTACGCGGCCGCGACGGCGATCGTGACGACCGCGGTCGTGGCGATCCTGTCGATGCTATTCCTGACCATTTTCCGGCCGAGGCGTATCGAACATGCCGGCTAAACGTCTCCGCACCGCGGCGTTTCCACGCCCCATCGACCTTACGCTGCGGCTGCTCGGCGTAGCGGCGCTCATCCTGTGGCTCGCCGCGACAATCATGCCGGTGTTTGCCGCATTGCTCGCATCCGTGAAGTCACAGACCCAGATCATCGCCGATCCGCTCGGGTGGCCCGACCGGTTCCTGATGGACAACTACGCCCGCGCCTGGCTGGGCACGAATCTGGGCAAGCCCCTATGGGTTTTCGCCATCAACAGCCTCATTGCCACCTCGACGGGCATCCTGATCGGGGTCGGTTCCGGCGTCCTGGCCGGGTACGTTCTGGCACGAAGCAACAGCCGGCCTGTGGCTCTGCTCAACCGCTACTTCGTCTTGCTCATGACGCTGCCCTTTGTGGTCACCTGGGTGCCCTTGTTCACGTTGTCGGACGCACTCGGGGTTCTCAGCAACCCGTTCGCGCTTGGCGTTATGTATGCCGCGCGACTGATCCCGTTCGCCGCCGTCATGATGCGGGCTTATTTCAGTTCCTTCCCGCTCGACCTGCTCGAAGCCGCCTCGCTTGACGGTGCATCGGAGCGCCTGGCGTTTTTCAAGATCGTACTTCCTGTCTCCTGGGGCGCGATCGCGTCGGTGACGCTGGTGCAGGCAATCTTCCTGTGGAACGACCTTGGTCTCGCGACGGTGGTTCTGCTTGATCAGGACAGCCGGACCCTTCCGGTCGGCATCACCCAGTTCCGTGGGCAGTTCGGCGCCGATCTTGGCGCCCTGTTTGCGGCACTCATCCTGACGATCCTGCCGGTGCTCGTGCTGTATGGGGTGGCTGAACGACGGCTGGTGCAGGGCATGCGGATGGGCGCGTTGAAATGACCGGGCGCTTCAGACATTTGAATGAGGATTAGTTGGCATGGCCAAGGTTTCGTTGTCGGGCATCAAGAAGACCTTTGACACCGTCGAGCTATTTGAAAGTGTGGATCTGGAGATCAAATCCGGTGAATTCGCGACATTCGTGGGGCCATCAGGGTCCGGTAAATCAACGCTGCTGCGGATGATTGCCGGTCTGGAAGAGGTGGACGCGGGTGTGATCGCGATCGACGGCCACGATGTGACCTATGAGGTGCCGTCGCAACGCGGTGTCGCGATGGTGTTCCAGAATTACGCACTGTACCCGCATATGGACGTGTTCGAGAATATTGCATTCAACCTGCGCATCTCGCGCATGCCCAAGCAGCAGATCAAAGAGGCCGTGACAGACGCCGCGCGCATTCTGCGCCTGGAGGAGCTATTGCACAGAAAACCCTCGCAGTTGTCGGGCGGGCAGCGTCAGCGTGTTGCGATCGGCCGAGCCATCGTCCGAAAACCCAAGGTATTCCTGTTTGATGAACCCCTGTCGAATCTCGACGCGGGCCTGCGTACGCAAATGCGCCTCGAGTTGGAAACGCTGCATCGCACGATCGGTGCAACGATGATCTATGTGACCCACGACCAGACCGAAGCCATGACCCTGGCGGACCGTATCGTTGCGCTGGACTACGGAGAAATCAAGCAGGTCGGGACACCGGCCGAGCTCTATGACCGGCCGGCGAACCTGTTTGTGGCAGGCTTTATCGGTTCGCCGAAGATCAATCTGCTGTCGGCAACGGTTCTCGACAGCAACGATGCCGGCACCCGCGTATCGATCGACGGCAAGACCGATACGGCGGTCACGATACCGGTTGACGGCTTGCAACAAAACGATTCGATTACCCTCGGCATACGTCCGGAAGAGTTTCACATCATCGAAGGCGACGGCAGCAACGCGGGTGATCTGACGCTTGCCGGTTCCATCAACACGGCAGATCGTCTCGGCAACATCACCTATGCCTATGTGGACGTCGGCCTGCCCCGCAACATAACCGTGCAAACATTCATGAAACGCAATATCGAGACCGGCAGAGCGGTCAAGCTGAGCGTGCCGCCAGAGCGGATTACCGTATTCGATCCCTCCGGCAGCCGGTGCTCACCCGAAGCAAAGCCTGACGGCGCGGTCACGGCGGAAGCAGCGGCACACCATGGTAGATAACACTGCTGACGCTGGCGTATGAATCTACGTCGGGTGGCTGACCAATATGTTGACCGCGTTCGTGCGGCCACAGACACAGGGCCTGCGCCAAAACCAACAGCTCCCACCGGCACGATGCGCAGCACCCGTTCGGGCAGGCTGCTGGTTATGGGGCGCCAACTCACCTAGTGTGATTGCCTATATTCGATCCGGACGATCCTGCAAGATGAGATCGCTCGCCTTCTCGCCGATCATGATGGTTGGAGCATTCGTGTTGCCCGAGACGATACTCGGCATGATCGAGGCATCCGCAATTCGAAGCCTGTCAATTCCATGGACTCGAAGCCGGTCATCGACGACGGCTTTGGGATCGGAACCCATCCGGCAGGTGCTCGTCGGGTGGTAAATGGTCTGGCTGATCATACGGGCGGCTTCGAGCAGTTCATCATCCGTCTGTGGATTGTTCGACGGCGCGTGTTCGCGCACGACAAACCTGGACAAAGCCCTCGTCCTGGTCATTGCCCGGGCAAATTTCAGAGCCCTGACCGCGCAGCGCTGATCGGCAGCCGCGCTCAAATAATTCGGGACAATCCTGGGATGATCGCATGCATTCGGGGTTTCGATATGAATATGGCCGCGGCTTTCGGGACGCAACTGGCATACGGACGAGGTGATCCCTGAGAACGGGTGCATCTCAATGCCGGGCTTGTCGGCGCTCAACGGCTGGAAATGAAACTGGATATCCGGTGTCTCAAGGTGATCCTCGGTCCGCGCGAACACACAGACCTGGCTTGCACCAACGCTCATCGGCCCTTTGCGGCGCAGACCGTATTGCAATGCTATGCCAAGCCTCGGGACAATGCGATTGATCGCGTCATTCAGGGTTGGCGCATTCACCTCATAGACGAGCCGGAGCTGCAAATGGTCCTGGAGATTTTCACCGACGCCCTTTAACTCATGACGAACATCGACACCGGCGGCATTCAGGATGTCGCCGCGACCAATGCCGGACAGTTCCAGCAGTTGAGGCGAGCCAATGGTGCCTGCCGACAGGATGAGCTCGCCGCCGGGTCTGAGGGAACAGATGCTTCGCGAGCCGTCCCGGACAATCTGCACGCCCATGACCCGTTTCGGCTGATCGGGATGAAAGATCAGTTTCTCGGCATGGGCGTTCGTCACGATGGTCAGATTGCCGCGATTGCGGACAGGTTTGAGGAAAGCTTTGGCCGCGGACACGCGAAGTCCCTTGCGGGCCGTTTGCTGGAAGTAGCCGGCACCCTCCTGTCTCTCGCCATTCATATCCTCGCTGCGCGGGACACCCATTTCGACGGCGGCGTCGATGAAAGCCTCGGCAATGTCGCTCTTTGCGCGGATCAATGAAACTGAGAGGCCGCCGTCCGCGCCATGGAACTCGGTCTCCCCAAGCTCGTGGCTTTCCGAACGTTTGAAAAGAGGCAGGACATCGTCGCAGGACCAGCCACGATTGCCAGCCTGTGCCCATTGATCATAGTCCTGGCGCTGTCCGCGCACATACAGGAGACCGTTGATGGAGCTGGAGCCGCCAAGCGTCTTGCCGCGCGGCCAATCCAGCGACCGACCGTTTAATCCCGGTTCGGGCTCGGTCTTGTAGAGCCAGTCCGTCCGGGGATTGTGCAATGTCTTGAAATAGCCGACCGGGATGTGAATCCAGGGATTTGTGTCGGGTCCGCCCGCTTCAAGAAGTATGACTTTGACATTCGGGTCGGCAGACAATCGGTTGGCCAGGACGCACCCGGCCGAGCCCGCCCCGACGATGATGTAGTCCGCATGATCGATGTCGTGACGTCGCATTGTCAGCCTATCCGCGCCTGAGCCATGGGCTGCCTCAGGCGTCACCCAACATGGATTTGAAAGTCTCCAGCTCATCGTCATCGATGGGCACGATGTGTTCGTCTGCGGGATAGCCCCCGCCATCGACATCCTGCTTGAACTCGCGAAACGCAGCGATGCGCTCCTTTTGCAAACGTTTGTATTCCCGATCAAAATTTCGATAGGTTTTGGCGTGTCTGGGGACATGGCCCCTGGTGCACCCAAGCACGTCATCCGCAAAGAGATATTGAGCATCACAATGGAGCCCGGCACCCATGCCGAGGATGACAAGCCTGGTTCGCCTGGCGATTTCCTCGGCAACGCGATCAGGCACCACTTCCAGTTCAACACCGAAACAGCCGATTTCCTCGAGGGTCCTCACATGATCGAAAACCTGTTTTGCGCTCTCGGCCGTCTTGCCGACGGCCTTCCAGCCGCCTGTCCAGGTCCGTTTCTGCGGGATCAATCCGGCATGTCCAACGACGGGGATGCCGTCATCCGCGAGCGTTTTCAGTGTGGCATAGGAGGAGGCACAGTAAATGCTGTCGCCACCGATGAAAAGCGCGTCCCTGGCCGCGCGTTGATGCTCTTCCACGGTGACGGTCGTGTAGTAGGGCAAACCGATCTGCACGAAACAATCGCCGGCCGCCTCGCGCATGTCCTTTGTCCAGTTGCTCTGCAACACGCACAGCATATCAATGCCGGCTTCACTCGCCGCGGCCGCTTCGTCCGTTGTTTGAACATAGAGCATGCTCAGCTTGCGTTTGCCCTTGAGTGCGCGGATGTCTGCGACCGTCAGTCTGCCCATATCAGTTCCCGCTATGCCGCCTTCAAGAGCGCCTTCAGATTGGTTGAAGGATCGGACAGAGCCGCAAGCGTCGGTTTGGCCTGCCTTTGAATCATCATCTCCAGAAGCCGCATATCCTTCGCTATTGTGTTGCCCTGTCCGACACCGGCCGCGAAGACCAGCCGGCCTTGACCGTCATATTGAAATTCGATGAAACCGTTGGCTCCCGTCACCGGGCGACGCGCGATGATCCCGGTGTTCGCCGGAAGACCGACAATCTGGAGGGTGAGATCATATTGATCCGACCAGAGCCATGGGATGTCGGCGTAAACCGTGTTCTTGCCAAGCATGTGTGCGGCTGCGATACGGCCCTGCTCACGCGCCGCCCGCCAGCTCTCCAGCCTGATCTGCCGGCCGTTATGGGGAAAGGAACAGCAGTCACCGGCCGCATAGATCCCGGAACGGGATGTCAAAAACCGGTGATCGACGAGAATACCATTGTCGATCGTCAGGCCTGCCTTTTCAGCAAGCTCGACATTGGGCTGCGATCCGGTGCCGGCAACGACCATATCGTAAGCAAAGATCCGGCCATCTGCGCAACGAACTTCACCGCCGGCAATTTCGCTGACGTCGACATTGCAATGAATTTCGACACCTTCCTGTTTGTGTCGATTGGCGACGTAGTCCGAAATGGATGGCGGCACGGCACGCGCCATGGTCCGGGCGCCCGCTTCGAGAACGGTCACACGTGCGCCAACAGAACGCGCGCAAGCGGCCAGTTCCAGACCGATAAACCCGCCGCCGATGACAACAAGCCGCGTGTCCGCTGTCAGGCCAGACAGGATGGTTCGTGCATCATCAAGCGTTCGAAGAGTCCGAGCCTGTTCGAGACCGGGAAACACGCGCGGCCTTGCTCCTGTTGCGAGGAGCAGTTTTTCAAAGTGGAGCGTGTTTCCGTCCGAGAGCTTCAGGGATCGGGATTCCGGATCGACTTCGGCGACTGCCTGACCCCTCAGCAACGTGATATCGGCGGCCTCATAGTCACGACTGTTGCGAATGGGTTTGAGCGAAACCGAGGCCGTCTTTGTCAGAGGCGGACGTTCGTAGGGTATGTGCGGCTCGTCGCCGATCAGGGTGATGCCGGCAGAATGCCCAAGATTGCGCAAGGCAAAGGCCGCCGCGACCCCGCACTCTCCGGCCCCGACAATGGCAATTGTGCCTTCAGCCACCGACATCGATAAATACCGATCCGTTCTCGACCTTGACGGCATAGGTCTTCAAATTGACGCAGACGGGTGTGCCTTTTGCTTCGCCGGTCTTGTAGTTGAAGACGCCATTGTGCTTCGGGCATTCGATCGTGTCTCCCATGACCAGACCATCTTCCAGATGCACATGTTCATGGGTGCACAATCCATCGGTGGCGAAATATTCATCCTCCGGGCTGCGATAAATCGCATAGGAATGACCGTCATGATCGAACCGGATCAGATCCTCCTCATCGATATCATCGGCGGCACATGCCTCCACCCAGTTTCCCATTGGTCCTCCCCTATGCAGTTGCGGCCGCAGACAGTTCTTCGTTGAGCTCTTTGTAAGGCCTTGCTGTCGGCGGCAGTTCCCGCTTCAGGAAATAATCTTCATATCTCAGCTGGCGCAGCCAGACGGGAATGATCTTTCGATAGGCGGCCAGCATCGACTTGTCGGGCTCGGGCATATCGTTCTTCATCAGCTCATGGAGCTCCGGGAGGCGGTGGTACGGCACCATCGGGAACATGTGGTGCTCGATATGGTAATTCATGTTCCAGTAGATCCAGCGGCTGACCGGATTCATGTAGACGGTCCGTGAGTTCAGGCGATGATCGAGAACATTGTCCGCAAGCCCGCCGTGCTGGAGCAGTCCGGTCAGCGGCACATGCCAGCCGCCATAAAAGCGGGGAAGCCCGACAAACATCAGTGGCAAGATACTCCCTGACCAGATGGCCAGGCCAGCAACCGAGGCGTAGATCAGAACCCAGACTCTGGCGGTGCGCACAACCTTGTGGCGCTCTGTCTCGGGAATAAAGCTCTTCTCTTCGTCATTGATGATACCGGCTGAGTAGCGGAACATCTTTGTGAAATTGTCGAGCGCCCCTTCGAGACCGAAGAAGCTCAAGATCACGCGAAAGAGATCCGGAGGTCGCATGACGATAATCTCCGGGTCCTGGCCGACAATATATGTGTCCGTGTGATGACGCGTGTGGCTCCACCTCCAGACCGTGGGGTTCCGAACGATCATGAAACACGCGATCTCGTAGATGACGTCATTCATCCAGCGCGTCTTGAAGGCGGTTCGGTGAGAACATTCGTGCCATCGAGAATCCGAGACCGAGCCGTAGAGGACGCCATAAGCGACAAAGAAGGGCACACACCACCAGGTCGGCCAAAGCAGATAAGCGCCGACGCCCGTAGCCAGCAACAGACCGAACCAGATGATCGTATCACGGATGGCGGGGCCGTCGGTCCGGCGCATCAGGTCCTTCATCGTCTTGCGGGGCACATCCGACATGTACCAGTCGGCCGACACGAGGCCTGCATCCACGGCAGCCCTGGTGCTTGCACCCACAAGCGAATAATCCCTCACTGTCTTCATTATCCGCAACCTTCTCAAGTCAGCCGATCTTCAAGTGGCCCGGCTCTCTTGTCTCGGACCGAGATCTTCAGTCGTCGATCCAATCCCTGAGAGCCGGGCCCCGGGAGGTCACCACTTGCGAAAATAATGTCCGATCAGCTATGCATTTCCCATATCTGAAAGGAGCGCAAAAATATCCATGATTGATGTTGGGGAGATCAAACGGGTTGAAATCGGCCAGATCGATTACGCACCGGGTCGCCGTTTGGGACCCAGGATACAGACCGATCTGCAATTGGTGATGCTGGATCAAGGATCCGTTTCAATCGATACGGACGGCACAAAGATCACACTTCACCCCGGGCAGGTCTGCTGTCAGTGGCCAGGATTTCGCGAAACCTATTCTTTCGACAAGGAACAGATTTCCAGTCACCGGTGGGTGGCAATTTCACCTACAGGTGATGATGCAACATCCAAGATGCTGAATTTACGGCGCATATTGCCCAAGATCGCGAATGAAACGCCCTTGATGCGAGGATTGTTCGAAGCCATCGAGAACGGGCCAGGCGCCCACCCCGAGGTGGCCTCGGAATTGACGCTGGATCGTTGCTGGCCGGATGTGCAGGCGCTTCTTGTCAAGGCGTATCTCACCGCCTTTGCAGATCAATGGTCGGCAGACAAAACGGCGCGTGAGATTTACAACAGGCCCCGCCCGCTGGCCAGGCTGGCGCGATTTATCGAACAGAATTATGCAAGGGCAATATCCCTGACTGACATGGCGCGCGCCGCCAAGGTCACCGAAAGCTACCTTGTCAGGCTATGCCGAAAACATGGCAAACCGACGCCCGCCCAATGGCTGTGGAATGAACGCGTGGCAAGAGGGCATGACCTGTTGAAGAACACGGGGCTGAATGTATCCGAGGTTGCGGAACGGGTCGGGTTCGCCAATCCCTACCACTTCTCACGGCTGTTCAAGGATCGAACGGGGATGACGCCCACGCAGGCGAGACGCAAGGCCTGGCAGTCCATTGATAGTATCTCTGCAAATGACGGACCGCATCAATAGGAACAGCCGGTTCCGACCAAACTCCCGGGATATCCCTCAGGCCCTTTGTCCGGAAGTCGCATCGAAGAAACGGTATGCGGCCGGGGGAACATTGAACGTTTCGGCATCCCCTACGTGATAGGATTTTTCCGATCGGGACAAAGCTGTCACCGTCACGCCACCTGCATCGAGTGTGACAACGGTCTCGGACCCCGTTGGCTCCACCCGTTTCACCGTCGCCGCGATACCATTTTCTCCGAGCATGATCTTTTCGGGTCGAACGCCAAGAACGATCTGCTGGACGTCAGGACGTGGCTGGTCGACCTGGAGGGCGAGCGTCGATCCTGACTTGAAGGCACCGTTTTCGATCCGGCCTTCCATGAGGTTCATTGCCGGACTGCCGATAAAATCCGCAACGAACAGGTTTGCGGGATCGCTGTAGATATCATCGGGCCTGCCAACCTGCTGAATGACACCATCCTTCATGATCACAATTCTGTCCGCCATGGTCATGGCTTCAATCTGATCGTGCGTCACATAAACAATGGTCGTCCGGAGGCGCTCGTGAAGCTCCTTGATCTCACCGCGCATGCTGACGCGCATCTTGGCATCGAGATTTGACAGGGGTTCATCGAAAAGGAAAACGGCGGGATCGCGAACAATCGCGCGGCCCATCGCGACCCTCTGGCGCTGACCGCCCGAAAGCTGCCTGGGATATCGATCGAGCAACTGACCCAGACCGAGTATACTGGCGGCCGTCTTGATTTTCTCGTCGATCTCGTGGCGCGACAGGCCGCGCATTTTCAACGAGAAGCCCATATTCCTGGCAACGGTCATATGGGGATAAAGCGCATAGTTCTGAAAAACCATCGCAATGTCGCGGTTCTTTGGCGCGACATTGTTCACTTCGCGATCGGCAATTTCGATGGAACCACCGCTGATCGATTCCAAACCGGCGATCATCCGCAAAAGGGTCGATTTACCGCATCCGGAAGGGCCGACCAGGACGACGAATTCGCCATCCTCGATTTCCAGGTCGATCCCGTGCAGGACCTTCACTGACCCATATGCCTTCCGGGCGTTTTTGATGCTTAGGCGACCCATGGACATAACTCCGATCTGTTCCGGTTGCCCAAAACGGTTTGCATGGGCAGACAGTTTTTTGGTTCTTTGAAAATCTTCATTTGAGGGCTCCTGCCGTCAGTCCGCCAACGATGCGGCGTTGAAGGAGCAAAAACAGAACGACAACCGGAGAGACGACGATTGTGGCGTAGGCCATGACCCGATGCCAATCCGCATATTCAGCGCCGACAAAACCATAAAGACCGACCGTTGCCGGGTGCAGATCCGCACGTGTTGTCAGCGAAAGCGGATAGACGAACTGTCCATAGGCGAGGATGAAACACAGCGCGCCAATCACCAGCAGTCCGGGCAGCATGATCGGCAACACGATCCGGACAAAGGACTGGAGGGGGTTGCAGCCGTCAACGAACGCCGCCTCCTCAAGCTCCTTCGGCACTTGTGCGAACATCGGCCGAAGCACAACAAGCGCCAGGGTCAGTGTTTTGGTGGATGTCGCCAGAATGACACCGGTATAGGTGTTCAGCAGGTCGATCTGTTTGAACAACAAGAACAATGGCGTCGCCAGGAGCGCTTCCGGAAAAGCCTGCATGACCAGCACAAGAATCAGGGCCACATCGACCACGATCGAGCGCCAGCGGGCCATGGCATAGGCTCCGATGGATCCCAGTATCAAGGTGATGATGGTGGTGAAGGTGGCGATGATGAAGGAGTTTGCCAGGAACGTCAGCAGCTTCGGTTGTTCGGCAATCCAGAGGAAGTTTTCAAGCGTCGGAGCTTCCGGCACGAAGGTCGGCGGGCGAACAAAGATCTCCGTGGAGGTTTTGAGCGCCGAAATCACCATCCAGTAAACCGGAAACAGGTAAATCGAAACCAGTGTGATACCGATCGCAAACAGGATAAGGCTTCTGTAGCCGGTGAAAGCCCGGAGCATTCTCATACCGTTTTCTCATGTTTGATGGAGCGCACATAGATGAGCGCCACAATGAACACGATGATAAAGGCGAGATTGGCCGCCGCGGCACCGTCCCCAAATTTGAACTCGTCAAACGACAGTCGGTAGGAAAAAAGCGGAAGGATGGTCGATGAATCCACCGGCCCACCCTTTGTCATGGCCCAGATCACGTCAAAGGCCCGCATCGAATAGATGATTGTCAGGCTGACCACGGCCAGAAGACTGGCCGAGATTGCGGGCAGTGTAATGTAGATGAAGCGCCGGATCGGACCGGCGCCGTCCAATGATGCGGCCTCAAGCAGTTCCTTTGGAACATTGGAAACTGCCGCAGACAGCAGGATCATCGAGAAAGGGGTTCCGAACCAGATGTTTGCGGTTGTGACTGCCCAAAGCGCTGTCGACGGATCGGACAGCCAGTTCATGTTGGAGCCCAGAATGGCATTGATGGCGCCCGATTCGGTGGCAAACAGCCACTTCCAGACGGAGCCGATCACCAGCGGCGGCAGCATCCACCCGACCAGAAACAGGCCGCGCATGAACTTTGCACCCGGAAAGTTCATTTCGAAGAAAAGCGCCAGGCTGAGGCCGATGGCGATCTGGAACACCACATTGCCGCCGACAAAGATAAACGTGTTCGCAAGCACCTCATAGGTGACTTTTTCTCCCAGCACGGTGGTGTAGTTGCCCATCCCGATCCATGGACGCATGAATTGCGGGAGCGTCATCAACGTGACGTCCTGAAAACTCATCAGGACGTTGTAGAGAACCGGAAATCCGATGAGGATCAGGAGAAAGGCCATGGGTAAGGCCAGAAACACTCTTACCATTTTTTCTCCTTCTTCTCCATTTCGGTCCCGGATGGATTTGTGCGGAAGGGTTCAGCTGGGCAAAACCGTAACTGCCGGATGTCTTACAGTGTCGGGAGGTTCCGATCACTCCGATATGGTGAATTCGAAGTGATCGGCTTTTTTTCGGCGTTACTTGATCTTCGCGATCGCCGCTGCCGCCTCAGCCAGGGCGGCTTCAACGGTCAGCTCTTCCGTCATCGCCTGCTGAATGGCTTTCTGGATCACGCGGGATTTCTCGCCATATTTCGGATCCGGACCACGCTGACGGGCAGATTTCATTTGCTCGTTGAAGGTCGCAAAGGCTTCCGGCCACTGGTTGACCAGGACGTCAATGTCGGCGCGCGCCGACAGGCGCCCGCTGTCCCAGGCATTTTTCACAACGTCTTCCGAGGTCATGTATTCTATGAACTTGAAGGACGCGTCCGGATCCTTGGCCCCGGTGGGAATGACCCAATTATAGTCGCCGAGCGCGGATGCCTCGATGTTGACGCCGTCCTTCACGGGCAGTGTGCGAACACCCCAGTTGAACTTGGCGTCTTTCTCGATCCGCGGCAGTTCCCAGGGACCGGAAATGACCAGGGCTGCATTCTTGGCCATGAAAGTGGATGTGCCTTCGAATTGGCGCATTGTCAGAACGTCTTTTGACGAATAGCCGTTCTTCACAAGATCAACCCAGACCTGCAGGGCAGATGCGGCTTCGGGCGTGTCGAGCGTGTCGATGTCCGCGCCGGCCTGCCACAACCAGGGCAGGAATTGGAATGTGCCTTCCTCGGTTGCGATCGCAGAGAAAGCAAGGCCGAAACGCTCGCCGGGAACGGTGAGTGCTTCCGCCGCTGAAATCAGCCCGCTCCAGGTGCCAAGGGATTCGACTGAAATCCCTTTTTCATCGAGCAGGTCCTTGTTGTAGTAGAGAGCGAGTGTATTGGCCGCGCGCGGCACGGCATAAACCTTGCCATCCCATTGCGCGGAGTTCCACGGGCCCGGGTGATAGTCTTCGCCATTCACCTTGTCTGACGCGGCAACCCTGTCGGTCAGGTCCATCAGCGCGTTGCCGACAACAAAGGCGGGAACCGAGTTGCTTGCCAGCATCACGGCATCCGGCACATCGCCGGTGGCAATCGCTTTCAGCAATTCAGGCTCAAGCTGGGCAAACGGAACGATGCGCTCTTCCGCCTGCACATCTGGATCGATTTCGTTGAAAGACTTGATCCCGTCATGGACCATGTCCTTGTCGATATTGATAACGTGCCAGACATCGAGCGTGGTCTGCGCAAAGGCCGCCACCGGCGCTGACGCCATTGCGGCTGCCGCTACAACCGTCATTAAAAGTCTTTTCATATCATTCCTCCCTTCGGACTAGGATGGGTTTGACGTTTCGTTTCATGGTCAGACAGCCGGGCCGGCCCCATGCTGAAGCGTGCCGCGATATGTTTGACACCAATGGATTCGGGGCGCTCGTTTCTGGACAAAACGAGCAGCCTCGGAAGGGCGCAGAAGCCGCCACAAACAGATTTTCCACAAACCTCCTCCCGGAACTTGACACTATGGGCTTTCCTCAAAAGCGTCAATACAAACGTTTGTATTTTTATTTTTTCGCGATGCAAACGATTGGAGTCGCAACTGTCAATCGGAGCAGAATTGGAGTTCAAGTGGTTGAATACCGAAGTCGGACGCAGCGGGTCCGACGCTAGCCCAGGAAATGGGATGACCGCAGCAACGGCTCCGGGGAAACCGTGTGGTGCTGTGGCTCAGCTGCACCCTCGGATCCCAACCGCTGAATCATGACCTGGCTCAACAGGTGGGCAACCTTTTGGTCCTGGGTTGAGAAAGTCGACAGCGGAGGAGCCGTATGTTCCGCACCCGGAAAATTCTGGCCGCCAAACAGCGCGATCTCATGACCGATTTTTTGCCCTTGTCGGGCTGCGCTACGATAAAATCCAAAGGCGAGCGAATCCTGGATGCAGGCAAATGCAGATCGATTTGCCGCGCTCAAAACCTCGTCGGCGAGCTTCTCTCCCTGGCTCTCTGACATCTCCACCCGGCGCACGGTCGTGTTATCCAGTTCGCGGAGCCTGGCTTCATCCAGGGCGCCCCTCACGAAGTTGTCCGCGAAACGAAGTCCCTCGGACGCGGACACGATGGTCAGCGAATCGGGCCGGTTTTCCGACAGGGCGGAGACCGCGATCTGCCCGGCTTCAACATAGTCGATCTCAACCCAGGAATGTTCGTCCGGCCAGGACGAGCGTCCGAAGCTGACGAATGGAAAGTTCTGGTCCAGCAGATATCTGATCCGCTCATCGCTCACACGAGTCCGGCCGAGGACAATCGCGTCGGCCATGCGATCATCCACAACAGAGCGGACAATCTCTATCTCTTCGTCCCAATCCCGTGCCGCAAAGACGGCAAGGGACATTTCCTCTTTTCTCAGATACGAATCCAGAGTCGCCAGCAGCTCCAGAAAAACGGGGCTGGCAAAACGTTGTTGTGGAGGGGAGAGCAACACGGCCACCCTCCCGGTCTTGCCTCCCCGCAAGGCTCTCGCCGCCGAGTTCGGACGATACCCCAGCTTGTCGGCAAGATTCTGGACCATCCTGGTGGTCTCCGGCTTGACCCTCGGATCATTGCGCAAAGCGCGGGACACCGTGGAAACATCCACGTTCAGCTCCTCCGCAAGGTGCTTGATCCCAATCTTCGCCATCGACACTCCGCTCCCGATCTCCCGCACAGAGATATGTCATATGCAATCGATTGAATAGCATCTTTTCGGTCATGCAGACGTTTGTATGCGCGGTTCTCCAGGCTTTGCGTTGTCGCATGCGTCGGCGGTTCCGGAAAGAGCCAGCACGCATTCCGCAAGATCCGGAGTACTGACAGGTGCTTACAAAATGGCTGCAATCCGAATTTGGCTCGGGCATAATGAGTGGATGGCCCGGACTGCAGACAGGATGAGAGGGCGGGGCGATGACGCTTGAATTGCAGGAACTGCCGGCTTTGTCGCTGACCGGCAACGGGCGGCAGGTGCACGAGACTGTCTTTGCCAGCAGCTTGGCTGAACGCCTTGGGGACGGCGATATCCGGCTGAACCTTTCCGGCGTGGAGGGCGACGGGCAGGTCGAGTTTGTCGAGCTTGATCCCTGGTGCAATCTTATTGTCAGCCGTTGTTACTGGAAACAGCCAGGTGCGCTGCGCTATCGCGGAGAAGGGTGGATCCGGTTCAATTTCTGCCTGACTGCCGATGCAACCTTCGTTTTCGATCAACACGGCGCCTATGACCTCAAGGGCAGCGAGCTTCGGGTCTTCCATCAACCCGAGGGGATCGACTGCGGTCACATCATCCACCCCGAGGCGCACTCGGTTTGCGTAACCCTGTCGCTGCATCGTGACCAGATGATCCGGCGCATGCGCGAGACACCCGAACTGGCGGGTACGGCGCTGGCCCGACTTGCTGACGATGACGGCTTCTTTTTCGAACGGCTAAGCCAGCGGCCGGAGGCGTTGAGAGCCGTACGCGATCTCCTCGACAATCCCTATGGCGGCAGTTTGCGCGCCCGTTACGTTCGCGCCAAGAGTGAGGGGCTGCTGTGCGCTGCCTTTGACGCGATGCTTGAGCGAAGCGTGGAACCACGCGCGCCCTTCATGCGCGACGCGGATTGGCAGCGCGTTGACACGGCCAGGAAGCATATCGATCGCGACATTCTCAATGTACCGTCTGTTGAACGCCTGGCACGGCTGGTCGGGCTTAATCGCAACAAATTGTCGTATGGCTTCAGGCATCGCTTCAATGTCACGATATCGCGCTACATCGCAATCGAGCGTCTGGAACTGGCCTGGCAGCTGCTGGAGGCCGGTCAGTTGAGCGTGTCACAGATTGCCGACCAGGTGGGTTATGCGCATGTCTCGAGCTTTTCGGCAGCATTCAAGGCGCATTTCGGCCTTTCGCCCCGCAAGATAGCCGCTAGCATGCGCGCAAGTCTGCAATAGTGCAGCGCGCCTAACTCTTTGTGATAACCGCCTAAGCGCAGCCGTTTATCGGCAGCTAGTCTCTTCCGAACATTTGTTCTGCAACGGGAGAAGACATGTCGACGCTTGAATTCGTGCTTGTTCATGGCTCATGGCATACGGGCGAGTGCTGGGATGAGGTCAAGGCGGGCCTGGAGGCGAAAGGTCATCGGGCATTTGCCCCGACCTTGCCCGGCCGCGGCCCCGGCCAGAGCACCGATGTGACGATGCGCGACTATGCCGATTCGGTGGCGCACTTTGTCGCGGCCGAGGATCTGTCGGGTATCGTGCTGGTCGGGCACAGCGCAGGCGGCACCGTTGTCTGCAAGGCGGCCGAACAGCTTGGCGGCCGCATCAGCCGGCTCGTTCTGGTATCGCCACTCCTGGCGGACAGTGGCAGTGCGCTGACGGATGCCGTGCCGCCCGACTATGCGGGCCTCTTTGCCCATATGGCGTCGGAATCGCCGGACAATACCGTCGTGGTGCCCTGGGAGGTATGGCGTGACTCCTTTATCGGCGATGCCGAGGAGGCGCTGGCCCGCAAGGCCTACGAACAGCTCTGCGCCGAGCCGTTCGGCCCGGTGTCGGAACCGGTCGACCTTGAGGCGTTCGCGGCGATGCCGATCGCCAAATCCTATGTCAACTGTACGGAGGATGTCGTCTTTCCGGTGGGCGAATATGGGCTTTTCCCGCGCATGTACCAGAAGATTGCACCGTGCCGGTTGGTGAACGCCCATGGCAGCCATGAGATGATGTATTCCAACCCGCAGGGACTCACGGACGCCCTGGTGAAAGCCGGACGACCGTGAGGTGAAGGATGACTTGCCGATGGCAGCAGAAAGTTGACCGAAATTGCGCCAAGATGATTATGCGCTGCGCGATGCGGGCGAATTGGCAGGGCTCATTCGCCTGGACGCTGTTTCCCCAAAGCAGGTTCTGGACGCGGCGACTGCCCGTATTGTCCGCCTGAATCCGAGCATTAGCGCGGTCGTCGAGACCTTGTTCGAGCAGGCGCGCGAGGCGCTGGCAGAAACAGCCGCTGGAGGCTATTCGGGCGACGGTGCTCGGGACGCGGTGAAGGCATTCGATGGTCCCGCAATCGAGATTGTCAAACGCCCGCTCAGCGCCACGGTTTCGTCGTCATCGCCCGCTTCCGGGTTGTCGAGCGTACGTTTGGTTGGCTCGGTTGCTGCCGCAGATTGGCGAAGGATCGGGAGACATCCATCGCCTCCGCCGATGCTGGACCCTCATCGCTTCAATACGCGGCTCAAACCGCTTCATCGCAAGAAGACCGGCCCGCGAATTCTGAGTCAGACTCTCAGTCGGCGACGCAGGTCAGCGTATACTTTATGTTGTAATCATCGCCCGCGTGGTTCTTGTTGCAGTGGCACCCGGGGTAACCGGGGCCATAGTCGATCGACTGGCAGTCGATGGTCAAATTCGGAGAAGAGCAGATCATCTCAAACCCGGTGGTGACCAGCGAGCAATTGCCCCAAAGGGTCATCTCATCACAATCGGTGCCGACGTGGTATTCACCGCTACATTTTTTCTCCGTGCAGTTGATTTCATGTGTGCTGTTGTGGTTGTCACTCAGGCACGCAAATGCAGGTGCGGTCACACCGATGAACGCCCCCATGGCCAGAACGACCAAAAGTCTCAGGCTCCGCATAAGTTAATCCTCTCGGTTCGCAGATCTCTGCACGCCTAAAGCGATTTGCGCAACGCTCCATTGGCAGTCTACTTGGAACTCTGCAACTTAAGATTCCTCAGACTGGTCAACAACGCAAGCACATTGGTATGTCAGGTTGTGGTTGGCGCAGCCTGTGAACACCACAGGAATGCTGCAGGTCGTTTTCTTGACGTTGGTGTAAGGTTCTTTGGTCTGGTGTTGCCCCATTTCACCGGACATTCCAGCTAGCCTGAGTTGTTCACCGGGCGGTTTGCTTGCGTTTTGGTCGCGCGTCATTGGCCGCGAGCAGACCGGCTGGTCTATGACGATCGTCGTTTACAGACCGGGCAATGCTCTCTATCGTTGTAAACTCCGGACTCATCGGGAGCAAAAGGATGTACAGGACACTGACGATAATTGCCGGAGTCGTGGCTGCCATCGCTGTGTTTGCGATTTCGGGCGAAGCCGTCGCAAAGCGAAACCCTGATCAGCATTTCAATTTCACCCAGAATGGGGTTGAACATCACACGACGATCGACCACGGTTACACCTATATCTACATCACTTGCTATGGGAAATCTGATCCCGCAAAGGCTGCACAGGATGGATGGGATGGTGTTTGTTCCTCTCCGGAGGCAGGAATTACGTGTAGTTTTCAGGTTCCCCATAGTAGATGCAGTTGTATGAGCGACACCAAGAAAGCGCATACGGTAAAAGTCAGCGTATCCAACTGTTTTGATCACTGACGATACACAGAGTTTAAGTTTGGCATTGGGTTAAAACAGGGCCAACCCTTACCGCTCGGAATTGCAAAACTGGCTGGCGTAATGTGCCAACGGTATTTCGACCGGGTCTGCCGCCCTCCAGGCCGACGGAGTTGATCGGCGCAACTTTATCGAGCCGGTCTCTGCTGTCGTACGCACACGCGGCGAGAAACGGGGTCGATGGCTACTTGAATGCGTCGCCGGCGGCGCGGCAGCAAGGCGACGTCGCTCGGCGATCCAAGCCCGACGGGAGGAATAACCGATCATGCGGGCTTAAACTGAGGAGTTCAATAGAAATGTCTCAAGCGATTTTGGCAATAGCAGGCACGATGACCGTCATTGTTGGATTGGGAATGTCCGGCGCGGCGGTGGCCGCCGACCATAACCCAGACCAGCACTTAAACTTCGAGTGCTCGAATTGTAAGCACAACACAACAGTCGACAAAGGAAAAACCAATCTTGTTGTGACTTGCTATGGAAGGCAGGCAGACCCCGAAAGCCCCGACAACTTTTCTGCATTCTGCTCATCACCTGAGGTCGGAATCAAATGTAATTGGTCTGCGAAAGCCGGTGCTTGTCATTGTTCAAGCGACGCGCCAAACGCTCACACCGTGCATGTCACCATAAACGACTGCAGCCAATAGAGGCGTCTTTATCCGGTTCTTCCTTTCGACGCGGGTTCTGAGCCCACTACGGCGATTGTTGACCCCTGCGCCGATTGAGCAACGCGGGAATCTTCATCTGGCCGCTGCGCGGTTACGTTTTCCAGGGAAAGCCTGATCAAATCGCCAAGCGTTGTACGGCGACCCTCCGACTGGTCGACGAAACCCCGCGATCCATGTCGGATTTGATGCTGCGCGCCCAGGCTTGCGCTTCCTTTTTGGTACAGAACGTTGCGTTTTGATATGGCCAGCCTTTGCGTCGGATTTGGGCCTGCCATTGCGACAGGCCTTTTTCCCTGATCGTTGCCATTTGACACCCTCGTCAATTCTGAGTGTGCCAAAATTGTGCCAGACGTTGATCCTGACATTCCTCGTGACGATTTCTTTCTCTCTAAGGTGCTGATTTTTATTAGGAATTTTTGCAAACCCGACACGATTCGAACGTGTGAGCTCTGCCTTCGGAGGGCGAGGGAATTATGATTTCCTGGTTTCTCTCAAATTCCGCTGCATTCCTTGTATCAGTTGCGCATGCAACCGGCGTGCTCGATCTAGCGATCGGCTTGCAGCACGCCGGGCCGCATAGGAGCACGGCTCGCATCATAGTTTTCCAGAATCAGTTTGCGCATGAGTTTCATCAGGACATCGTATTCTTCGCGGTCGAGCGGTACCGTCAACTGGCGTTGGGCCTCGATCATTTTGGGCTGGACCGCCTCCACGAAAGTAAGACCTTCATCAGTTATCCGCGCCAGTTTCGCGCGTTTGTCCACAACACTTGCCGGCCGTTCCAACAGGCCGCGCCGTTCGAGCCGGCGTATAACATCCGCGACCGTGTTGCGGTCGGCACCGATCTGGTTGGCAATGGTTACCTGATCAAGAGCCTCGCGATCATAAAGCACGGTGAGAACAGCAAACTGCAAAGGCGTGATATTGAACTCGCTGCACTCATCCAGGAAAAGCGCGACATGGATCTGGTGCAGCCGCCGGATCAGAAAGCCGGGCCTATCCCACAGGCTGGTGAAGTCACGTCGTTTCGGTGTTGTTTCGTTCATGCCAATTCATGGTCCGTGGATCGGATGAAATAGGTCGGCTGAACTCTGATTAGCCAATTCTTGTCTGATTTAAAAGCGCAACGCCCGTTGAAACAATGCGTTCAAAACGGCAATTCACCGTGTTTTTTCAAGGTTTTTCAGGTGTCGACTGTAATGCCACACGGCCAAAGCGTTCTGTGATGACCCTGACTGCCACCCATTCGCCAATCCTTGAAACAACGTTGACTCGCAGTAAATACGTAGTATACTACCTATTATAAAATCGATCAGCCTGATCAGGCATTTGGTGACTCATTGTTCTTGCGGGAGGCAGGTGTATGGGCTGGACAATTGGTGTCGACGTCGGCGGAACCTTTACCGACTTTTATGCGGCCAATGACGAAGCAGGCATCGTCCATGTCGGAAAGACCCCTTCAACGCCGGCAAATCCCGCTCAGGCCATCCTCACGGGACTTGCTGCGCTTTGCGCGCGGTATGACATTGACCTTGACGGCGTAGACCGCCTTTCCCACGGAACCACGGTCGGCACCAATGCGCTGATCCAGAGGACCGGCAGCCCGGTTACCCTGATCACAACACAGGGCTTTCGCGATCTCCTTGAAATCGGGCGTCAGACCCGACCGCATATGTATGACCTGCAAAAGGATCATCCGGCACCGCTGGTCGAGCGCGAACATCGTATCGAACTGCCCGAGCGCATCGGTGCCGACGGCGGCATCGTACGGAAACCTGAAATCGACGAGATCAATGCGGCAGTCGACGAAGCCATCGCCGCCGGCGCGGCATCCTGCGCAATCGGCTTCCTGTTTGCGTTTCGCAACCCGCAGCACGAACAGCAGGTGGCGGCGGCCCTGCGCGAACGCGCGCCGAACATTGCCATTTCACTGTCGTCCGAGGTGCAGCCGGAGTTTCGAGAATACGAGCGGCTGTCGACAACGGTCCTGAACGCCTACCTGCAGCCGGTCATGTCAGAATATCTGCAGACGCTCGAAAACGGCGTTGCCGAAAGCGCGCCCAATGCGACCCTGGGCATCAATCAGTCAAGCGGCGGCCTTATGTCGCCGCAGCGCGCCCGCGAATTTCCGGTGCGCACCGCCCTGTCGGGACCCGCGGCCGGCGCAATCGGCGCGGCCCATGCGGCGCGGCAGACCGGCCGCAAAAACATCATCACTCTTGATATGGGCGGCACCAGCGCCGATGTGGCCCTGATCCGCGACTACAAGATCGACCTCGCCTTTGACCGCGACGTCGCCGGCTTTCCGATCCGCATGCCCTGCGTCGACGTAGAGACCGTCGGTGCCGGCGGCGGCTCGGTGGCCTGGTTTGATCGTGACGGCCTGCTCAAGGTCGGGCCGATCAGCGCGGGCGCGGACCCGGGTCCCGCCTGTTACGGCCGCGGTGGCGAACAGCCAACCGTGACGGATGCGAATCTGATTCTCGGCCGGCTGTCATCGCGCGGCCTTCTCGACGGCGACATGGGACTTGATCCGGGTCTTTCCAGAGCTGCTTATCAACCGATTGCCGATAGACTCGGCTTTTCGCCGGAGCGCACCGCACACGGCGTCCTTGGTATTGTCGTCGCCAACATGGTGCGCACCATCCGCACGATCTCCGTTGAACGCGGCTATGATCCCCGCGATTTTGTCCTCATGCCGTTTGGCGGCGCCGGTCCGCTGCATGCCCGTGACGTCGCAGTCAGTTTGGGCATGTCGGAAATGGTCGTTCCCGCCGCTCCCGGCATCGTTTGTGCACAGGGTCTTCTGGTGTCCGACCTCAAGGAGGATTTTGTCGCCAGCCGCCGGTTCAGCCTCGACGATGCCGGCAGCGCCATCCTGGCCTTGGCCGTTGATGAGCTGCAATCACGTGCCGCCCGCTGGTTCGAGGATGAAAACACGCCGTACGACGGGCGCCAGATGGAGCTTGTCGTCGATGCGCGTTATGTGGGCCAGAACTTCGAGCTGGCGGTTCCCGTTGCTCGCGGCACGACATTATCTTCCGGAGACCTTCCCAACGCCGAAAAACTTTATGTGAAATTCTGCGAAGCGCATGAGATCGCTTACGGTTACGCGAGCCCCATCGATCCCGTCGAAATCGTCAATGTGCGCCTTTCTGCAAGTGCCCGGCTGTATCGGGAAGTCTCGGCACCCGCAATTGGCGGCAATCCGGGCGAACCGGTGCCGCGGGATGAGCGGCAGGTTTATTTCGCTGCCGACACCGCCATCGCGACACGTATTTTCACCCGTGCCGAGCTGCTGCCGGGACAATCCATTACCGGCCCAGCGATCATCGAGCAGCTCGACACGACAACACCGGTCTATCCCGGCGACCGGACAGACGTGACACCGGACGGGCACCTGATCATCAAAATCAATGCGGAGACGGATGCATGAGCGCCGAAACCCCGATCCTCGATCCCATCCGGCTTGAGATTATCGCCAACGGCCTGCGATCGATTGCCGATGAGTGCTTTGTCGCCCTGATGCGGTCGGCCTATTCGACCAACATCAAAGAGCGCAAGGATCACTCCATTGCGATCGTCGACAAAAACGGCCGGCTGGTTGTGCAGGCGGCTCTGACATTGCCGATCCACATCGCGTCGATGGGCGGCCTCATGCGCAGTGTGCTTGAGAAATTCGGCGATGACATCGAGGACGGAGACATCTTCGTCGCCAACGATCCGCACACGGCCGGTGGTACGCACCTGCCTGACATCAACTACGCAAAGCCGATCTTTGTCGACGGCGAGCTCGTCGCCTTCATCTGCAATATCGCCCACCACGCTGATATCGGCGGCATGGTTCCGGGTTCGATGGCAGGCGGCATGTCCGAAATCTATCAAGAAGGATTACGAATTCCGGTCGTCAAACTCTTTCGCAGGGGTGTCCTGCAGACCGACATCATGGACATCCTGCTCTTGAACGTCCGGGTGCCCGAAGAACGGCGCGGCGATCACAATGCCCAGATCGCATCTTGTAATCTGGGCGGGCGCCGATTCCATGAAGTGATTGGCGTGCACGGTCTCAATAATGTGCTTTCCGCCTTCGACGAGATCATCAGCCGGACTGCCCAGCGCATGCGGGCGGCGATAGCCGGGATTCCGGACGGAACATACCGTTTTGAGGATTTTATGGACGGCGACGGCATCGCCACGCACGACATCCCGATCTGTCTTGCCCTGACGGTCGAGGGAGACCGGATCCATCTCGATTTTGCCGGAACAAGTCCGCAGGTGGATGGCAACATCAACACCACAATGAATGCGGTGCAGGCAAGCGTCTGCTATGCCCTGATTGCCGTGCTCGACTCCGAATTGCCCAGCAATCAGGGCGTGCTTGATGTCGTCGACATCAAGGCGGAACCAGGCACGTTGCTGAACTCGCTCTTTCCGGCACCCGTGGCGGCCCGGGCACATGCCTGTCAGCGGGCCATTGACGTGGTCCTCGGCGCCCTCGCCCAGGCCTTGCCCGACAAGGTAATCGCCGCGGCGAACGGTGCCAACACGACGGCCGTTTTTTCAGGTGTCGATCCGCGCACCGACAGCCCGTATCTCTATCTGGAAACGCTCGGCGGCGGCATGGGGGCGCGGGCAACGAAAGACGGCAAGGACGGCGTTCAGGTCGGCATTACCAACACCTCCAACCTGCCGGTGGAATCCATCGAACAGGAATATCCGCTACGGGTCGAGGAATACAGCCTGGTGGAAAATTCCGGCGGCGCCGGGAGATATCGTGGCGGCATGGGTTTGCGGCGGGTGGTTACACCCGTCGGTCATAGCTGCGTGTTCAACGGGGCTGGCGAGCGTTTCCGCTACCAACCCTGGGGGCTTTTCGGTGGAGAGCCCGGCGGATCGGGACAGTTCCTTATTCGCGATGACCAGGGAGAGCGGCGCCTGGATGACAAGCCCGGCGAAGTCAGCGTCAATACCAAAACGCAGATCGTCATCGAGACACCCGGTGCCGGTGGTTACGGCCACCCGCTGGAACGGTCGATCGATGCTGTCGACCGTGACCTGAAAAGCGGCAAGTACTCCGCCTCATTTATCGAGCGCCACTACGCTGAAACCGCCAAGCGAAAGGTAGTCTGATGCGTGTTTACTCCATGGTTCGGCCAAAGAAGCTCTCCGCGATGCCCGATGAAATCGCCCGCGCGGAGCGGCTCGGCTATGACGGCACCACCCTTCTGGAACTCACCGTCCCCCCGACTCTTTCGGCAGCCGCCGGTGCGATCGTGACCGAAAAGATCAAGATGATGTCGGGCGTGTTTGTCGCCTTTCCGCGAAGCCCGATGGCCACTGCCTATGACGCCTGGTCGCTGAACGAATTGTCGGGAGGCCGGTTTCAGCTCGGTATCGGCTCCCAGATCAAGGCGCATCTGACACGCCGCTTCGGCATGGATTTTCAGCCGCCGGTAAGGCGCATGAAGGACTACATCAACGCGCTGCGCGCGATCTGGGACTGTTGGCAAAACGGCACCAAGCTCGACTATGACGGGATCTACTACAAACACAATCTGATGATCCCCTACTACAACCCCGGACCTCTGGAATCCGGGTTCCCCGAAATACATCTGGCTGCCATCAACAAATTCATGTGCCGCCTGTGCGGCGACCTCGCCGATGGCCATCTTCCCGGAGATCCGATCACCTGGAAATGGCACGAGGAGGTCATGTTGCCGAACCTCGAGATCGGCCTGGAGCGATCTGGCCGGAAGCTGAAAGACCTCGAACTCGGCGGTTACGGCTTCATCGGCTGCGCCACGTCTGATGCCGGTATCGACAAGGTGGTCAAGGGGCTGAAAGAACGCGTGGCGCTCTATGCTTCAACGCCGGAATACAAGGAAATGCTGTCAATGCATGGCTGGACCGTGAGTCAGGAAGATTTCGCGGCCATGACTCGTGAAAACAAGTGGGAGGAGATGGGAAATCTGGTGACCGACGAGATGCTGGAGGCCTATGCGGTGATCGCCAAGCCGGACGCGCTGCCGGGTGCGCTGAAGAAACGCTATGGCGGAAAGGTCGATCGGATCCAGATCGACGAAACCTGGTTCGAGGGACTGTCGGACGAGCAGGTCAGCAAGCTGATTACCGAAATCAGAGAGATCTAGCGGAACGGCATGACCACAAACACGCACATCGACGGTACGGCGGTTGAACCGGACTATGTCGGAGACGAATGGGCGCGACTTTGCCGCCGCGACCCGGATGCGCTTGCCGTTGCCGAACCCGACAGACAGGTTTCCGTCGGCGAACTCATCGCCCTTTCAAGAGCCCGTGCCGGCCAACTGACTGCACAGGGGGTCACCCCGGGCAGCCGGGTGATTGTCGCACGACCCAATTCCATCGAATTCGTTGTTGACTATCTGGCCATTCGCCTTTGCGGCGCGGTACTCGTCAATCTGCCCTGGGCGGCCGGCACCAGCATTACCGAACTTGCCGAAATTCTCGATGCCAGTTGCGTGATACTGACCGAGCACCTGGTCGGCGATAATCCGCTCTTTGACCAATTGGGTGACCGGCGCTTCCGCCCCGAAGAGGATGCACCGATCGGTCCCGAGAAGCCGATTCGTCGCGCGCCGGAAGACATTGTCTGGCTGGCCTGCACATCCGGGACAACCGGCACGCCCAAGGCAGCGATGCACACGGCCGCGACCCTCGAACGCCAGACTGAGGTCTTCGCGCAGCACTTTGGTCTGACCGTGGATGATCCGATCCTCGTTTCATCTCCGGTCGGTCATGCCGTTGCACTGCTCTTCGGGGTGCGCATGTCCTTGATGCTGAATTCCGTCATGGTTCTCGTGCCCCGTTGGCGCATCGAAACCGCGGTAGAGCTGATCGAACGATATGGCTGTGCATTCACGGTCGCCCCAACCCCTTTCCTCATGGACATGGTGGCCTGGGCGGAGGAAAACGGTATCGACCGCATCAAGACATTGCGCTTCTTTCCCTCCGCTGGCGCGCCGGTGCCGCGGCCGCTGGTCAAGCGGGGCCTCGAGGCGCTGCCGCATTGCCAGATCTGGTCCTATTTCGGCACCTCCGAAGCCGGCGCCGTTACAGCCGTTCCCCTTGATGCAGCTCTGGAGCACCGCCTGGAGACCGATGGCATCGCCCTGCCCGGCACGACAACGCGGGTTGTCGACGGAGAACTCGAACTGCACTGCCCGCAGCAGATGATGAAGGGCTACTGGAGCGGCGACCCCGGCGGTCGGCTGAAGCCGGATGGCTGGTATGCGACCGGCGACGCCGCCGTGCAGCGGCCGGACGGCTATATCAGAATGATCGGCCGGGCCCGGGACATCATCCTGCGGGGCGGCGAAAACATATCTCCGCTCGAGATCGAAAACGTTCTTCTCGGGCATCCGGCGGTGTCCGATATCTCCATCGTCGGCTACCCGGATGAGAGGCTCGGCTCGCGACTGGCAGCCGTTGTTGTCGCCGATGCGCCGGTAACGCTGGGCGATCTGCGTCTGCACTGCGAACGGGTTGGTCTGGACAAGGCCAAATGGCCCGAATTCCTGATGCATATCGATACGATCCCTCTGACCGCCATCGGCAAGGTGCGGCGGGACGACCTCGAAATCCTCGTCCAGGAACAAATCGAGCAACAGAAGTCTGCCTGACGGGCTGGCAAGCGATACGGGAGGCAACAATGTCAAGGGTTCAGGTCGGGTTTCACGTCGACGGAGATGTCTGGGAACCGGAACAGCTCACCGGGGTCGAGGATGCGGGTTACGATTTCCTGACGACGGGCGAGCACATGGTCTTTTTCCGCCCGATCCTGGATGTCGTCACGGTGCTCGCCCATGCGGCGGCGGTGACCACGAGAATCAAGCTGATCCCGTCGACCCTCATCCTGCCACTGCGTCATCCGACGATCATGGCGAAGGAACTGATCTCCCTGGACATCCTCTCGAAGGGCAGGCTTGTCGCTTCGGTCGGCATCGGCGGTGACTATCCGCGTGAATTCCAGGCCTGCGGCGTCTCGATGAAGGAACGCGGAAGGCGCGCCAATGAAGGCATTGAGATCATGCGCAAATACTGGAGCGGCGAGCGCTTCAGCTATGATGGCGAAATCTTCAAGCTGGAAGATGTCGACATGCTGCCCCCGCCCTATCAGAAAGGCGGTCCGCCCCTGTGGGTATGCGGCAGAAGCGACCCGGCGATGCGGCGCGCGGCCCGCCTCGGGGACGGCTGGCAACCTTACATGTACACACCCGACCTATTGGCTGAATCGGTCGACAAGATCAAAGGCTTTGCAGAGGAATACAAGCGTCCGCTTGCCAATGACTTCGCCTTCACCAGCTTCATGTATGTCAGCATGCATGACGATGTGCAGGAAGCCCGAAACAGGGCGATCGAGCAACTGAGCTTTCGCTTCAACATGCCGTTCGAAAAGATCGTAGACAAATACTGTGCCTACGGTCCCTCCGACCGGATCGTCGAGCAGCTCGGTCAATACGTTCAGGCCGGCGCAAACCACATCGTCATCGCGCTGGTCATGCCGCCGGAAGAGCGCATGGACTATGTCAACAAATGCGCCGCGGAAATCCTGCCGCATCTGCAGGAAATGACCGCCAACCGGGTCACGACATGAGCCATCAACTCGCCATCTCGGATATCCAGGAGCATCTCAGCCGCTCGCTCTACCATCAGTTGTTCCGCCCGCAGGTGCTGGCCGTCGACAACAATGAGCCCTCTCTGCTTCTCAAGGTGCGCTGGTGTCCCGAATTCGAGCGCCAGCCCGGCACCGACCAATGGCATGGTGGTGTCATCGCCTCCCTTGTCGACATTGCCGGCTGCTATGCGCTGATGCTTGTTGCCGCCGGCCCGATGCTGACGCTCAATTTCAGCACCGATTTTTTGCGGCTGGCGCACAAAACGGACCTGACGGCACGGGCGACCGTGCGCCGTTCGGGGCGCACCGCCGGTTTCGTTGATGTCGATATACACGATGATGACGGGACCCTGGTTGCGGTCGGACGCGCCTGCTACGCCATCAGGCCGCTGCAGGACACCTGAAATCTGAAACCGGTTTGGAGGACTGAACCGTGACCGACAAATCCAATATTTCCATCATCGGTGGCACCGGCGCATTGGGTGCCGGACTGGCATTGCGCTGGGCACGGGCTGGCCATGCGGTGACCATTGGATCGCGTGACGGCGCACGTGCGAATGACATTGCCAAAGAGCTGTCGGCCAAGGCCGGAGCCAGAATTTCCGGCGCCGAAAATGCAGCCGCGGCGGCAAAAGGCGACGTTGTGGCAGTGACGGTGCCCTATGCCAGTCACGCAGCGACACTGGAGACCATTCGCCGGCATCTTGACGGCAAGATCGTCATCGACGTCACGGTACCGCTCATGCCGCCCAAGGTCCGCACGGTACAGCTGCCCGAGGGCGGCTCCGTTGCAAAGGCGGTGCAGAAGACACTGGGCGAGAATGTGCGCGTCGTCTCGGCATTTCAGAACGTCGCGGCAGCCCATTTGGCTGATCTGGATCACGCCATTGACTGCGATGTTCTGGTGTGCGGCAACGACCCGGCGGCACGCAGCGAGGTCATTTCACTTGCAGCCGATGCAGGAATGAAGGCCTGGCATGCCGGGCGGATCGACAACTCCGCCATCGCCGAAGCGTTGACATCGGCGCTGATTTTCATCAACGGCCAGTACAAAATACCGGGTGCCGGCATTCGCATCACGGGCGATCCGGCACCGCTTGAGAACCGATAGGACATTACAACGGCGTTGAACCGATGACCGAGATCATCATTCCGATCAAGAGCCTGAAACTCGCCAAGCAGCGCCTCACACCGGTTCTCACGCCTTCGGAGCGAACCGCGCTGGTGCTTGCGATGCTGGAGGATCTTCTCACCACCGTCAGCCTCCTCGACCATGGCAAAGTCTGGATTGTTGCGAGCGACGACGCGGTTTTCGACGTTGCCCGCAAGCATGGCGCATGCCCGGTCCGCGAACCCGAGGCGACTGGTTACAACGAAGCTGTCCTGCTTGGATTGGCGGCTACACGCACTCAAAGCAATGTCGCCGTGCTACCGGGCGATATCCCGCTGGCGACCGCTTCCGAGATCGCTGCTCTGATCGCCCCGGCACCTTCAGATAAACCACATATCCGCCTGGCCGCAGCACGCGATCTGCAAGGCACCAACGGACTTTTCATGTCCAAGAAGGGCCTTGTTCGTCCGGCCTTCGGAGCAAACAGTTTTTCCCTTTACAAACAGGCATCGCAGAAAGCCGGCGTGCACCCGCAGATCCTGGAGGCTCCCGGCCTGGCACTCGATATCGACACATCGGCGGACCTTCATGACCTGGCTCTGCACGTCAGGGGCGGAGCAACGCATGGGTTTTTCAATAAATCACGCGGCTCCTTCTGCGGCCATCCGATAGAGAGGGGTGCGGCATGAACACGATGACCGTTCACAATGACGCAAGGGCGCAGCGCCTGTCCGATGCGGACGCCCTGGCGCTGCTTGATCAGCCGCAGGACATTCTGCTTGCCCGAGCAGCAGCCGTGCGCGATGCCGGCCACGGACGGCTGGTCAGCTATTCGCGCAAGGTGTTCATCCCGCTCACCCAACTGTGCCGCGACGTCTGCCATTACTGCATCTTTGCAAAGGCGCCGAGAAAGCTGGTGTCCGCCTATCTCAGCCCGAAAGAGGTTGTGGAAATCGCCCTGCAGGGCAACAAGGCCGGGTGCAAGGAAGCCCTCTTCACACTCGGCGACAAGCCGGAACTGCGTTATCCGGCGGCGCGCCGCGCGCTGGACGAACTTGGCTATGGCAGCACTCTTGAATATTTGCGCGCAATGGCCGAACTGGTCTTCAACGAAACCGGTTTGCTGCCGCATCTGAACCCCGGTGTCATGGATGCCGACGAAATCGCCTCGCTGCGTGAGGTTTCGGTATCGATGGGCATCATGCTGGAAAACGTGGCGTCGCGCCTGACGGAAAAAGGCGGTTGCCACCACGGCTCGCCTGACAAGGACCCGGCCCTGCGTCTGGCAACCATCGAGGAGGCCGGCCGGCAAAAAGTACCATTTACCAGCGGTATTCTGATCGGCATCGGCGAAACCCGCCGGGAACGCATTGAAAGTCTGCTTGCCCTTCGCCGGCTGCACGATCAACACCGTCACCTTCAGGAAATCATCATTCAGAACTTCCGCGCCAAGCCCGGCACCCGCATGGCCGGTGCTCCCGAGCCGGACCTTGCCGACCTTCAGTGGACGATTGCCGTTGCGCGCCTGATTTTCGGGCCTGAAATGTCAATCCAGACACCCCCGAACCTTTCAAAAGGATCGGCATGCCAACTGATCTCCAGCGGCCTGAACGACTGGGGCGGCGTGTCGCCGGTGACGCCCGATCACGTCAATCCGGAGGCACCCTGGCCGCATCTGGAAACCCTCGCGGGCGACACGGCCTCCGCCGGCAAGATCCTGGTTGAGCGGCTGGGTGTCTATCCGCAGTTCGCGCACCATGGCGATCGCTGGCTTGATGCCCGTATGCGTGCGCCAGTCCTCGACGCAATCGACGCTGATGGCCTGGCGCGGACCGACGACTGGTTTCCGGGCGTCGCGGGCCAAACTTTGCCGAAAAACCCGACCACGCCAGGCTTCATAAGGGACCGCGCGCTCAACCGCATTCTTGAACGTGCGGTGGATGGCGGCGATCTGCGGCTGCGTGAGATACAACGCCTGCTTGCTGCCCGCGACGGCGAGATGCCGGAGGTCGCCCGGGCCGCGGATACGCTGCGCCGCCGCGTTTGCGGCGATACCGTCAGCTATGTGGTTACGCGCAACATCAACTATACGAATATCTGCTACTTCAAGTGCCGGTTCTGTGCATTCTCAAAGGGCAAGACAAGCGAGAACCTGCGCGGCCGTCCCTATGATCTGAGCCTTGAGGAGACTAGCAGACGCGCAAGAGAGGCATGGGATCGCGGCGCGGTTGAAGTGTGCCTGCAGGGTGGCATTCATCCGAACTACACCGGTCAGACCTATCTCGACATTGTCAAGGCCATCAAGTCGACCGTTCCGGACATTCACGTCCATGCCTTTTCACCGCTCGAGATCCATCAGGGCGCGCTGACGCTTGGACTCCCGATTGCCGAATTTCTCGGCCAGTTGATCGAGGCCGGCCTTGGCAGCCTGCCCGGCACCGCCGCAGAAATACTCGATGACGCGGTGCGCGACAGGCTTTGCCCGGACAAGATCAACACGGATGAATGGTTCGATGTCATCGACACGGCCCATCGGCTTGGACTGAAAACCACCTCGACAATCATGTATGGCCATATCGACCGGCCGATGAACTGGGCGCGTCATCTGCTGCGGTTGCGCGAGCAGCAGCAGCGCACGGGCGGCTTCAGCGAGTTCGTGCCCCTGCCCTTCGTGCACATGGAGGCGCCGATCTATCTCAAGGGCGCCAGCCGCCGCGGCCCGACCTGGCGCGAAGCGCTTCTGATGCACGCGGTGGCGCGCCTGACGCTGAACCCGCATATCACCAATATCCAGGCATCATGGGTCAAGCTTGGCCCGGAAGGGCTTGCCGCCTGTCTATCCGCCGGCGTCAACGATATTGGCGGGACGCTGATGAACGAAACGATCACCCGTTCCGCCGGTGCCGATCACGGTCAGGAAATGACGCCTGAAGCGATGGAAGCGCTGTTGGCAGGTGTGGGCCGGCCGTCGCGTCAGCGCACGACGCTGTACGGCAACGCACCGGCAGACCGTCGACGGGCGTCTTTCACCGACAGCGCCACAGTCTGAACCTGCCAATTGAGTTCGGTAAGGGCTACTATCCCGTCAGGTCGGGCAGCCAGGTTGCAATGCCCGGAAAAACGATGATAACGGCAATCCCCAGCAGAAACAGCATCACGAACGGCCAGGTCGCCTTGTAGACGTCGCTGATGGTCATTTCCGGGACCACAGCCTTGAAGGCAAACAGCGTATAGCCGAAGGGCGGCGTGATTGCGCCAAGCGTGATGTTGATCAGGAATAACAGCCAGAACCATACCGGATCGAAGCCGAGGCTGGTGACCACCGGCTGATAGATCGGAATGGTGAGCAGGATCACGGCTATGGTGTCGATGAACATGCACAGCACAAACGGCACCGCCAGCATTATGAGCAGCATGACGACGGGGCTGAAGCCAAGATTGGCCACCAGTTGCACGAGCTCGCTCGTCGCGCCGGTAAAAGCCAGCAATTGCGTAAACATTTTCGACATGACCATGATGGCGAGGATCATCGCCGAGACGGTGATCGACGCCATGACCGATTCCCAGATCATTCTGAAATTGAGATTGCGGTAGATGGCTGCGGTGATCAGAGCGCCGAGCACGCCCGTTGCCGCCGATTCAGAAGGCGTTGCAATGCCCAGCATGATAAAGCCCATGACGGAAAAGATCACGATTGCAAACGGCAGGATGCGCATCAGCGCGATCGCCTGCTCGACAATGGATATCTCTCCCCGCTCGGAGGTCACATTTGCAGGCGCCAGTTGCGAATTCATGCCTATGCGCACAAACACATAGATGAGAAATATGCCTCCGAGCAGCAATCCCGGCATAACGCCGGCGATCAACAGCTTGGCAATCGACACATCGGCGATCGATCCGACGATGATCGCCAACAGGCTGGGTGGAATGATCGGGGCCAGGCTGGCGCCGCTGACAATCAGACCCGCTGCAATATCACGGTCGTAGCCGCGTGCCTGCATACCCGGCATGATCGCCCGGCCAAGCATTGCCGCAACGGCCATGGCAACACCCGACAACGCACCGAAAACGGCGGAAAGAACCACGACGAGCACATACTGGCGACCGCGCACGCGACCGACGAGCTTGTCGATTGAATCGAACAGCACATCCATTGTGCCAGACCGGAACAGAAGCTCGCCCATCAGGATAAACAGCGGGATGGAAGCGAGGGACGTTATGGAGGCGGTATCCAGGATGCTGTTGGCAAACATCGGATAACCGGCCGGTCCGATGATGAAATAGATACCGGTCAGTATCGCGAACAGGAAGGCCAGGAAAATCGGCGCGCCCGACAAAAACAGCGCGAACAGGATGGCCACGCCGGCAAGGAGGGTCACGTACCATTCCATCAGCCGGGTCTTTCGGCAATGACATCACCGCGGACCCGCTGCGATGCCGGCGCATAGCGCAGGAAATAGATCGCACTGAGGGCGAGGCCGAATGTGATGAAACTCGAAATCCACCATTGGGGGACGGGCACAATCGCCAGCGTTTCAATGCCTTTGCTGTACTGGCGGATGTTTTCCTCAAGGCTGATATATGCGGCAAAGCCCAGACAGCAAAAGCCGATCAAATTGATGCAAGTGTGCATTGCATCCGCCAGTGCCTCAGGCACGATTTCAACAAGGATTGTCACTGCGACATGCCCCTTGTCCATGGTGACTTTCGGCAGAGCCAGGAAGATCGACGCGCAGAGTGCGTAGGACACAAAATCGCTGACCCAGGCGGTCGGGGCGTTGAAGAAGTAACGCGTGATAACTTCGTAGACATAGGAGGCAACGATGCCGATCAATCCGATCGCGGCCAATACCGCGGCCGCCTGGGTAAGCCCGTCGTGAACTTTATAGATCCTGGCAAGAACACGGTTCATCGCAAGAGTGGTCCTGTCGCCTTTGTGTGAGGCCCCCGCTTCAACCTATCGCGTCCGCAGAAAACAAGTCCAATTCTGAAAAATCCGCCGCGGAAACCGCGGCGGAATGGCCCTGGGAGCCGACTTACATACCCTTCGAGGCAACAAAGTCGCGGAAGGCTTCTCCGGTCGCACCGGATTTTTCAATTGCGACTTCCATCGCACGGTCGGCAAACAGCTTGTTTGCCTCTTCGAGTGAATAACCGATACTTGTGGCCTTGGCGCCGCCCTCAACCATCATGGCGTTTTCTTCTTCGAGCAGCTTGTTGAAGATGCCGACGGTGTCCTGCTCGAGCTTGTGGCCGGCCTTGAGCAAGGCTTCTTGTGTATCCGCGTCCAGGGCGTTCCACTTGTCGAGATTCATCATGATCAGATATGAAACCGTGCCGAAGGCAGGTTCCGCCAGATAGGGCGTGACCTCGTGGAACTTGAAGCCGACCGCGCCGACCGTTGGCCAAACCAGCCCGTCGATGACACCCTTTTCGGCGGCGGAATAGAGTTCGCCGAAAGGTATGACGACGGCCGTCCCGCCGAGGGAACCGACGATCTTGTTGTAGGACGGAAGCGCGCGAATCTTCATGCCGTCCAGCTTCTTGTCCGGATCCATCTCGTCCTTCAGGAAAAAGCGAAATCCGGTTGTGGCGGTCGGGATCGAAAGAACCTTGAGATTCTGTGTTTCCTGGTAATGCTTGTCGACCCAGTCCCATACACCGCTGGTGCGTCGCTTTTCGATGTCGCCATCCACGGCATCAATGGCAGCACCGATGCCTGTCGTGCCAGTGTGATAGAGACCGTGCGTATAGATGAGATCGAACACGCCGGATGAAACCGGCTGCAGCTGCTTGCCGCCGGGCACAACCTCCGGCCCGCTCGGCTTGATCGAAACATCTCCGCCGGTCATATCTTCCACCAGCTTGATGTAGCCGTAGGCCATATTGGCTGTGCCGGAGTGGTTGGGCCCCCACGCGGTGAGCATCTTCATATCCTCAGCCGTCGACCCGGCCGTCGAAATTGCCAGCCCTACCGTTGCGGCGGCCAATACTCCAAGAAGCTTCTTCATTTGGTTCCTCCAATTTGCCGTTGAGTTTACAGCTGTTTCCGCTGCTTGTTCGATTCGGCCGATCGCCGGATCTTTCGGTCTGTCCGGCAAATATTATGTAGTATACTACCTATTTTGTCAACAATTGAAATCATTGGATAATTCCCGTTGTTCACCCCTTTGATATGATTAAAAGACCGGAGTGAGGCAGTGCTGGCTCAACGCATCCCGCGCCTAACAGACCGTCCGCAATTCTGACCACGGCGCCGTCATTTATGTGGGGATGTCGGCTTCGATCGTGACTTTCAGCCAGTCCCGGAAGGCAATTGCGGGCGCATAGTCAATGCTTTCAGAGGGCAGCATCAAGTAATAGGCCGATCTGGTGGGAACGGATTTGTCGAGGATGATGCGAAGCTCGCCCCGCTCGATTTCGCTGCGGATCAGAAACTTCGGCAAAAGGGCCACGCCCAGCCCCGCAGCGGCAGCCTGAGCGACGGTCGAAAACTGCTCGAACATCAGTCCTTGGCCCTTGGTGACCGTAACATCGCTTGCCGCCAGCCAATCCGACCAGGCCCGAGCGCGGCTTGTCAGGTGCAGCAACGACTCGTTTGCAAGATCACTCGCCTGGGTAATATCGCGCCGGTCGAGATATTGCGGTGATGCGACAGGAACCAGCTCGTCGTGCATCAAGAATGTGCCTGTCGTGTCCGGCCAATCGGGCAGGCCGAAATGAATGGCCGCGTGGAGCCCCTCCTCGCCAAAATCGAACTGTGACAGCTTGGTTACGAAATTGACGGTGATTTCCGGATTCTTTTCCAGGAATGACGGAAAGCGCGGCATCAGCCAGCGAGTTCCGAATGTCGGCAAAATGGCGATGTTCAGAAGGCCGGCCCGCGGATTCGTTTTGATGCACAGGGACGCGGTCTGGATCCGTTTGAGCGCCAGATGGATTTCCCGTGCATAGGCGCGTCCGGCATCCGTCAGGGTGATTTTCTTGTTGGCTCTTCGAAACAGTTTGACGTCGAGTTGGTCCTCGAGTGCCCGCACCTGCCGGCTGATCGCGCCCTGTGTCAGATTGAGTTCTTCGGCCGCCGTGGTGAATCCACCGGTTCTGGCAGCGGAATCGAATGCAATGAGCATGCTCGTACTTGGCAATAACCGTCTTTGATAGAGATCATCCATTACCAAAAGTAACTTTCAAATGAAAATAAATCGCTTGAGCTTTAACCTATAACCTTAGACGCTTCTACATGAATTTGGCAAATTACGCCTAAATCTAGGGATTTGGGCACAAAACGCGATCCTGATGCAGGATCTGCTCATAGAGGCCGCTGATTACAATCCGAAAAATTGGGGACTTTTGGTAATATGACAAAATCTGCGAAATACGTTCCATCAGCCCGGGAACAGGGTTTTTTGGATCAGGTCCAAAACGCCAAGTACAACCGCGGAATCATTACCGGCATCAAGAAGTTCCTTACCGGCGATGTCCCGGACGACATGAAATCCTTTTATTCACGAAGCGAACTTGACGCTTTGGCGGCACTGGAAGATTCCGACCGCGACGTGCAAAAGCGCATGCCGGTCAAGATCACGCGCCACTATTTCGAGCAGGCCAAAAACAGCGTTCCGATGCAAGTTCTGATCAAGGCCAGCCCCACGGAAACGGTTGACCTCGATGGCGCCGAGGATCCTGGCAATCAGATGGACTACAGTCCCGTAGAGGGTCTGATCCACAAATATGAGCTTGGCCTCATCTATGTCGCCTCAACCTGCTCTGCCCACTGCCGGTTCTGCTACCGTGAGGAACTGATTGCAAAAAAAGACGTCACCCGGCCGGACGGTACCGTTGCTCCGAAGGGCCTTGCCCAGATCGGCGAACTCATCCCCTATATCAGGGAGCACAATCGGCTTGTCGCCGAAAACGGCGGCAGGCACCCCGAAACAGGCCGCGAGAAACTGCGCGAAATCCTGATGTCGGGCGGCGACCCGATGGTCCTCGGCAACAGGAACATCGCGGCATGGCTCGCTGCCCTCGCCGAGGCGGGCATCGAATCCATCCGCATCGGCACCAAGGAGCTGGCGTTTTTCCCTGACCGTTTCGACGACGCTTTACTCGATATGCTGGACCGCTTCCACGAAACCTATCCGGAAACGAACCTGCGCATCATGGTGCATTTCAACCACCCGGACGAGTTCCTGAATAAAGCGGCCGACGGCACTTATATCGAAGATGAAAACGGCAGCCTGCAATGGCTGGACAGCACGCGGCGCGCCGTTCGCCGGTTGCGACAACGCAACTGGATCAACATCGACAACCAGGCACCGATCATCAAGGGCATCAACAACGATCCGGATGCGCTTCGCATCATGCAGCGCGAACTCAAACGCAACGGTGTGGAGAACCACTATTTCTTCTGCGGCCGCGATATCGTCGGCCACAAGGCCTTCAATATCCCGATCGAAGAGGCATGGACAATCCTCAATGAATCGCAAAAGGGCCTTTCCGGCGTTGAAGCACATGCGCGGCTGTCGATCACCCACTACAAGGGAAAGACCGAAGTCGCGGCCGTAACGAAAGAACCGATAGCCGGTCTCCCCGGCGCCGAAAACGGTGTCCTCATCTTCAAGCTGTTGCGGTCGGCGGCGGATGCGCCGGATCGCTGCAAGGTGACCATTGTCGGCCGCAATCCGGAGGCCATCTGGTTCAGCGGCTATGATGACCGGGTGCTCTTTGACGAAGCCGAGCTCTATTCGATGTACGGTATCGGTCTTAAAGGCCTGGATCGGGCGGCATGACTTTTGTCGTTACCGAAAACTGCATTCGCTGCAAATATACGGACTGTGTTGAAATGTGCCCGGTCGACTGTTTTTACGAGGGACCGAATTTCCTTGTCATCCACCCGGACGAATGTATCGACTGCGCCGATTGCGAACCGGTCTGCCCGGCAAATGCAATCGTCAGCGACGGTGATCTGCAGCCGCACCAACAAATGTTTGCTGAACTCAATGCCGAGCTTGCCGAACGATGGGACAATATCGCCCTGAAGAAAGACCCACTGCCTGACGCAGCCGGATGGGACGGCCAGTCGGGCAAATTGGTGTATTTGGAGCGATGACCGCAATTTCGGGTGTAACGGGCGCCATGCTGATCGAGCGTGCAAAAAGCGTTCTGCCAGGCGGTGTCAGCCGCAATACGCTGCTTTATGACGGCCCGTTGCGCTATGTTCGTCACGGCAAAGGATGCAGGGTCGTTGACGTCGATGGTCGTGAATATATCGATTTTGCCAACAACGTCGCGGTGCATATCCACGGCCATGCCTACGAGCCGATCGTTCAGGCCGTCACACAACAGTTAAAACGCGGCACTGCCTTTACCATGGCAACTGAAGCCGAAGTGCGGTTCGCCGAACATTTGTGTTCCCGTTCACCGGCCTTTGAGAAGATCCGCTTCGTCAATTCCGGGACCGAAGCTGTCATGGCCGGTATGAAGGCAGCTCGCGCCTTCACCGGCCGGCCGAAGATCGCCAAGGTCGAGGGAAGCTATCACGGAGCCTATGATTTTGCGGAGGTCAGCCAGGGTTCAGGCCCCGGGGACTGGGGAAGTGCCGACCACCCCGCTGCCGTGCCGCTGGCCGAGGGTACGCCGTCAGCCGTCGCTGACAACATGGTGGTGCTGCCGTTCAACGATGCCGAAAAAGCCACCACCATTCTGGACGAACACAAAAGCGAGATCGCCTGCGTGATCGTCGACCCGGTTCCGCACCGCATCGGCATGATGCCGGTTTCGCGCGTTTTCGCGAAAGCCATGCGGCATTGGGCTGACAGAAATGGGGCTTTGCTGATGTTCGATGAGGTCATCACATTCAGAAACGGCTATGGCGGCGTCCAGGAAGGCCTCGGTATCCGACCTGACCTTACCTCCCTTGGCAAGATGATCGGCGGCGGCTTTCCGGTCGGTGCGCTGGCCGGTTGCGACGACGTCATGGCCGTCTTTGCACAGGGCGAAACAGGCCTGCGCCTGCCGCTTGCCGGCACATTCTCGGCCAATCCCGTGACCATGACAGCGGGGGTTGCCGCCATGTCGCATTATGGGCCCGAGACCGTCGCGAGACTCAATAAACTGGGGGACTATGCGCGCGCCGGCATCGCGGAGGCAATTCAATTGGCTGATGCTTGCGCAAACGTTTGCGGCGCCGGATCGCTGTTGCGCCTGCATTTGAAGGAAAGGCAGCCCCACAACTATCGGGAGGCGTATCCTTCTGAAAAGGAAAAGCGGGCAATGAACGCCCTGATCGCTGCGCTCTACGATCGCGGCATCATGATGATCCACACCGGCTCCGCGGCGCTATCGACGCCAATGGACCATGACGACATAGATCAGCTGTCTTCGGCCGTCCATGCTGCCCTGGTATCAATCAGACCGCTTTTGGACGATTGACGATCGCCAAACTGTTTCCGGTCGATGACCTGACCAGAAACGCCCGTCCATTTGCCCTCAGAAACGCTGTATGCCTCGCAGTATTCTGGGAAAACCCGGACTTCGGCGAAGTGGGATTGTTCAGCTTTTTGCGGGGTTCACTGCCTCGTTCGTCGTTGCGGAATGCCTTTACGGCTCCAACGCCTTGCCATAACACCACGTGATCCAGGCTTCCAGAGCGGCATCAGCATCTTGCGTCTGGAGCGTTCGGCGGCCCAGTCCAATCCCGCAATTGACGAATGACCGCATATTGGAATTGCAACGCAGCACGGGGCTCTATGTTGAATGGTAGCCACAGGCCGAAAGGGGACATGCGGAGCGAACAAAGCGGAATGGTGGTTACTATGTGGTCGCCTTTCCAAAACAGCATGCTGCCAATTTAGGCTAACCTATCAGCTCCAGCCAATTGATACCGCGTAAATTCAAATCGAAAGGGAAAACTGGGGATGAAAATCGCAGTTTTTGGAGGCACGGGAAGTGTCGGACAATACCTCGTTCCAAAACTTCAGGCGGACGGCCACGACGCGAGCATACTGACGCGCGTCGGGTCTTCTACGGCACATCTTTCAAGCGCCAAAGCCGGCTCGTCGGTGTCTCGAATTAGGCGCTAAGCGGACACATCTTGATGTTCTAAGATCGTAATCGCCTGACAGTTGGCCTCTGCGTTGGGGCGCTCAACTCTTGCGGTCGCGCGCCCCAACGCAGAGGCCAACTGTCAGGTCATTACAATCTCAGGACAACCAGAGCACTTCCAATTCTCAGAATGAACCCCGGCGGCAACAAAACGCTCACCGCCGGGACAGTACGCCCTGGGAGGCAGGGCAAAATAACCTGGCGTGCCCAGAAATCGGGCCGATACAATCAACCCGCGCTTTTCCGTCACGCTTCTACGACGCCGGTGGTCTTCGACACCCCCGATCTCAGATGCCCGGCCGATAGTCTTTATGTCCAAGAGCCCATTCGGGAATTAAACGGCTCAGGTCACCGGAGTTCGTGCAGCACATCCGGCCATTGCTTCCAGCGATAAATTGCGGACTTCGATGCGCTCATGCCCGCCACCGCGTCGATTATGTTTCGATCAGTGTTCTGGCCCGATGAATCTCCGCCTCGGCATTTACCGCTTGTACCGCCAGCAGTTTGCCATTTCCGTAGTGCCAACTCGAAAAAGTGTTTGCGCCGACTTCATTGCGCAATACCTTGTCGTGGCTTTCGCTATTTCCAAGCACCTGTATGCAAGCGTCATATTGAGTTGAAACTATCTCCGGAATCTCTCTTATTTTCCTTTTTCCTCCCGCGATGTTTTCGGCGACGCATTCGGCGTGATCAGTGGCAAGTGTGGCACGCTCAACCCGTATACGCTTTCCACCGTATTGAAACGATGTGCAGTCACCCGCAGCCCATACATCTGTGACAGAGGTGCGCCCGAACGGATCGATTGAGATTCCGCCGTCAACTTTTGCTCCTGCGATTTCAGCCAACTCGGTGCGAGGCGAGGACCCCAGACAAACGATCATGAAGTTGACGCTCATCGTAATTCCGTTGCTAAGGGTCGTGCCGATGATGCGATTTTTCCCAATCACTTGTGAAATGGACAATTCTTCCATGATTTCCACGTGATGGCGAACGTGCAGGTCTCGCAGATAACTTGAGATCTCCGCCGTAACGACGTTATGTGCAACACGCTTAGCCTGTTCAACCAGTGTGACCCTGAGCCCTCTTTGGGCAGCAATCGCTGCAATCTCCAAACCCAAAAGGCCGCCGCCTACTATTGTCACATGATTTCCGAGGACGAATCTTGCAGAGAAGCTCTCTATGTCACTGAGTTCCTTGACGGTGTAGATACCTTCGAGTTCATTGCTCGATTGGATCGGGAGAGGCAGCGGACGGGCGCCGGTGGCCAGCACCAATTCGTCGTAGTTTAGCTTCTGAGAGCCGGCGCCAATCGTCTTGGCCAATGGATCCACCGAATCCACGCACTCGCTCAGGCGCAGATCTATTTTCCGATCAGCGAAAAATTCATCCGAAACCGCTCCGGGATTCGCCCCGTCGCTGTCCTTGTCCAGGCATTTCGCAGATGTAACTGAGCGCTGGTGTGGGACATGGGGATTTCTTTCGAACAGGGTGATACGCCCATCAAACCCGGACTCTCTTAGCTTGGTGACAACTCTCACACCCGTCTGTCCCGCACCAACTGTTATGATATGTTTCATTTGCCTCGGTTCGGATTTCCTAATTTGTTGCCTCGATCTGTAAGTTGCTGGCGTCATCACCCGATGCGGCCTTCCGATCTCGACAAGGTTCAGACGTCGCTTCCCCTAGCATAAGGTCAGTCGCCCAGGCGCATCGACAGCACGCCGTGTCAGCACGCCTACAAGATGGGCACGATAGTCCTGACCCGCATGCAGATCATCGAGCATGAGATCCTCACCGGGATACAGGCCGATCAAGCTGTCGGAGCCGCCCCCTTGATCCAGCAGTTTCTCGGCGTCGGACCACCTGAAAACCCCGTCATTGCCCGCACCGGTCACCGCAACCCGAAAACACCGATCCATCTGAGAGACGAACGTCGCTGCAATGGGATAGCGCGATGCAGGATTGCGGATTTTCGCATAGCTGGCAGTTTCTGGAATTGGAAATGATATCCGTAGAATGATCTCGCCTTCCTCCAGCGCGGTTGCGTAAAGGCCATCGAAAAACTCGTCCGCGGAAAGACAGCGTTTGTTGGTGTATATCTCCGCACCAAGCCCGAGTACCGCTGATGGATAATCCGCCGCGGGATCGTTGTTGGCCAGCGATCCCCCGATTGTTCCGCAATAGCGCACCTGTACATCGCCGATCGATCCCGCCAGAGCTGCAAATGCTGGAATTGCCTTAAGTACGACAGCACAACTGGAGACATTGAAATGTGTTTCGGCCGCACCGATGACCAGCCGGCTCTCAACGCATGAAATCCCCTTTAGGTCCGGAATGCTCCGAAGGTCGATCAGATCGCTGGGCGCAGCGAGGCGGTTCTTCATCGTCGGCAATAGAGTGTGCCCACCAGCTAGGTAGGTTGCATCATCTGACTCTAGGAAAAGACGTTGCGCCTCTTCAAGGCTCCCCGGACGGTGGTAATTGAACTCATACATCCGATGTTTCCAATAATCCCGACTGAGGATCGGCGCTGCGGTGCTTTTCGGAAGCCGCTAGGATAGCCTTGACAATGTTCTGATATCCCGTGCAGCGACAGAGATTTCCGTCCAGTTCCTCGCGTACAATTCGCTCGTCCAATTGTCCGTCATGGCGTTCAATCATATCGGCCGCTGCCATCACTATTCCCGGCGTGCAAAATCCGCACTGGAGGCCATGGTTCTCGTAGAAGGCTTGCTGAACGGGATGGAGCGTCTCTCCGTCTGCCATACCCTCGATTGTCTTGACCGACCTTCCGTCCAAAGATACCGCCAGGACCGTGCAGGATTTCACGGCTTTGCCGTCCACATGCACGGTACATGCACCGCATTGCGTGGTGTCGCAGCCGACATGAGTACCTGTCAATTGAAGGTGTTCGCGCAGTAACTGCACAAGCAGAGTCCTGTTCTCAATCTCGCATGTTTCGGTCTTGTCATTGATGGTGAGAGTTACCTTCGTCACTGTTCAATCCTCATATGGGTAGCAACGGCCTCAAGCAGCGTAGGCAAGGACACAATTCCGACAACTGCCAAGAGGGTGTGTGAACAGAACATCACTGATGGGCTGATCAGCACCACGCGTGGCACATGAAAACGGGTTCGTTGCAAAGACCAGCCTCTGGACTTTTCTGATTTGCGGCATTGGCCGCCAGATTCAGTTCCATTTGGCAAACGTAATGCCACAACCTGTGCCAGCTCGTGTTCGATAAGCTGGCGTGTAGGAAATCAGTTCCATATCCAAATGCTCGACAGCGCCGGCCGTTGTTATCCAGTTGAGAATTTCAGAGTTGCCCGCCTGAAGCTGATCCTTGGGAATTGACTTCAGATCCTCGGCATCCTTGTTCTGCAATCCTCTGATAATGCGATCGTCGAGTTCTTCATCGACAACAAAATGGCTCAATCCGCCGGACGCAACAACGGCGACGCGGATGTCTTCAGGCCAGCTTTCCACTGCGCGCCGAATGGCGCGGCCAAGCTCATAGCAGCGTGCGGCGCTGGGCTGATTGGGGGGAAAATATGTATTGATCAGAACCGGCACCATGGGAATTGGCTTTTCCGGCATCAAGCGACGCTTCACAAACGTCCAGGCGTGACCAAGCGAGCGCCCCTCTGCCTGTTTCGTCAATTGCATAATGTCAAAGTTCTCCTCGACCAAACTTTTGACCATATGCAGCGCCAGACCGGAGTCGACCGGGTAGGCTTCGGGCTCATCGGCATGAATGGCCCAGCGTCCAGCCCTGTGTGACGGAGACAGGTTTTCAACCGGGCCAGGAATATCCCAAACTTCATCACCCCAGAACAGAGCCAGCATGGGCATGGCGTCCTTGGGAAAGATATCATCCTGATCGTCTCCGACGATGACCATGACATCGGGTGCAGCCGTTTTTATTGTGTCCTGCAGTTTGGCGATGGACTGCTGGATCTCATCATATTTCTTCTGCCAGACTTCCGGAGTCAGCTGTTCCGGCATCCATTCCGGCGCGTTGCTCAACAGTGTTTCGTATGGAGTCCGTTTGGGATCCATCTTACCCTGTTCATCCCACCAATCCGGCGTCAGGCTGCACTGAGTACTGTGTGAGGTGCCAATACCGAGAACAATTTGTGCCATCTGATTTTATTCCTTGTTTGAACGCGCTTAGGCCGCCGGGCGGCGCAGTCTAAATTTGCCGCCCCTTAACAATTTCATTTCGCAGGAAGCCGCGTCAGGCGGCTGATTCCTCTTCGGCTGATTTGGAGGATCGATAACGCTCGGCTTCGACATCCGACATGCCCAGCTCGTGCCAATTCTGAGATTTTGGCACGATACCCTCGTAGGCCCGCAACGTGTTTGGCTGAAGACGGTCCTCACCAAGACCGATGACATCTCCAGTCTCTTGAAATTTGCGCGCTGCGTCGATCATCACCTGGCGAAAGCGGACGATAGCGATATCGGAGGCGCCGAGTTTTTCGAGGGTTCGGTCTGCGATCGCCCCCATGGTTTCCTGCATCGCCATGTCCTGGTTCGGGATTCCGCTGATACCGGTGAAATCACCCAGTTTCATCTTTTGCCGATCCTGCAAATAATTGTTTTCCAGGTTGCGGACCTTGTTCCATTTCTCGTCGACATCAATGCCGGGTCGGGCGCACAGGCGCTGACGCCACCAGGATGTGTCGACATGCGAGTCATTGCCCCGGGCAATGAAATAAAAGGTCGTATTGTAGTCATCCACCGGCACGAAAACCTGAACTGCCGAATACAATGTGTTCGGCGGGATCAACGAGAAAAACGGTGCGACATATGCAGTTATGCGAATATAGTTGTTTTCCTGCGCGTTGACGGAAGGTTTGCGGATAGCCGCATACCGAAAACCATAGGGTGTCGGCATGACCTGAATACGGGGTGATTTGTCGTAGGACGGACGTTCCATCAATCCAGAGGACCGGCCACCCAGAGTATCGCGCGGGCCGGTCCGTTCGCCTCCGCCAGACATGATGTTTGAGGAGTGCAACGCGGAACTGTGCGCCGAATCGATGGACCCTTCCAGGGCCTGTGCCCAGTTTGTGCGTTCATTGATCTTGGCGATCGCAAAGCTCGTATCGCTCTCAACCAGCCATGGAGGCGCCATGAACCTCGGCATCTTTTCCTCAGGGCCCATATAAGTCCAAATGAAGCCTCCGGCCTCACGTGTCGGATATGACTTCAACTTGACTTTCTCTGCGAAATTGCTGCCCTCGGGCTCAGTCGGCATTTCGACCACATTGCCGTCCACATCGAACTTCCAACCATGGTAGAGACACCGCAGGCCGCATTCCTCGTTTCGGCCAAATGCAAGTGAAGCAAGACGGTGCGGGCAACGTTCATCCACAATTCCGACCCGTCCGTCCGTGTCCCGGAACGCCACTAGATTCTCGCCGAACAAGCGAACGCGTACAGGAGTACCATCTGGCTCGGCGACCTCCTCGGTCATCAGCGCCGGTATCCAATGGTGTCGCATCATCTGCCCCATCGGAGCATCGCCCTCAATGCGGGTAAGCAGTTCGTTTTCTTCGGCTGTTAACATTCGATTTCTCCGCAAGCACTGGAGTATAACAGTCCCAGAGCGAATTAACTTAGATATCTATGTATATTTGCATGCCTTTGAGAAAAGCGCAACCCGCGTCGAACGATCTCAGTGCGGCCTGCGGTCAGGCATTCGCTTGTTTTTCGTCGAAAACCTGCGAAAACTCCTTAAAGAACTGGTCGGCTAATTTCTTTGCGGTGCTCTGAACCAGTCGATTTCCCAACTGGGCAATCTTGCCGCCCACCGAAGCCTTGGCCGAATAGGTCAGCGTTGTATGCCCGTTCGATTCCTCGAGCACGACGTCGGCGCCGCCCTTTGCAAATCCGGCCGCACCTCCACTGCCCTCGCCTTCCAGCGAGACTGTTTTTGGCGCGCCGGATACATCCAGTTGAACCTGCCCGCCAAAGCGAGCTTTGACCGGTCCGATTTTCAAAGCGACTTTCGCTTCGTAGGTCGTTTCGGAGTGCTTGACCAACTCCTCACAACCGGGAATGCACTTCCGCAGCACTTCGGGATTGATCAACGCCGCATAGACAATGTCACGCGAAGCATCGATCGTAACCCTGCCATCAAGATCCATTTCCACCTCCTGTATTCTTCGATTCACTGCAATGCTGCATGTCACTCACACGCAGATAGCGTTTTCCGTAGTGCGGTGTTTGATCCAAAGAACGCAAAACGTCAACAATTTTTTGATATCTAAGTATCTTGTGTATTATTGGGCTTGTCGCTTAAACAGCGGTATGGACAATTTGGAATCGAGTAACGGCATGAAGCAGAAAATCGGGGTAGTCGGCCTCGGGCGGGGCTTCATGGCCATGGGCCAGAGTTTGCGACACCATCCAGATGTTGCGCTGGCTGCGGCCGCAGACCCCAGCCCTGAGGCACGCGATCGTTTCTCAGCGGATTTCGACCTTCCGACATACGAAAGCATCGAAGAACTGTGCGTCCAATCGGATTGCAACATCGTCTACATCGCGTCGCCGCACCAGTTTCACAGGTCGCATGTCCTCACCGCTGCGGCATCGGACAAACACATTCTTTTAGAGAAGCCGATGGCTCTGACGCTTGCGGATTGCGATGCCATCATCGAGGCCGTGGACGAAGTCGGTGTGGCCATGGTGGTTGGACACACGCATGCCTTCGACCCCCCCGTTCAAGCCATGCGCAAGATGATCTCCGACGGCACCTACGGCAGATTGAGAATGATCAACCTCTGGACTTACACGGATTTTTTGTATCGACCCAGAAGGCCGGAGGAACTGGATACATCTGCCGGAGGTGGCATTCTATTCAATCAGTTACCGCACCAGATGGACGTCGTACGGCATATCGGTGGAGGCCTGCTGAAGTCTGTTCATGCACGGCTGGGGGCCTGGGACGACACTCGCCCGACCGAAGGTGCCAGCGTCGTTATGTTCGAGTTCCAAGACGGATGCTTCGGTGCAATGACCTATAGTGGCTATGCCCATTTCTTAACATCGGAGTTGAACGGAGGCATTGGCGAGGGTGGCCTGCAGGTTGACGATACCGGCTGCGGTTCAGCACGGCGCAGGCTGCAGAAACTGAATGGTCCAGATGCGGAATCCCTATTGAAGCGGGAGTCCGGGTATGCAGGCAAGGGTTTGCCCGATCCCTCCGCCACTGCTTTACACCCGACATTCGGCACTCTGATCGCCACTTGCGACAAGGCCGATATTCGGCACTTACCGGAAGGCGTCGGGATATACGCTGATCACGGCAAGACCGTTCAATCCGTCAGTTTCGGGCGCGGATCAGAGAATCGCTCCTCTGTGGTGGATGAACTTGTCGACGCAATTCGCGGCGTTGCGCCGCCGGTTCATGATGGGCGATGGGCCAAAGCGACACTTGAAGCATGTCTCGCCGTTGCGAAATCCAACGAAACAGGTGTGCCGGTTTCTCTGGAACACCAGGTCGCGCTTTCAAAAGACAAGCATTGAGCGCGGCCCACTCAGGCCTTAGCCAGCAAGGGGAGCTTAAATGACTGATGACAACATCATAGAACGCCTGAAAAGACTGGATGTTTGTGCCGTCTCGGATACGTTGGACAGCCTTGGCATGAAGGGCGTTGCCCTTGGCCTGCGCAAGGGGTGGCCTTGCGGGTTGATCGCCGGCCGCACGATGACGGTCAAACTGGTTGCCGTTGGGCACGAGGCCATTTCCAAAAGGCATCTGTGTACCGGCGCGATCATGGATGCGGACCCGGGAGACGTTATTGTTGTTGATAACCGTGGACGGATCGATGCGGCCGGTTGGGGAGGGATTCTTTCTCTTGCCGCCAAACAAAGGGGGCTGGCGGGGGTGATTGTTGACGGCGCCTGCCGTGACATCGATGAAGCCACGGAATTGGAGTTTCCTGTCTTTGCGAAAGAGTTCATTCCACTGACAGCGCGCGGCCGCATTGTTGAACAATCCTATGGTGAACTGGTCGAAGTCTGTGGCGTTTCAGTATCTCAGGCGGACTACGTCATAGCAGATGGCAGCGGGGTGGCCTTCATCCCTGCAGATCGCGCTGAAGAGGTTGTCTCAAAGGCAGAGGGCATTGTCGCGCATGAGAAGGCCATGGCACAGGCCGTGCGCGATGGTCGCCCTGTCAGTGAAGTGATGGGCGAATCCTATGAGACCTTGTTGCAGAATGCCGCTGACAGGTAGGAGAAAGGGTGCGAAAAGCGACCGGCTTCTTAATCGCATACAGTGGTATCGGCTCAATCTACCTTGGTCTGCAACGCGTGATAATTAAACTTCTTACGCGCTTCACGCAGACTCAATCCCCCTTCAACTGCCGCACGCAGCTGGTTTTCAGTCTCCTCGATCTCACGGGCCGAGGCCGCGACCTCTGCAGCTCGGTCCTGCGGCACAACCACAATACCATCGCCGTCACCGACCAATATGTCAGCCGGATTTACCCGAACCTCGCCAAGCGATATCGGCACTTGGACGGCATCCATTTGCACACGTTCTTTTCCGGTGCGCATGAAGTATCCCTTCGAAAAAACGGGATACCCGATCGATCGGGCAAGAGAGGTGTCCCGGCAAACTCCGTTGATCACCGTGCCGGCCACACCCTTTCGGTGTGCGACAGCTGTCAGGATATCACCCCAAACAGTGCAATCTTCGCGACCGGCATTGTCGAGAACGACAACCGCGCCTGCAGGCACGTCATCGATGTAGTCACCGACGGTTCCTTTCACGACCCCGCATGGTCCATATTTGCAGGTAAATGCTTGGCCAACCAGCCGAAATCCGGGCTTTAGCGGTTTCAGGCCGATCGCCTGCCCCTCGATCCCGAGTTTGTCCATGGCGTCAGAGATCGCAGAGCACGACAATTCGCCAAGCTCTGTCAACACGCCTTCATCTAATTTGTCCAAGATCGTTTTCCTCAACGTTCGATAACGCTGTGACGCTGCTGATGAACGTCAGGCACCAGGGTTGAAATTGGTTGTATAGACCTTGCGGCAAGTACCTTCGAAGATCTTGACCTTGTCTTCCTCGGACAACCACTCGATGCTCTCTATGACCGGTTTCAGATCATCGAAATCCCGTCCCGTTTCAGGACAATGCACCGAACCTGTTCCCGGACGTTCTGTTCCGAACATGATATTGTCGACACCCAGCATCTTGATCTGGAATTCCAGGGAGTCCTTGGAGTAGTTGCAGGTGTCGAAATACAGCTTGCGCATCTTTTGCTCGAAGGTTTCCGGCTCTTTGCGACGCAGGTTCCAGGCCCTGAATCTCCCCATGTGGAACGGAATCGCACCGCCGGAATGGGGCACGATGATCTTCAGATCCGGGAAGTCATCGAACACATTGGATTCCAGGATCGAAATGATTGCGATGCTTTCTTCATTGATGAATTTGAGGGTGTAGGACTCGCGCGGATGGCTACTGGACGCCGAATGGACCATGCCCGGCACATCGAGTTCGACCATCTTCTCGTAAAGCGGATACCAGAACTCGTCCCCCATTCCCGGAGGTGGTGATCCGTCACCTTCGACCGGATCGGGGTTGATCAAACATCCGACGAAACCCAATTCCTTGACGCAACGCTCCAATTCCTCGATCGAGTTTTCAGGGCTTTCATCCCGGAACTGCGGTAGACCGGCGACCCCGTAGATCCGACCTGGATGCATCTGGGTCATCATGTGGATGGCGTCGTTGACGGCGCGTGCCCAAAGCCGGCTAACAAGGGACGGACGCACCGAATGCATCTGCGCAAAGGGGCGCGGAGAAAGGAGCTGAATATCTGTTCCGACTTCGTCCATCTTTCGGATCAGACCGTCCACGGCGGCGCGAACCGGTTCTTCCGGCGGTTTGAAACGCGGTACTGGATTGCCGCGGCTTGATGCCAAATCAGCCATGAAGCGGTACATCTCTTGGGGCATGACCACATGCGCGTGACTGTCGATGATCACTCGTCTTCTCCCTGTAGAACGGCAATAATTTCAAGTTGAACCAGCATTCCTGCCGGAAGATCGAGGACGACAGCGTGCCTTGCGGGTCGGTCCTCGGGGTCTGGAAACATCTCCAGCCAGGGTTTGTTCACATGCTCGCGAACAGAGCGGTCCTTCATGAAAACAGTAACGTGGCCGATGTCGTCGGTGGTGCCTCCAGCGTTTTCCATCATTGTTTTCATATTCTGGAACGCGAACCGTGCCTGGCTTTCCGGATCGGTCGGCAACGTCCCGGTTTCGGGGTTTTTGCCCATAATCCCGGACGAGAACACCATGTCTCCGACACGTGCTCCCATGGGAATGGGGGCCGAGTGATCAATTCCACATACATGAAGAGATTTTCGTCGTCCCATTATCTAGCTTCCCCTGTTGTGCTGTCCCGTATCTTCCGAACACCAGCAATATGCTGGTGACAATCCGTGTTCTCATACCTAGCAAAAACTATAGATTAGACATCTAATTATATAGTTGTATTGACCTTTTCCCTATTGAACCCCGATAGGAGGTTTCAACCTAGTGTTGGTAGGAACTGGAGCGCTTTATCCCCGCGCTCACAAATCGAGAACCAAGCGTCCGTTCGCTGAACGGGAAACACAGATCATGATATGATCTTTCTTCTCACCTTCGCTCAGGACCAGATCTCGGTGATCGACGTCGCCGGAGAGAAGTTTTGTCATACAGGTGCCGCATGTGCCCGACTTGCAGGATGTCGCCGCGTGAACGCCACTGCGCTCAAGCGCCTGGATAATGGTCTCATCCCTCGCCACCTCTATCACAGAACCGGAACTTGCAAGTTCAACTTCAAAGGCCTCATCACCTTCCAAAACCGCCTGGTCGTTAGATCCAAAATCCTCAAAATGCACAGTGCCTGGCGGCCAGTCTTCGGACAGGCCCTTGACTGCCTTCATAAGTCCCAGCGGGCCGCAGCAATAAAGATGCAGACCGTTGCTACGATTTTGAAGCAGCGGGACAAGGTCCAATGCGTTTTCCGGCCTTCCCTGATCATGGTGAATGTGAACATTGCCGGAAAACGGTCCGTTTCTTAGTTCATCCGCAAATGCAGTCGTTTCATCCGAGCGTGTCAGGTAAATCAATCGAAACGGCCTACCCTCATCTGTCAGCTGTCGCGCCATGGCCAAAATCGGCGTTATGCCGATTCCGCCGGCGATCAGCAGAAAAGATTGGGCGTCCTCGACAAGTTCAAAGTAGTTTCGCGGTGATGAGATTCGCAGGACCGTACCCACTTTGACATCATCATGCATACTGAGAGATCCGCCTCCGCCGTCGACTTCCCGTTTGATGGCGATCGAGTAGGTACCTGACCTGTCGGTCGAGTTGATCAAAGAGTAGTCACGTCGCTCCTTTCTAGGGGTTTCGATCGTAACGTGGGCTCCCGCGGAAAACTTTGGCAGACTGACCCCAAAATCCGGTGACAGCTCAAATCGCCGAATGTTTTCGGCGACATCCTCAATTGACGTCACTTCGACCGATAAATTCAGTTGCGGGTTGTTCATGTTCGCGCTGTTCATTTTTTTAGATATCTAATATTATTCGCGCAAAAGGGCAAGAGCTAAGTTAGGACTAAGTGCGGGATCCCAGTTCAAATATCTGATACGTGGTTTTCCCGGCAGATATCGATTGAAGATATCCCTGTTCCTTCGCAACCACCGCATCGGCTTTTTCCACTATCTCCTCCCCGAAGTCAGCCGGAACGACAACCACACCGTCGTCGCTCCCAACAACGATGTCTCCTGGATTTACCTTGGCGGCGCCGCACAAAATCTGGATATCAATTTCGCCGATCTCGGCCTTCCCTGTGGGTGTCGGATTTGCGCCCATGCAAAACACCGGAAACCGGAGGGCCCGCAGTTCGGCCATGTCGCGAACGGTGCTGCTGATCACAAGGCCAACAATACTCTTCTGCATACAGTTGGTTGCCAGAATGTCGCCGAAGGGCCCGAACCCGAGCGTGTTCCCCCCATCAACAACAAGGACGTCACCGGGCTCGGCAGTGTGAACCGCACGATGGATCCCGGCATTCTGTCCCGGCGTAATCCGAGCCGTCTTTGCGCGACCAACGACTTTTGTACCGGGCTCCAACGGACGGATCGACGCCCCGAAGGCGAGAACGCGCGTGTCCGCGTTGCACAAGCTTCCCAGCGAGTGCGCCCCGATCCTTTCGAGCAACTTTTCTTCCCGCATTGGATGCCCTCTTTGATCAAAGGTGATGCTGTTTCGTCATTGCGGCCGGCACGACTTCGCATTCGAACGAAGTCAGTTCGGCGCCCGCATGAAGCAATGCGCCAAATTTGATTACATGTCTAAGTATGAAATTACAAGCCAGCGATTTCAAAACCAAAAAAAGGTCAAACCATACTTTTGGGTCTTCGCTTCAGCGGGCTTTTTTGGAACGAGATTTGGCCGGCACACCCGCCTCCCCGGCCCTGTGACGGTTTTCGATCACCTTTGACACATCCCGCGTCGAAGGCACGCGACGTTCATCGTTCAGCAGTTCTACCTCGTCCTTCTGCAAATTCTTGACAATTGCAGAGAGAGTTCGCTGTGTCGCTTCTACGTCCTCGGCAGTTACACCTGAAAGAGCCTTCTTGCTCACATCTTCTGCCAGGGGCATCAAGACATCTTTGAGTTTTTTGCCCTCTTCTGTAAGGTAGATGTAGACTTGCTTTCGATCGCCCTCTTTCTTCATTCGGGTAATGTAGCCAAGCTTTTTCAGAGCGCGCAGGGCACTGTATGCGGTCGGCTCCATCACACCCACATTTGCCGCAAGTTCCCGTTGAGTCTGGCCGTCTTTTTCCCAGAGTGCCCGCAAGAAAAGGCGATGACCGATGGAGACAGAATGTTCGATCAATCGGATCTGCATGCTTCGCGAATAGGCCTTCACCGCCTCTTTCGCCAAGAATGAGATGCGCTTTTTGTCGTTCAATAGCAGATCGTGACTATTTGACACCTAGACACCTAAGTCTTGGATTCCAATCATTGATGCTACGGTAAAGCAGCATTCAGCGGGAATTCCAAGTGCAATTTCGAACAAAGCTGGGTATGACGCGGCGAATCGCGAACCTGAAATTTATCCACCGCATAGGGTCGGAAAGCGCGGCTTCTGAGGTATCGCTCCCGGGATCCTTCGTTGATCGTAGCATCTCCCATTCCTGCGTGGCATGGTTCCAATTTGTGCTGTTGTTCAGGGCTCTGGGCTCGAAACAGGACGGAATCGGCCCAGCAAGGCAGCGCGCTTGCAAGACAAATATTTCAGTGTTCCGGGTGTAATCTGATGCACAGATCGGTCCTCCTTCGGGCTGTCCCGTAGAACCCCTCCGGCACGCTGTGTCAGGGAAATTTCCTTCCTACGCGGCATATCGCTTTGTACCCCATCGCAGTTGCTTCAATCACATTCGCTTGCGCGGATGAGAATTTTCTTAGATTGCTAAGTTTTTGAATATCCGCTATTCGTGAGAGAGAAAGCCAACACACTTAAAGTTTCAAGGAACAAGGTGCGCTTGCCCGGAGCTGGAAAGCGCACGCAAACCGACTTGCGAATTGTCTTTACGTTGAAGACAAACCAGAGTTGATTCACGAAAACGGGAGTTTATGAATGCGCGTTCCGAAGTTTTCCGTGGGCCAGCCGACCCGACGTATGGAAGACGTTGGTTTACTGACCGGCAATGGATGCTACGCAGACGACTTTCGACACCCCGACGAGGTCCACGCTGTGTTCGTCCGTTCCGCTGTCGCGCATGCAGACATTGGGACGCCGGACATCTCGTCAGCGCTGGAAGTCCCTGGTGTTCTGAGTGTTCTGACCGGTCAGGACTGGAAGGATGAAGGGCTGGGCGAACTCAACGGGTCCGGGTTCTTTGGCATTCTCGATCCGAAAAGACGCGACGGTCAGGATTGGTTTCGTCCGATCAGGCTACCGCTGGCAGTCGGCCGCGTAAGGTATTTGGGCGAACCGATCGCGGTGGTAGTTGCCGAGACACAAAACGCAGCCAGAGATGCCGCCGAGCTTGTCGATATCCACTACAACCCGTTACCAATCGTCACGGACACGGCGGAAGCGAACGCGCCGGGGAGCGTTCAAATCTATGACGAGTGCGAACGCAATGAGTCTTTTGTTTACGAGGTTGGAGACCAGGATGCGACCGACCTGGCATTTTCTAGTGCGCCGCTCGTAGTCAAACAGAAATTTATCATCAATCGTATGTATGCCTCACCGATCGAACCAAGATCGGTCCTTGCACGATACAACGCCGCCAACGGGAAATACGAGATCAAAGTCGGCGCGCAAAGCCCCAACGATCTACGTCGTTCCTTTGGGACAATGATGCTCAAGGTCGATCCGAACAACATTCTCATCGAAACAGGGGATGTGGGCGGATCCTTCGGTATGAAGTCCAACAACTTCGCCGAAGCTCCGGTATTGGCTTGGGCTTCACGCAAGCTGGGCCGGCCGATCAAATGGTGTGCTACGCGCAGCGAGAGCTTTCTCGCGGACACACATGGACGCGACAACGTTACGGAAGGCGAACTCGCGCTGGACATAGATGGGCAATTTTTAGCATTTCGCGCACGGACGAATGTCGCTTTGGGTGCCTATATGAGCCCCGCAGGCGGCGTTCCGGCGACTTTGAACGTCGGAACAATGGCGGGTCCCTACACCACCCCGTCGGCACACGTTTCTGTCGCCGGCGTATTCACAAACACCAACCCTACATCCGCATACCGCGGATCGGGCCGCCCGGAGGCAGCGCTGGTGATCGAGCGCTTGATCGATATCGCGGCGGCAAAGCTGGAGGTCGACCCCGCTCAGTTGCGCCGCAGGAACATGATTCCTGTAGACGCCTTTCCCTACAAAACACCATTGGTCTTTACGTATGACTGCGGCGATTTCAAAACCGTGTTGAACAAGTGTCAGGAGGCGGCCGACTATGATGGCTTCAAGGCGCGAAGAACAGAAGCCGCAGGCCGAAACCGCTTACGCGGCATCGGGATCGCCTCGACGATCGAAATCGCCGCGCGCCCGGGCAGAGACACGGCCGTGTTGCAAGTCGGACCCGACGGAAAGGCGTGCGTTTTTGCAGGCTCGACCAACCACGGCCAGGGTCACGCGACTATCTATCGGCAGATCCTGAGTGACGAATTGGGTATCCTCCCCGAAGACGTCACGATTTCGGAAGGCAACACTGCTTTTTCGCCGAGCGGCACCGGGAGCAACAGTTCACGCAGCTCCGCATTCGGATCAGCAAGCGTTCTTGACGCGACAAAAAAGGTGGCGGAATGCGGTCTGCCTGTCGCCGCTTACCTGCTTCAGTCCGACATCTCTGACGTCCAGTTTGAAAAGGGTTGCTACTCCACTGAACAGGGCGCAGGCACAGTGTCATTTTCCGATGTTGCAAAGGCTGTTGCTGATCCAAAACTTTCGGAACTCGTCGGCGGAGCTAAACTCGAAGGCACAGGTCACGCCGTACACGAGGCAGCGAACTTTCCGAATTGTTGCCATATCTGTGAGGTGGAGATTGATCCCGATACCGGCATAACCGAAATCGTCGGATATTGGGTGGTGGATGATGTGGGAACGGAATTGAATCCGGTGATCGTCAAGGGTCAGGTTCACGGTGGGGTGATGCAGGGTGTGGGTCAGGCCCTTTTGGAAAACATCGTGTTTGACGAGGACGGCCAGCTTCTCACCGGATCGTACATGGACTACGCGATGCCCCGCGCTTCGGACATCTGTGAAATCGTAGTCGACAGCCATCCGGTTCCGACGGCCACGAACCCATACGGCGCCAAAGGCGTCGGCGAATCCGGAACCGTGGGCAGCCTGCCGGCCACGATGAATGCCATAGCCAACGCGCTTGGCCCGATTGGCATCACGCATGTCGACACACCGGCAACTCCAGACAAAATCTGGAGGCTTATTCGGGATGCGCAAAAATGAAGTGCCGAAGCCGATATGGGCACGACCTTCACTTCATGCACAGAAGTCTAACTGAACCACGATAAGTCCCACTTTGTGTGGAATAGGCATTTGGCCGGCACACGAAACCAACTCTAAGCACAGCCTATCCGCCTGGGAACGCTCCAAACCGGTCTAACTCACATCGACCAGGGTTGCTCCATGGTGAGCCAACAGAACGGTGTTGTATCTGTCTTGGTACATTATGTTTAGATTGCTAAGTAAAATCGTAAGTGATAAGACCTGAACGCGCGCCAGCACGTAATGGTCAGGCTGACTGCCCTTGCCCAAGAGGCTTCGATCAAGATTTCACTCGAGGCCAACATGGACAAACCAAAGGACCCACTGAGTGAGAATGACACAAGGATCATCGCCGCTGGCTGTCTTGTCACACGGGTCTTTTCGCACAATCTGGCTAGCGACCATGGTGTCAATGCTGGGGCACTGGATACAGACCGTGGCAGCGGCGTGGACGATGTCCTCAATCACCGATTCGGCGATCCTGGTCGCCCTCGTGCAAAGCACGATACATCTCCCGTTGATGATCTTCTCCTATTCCGCAGGCATTATCGCAGATACCTGGGATCGCCGCCGTGTCATGCTCTTTGCCCAGGTTCTGGCTTGCAGCTCCGCCGCCGTTCTGGCGGCGATCACCTGGTTGGATGTTATCTCTCCCGTGACGCTCCTTATCCCGTGCTTTCTTATAGGTACGAGCATGGCGCTGCATCATCCGGCATGGAACGCCTCGATCGCAGATATTCTGGGATCAGGTGAACGCCTTCCGGCAGCCATCAGCTTGAACTCCATGGGCACAAACAGCATGCGCAGCATCGGGCCGGCGATCGGCGGAGCCGTCGTTACATTTGCGGGTGCTGCTGTCGCATTCGCAATGAACGCAGTGAGCTACATCTTCCTGATCGCCGCGCTCTATTGGTGGAAACCGCCGAAGAAGGTCGCAGAGCTTCCTTCCGAGGAATTCCGGATCGCGGCCACCAACGGCCTGCGCTACCTGCTGATGTCGCCGAACCTTCTACGCATAATATCCTACGGCTCTGCCTTCGGCTTGTCCGCCGTCTGCACGATGGCACTGCTTCCGTTGATAGTCCGAAACGATTTGCAACAACCGGCCTCGGTCTTTGGAATCATGCTGGCATGTTTTGGCCTGGGCGCCGTCATCGCGGCGTTTCTACTTCCGTGGATCAGGAACCGTTACCCAATCAGGCACATCATTCGGGTCGGGCTGTGTGCGAGCGGCCTTGCGCAGTTGGCAATCGTCGCGGTCGGCCGCACCGACATCACCGGCCTGTCACTGGTTGTCTCAGGTGCATCGTGGTCGATTTTGCTCAACTTGCTGAACATCACGGTCCAGACTCGGACACCGCGCTGGGTGATCGGGCGCGCTCTTTCACTCCACATGACATTCACGGTCGGAGGCATGGCCATCGGCTCGTTGTTGTGGGGGTACATATCGCAAATCAGTTCTAACGATATTGCCATGTCCTGCGCGGCGGCACTGGCAATATTGAGCGGGATTGTTGGCGTCGGCATCAATGACACGAATGCAGGTGGTGAAAGACTCGAGCCATTGAATCGGTTCGTGCCTCCACAGGTCGACCAGGACATCAAGCCGATGAGCGGCCCCATCGTTGTTCACATCGATTATAGAATCGAAAACTCTGATACCTCCAAGTTTCTAAAGATCATGACGCAGAGGCGGCGTATGCATCTGCGGGACGGTTCTTACAACTGGGCACTATTGCGCGATCTCGAAACCGCAAACTGGTGGACCGAGCGCTATTACATGCCGACCTGGACGGAGTATCTCCGACACCATGGGCGTCGTTCAAAGAAAGACGGTGAAATGCACGATATGCTGGAAAAGATAAGTAAAACAAAGCCGAAGGTGCGTCGGATGATCGAGCGTCAAACGGTCCCGACAAAAATCAGTTCCGCGGACTTCTTTCAATGACACTCCGATCAAGCAACGGAGTTCCCACTAATCTGCCCATGGAGTTCAGCATATGCGCACAGACAAAGAACGAATAGAGCGGATGTCCGGCGCGCTTGCCCAAGCCTGGCGAACGCGGAACCGTATTGATCACTTTCCGCATCACGACGCGCCGCGCGACCTTGACGAAGCGCTGGCCGTACAGTCCGCGTTCCTGGAAACGATGGGAAGCGAACCGGGCGGTTGGAAGGCAGCCGGCTCCGGCCCAGGATCTGCGCCACGGCTCGCCTTGGGCGAACCCATGCACGGACCGCTGCTGGAGAGCGTTTTCCTGAGCAGCGACGAACCGATTTCGCTCAGTCGTTTTGTCGCGCCGAAGTTCGAACTCGAAATCGCCCTACGCGTGGCGGACACCTGGGCGCCCGGGGACCGGCTTCCGCCCGTGCGTGAATGCGCCACCATGTTCAGCGGTGCCTTTGTCGGGTGCGAAATCGCAGATTCCCGGCATGCGGATTTTCTCAAGGCTGGCTGGTTCAGTTGCATGGCCGATAATTCCGGAATGGCCGGATACATTGTCGGCCCGGAGCTTTCCGGTGTCGACATCGCGGCCTTGCGGTCCGACAGTGCACGATACGCGATAGACGGAAAGACGGTTGCAACGGAACTCGGTGGCGAAGAGGTCTATTCCGCCGGCGAGATCGGCCACTGGCTGATACAAAGGATCATCGGACGTGGCCTGACGGTAAATAAGGACGCGGTCCTGACCCTGGGCACGGTCACCATGCCGCAATCAATCACGGCCGGGAGCACTGTCGAGATGTCGATCGGCACGTTTGATCCGTTGATCTTTCGGGTCACAGCCTAGACTTGGCCCACACCCAGCATCAACCTGACATGGCTACAGTTGCAAACGACAAATCTATCGGCAGTAAAGTATGAACAACAAAAGATGGACAAACAGACCCGACGGCTCCAACTGGGGCGATTTCGGACCAGATGACCAGCTTGGCCGCATCAACCTGCTGACGGCTGAAAAAGTCCGTCAGGGAATTGCGGAAGTCTATGAGGGAATAACTTTTGGCCTGAGCATGCCGCTTGATTATCCGAAAGGTGTCGTTCTGGCCCAGGGGCGCTTCCCCCCGCAACTGACAGCGACCGAACGGGACGGGCAACCGATATTCAATCTGCCTTTGGCCGCGCGAAATCCAAACCACCGCGAAATCGTCAGCGACGATGTCGCGACGCTGACACTGCAATACTCAACGCATTGGGACGCCCTTTCGCATGTCGGCTACAAGTTCGACGTCTTCGGCAACGGGAAGCCGGAACACGTCTACTACAACGGTTTTCGTGCAAATGAGGATGTCGTTGGACCTGTCAATTATGCAGCAGCTGACACCCCCGGGGCACAGTCAGGGCCCTATGGAGCATTTGCATTGGATATCGCCAGGCTTGCCAAGAAGCCGATCCAAGGGCGGGCGATTTTGATCGATATCGCCCATCATTTCGGCACAGATCGGAGATTGATCACCGGCGCAGACGTAAAAACGATCATTCAGGCCGACAAAATTTTGGTCAAGAAAGGGGATATCGTCGCTTTCAGAACCGGATGGACGGAGTACCTCATGGAGGCTGGGGAAGATTCCAATATCGACAGCCTCAACAAGATAGGCGGTATGCTCGATGGCCGGGACACCGAGCTTCTGGATTGGATCACACAATCGGGTATCGCTGCCATCTGCGCTGACAATTATGCGGTGGAGGCGTTACCGTCTCGTGACGCTGATGCATCTGACTCAGCCCTTCCCTTGCACGAACATTGCCTTTTCAAACTCGGGATTCCCCTAGGCGAGCTTTGGGCACTCGGTGAACTGGCAAAATGGCTACGGCGAGCAAATCGTTCGGCATTCCTGCTTACCGCACCGCCGCTCTATCTTCCGCGCGCTGTCGGCTCACCGGTCAATCCGGTAGCAACCGTTTAGCCTGCTGTAGGAAACGGCAATTATGGCAGCAAACGCATATGACTACATCGTCGTCGGATCAGGCTCAGCCGGCGGAGCCATCGTTGGCAGGCTCAGCGAGAATGGCAAATACACGGTACTGTGCCTTGAAGCAGGTATCGAAAAATCCAACTACATTTTTACCAAACCGCCTGCGGCCAATGTTTTTCTTATAAACAACCCCAAGGTCAATTGGCGCTATTTCTCGGAACGGGATGAATCCCACGGCAACCGGGAGATTTATGTCCCGCGTGGCAAGATTCTCGGCGGTTCAAGCGCCATAAACGGGACGATCTACAACAGGGGTCAAAAACTCGACTACGACACCTGGGCGCAGATGGGGTGTCGCGGTTGGGGGTATGACGACGTTCTGCCCTACATGAAAAAACTCGAGAGCACGGATGTCGGTGACGACAGATATCGGGGGCGATCCGGTCCTATTCACGTCAACGTCGCCTCGAAAATCAGCCCGTTTTACGATTTGTTCATCCAATCCGCCAATGCCATCGGCATCCCGAGCAATCCCGATTATAGCGGCGAGACTCAAGAGGGGGTGGCGATGGCGCAACAGGCTGTCCGTCGAGGATACCGCCAAAGCACCGCCACAGGATATATTGACCCGGCGCGCAAACGAAAAAACGTCACCATCATAGCAGGGGCTGAAGCAAAGACACTCATACTCGAGGGCAAACGCTGCGTGGGCGTGCGCTATGAGAAAGACGGCTTGGAACACGAAGCCCGCGCGAATTGCGAGGTAATCGTGTCTTGTGGTGCCGCGAATTCACCTAAACTGCTGGAGCTTTCGGGCATCGGAAATCCTGAGGTATTGAGCTCATTCAATATTGAAGCGGTGCATTCCCTTCCCGGCGTCGGAGAGAATCTGCGCGACCACTATGCAGGCATCTTGAAGTGGCAATTCAATCAACCCGGGATTTCCATTGCCAAACGCGGCCGCGGCATGGGCTTGTTGATTGAACTTTTGAAGTTCGGGCTTTTTCGACGAGGTTTCATTTCGCAAGGAATGGGCACTCTGCGGGTCTTTTCCCGTTCTCGACCCGGACTGGACAATCCCGACGTCATGATGGTTGTCGCCCCGTTTCTGATCGAAATGGGGGCCGGCGAAAACTTCAGAATGTCCGCTACAAACGGATTTTTCATGTATTCCCATATGCAGCGAACTGAAAGCACCGGCTCGGTTCACATCCGTTCGAGCGATTTCCATGCGCCCCCTGCCATCCGGTTCCGTTTCCTGGACACTGAAAATGACCGGCAAACCGCCATTCGGGCGGTCCGGCAGGGCAGAGAGATCGCTGCCGCAAAACCGCTGTCCGACTACATCGATAAGGAACTGCAACCGGGCCCCGAAGTGCAAACGGACGGCGAAATTCTCGAATTTCTGCGTAACACAGGCCAAATCACACATCACATGGTTGGGACCTGCCGAATGGGGCATGATCCAATGGCGGTTGTAGACGACCGATTGCGGGTTCATGGAATAGAAGGGCTGCGCGTCGCCGACGCCTCCATCATGCCGACAATTCCATCAGGCAACACGAGCATACCCTGTGTGATCGTCGGGGAAAAATGTGCCGCCATGGTACTGGAGGATGCCAAATCTGCGCGATCGACGTAAATCCGATCATTTAGCCCGCGCGCAGACGGCCCGACGTTTCGGCATCACTGCTGGACTGCATTGTGGATCGCCCGCCAGATCCTGTTCGGTGTCGCCGGCATGTCGATATGGTCGATACCGCAGCCGCGATGGAGGGCGTCGCGCAACGCGTTAATGACAGCAGGGGTTGCTCCGATCGTTCCGGCTTCACCAGCACCCTTGATTCCAAGTTCATTGGTCGTCGAGGGGACGTTGCGGGTTTCGAACTCAACGGTGGGCATGTTGTCCGCGCGCGGCATCGCGTAGTCCATGAAAGTTGCAGTGAGCAGTTGACCGCCGGCATCGTACACCGTGTTTTCCAGAAGCGCCTGGGACACACCCTGTATGATACCGCCGTGAACCTGTCCGGCGAGCAGAAGCGGATTCACAGTGGCTCCGAAATCATCAACAGCAACAAAGCGCAATATCCTTGTCGTGCCGGTTTCCGGATCTATTTCCACTTCACAGACATGCGTGCCGTTCGGATAAGTCGCCTCTTCCTGAACGAAACGGCCGGTGGCCGTCAAATCCTCTGGATCGTCCGCCGATTGCGCGATCTCTGCAAAACTCACAAACCGGTTCGCGCGCCGGTTCGAAGCCGTCCCATTTTCAAGGGAAATGTTCGCTACATCGCAATCCATGAGATCCGCCGCCAGTCGCGTGATCTTGGTTGCCAGTTCCGTACCGGCTCGCGCCGCTGAGGCTCCGCCGAGCGGAATTGATCGCGAACCACTTGTGCCCCCTCCTGAAGGAATGGCGTCGCTGTCGCCTTGCTGCACGTAGATGTCACCGATATCCATGTTCAATCTCTCGGCAATGAATTGCGCATAGACGGTTTCGTGCCCTTGCCCGTTCGACTGTGTGCCGATCTTGCAAGTCACACTGCCGTCCGAGTTGAGCGTCACGTAAGCGGCCTCGGATCCGGCGAAGGCACAAGCCTCGATGTAAGTTGACATTCCGATCCCACGGAGCATTCCGCGGGATTTCGAATCTTCCAGTCGGGCTTCGAATCCTTGCCAATCAGCGCATTCCAACGCTTGATTCATGTGCTCTTCAAACTCGCCAACGTCGTAGATCAGGTCCGTGGGGGTCGTGTAAGGAAACTTGTCGGGAGATATGAAATTGCGGCGGCGAATTTCATCGCGCGCCATATCGAGCTCTATGGCACAGCGATCAACAAGGGTTTCCAGAAGGAACGCCGCCTCTGGGCGGCCGGCGCCCCGGAAGGCATCAACGGGATTGGTATTGGTAAACACGCCGTCGACCCGCACATCGAGTACGGGAATATCGTAGACACCGGTCGACATTGCTGAGCCAATATACGGTATGAAAGGGCCGTTCTGAGATGTATATGCCCCGAGATTGGCAGTAGTCTGGATGCGCAGTCCCAGAAACCGGCCGTCTTCACGCAATGCCATCTCTGCGACCGATATATGATCCCGCCCATGTGTATCAGTCAGGAAGTGCTCGGTCCGCTCGGATGTCCATTTCACCGGCTGCCCGAGGCGTCGCGCTGCCTCCAAAACAAGTGCGTATTCACGATAGGTCAGGAGTTTCGGTCCGAATCCACCACCCACATCCGGGGTTCGAACATGGAAACGATCGGGATCCGCATCGAAAACGTAACTTAATACGTCACGCAAGCTGAAAACGCCTTGCGATCCAGCAGTGAGGGCATAACGCTTCGTTTCTGGCCGATACTCTCCGATGGCCGATCGAGGTTCCATATAGTTACTGACGATACGGTTGTTGACGAAATTTATACCGACAGTCTTATCGGCGGTCTCGAAGGCCGCGTTGCAGGCTTCCTCATTACCCCTTCGGTAGAGAAAGCATCGGTTGCTTCCATTCTCGGGCCAGACAAGGGGTGTGTCGTCCTCAAGCGCTTTGGCCGGATCAACATTGGTTGCGAGTTCCCTGTAGTCAATTTCAATGAGCTCTGCCGCGTCCCATGCCTGCTCCCTGCTGTCAGCTACAACAAAGGCAACGGCGTCCCCGACGTAGCGCACCCGATCCCGGCATAGCACCTCAATCTCCCGAAGAGCCCCGCTGCTGCCGTCAGACTGAGTGCCGGCCAACCGGACCTTTAATCCATTCAGATGCGCCACGTCCTGTCCCGTCAAAACAAGATGCACACCGGGAGCGTTCCGCGCCTGATCGATATCACCGATTTCGAACTCAGCATGCGCGACAGGCGAGCGCAGCACGTAGCCGAACAACATGCCTTCAGTGGCGATGTCATCGGTATAACAGCCCTGCCCTCTCAAAAAGGCACTGTCTTCAATACGCCGTACGGGTCTTCCGACACCAAATTTCGGTGGAAATTCTGCCATACCTTGTGACCCCAAGTGCAAGCGTCAGAGTGCTGCGTAGTTATGCCAATCTATTCAGGTGCCCGCACAGGCGTATGGGCACTCGATATTTTTCATAGATATCTAATTATTTTTTTGCCTTCAAGCCGACTGGCAGCTAAATTTTGGGAAACTTAGATATATGACAATGGATAATCAGCTTAGGCAGCTTGGCCGAATTGCCGATCGTATCAGCATGTGGAAGACGGATCGTTCGTTCGGACAAACTATTTAGCCAGGAGCTTTCACGGCACAGATTTTTCACCAGCCAAAACAGCCATTACACGATCTGACCAGATATAATATCGGCTGAAAATCATAGGCTTTTCCTGGCAAACTACATCAGCGTCGATTCACTTTAATCCTGTTTTGAGCCGCATCTTCGCCGACTTCAACCCTCGCTGTGCTCCGAAACTCAAAGACACACACATCAATCATGCCGGATAAAAAATTAATTGCATAGATGTCTAAGAATATGCTACTTAGAAACATAATAAGAAGCGGGAGGGGCGTTTTCTGGCCGAAGCACCGGGCCGGATTCCCCAATCGTAAATGGATACTCGCCGGATAATGCGCGTGCATATTAGAATGAACAGAGGAGGATACCATGACGCTGTTGGAGTTGGTTCAATCTAAGGCTATTGCAGCGGCGCTTGCCACGTCGATCGTAGCTTCACCCGCCGTTGCGGCCGAAATGAGTTTTGCCGTTGGATTCCCGGATAAACAAACAAATACTCAAGCCGCTTATGTCATGGCCGAGTATGTTGCAGATAACACGGATATTGACGTTAAAGTCTATCCGATTTCGCTTCTCAGCCTCGCGGAGACATCCGCGGGCCTTCGCGATGGTCTGGCAGATATCGGGTTCGTTGTTACCGGCTACACGCCCTCGGACTACGCGGAAATGGGATTGGCGACCAACCTTGCATTGTCCGCAAACAGCACAGGCAAACAAACCGAATATCCGGGCGCGGCTATGGGTCTGGCGGTCACAGAATATGTGATGCTTCACTGTCCCGAGTGTCAGGCCGAAATGAAGAAGATGAACCAGGTTTATCTGGGTGGCGGCAGCTCAGCCTCTTACAGCATCATCTGTGCCAATACCGAAATTGACTCGGCCGCCGACCTGAAGGGTCTCAAAATCCGAACAGCCGGCCCCGAATACGCGCGCTGGGTTGAAAGTTTCGGCGCGGTCAACGTGAAAATCCCGCTGGGCGAGGTTTATGAGGGTTTCTCACAAGGGGTTATGGATTGCATGTTGAATCCACCCAACTCGGTAGAAGGCTCTCAGCTTTATGATGTCATTAAGCAGGTCTACCTTGGCGCTCCAAAGGGCACCTACGCCGCCATGACGACCGGCAACGTAAACTTGGATGCGTGGAAAGAACTGTCGGTGGAAGAGAAAACGGCTTTCCTGCGTGGTGCTGCCGAAGCCTCCGCGTTCACCTCCTGGAATTATCTGAACGAAGGCGAAGTCGCCCTCAAAAAGATGGAGGAATTGGACATCACGGTTAAGCCGGTACCGGACGATATCGTCCAGACATCAGCCGACTTCGCGAAGAGTGATATTGCCACTGTCGCAGAACTCATGAAGTCACAATACAATATCGATGATGTCGAGAAGAAAATGAACACGGTTGTCGAACTGGTCGAAAAGTACAAGGTGCTTACAGAAGGCAAAGAGCGCGATCGAGCGGCTCTGGCCCAGCTGTATTGGGATCACATCATGTCGAAGGTCGACCCGGCGACATACGGAAGCTGATAGACGGATGTTCTGGTGGGTCTGATGCTTGTCAGGCTCGCCAGTACATAACTTCTTCCGCAGCCGAGATCCGGGTATCAGCTGCCAGTTTCTTGTAGGGACTACGTATAGGTGTGACCGGCCGCATATTCGACAAGTTGATAGATGCTGCGACTGCTATCGGTGCGCTTGCGACAGCGCTCATGATGATCCACGTGTCGCTTGATGTGACATTGAAATACCTGTTCAACGCTCCGATTCCCGCCACGATCGTCATCGTTTCGCAATACTACATGCTTTGCGTTGCATTCCTTCCCCTGGCGCTTGCCGAGCAACAGAATTCGCACATCAGCGTCGAGATTTTTGCCACACACCTACCGGAGCGTATTCAGAACTATCTGCAAGGCGCCTCGTTCCTGTTCGCCTGCATCGTCTACGGGATGCTGACGTATATAGCGGCTTTCAACGCGCGCAGGGAGTTTGAGGCCGGTAGCTTCTTGATCGAGCAGCAAGTCAAGATCGATGTATGGCCAGCCTATTTCATTCTTCCGACCGGGACCGGATTGATGACCCTTTATCTTGCACTGCGCTTCTTCCGGTTTCTGCGCGGTGACGATCAACTGAAATCTCACGAAGTTCCATTCGAATAGGGCGCCCCATGTCTAACATCGAAATTGGCTTCACGGGATTGGGTTTGCTGTTCACACTAATTCTGCTCCGCTTCCCAATCGGCATTTCCATGATCGGCGTTTCTTTCGCGGGAATTTGGGTGTTGGTTGGCGAACGCGCGGCTTGGGCTGCGCTTGGGCTGATACCGCAGTCATTCGCCGCAAAATGGGCGTTGAGTTCCGTCCCCATGTTCCTGCTGATGGGCTTCGTCTGCTATCACACGGGTCTCACCAAGTCTCTGTTCGACGTCGCCCGATTGTGGTTGTCGCGTCTCCCAGGGGGCCTTGCGGTTGCATCCGTTTTTGGTTCCGCGGGGTTTGCTGCGGTCACCGGATCAAGTGTGGCCTGCTCTGCAACGATGGGTAAAATTGCCGTGCCGGAAATGACCCGATGTGGCTATTCTCCGAAACTCGCGACAGGAACGGTCGCCGCCGCAGGAACGATTGGCGCGCTTATCCCGCCATCGATATTGATGATCCTTTACGGGATCATCGCCCAGGTTCCGATAGGCAAGCTGTTTCTTGGCGGGCTTGCTGTCGGCTTGTTGACCACTTTCGCCTACTGCGCCGTGATTATTCTTCAAGCGACATTGAATCCGAAGATCGCGCCTCGAATCGAGGGCGGCATTCCGATGAAGGAGAAGTTGGACGCCCTGTTGACGACCTGGCCGCTTATCCTTCTTGTCATCGGCGTTTTCGGGGGTCTGTTTTCAGGGTTGTTTACACCGACCGAAGCCGGAGCTGTTGGCGCTGCGCTGGCCATCATTATCGCGATGGTCAAGCGTTCGCTGACTTGGCAAAACTTCTGGTTATCGATCCGGGAAACCTTGCTTACGACAGCGACGCTTTTCATCATCGCCATCGGTGCCAGCCTGTTAACCCGTTTTCTTGCATTGAGCGGATCCGGGGATTTTCTGGCAGATACGATTATTGGTTTCGGTGCGGACCCGCTCGTCCTGCTCATTGGAATAACCGTGGTTTACCTCCTGATGGGCATGATTCTTGATCCCCTCGGTGCGATGCTTTTGACGCTGCCGGTTCTTCTTCCAATCCTGGAAGCCGGCCAGTTCAGCCTGATCTGGTTTGGTGTTTTGCTGACGAAATACCTGGAGATCGGCATGATCACGCCTCCAATCGGACTGAATGTCTTCGTCATTAAGGGTGTTGTGGGCAATCTCGCGTCGCTGGAAACAATATTCAAGGGCGTCATCCACTTTCTCATAGCCGACATCTTCATTGTTGCCGCGATGATCGCTTTCCCAGAGTTCGTTCTCTATCTGCCGAACCTGGTGGAATAACGCTTCGATGCTAATCCCGGCAAAAGAGTTTCAAGAAGCCGCCAAACGACCACCTCCAGCAAGCGAGGCTTGTCCGCCGATGATTTTCGCATCGGAGAAGCGCTTTTGATGGCTGGGAGCATGCTGGATCATTTGGGAGAAGAAAAATGAAAATATGGGCCATGGTGGCGCCGAGGACTCCGCTGAAGTTGATTGAAGTCGAGGACCCTAATCCCAAGGGAACCGAGGTCATCGTCAGAACGACACATTGCGGGCTGTGCCATTCCGATGTTCACCTTTGGGAAGGCGGATACAATCTCGGCGGCGGCAAGGTGATGAGTATTCTCGACCGCGGTGTGAACCTTCCACTGGCGCCCAGTCACGAGATTGCCGGCGTCGTCGACGCAGTCGGACCGAATGCCGACGGCGTTCACGTAGGGGACAAGCGCATTGTCTTTCCCTGGATCGGATGCGGAAAATGCGACCGCTGCAAGGCAGGTGAAGAGAACCTTTGTGCCACCATGAGTCCCATCGGCCTGCTGCGCCATGGCGGCATGGCGCAGAAGGTGGTGGTACCGCATCCGCGTTACCTGGTCGACCCCGGCAACCTGGAGCTCGGGCTTGGCGCCACCTATGCCTGTTCCGGTATCACCGCGAATGGTGCCATTCGCAAACTGGAGATCGACAGCCCGGAAAAACCCGTGGTGTTGATGGGTGCTGGCGGACTTGGTTTGTCGGCTGTGGCGTTGCTGAAGGCCAAGGATCATCGCAATACGATTGTTGTCGATTTGAACTCTGCCAAGCGCGAGGCCGCAATGGAGGCCGGCGCTACAGCCTTTGTTGATGGCACGGCTTCTGATCTGGGTGCCAAGATCAAAGATGCCGCAGGTGGACCGGTGCCTTATGCAATCGACTTTGTCGGCAACGATAAAACGGCACGGGTGTTGTTCGACAACCTTGCCAAGGGTGGGCGTGTGGTGATTGTAGGTGTGGCCGGCGGTGAGTTGAACCTGTCACTGGCCGGCCTGATTTTTGTGCCTCGAGCGATCATGGGCTCTGTGGTGGGAACCATCCAGGACCTTCGAGAAGTGGTTGCACTTGCCAATTCCGGCAAACTGAAACCTCTCCCGATTGAGCGAATGCCGATTGACCAGGCAAACCAGGCGTTGCAGAAATTGATCGACGGAAAGACAACCGGACGCATCGTGCTGGAGCACAACAATACAGATTGAAACGGTAGCGGGTTAAGAGTCCATTCGGGAATTAAGTTGGCGAAAGCCAAAACGCGATCCATCACTGCAATCGGTTATTTCGCCGGTGTACTGATCTTCGAACTCGGTATGCGGTCTTTTTTGCGAATACCTTCTGTTTGAGCGCATTATATTCGCCCATAGATCGGGTGCCGGGCTCGACTTGTAGAGCCCGGCACCCGTCTAGATCCGATCAGTCGATGCCGTAGGTTTTGACGTCGACCTTGTCAAAGATGTTTTCCTTGAGAACCGCCAGAAGCGCGTCCTCGTCCTTGCGGTCCACGCCGGCCAAGAGGCCCTCCCATTTTTCCACGTACACTGCGAACGAGGAAAAGAGCGAGTCTGGGTCGGCGATACCGAATTTCTCTTTGGCGATCTCGGCACCGCCCCCAAATCCACCGTCGACCCAAGCTCGAACCGCGTCCTTGAAGGCCGCATCCGCCTCGACCACAGCCTTGCCGTTGTCCTTGGCCCACTGCAGAGCATCTTCAACCTCTTTGGCATAGGCCATTTGCAGACGCACCATACTTAACGCACCCACGTCCAGCAAATGGCGGCGGTTCTCATCCGAAATACCCTGCCAGAAGTCGCGATCATACATCAGGCCCGCGGAAGAGAAGTACGGCATGAAATTCGCCAGAAAAACGGAATCGATCAGATCGCCGATTTTTTGTCCGGAGACCAGGAAGGTCAGGTCTGCGGCAACGCAATCCAGAGCCCCACGCTCGAGCCCCGTATAGGATTCGCTGGATGATATATTCACCGGGCTCAATCCGATATCGGTCATTACGCGTGCGTAAGACGCTCCCGGCGAGCGGGTCTTGGCACCCTGAAGATCTTCCAGGGAGGTCCGGCCGCCAGTGCACATCAGATGATAGACCGGCGTCGCGTGACCGGCTCCGTATAGAACGCCGTTGTTTTTCCAGTCCTGTTTTGCGGCTTCATCGTTGAAATTGAAATCGGCATAGGCGAAAGCCAGGACAAAACTGTCAGGCTTCAACCAACCCAAGTCACTGACCGCGTTAAGCACGGGCAATGCCGAAGGCGCATAGGTCGGAGGCATGACCGAGACCTGTGCCACACCGTTGGATATGCCTTCGAGTGTCCCAGTGGGGGGCAACAGCGCACCGCCTGCAAAGACTTCGAAGTCGATCTCTCCACCCGTCGCGTCGCGCACATTGTCCGCGAACTCCTGGTGCTGGTAGCGTGTTATGATGTGCGTTGGACCGATAAAGGTCGCAATCGAATACTGCTCGGCCTTGGCCGGGGTTGCGATGGCCAAGAACACAGCTGCCATCAGGGTCTTTCTGAAACGCATGATTTCCTCCTTTTTTCCAGCGTTTTAGATCAGCACTTACTTCATCTGACTCGGCAGCCAGAGCGCGATTTCCGGCCAGATGATCATTGCAACGAGAACCAGCACATCCATTGCCAGGAACATCAGCGCACCTTTGAAGATGGTCGGCAGGGACGCTGCGCCGCGCAGAAGCGAATGAATGACGAAACAGTTGAGCCCAAAGGGCGGCGAGATCAGACCAATTTCCAGCAGCTTCACCACCAGGATGCCAAACCAGATCATGTTGATGTCGGCCGCATCGAGTAGCGGAATCAAGATCGGCAGCGTCAGCAGCATGATCCCTAGCGAGTCGATGAACATGCCCAGCGTGATGTACATCAGGGCGATCACCAGGATCAGTGTCAGCGGATCGGTCCCGAGCGCCTTGATATTGTCGGAGATTGCGGCGGGAAGACCGGCGAGCCCCATGAATGTCGTGAACATGCTTGCGCCCATGGCGATCACAAACAGGCTGGACGTCCCGAGCGCTGTTTCCTTCAATGCGCTGAGCATCTGCTTCAGCGTCAGCGTTCGCCGCGTCAGCGCGATGATGCAGGCCAACGCAGCACCCACGGCGCCTGCCTCTGTAGGCGTCATGATACCTGCGTAGATGCCGCCGATGACGCCGATCACCAACACGGGCAGTGGCCAGGATTCGCGAACCGCATCCCAGAATTCACCCTCTGCGAGTTCTATTCTGGTACTGGGAGCCATCGACGGATTGATCTTCACGACAACCATGATCATCGCGATGTAAGCGACTGCTGTCAGCAATCCGGGAATGAAACCCGCGATGAACAACTGGCCGATGGGCGCTTGGGTAAATACGCCATAAATGACGAGGATGACCGAGGGTGGGATCAGCGACCCGAGTGTGCCGGATGCGGCAACGCAACCGGCGGACAGGCTATAGGCATATCCGGCCTTGCGCATTTCGGGAATTGCGATCCTGCCCATCCCCGCCGCCGTCGCGACAGATGATCCCGAAGCCGCAGCGAACAGCGCACAGGCGCCAACGGAGGAACAGGCAAGTCCACCGGGCACACGGTAGAGAAGCACCCGCATCATGCGGAACAGGCCCGTTGTGAGCCCTGTTTGACTTGCGACGAAGCCCATCAGCAGAAACATGGGCACAGCGCTGAACGACCAGTTGGCAATAAACTGATACGGAACCGCTTTGAGCATTCCAAAGGCGGCATTGATGTTGGTCAGAGCCCAAAGGCCGACAAAGGACGTCGTGGCGAGCGCAATGCCAATCGGTGTTCGGAGCAGAACGAGCAGAAAGGTCACTGCGATGCCGATCAGTCCAATATCGAACCTATCCATGGAACTCTTCCTGTTCCACGTCGTGTACGCCCACGAGCTTCGCGCGAACCTCCTTGTTTGTGAAAAACTGATAGAGATAGACGACGCAGATGACGCCTGCCAAGAAGAAACTGACAGGCAGGACAAACCGGCTCGGCCAGACAGTGACAAAGTATTGTCCCATCATCTGTTCATTGATCCGGAATGAGCGCAGGGCATCTCCCCAACTGGTGTAAGCCAGCACGAAATAGACGGTGGCCGACAGCGTGAGCACCATCGTCATGCAGGAAACCTTCATGAAATGGGGCATGAACTGATAGGCCGCGTCGACAGCGATCGAAGCGCGCGCAAGCTCCACCGCTGCAAGCGGCAGAAACACCCCGGCAACCATGTAGTAGGCGGAGACGATTTCCAGAGTGCCCGGAATGGGGCTGTTCATCGCGTATCTCAGGGCAACGTCGGCGGCGACGTGAACCATCATGGCAAACAGGAACAGCCCTGAAAGAAGCAACGTCAGGTTGGACAGATGCGTCAGAATTCGCTTCACGCTGTTTTCTCCACCTGTGTCACCTGCTTTCGGTTGCCTAAAGTGCTCTTCAGCATTTCTTTGATTTTCTCGATCGATCCCTGCATCGGTGGCTACGGCGGGCTTGCGCGAAAAGAGCTTGCCGATCCGCAACCGTACGCAGACCGCCCGGCACAGATCGAGTTCGGCTTGCGAGTACGCTGAAACTCAACCCTCGCTTGATTGAGATCGGCCGAGAATCAACTCCTCCCAAAGATATCTAATTACAAAGCGCGAGCGCGAACATCGGCGTTTGTCGCCTCGTAATATGCAAAGCTACAAGATCCATCTTGATTGTAATTGTCATGCATTCGGCAATCATTGATTTGAAGGGCTAGATCTGGGTTGAATTAGAGTCAAGCTTATGTTTTTGTTACACTAATTTTGTCCTGCTTTAACGAGACTGGTGCTGAATCTGGCAAGCCGAAGCTGCGGCGAAGCGAGCCTGTTAAAGTGCACCCTACCCTACATCAGTAACACTCCCTCCCATTTCTTATTCTGTAACTAGGTATCATATACTTAGATGTCTATGCAACATAAATTGCGAATGCCCCGAGGCAGCAGAATGCGAAGCCAGGTCCCTGGAAAGAATGCCGGCAGATGGAACTTTTGTGCAGGCCGAGTTCGCCGCCGAACGAACACATCTCGTCCCCATCGTGCCGGAACAGGCTTCAGCAAGCTGACTTCGAATTCTGGAGTAAGGGTGTCGCGATGTTGTCGATCGACTAGCCGTAGCTGCCCGGCACAGATCGATGCGAAATAAGACCTTCAACCAAATAATGAGCCGATACTGAGCCCGGTCATGTTTCGGAAACAAATACGTTGCGCACCTGTCCACCTTCGGCTGAAATTACCCCATTGCCGAACTGGAACAATTGGGTGAAGGTTGCGATGAGAGAAGATCGGAAAGATGCCTCGGTTGAAGTGCCGTATCGGAAGCCGGAGTGGCTTCGGTTGGTTTACAAAAGCAAAGCGCCACCTTTGCCCATTGACCCGATGCTACGGCATCGTGTTCCTGCGGGCTATCAGCGTCTTCACGACGCCATAAAAGCCACCGGCCAAGCTACGGTACAGGGTTGGAACGGAAATGAATCCTATGCGAGCCGTTGCAAGCTCCCACCGGATCCACCTTGGAAATGGCCGACGGTGAAGGATCTCAATGTTCCGTTTATAATCACAGATAGCAACCAGTATGGGGAAGCATCCCTGGAAGAGATGCACACATGGTGGAGCGACAATGAAGTTCCAATCGTTGGCGAGTGGCAGTTTGCCGTGGAGCGCTGGGAAGAGGCGCGCGAACAAGTCTTGCTGATGCTTGAGCGCGACTTGGTGCCTGCATTCGTTCACCGACAAGACGGCGAGCTTGTTCTTGCCGAGAAAGCTCAGGACGAGGCCGTGGAGGCGACCGATAAGAAGAAAAGGCACATCATTCGCAGAAAGTTCTGGACGCAGCTGATCCTGGAAATGAACAATCGCTCGAACCTCTATCAGAACATCTCGCCGGGTATCGCGTCCTGGATAAGCGCTGGATCCGGCATGAGAGGGGTGGGTTTCAATTTCGGCGCGACGAAAACTTATGGCCGGGCGGAGGTGTATATTGATCGCGGAAACTCTGATGAGAACAAATGGGTATTTGACCAGCTCCTTGAGCAAAGGAGTGTCATAGAAAATGCTTTTGGGGGTTCGCTGGTATGGGAGCGGCTCGATCAAAAGAGTGGTTGTCGGATCAAAGCTGAAGAACCAGGGAATATCTACGATCCAGACCAGTGCCCATCCATGATTGAGTTCATGGTCGACGCAATGTCCCGTATGGAACTGGCATTCCGTGGGCCACTGGACGAAATCAACAGGAAGCTGCGGACAAAATCCTAGCTGCGGTGGTTACTATGTGGTTACTTCTTCGAAACCACACGCCATCAAATCAACTTAACTTATTGAAAAATTTGGCGCACCCGACACGATTCGAACGTGTGACCTCTGCCTTCGGAGGGCAGCGCTCTATCCAGCTGAGCTACGGGTGCCTTATGCGCTGGCGGCATTGGTTGTTGGCTGGATAAACCAAGTTGCGGGCGACCGCAATCTGAAAATGCTTGGCGACCGGGGAACGAGTGCAAATCGGCTCCTCGGGTGAGCGGCCGACGATATTGTCCGCGATCCCACATCGGGACCGTGATCTCCGGGCTTAGGCAGCCGCCGGCAGGAACAGCAGCTTCACATAGGAGCGGAACAGCAGGATCTGCTCGGCCAGGATCTTCGGCTGGCCGAGGGCCTTGGACATGACGATGCCGCCTTCCACCGTGCTCGACACCATATCGGCCAGTGCTTCCAGATCGACCTTGTCCCTCGGCGGATAGATCTTGCTGATCTCGTTCAATTCCGTCAGGAACCGCTGGCGCCAGGCAAGGACGGCCTGCCGGTTGAGGTCGCACACCTCCCGGTCGAAGAGGCGCTCATTGTAGCAATAGGTGGCGATCAGGCAGCCGGGATGCCCTTTGGGCAAATCAGCCATCATCTCGGCAAACAGTTTGAGACCGATGAGAAAGGCGTGAAGGGGATCGTCGTGCAGTTCGCGCGCCCGCAGGAAGATATCGTCGAGCACCTCCTCGTCACGATCGACATAGCGCTGCAACAGGGCGCGGGCGAGTTCGTTCTTGTCCCGGAAATGATAGAAGAAGCCGCTTTTGGTGATTTGTGCCTCAGCGATAATCTCATCGATGGAGGTCGCGCCAAATCCTTTGGTCAAAATGGCGGCTTCGGCAATGTCCATCAGCCGCTCGCGTGTTTCCTGGCCTTTGCGCATCGCTTTTCCCAATTCACTTTACCGCAAGTACAGTTTTCTGCGCGCCTGCTGCCGGCAGTTGGTCAGAATTCCCATAACACACTGAAATATATATAATAATTTTTCCAACCGCACCATACCGCAATCCCGCTATCGCACGGGCCCGCCTGTCGTCATGCTTCCGTCACAACCCAAGGACAAAGCCATGAGACACGCAAGATATAGGCATAAGCTGCCACAACTCAACGGCCATGCGTGCCGCCATCACCGATGCGCCACCTGGAGCAACAAAGGAGAATGTCATGTTGAACACGTTGCAGACGATTCGCGGCGCGACCGTGGATGACGCGAAGGACCTTGCCCAACTGGTCAATCATGCCGGCGAAGGCATGCCCCATCACTACTGGCGCAGCATCGGCGGCCCCGACGCCGATCCCTGGGAGATCGGCATCGAGCGGGCGCGGCGCGAGAGCGGCGCGTTCTGCTATCGCAAGGCGACGATGATCGAACTGGGCGGCCGGGTCGCCGGCGCGCTGATCTCCTACCCGGTCACGGAGACGACAACAAAGGACGATTATGCGTCGATGCCGCCGTTGTTCGTGCCGCTTCAGGAACTGGAGGATCAAGCCGTCGGCACCCATTACATCAATGTGCTGGCCGTGCATCCCGCACTTCGCGGGCGCGGGCTCGGCGGTCGCCTGCTGCAGCGGGCCGAGGACGCGGCCAAAGGCAGGACCATGAGCCTCGTCGTGTCGGACGCCAATGTCGGCGCACGGCGCCTGTATGAGCGCACCGGGTACCGGTTGAGGGCAAGCCGCCCGGCGATCAAAGATGGCTGGGACAATCCGGTGCAAGACTGGCTTCTGATGGTGAAAGAGGCAACCTGAATCCACCTGGCGTTGGATGAAGGTCACGGCGGCGGCCCGTTTGCCGCCGCCGTTCGGCCCTTTCGGATTCTATTCGCCTGTGGCCCGGTGCATCAGGCTGAGACCCTTGGCGGTGCGTGGGGGGAAACCCTTCCAGTAATTGTGCTCGGGCTTCGGCGTGCCGTCCTCCTCGAGGGCGTGGACGGCGTCTCGGGAATGCTCGACGAGATCGAGATAGGCGGCCATGTCATTGTCGCCCTTCAGATACCGGCCGAGAAAGGCGGTGACGAAGTGCTGGGCGATGTTGTTCATGCGCACCGAGTCCCAGACCGGGTCGGCATAGTGGTCGAAGGGGATGAAATCGAGTTGCGCGGAAGGCTGCCAGGATTCGGCCGGCGCCGGCATCGGCGCCGCGGCATTGTGGTTGGCATATTCGAAGGTCAGGAGATAGCGGTCGGTGTTGACGCTGCCTTCGAAAATGGCCTTGGTGCCGGTCTCGTAGCCGGAGATGTCGTCGTCACTGCCGGCGATGAAGAAGACCGGCTTGCGCACGCCGGCAAGGCCGGCCGCGTCCCAGAAACCGGCATTCATGCCCCAGGGCGCGAAGGCGACGACGGCCCTGATCCGCGGGTCGACCAGCGCCTCGTGGGTGTCGCTGCCGGCGAGATGAATTTCCAGCGTGCCGGCCGGCGCGCCCCAGCTCAGTTCGGTGCTGGCCTGGGTAACGCCGCCGCCGGCGGTGATGACTGCGCCATAGCCGCCCATGGAATAGCCGACCAGGCCGGTATCAGCGGTATCGACGAGACCGTTCAGGAAATCGCCATCCGCCTTCGACCGGCGGTCGATTTCGTTGAGCACGAAGGTCTGGTCGAGCGACCGGTTGACCAGCGTGCTGCCGAAGGCGGCGGCGTTGTCATAGGTGCTGTCGGTGTGGTCGATGGAGACGACCACATAGCCCTTGGTGGCGAGATTCTCGCCGAGATGACTCATCAGGAAGCGGTTGCCGGGATAGCCGTGGGAGAGGATCACCAGCGGATAGGGCTCGGCCGGGCTTGCCGGCGCTGAATCGCGCACCGCGCGGCCCGTCAGTTCCAGCGTTGTGACCCCGTCACGCAATTGCACATCGCTATAGGTGCCGCCGGTGCCCGTGCCCTCCGCAGCCGGATACCAGATTTCCAGGGTCAGCGGGCGATCATAGCGCGGCAGGGGCTTGTCCTCTTCGACCTTGAGAATGTCGATCTGTCCGGGATTGGTCACGGTCAGCGTGCGCACGCCGATGGCGGCCTCGCCATGGGCGGCAAGCTCCGGTGCGTCGGGACGGATCCGGTCAATGCGATTGGTTTCGGCCACGGCCGTTCCAGACAGCAAAACCCCGAAGATTGCAACGCCGATGATGGTTTTCATGAATGTTCTTCCTCCAGTGATGAATGAATGGTGTCGGGCGGAAAGCGTTCCGCTCCGTCGATGCCTTCGGACAACTGGTATGCGCGCGGTGCGTGACAAGGGTGTCGCCGACAAAAGTTTCGACACGGCACTCGCCGCGGCCGCATTGCATGTGCTGCGACATTAATTTTCTTGATGTTTTCGAGAAATCTTATTTATCATCATCACGCATACAAATTGCAGTCTATAGTGTCCGGCGGTGACGACGAGGCGCAGCCATTGACCGACCGATATTCTGTTTTTTCGCTGTTTCGCGAAGCACTGCGCGGCAATCGCGGCTGGCAGCGGGCCTGGCGGGCGGCCGAGCCCAAGCCGCAATATGACGTGGTGATCATCGGCGGCGGCGGCCATGGGCTGGCGACCGCCTATTACCTTGCCAAGGAGCACGGGCTGCACAGCGTTGCGGTGGTCGAACGGGGCTGGGTCGGCGGCGGCAATGTCGGCCGCAACACCACCATCGTGCGCTCCAACTATCTGCTGCCGCAAAATGCCCAGTTCTATGAGAAGGGCATGAAACTGTGGGAGCAGCTCTCCCGCGATCTCAATTTCAATGTGATGTTTTCACAGCGCGGCACCCTCAATCTCGCCCACACGCCGGGACAGATGGACGCCTATGCGCGGCGCGGCAACGCCATGCGGCTGGAGGGCATCGACGCGGAACTGCTGACCCGCGCCGAGGTCCAGAAGATGGTCCCGGAGATGGATTATTCGGACGCCGCGCGGTTTCCGATCGAAGGCGGGTTGCTGCAGCCGCGCGCCGGCACGGCTCGTCACGATGCGGTGGCCTGGGGCTTTGCACGGGCCGCCGACCGGCTGGGCGTCGATATTATCGAAAACTGCGAGGTCACCGGCTTCGCGCGCTCTGGCGACCGGATTATCGGCGTTGAAACCACCCGCGGCCGGATCCATGCCGGCAAGGTGGGCGTCGCCGTCGCCGGCAGTACGTCGGAGGTGATGCGGCGCGCCGGTATCGACCGGCTGCCGATCGAAAGCCATGTGCTGCAGGCTTTCGTCTCGGAGCCCTTGAAACCGCTGATCGACACGGTGGTGACCTTCGGCGCCGGCCATCTCTATATCAGCCAGTCGGACAAGGGCGGGCTGGTGTTCGGCGGCGACATCGACGGCTACAATTCCTATGCCCAGCGCGGCAATCTGCCGGTCTATGAGGACGTCATCGCCAGTGCCGTCGCGCTGTTTCCCAATCTGGCGCGGGTCCGGCTGCTTCGTAACTGGGGCGGCATCATGGACATGTCGATGGATGGCAGTCCGATCATCGCGCCCGGCCCGCTGCCCGGCCTCTATCTGAATGCCGGCTGGTGCTATGGCGGCTTCAAGGCAACGCCGGCCTCCGGCTGGTGCTTTGCCTGGACGATCGCCCGCGAAGCACCGCATGAGCTCAACGCCGCCTTCACGCTGGAGCGTTTCGCCGGCGGCCGGGTGCTTGACGAAAAGGGCGTCGGACCGGCGCCGGAGCTGCACTGATGAGACTGAACTGCCCGATCTGCGGCGACCGGGACGCCAGCGAGTTCACCTATCTGGGCGATGCGTCGCGCACCATGCCGCCGCTCGATGCCGATACGGGCGACTGGACGACCCATGTCTATGAGCGCGCCAATCCGATGGGCCGTCACCGTGAATACTGGCAGCATTCCGGCGGTTGCAGGGCGGTGCTGACCGTCGAGCGCGATACGGTGACGCATAAGGTCCTTTCGGTGTGGATCACCGGTCCGCAGGCGGCAATCCAGGAAGACGAGGCCGGGCCATGAGTTCCTACCGCCTCCATGACAAAGGTCACCTGATCGACCGCGACTGGCCGATCCGCTTCCGCTTCAACGGTCAGGCGGTGGAGGGCTTTGAGGGCGACACGCTTGCCTCGGCGCTTCTGGCGCAGGATGTTCAGCACATTGCGGCGAGCTTCAAATATCACCGGCCGCGCGGCGTCATGACTGCCGGATCGCACGAGCCGAGCGGCATCGTCACGCTGCGCGGCGGCGGGCGGCGGGAGCCGAACTGCAAGGCGCCCGAGGTCGAAATCCATGAGGGGCTGGAGGCGCATCCACAAAATGTCTGGCCATCGCTCGACTTCGACGTGCAGGCGGTCAACGGGCTGTTGTCGCCGATCTTCGCCGCCGGTTTCTATTACAAGACCTTCTTCGAAGCCGGGCAGAGAGGCTGGCATTTCTTCGAGCGCTTCATCCGCCGGGCCGCCGGCATGGGCGAGGCCTCGCGCCTGCCCGATCCGGACCGCTATGAACGCGCCAATGGCTTTGCCGACGTGCTGGTCGTCGGCAGCGGCGCGGCGGGCCTTGCCGCCGCCCTGACCGCCGCCCGCTCGGGTGCCCGGGTGCTGGTCGCAGAGGAAGCAGCGCATTTCGGCGGCGGGCTGCTTGCCAGCACGGCATCGATCAACGGCATCAAGGCCATGCAATGGTGCCGCGAAACGCTGCTGGAGCTCGACGGCCTGCCGAATGTCACGATGATGCCGCGGACCACCGTCCACGGGCTGTTCGACGACAACACCGCGGCCGCGCTGGAACGGGTCGCCGACCACAAGGCACAGCCCGAAAACTACGAACCGCGCCAGCGGCACTGGACGCTGCATGCACAACACATCGTCCTGGCGACGGGCGCCTTCGAACGGCCGCTGGTGTTTGACGGCAATGACCGCCCGGGCGTCATGCTGGCAAGCGCGGCGGTCCAGTACGCCGCCTGCTACGGGGTGGCGGCCGGCCGGACGCCGATCGTCATGACCAACAATGACAGCGGCTATCAGGCGGCGTTCGATCTGAAGGCGTACGGTGTGAACGTGGCGGCGATCGTCGATCTGCGCAGCGCCACCGGTTCATCGCTGGGCGAGCAGGCCGCCGCCCATTCCATTGCCGTGCATGCCGGGCAGGCTATCGTTTCGGTCAAGGGCCGGCGAGCGGTTCGCGGGGTCCGGATCGCGCCCTTCGATGCCTCCAGCGGACAGCAGACCGGCTCGGGCGAAATCGTGGCCGCCGATGCGGTGCTGATTGCCGGCGGCTGGACTCCGAATATCAATCTGGCAAGCCAGGCCGGCGGCAAACCGGTCTTCGATGCCGGCCTGCAGGCGTTCCTGCCGGGCGAGGCGCGGGCCAATATGGCTTTCGAATGCTGCGGCTCGGCTGCGGGGATATTCGACCTTCAGGACGCGCTGTCGAGCGGCGTGGCGGCAGGCCGCACGGCCGTGGAAAGGCTTGGCCGCAAACCGCTGGCTCCGCCGCCGGCGACGGTCGAACCGCCCTCGCCCGATATCCGTCCGCTGCCCGTTTTCGACATTGCGCCGCGGCGCGGCGGGGGGAAGCGCTTTGTCGATTTCCAGCACGATGTCACCGCGTCCGATATCGCGCTGGCGCATCGCGAAGGCTATGTGTCGGTCGAGCACCTGAAGCGCTACACCACCCTCGGCATGGCGATCGACCAGGGCAAGAACGCCAATATGAACGCGCTGACCCTGATGGCGAAAGCCCAGGGCAAGCCGATCGACGCCGTCGGTACGACGCGGTTTCGCCCGCCCTATGTGCCGGTCAGCCTCGGATCGATTGCCGGACGCGAGACCGGCCGGCAGTTCCGGCCGGTTCGCCGCTCGCCGATGCATGACTGGCACGTCGCCAACCATGCGGTGATGCTCAATACCGGCCCGTGGGAACGGCCTCGCTACTACCCGAAGCCCGGCGAAACCATCACCGAGGCCTATATCCGCGAAGCCTCCACCGTGCGCCGGGGCGTCGGCATGGTCGACGTCTCCTTCCTCGGCAAGATCGACGTGCAGGGCCACGATGCGGCGGAATTCCTCAACCGCGTCTATTCCAACGCCTTCCTGAAACTGCCGGTCGGCAAGGCCCGCTACGGTCTGATGCTGCGCGAGGACGGGATCGTCTATGATGACGGCACCACGTGGCGGCTGGCGGAGCATCAATATCTGATGACGACGACGACGGCGAACGCCGCCACCGTTCTGGCCAGGCTGGAATATTGGCACGCCACCGCCTGGCCGGAGTTGAAGGTCAGGCTGACCTCGGTCACCGACCAGTGGGCGGGCATGGCAGTGGCCGGCCCCGACAGCCGCGCGGTGCTGCAGAAGATCGTGACGGACCTGTCGCTGGATGCCGAGGATTTCGGCTTCATGGCGGTCGGCGAAGGCACGGTCGACGGCATGCCGGTGCTGATCGCCCGCCTCTCCTTTTCCGGCGAACTGGCCTATGAGGTGTTTACCGGCAGTCATGACGGGACCGCCGTCTGGGAAGCGATCATGGACGCCGGGCAGGATTTCGACATCATCCCCTACGGCACGGAGGCGCTCGGCACGCTGCGCATCGAAAAGGGCCATGTGACGGCCACCGAGATCGACGGGCGCACCACGGCCGACGATCTCGGCCTTGGCGGCCTGTGTTCGAAAAAGAAGAGCTTCATTGGCAGCGCGCTCCTCGGTCGCGACGGTCTCACCGACCCGGACCGCCTGCAACTCGTCGGGCTGGTGTCGAAGGAAAACCGGGCGCTGCTGCCGGGCGCCCATCTGACTGCGACCGGCAGCACGACCAGCATCGGCCATGTCACGGCGACCACCTACAGCCCGGCCGGCGAGCGCTATATCGCGCTCGGCCTGCTGCGGGGCGGGCGCGGCCGCCATGGCGAGGCGCTGACCGCCCGTTTCCCGATGCGCGGCGACACCCACGAGATCGAAGTGGTCGATCCGGTGTTTTTCGATCCGGACGGGAGCCGCATGCATGGCTGAGCCAACCACCCCGATCGATGACGGCGTTTTCGAGCGCAGCAGCCCCAAGCTCAGCCTCGCGGTGGAACAGCCGGACCGGGTCGTGCAATTCGGTTTCTGGCCGGGCAGTGCGGCGCGCGTACACCGGGCGATGAATGCCCGGTTCAAGCTGGCCAAAACGCTTGCGCCGGGGCGGTTCGCGACAAGGGGCAATGCCCTGTGCATCCGAACCGCCTTCGATACCTATCTGGTCGTCAATGCGGATCGGCAAGCGCAGGAAGACCGGCTTGCGCCGAACATATGCGCGGTGACGGACCTTTCCCATGCGCGCGCCGCCATCGCCATCACGGGTCCGGCGGCGACGCCGTTCCTCAATCGCGAACTCGCCGTCGATTTTTCACCGGAGGCCTGCCCGGACGGCAGCGCCGTCCAGACCACCATGCACCATATGCCGGTGCTGCTGCTGCGTCATGCGCCGGATCGTTTCGTGCTCTATGTCTATCGCAGCTATGCCCGCGATCTCGCCGGCTGGCTGGCCGATATGGCGCTGCCGTTTCAGACCGGTTGAGCGCCAAATGGCGGTGCGTTGGAACAGGAGGCCGCGTGCAGGATCTGCCAAGAGGCTTTGACCTGAAATCGCTGAGGGCGTTCGTCGCCGCGGTCGAGCTCGGCGGCATGACCCAGGCGGCGCGGCAACTGGGCATGACCCAGTCCAACATGTCGCAGATCATCGGCCATCTGGAAGAGGCGGTGGACGCGCCGCTCTTTGACCGGTCGGCCCGCCCAATCGCACCAACATCGGTCGGCCACAGCTTCTACCATCAGGCACGGGAAATCCTGATGCTGGCCGATGAGAGCCTGCGCCATGTCGGACGGCGACAGCGCGATACGATCTCGGCGCTGACCATTGCCATGCCGGACAGTGTCGCCAATTCGATCGGCGCCAAGCTGCTGCAGACGCTGCGCCCGAAGGCCCGGCGGCTGCAGCTTTGGTCGGGGATCTCGCCGCATCAGCACGACGCATTGCTGTCGCGCAATGTCGACATGGTCATCACCGCCAGCGATGCGCTGAGCCACACGAACGGGCTGGTGCGACAGGCGCTGCTGCGCGAGCCCTATGTCGTCGCCCTGCCGCACGATCACGAGGGGCCGGCCGATATCAAGAGCCTGGCGACCACCCTGCCCTTCATCCGCTACACATTGCGCTCGGCCATCGGCCGGCAGATCGAGGGTCAGCTCAACCGCCTGAAAATCCGGCCGCCGGTGGAAATGGAATTCGATTCGGCCCCCAGCCAACTGGCGGCCGTTGCCGCCGGCATGGGCTGGAGCCTGACCACGCCGCTGTGCCTGCGCCAGGACATGTCGCTGCTTGCCGGGCTCAGGGTGCTGCCGCTCGACAGCGGCCGCTTCGGCCGCTCGCTCTCGCTGATCGCCCGGGAGGACTGGCATCCCGACATTGCCGAGGCCACCGCCCGGAGCGCCGCGGCCCTGCTACAGGACGAGGCCATCGCGCCGATTGTCAGGGCCTATCCGTGGATGGCGGACAGTATCGACGCGCCCGGACGCTGAGCCTCAGGGTTTCAACGGCGGTGCCGGCACAAAGGACAGGAATTCATCAATCTGCTCCCGCTGTTCTTCCGGCAGGCCCGCGCCGACCTGGCCGCCGCCTTTGACTTCAAGAACATACAGCTTCGGGTGATCGGGATTTTTCGAGGTTGAAGCCTCGGTAAAGCCAGGATGATACATCGTCCATGGCGCACCGGCCTCCCTGGTTCTGCTGCCTGGTTCCAGGCTTTTCAGATGTCCCTTTCCGGTGGGCTTCCTGAATCCAGGATCACGGTTTTGCGTCTCCGGTCCGAATTCATAACCGACGTCCCGGTAGGTATCGATGGTGCGGCCATCCCATATCCAGTCGCCGTTCATTTCGATCTGGAATTCGCGCCAGCGACGCGTGAACCGCTTTTCCTCAGCCTCAAGAACATCATCGCCCGGCGTGTGTTTGAGCGAGTGACTACCAAAGAACCGGCCGGCCTTGGCCAGATCCTTGATCGCGTTGTTGTGATGTTTCAACCGAGCCAGTTTCTGCTTGCGAAATGTGCGCTCTCCGTTCTTGAACAGCCATGAATTATTGAACACATAAAAATCGCCATCGTTCCTCTGGCTGCCCTTGGTCTTGAAGCCGGAGCCGCTGTCGCGGGTTCCGGAGCCCGGCTTGTTGATCAGCCAGTGATGGTTGTCATAAATGTAGAACCAGCCGCCGCGCTCGAACTCGAAGGAATAGGGCGCGTAGCAGTCGGCAAAGCGGTTGCCACGCACGACCCAGTTCCAGGCATGGTCTTCCGGCTCGATGCAGTTGTCTCGCACCCGTTCGAACAGATTGTTCTCGATCAGAACGGTGTTCGCGGACTTCCGGTCGGTATTGTACCTTGGCGCCTTGGCCGGTTCGCAGACCTCGAGCCGGTCCACCCGGTTGAAGAAATGGATGCCGTTGAACGCGTCGCGGATGGTGTTGCCGCGCAGGGTGACGTTGCCGGCAATGTCCCAAGCGCGGAAGAAATCGCCGTCAAGGGCATGACGACCGTCTTTCACATCGACCGAGTAGGGACCGGCTGAAAAGGATCCATGGATGGATTCCCAGGTGATCTCATTCCACATCTCCCCGGGATCCGTCTGAAAGAAGGTGCAGTTTTCGATCAGCAGATCGCGCGTGTTGCCGCCATTGGCGCCGATGGCGATCGTTGCTCGGCGAAAGCAGCAATCCTTCACCACGATGTTCTGGCACTCGTCCAGATAAAGCGCGGTCGGCCAGCAATCTTCAAATACCAGCTTTTCGATCAGAACGAACTGGCAGTTGCGTAGAATGAGAGCCGCGTCATCGGCGACCTGACCGACGCTGGGGAAATATCCGGCCTCCTGGCGCTTGAGGGCGATCGTATTGAAATATTTATCCGCATCCTCCTTCGGAAGCGTGATGATACTGTCGCCTTCCCGTGTGACGACGATCGGATCATCGAATGTCCCATGCAGCCCCTCCAGCACGATCGCACCGTCCGGGCAATGCTCGATACAGATTTTCTTTTCATGTTTGCGGCGTTTTGATGCGGCCATTGACGGGCCTCCCTTGCCAGAGCTGGTGATGCTCACGAAACGGCCGACCCCTGTACGGGTTGTCGCCATCCCCTTTACACTCGCAATGATACAATCTATCGGCGAACACTTGCAAAACATTCCCTTCCATGCCTGAAATTTCCCGACGCTCCGAACCGTGGGACAAGTCATGCCTTCTTCACCAAAAGCCCTGATCGTCCCCATGGGACTTCTTGCATTCGCCTTTGCCTGCGGTCCGGCCCTTGCTGATGCCCCGACCCTCAAAACGCCGGCGCCGGTGATCTATCTGGCCGATAATCTCGACGAAAAGGACGGGCTCGGATGGTGTATCGACACGCTCGGGCGCGGCTTTTCGGAACAGCTTCAGGTTCATTCGTGCAAACCGCAAGGCGGCGATGTGCAGTTCCGTTACGATGCCGATACGCTGCAGATCGTCTCGGTGGCGTTTCCCGGAAAATGCGCGACGTTGAGCGATCCGGCGAGCGAGACGGTGCCGTTCGGGCTTCTCGATTGCGCCAGCAACACCGCTGCTCAGAGATTCGTCCGTGACCCGGAAACATTTCAGTTCCGACTCGAGAGCGACGAAGCCCTGTGCCTTGCGGCCGGACGAAACGGCCGGTCAGCGGGACCTTTCATGTCGCGCGATCTGATCCTTGCGCCCTGCGCGCAAACGGACAACGCACTGTTACAGTGGATCGTCAAAGAAGGCACCTGATCGTGGGTCCGTTCAATTCTGTGGGGTGCATTGGTTAAGGGAAAATGTGAGGTTGGTCGCCAGGTTTCAGAACGGAGACACATGCACTGGCGCATCACATTGGAAGCGATTGACCCGACTAGCTTCTTTCATCAGCCCAAAGCTCTCGATCTTCGAGCATCCGCAGGCGGCATGACCCCACCGAATTGAACGGACTCCAAGAAATGCATCTTTGCTAAACGGTCGGCGGAGCTTACATCAGCAAGCTCCGCCGACCGGTCACGGCGTGTTGAAAGGGAGGAATTTGATTTCGCGCCGCATTCGCTGATGTCAACTCAACGATATCTGATCTGGTTCCATCTGTGCCCTATAAGCGAGAGCAAGATAATAAGCCCGTTAAAGAACTGGACATAAAACCCACTCAAGCCGCTCGCAACGATTCCTGTTTGGATAAAGGAAACAATGACCGCGCCAAGCGCGCCGCCCGTAATTGTTCCGATTCCACCCCAGGTCGGCGTTCCGCCAACAAAAACTGCAGCCAGGCCAGGCAGCAGGAACCCGTCTCCCGAGGTCGGCCACCAAGTGAAGTTTATCATCGTCGAGAATATTCCCGCCAAAGCGGCACCGACGCCCACAAAGGCGAATGTGGCCACCCGGGTTTTCTTGACATTCACTCCCATTTGGGCTGCTGAATCAGGATTATCTCCCACAAAACGTGTGTGCGCCCCAAAGCGATGATAGTTGAACAGCATGACCGAGACGAAAACGAAAACGGCAGCCCAATACATCTGAGACGGGATCCCCAGCATCTCACTGGCAAAAAATTTGTGCATGAAAGTCCCTCGGAGCTCCAGCAAGCTCAGAGACTTCCCTTCCGACATAATCAGGATGAATCCCCTGATCAAAAAATTCAGGCCAAGTGTTGCCACCAGTGATGAAAGCCCACCGTAAACAACGATGGCACCAACCATTACCCCCACAATCAAACCCATGATCACACCGGCCAACATTGCGATAAATGGAGGAACTCCGGCGGTTACTGCCAAAGCGAATATCCACGCAGAAAAGGCCATCGTGGAAGGAAAAGAGAGATCGATTTCCCCCGCGACGACTACAAAAACCAGCGGCACCACAAGAAACAGCACGATAGGCAGCGAGATCAGGACTGATTTGTAGATTGCCCAGGTCGAAAACACGACGGGGTTTGCGATGAAGAAAATGAGCATCATGATGCAGAACACACCCAATGTGCCCATCGCAGCCCTGTTCTTCATCAACAGCTTGGACATCGAACCAGGTTCTTTGGAAGCCAGCACGTTCGACGGCGATGTTTCTGTCATGTTCGGATCCGCGCCCACGTCAGTTGACCCCCTGTTTCTGCATCAAGTGATCCAAGGGATTTTGCCCGGTGGGATGGGCAATATGCTCCATAAATCCGATCAGTTTCTCTGCGCTTTCCACCTCTTCCTTTGTGGCGGTGAGCGCGACCCGACCCCGGTCCAACACAACGAAGCGCTCTGCAATATCGTATACGTGGTGGATGTTGTGGCCGATAAAGAGGATTGAGCGGCCGCTTTGACGGACTGTCCGCACGAAGCTGAAGACCTTCTCGGTTTCAGTCAGCGACAAAGCGGTTGTGGGCTCGTCCAGAACAATCAAATCCGCCTGATTGTAAATCGCTCTCGCAATGGCCACCCCTTGGCGTTCACCACCCGACAACTGGCCGACAATTGAGTCCGGTGAGAACACTTTAGAGGTAAAGCCGATTTCCCTCATGAGGCGTTCAGCTTCTTGGCGCTCCTTTCCCGTATCGAGAAATCCGAACCCCCTCGTAATCTCGCGCCCCATGAATATGTTTCGGGTGATGGTTTGCTGGACACACAGCGCCCGGTCTTGAAACACCGTTTCGATGCCGGCATTTCTAGACTGTGCCGAGCTCCAGTTACTCGTTTTCTTTCCTCGAACCAGAATATCTCCGCTTGTGGGCGTGACAGCACCGGCAAGCATCTTGATCAGGGTCGATTTGCCAGCGCCATTGTCACCAAGCAGTCCGACAACCTCTCCATCACGAATCTCCAAGTCGACTCCACCCACCGCATAAACGTTGCCGTAGGACTTTTTGATATTCCGTAGCTCTATGATTGGGCTCTGCATTTTTTCTTTGCACTCTTATCCTGGAATTCGAGGGGGCGGGCGAATACCCGCCCCACTCGATGAACTCAGCGCAGACCTGCTTTCGCCAACTCGGCGACAGACTTGTAATTGGTAACGTCCACGAATCCTGCACCTGTGTCGTAGCTCATAGGACCGAAGTCAAAATTGTGCTGCAGACAGATGCTGAGGATCGGCAGATATCCTTGCAGGAACGGCTGCTGATCCGACGTCAGATGAACCCATCCTTCCTCGAAGGCTGAAATGATCTGAGGGCTTGTGTCAAAGCCTATGTTGATGATCTCGCCCGGAGCCTTACCGGCAGCTTGCATGTAAGTCGCAGCGTTGCCGAGCATTTGACCGCCGGGATATGCAATCAGCTTTGTATTCGGATTCGCAACCAAGGCCGCTGTGACAATCGGAATTCCGAGGTTCGGATCAGCTGCCATCTCCGGTGTTGTGTCGAGCTTGATTACCTCAACACCACCGGCCTTGAGAGCGTCAACAGTTGCCAATTCCCTCAACGCACGGGTTTCCGTGGTCCAATCTCCGAACACAACCGCCGTATCCCCTGCGCCGAGCTCGAAATCGGCAATTGCACGCTCGCCCAGAGCCTTGCCCTGCTCGACCAGCTGAGCACCCACATAGCCGCCGCCATGTGCAGAGCGAACGTCAGGAACGTCCGTGTTCTGGTACTGCATGATGATGCCCTTTGCCGCTGCATCTTCAGCCAAGGGCGCAATGGCGCTGTTTCCCGGGTGCCCCATCATGGCGATGCCGTCGACATCTGATGCAACAGCTTCTCGCAGCTGCTGGACCATTGTTTCCATTTCCCAGCCTGAGAACAGATAGTCGACGTCCGCCCCGGTGTCCTCAGCCGCCTGAATTGCACCCGCATGAACGATGGACCCAAAGGCATCGCCTTCCGCACCACCTGTAAAGAAGCGAATCTTGGTGTCTGAGCACCAATTCTCTGCCGCAGATGCAGCAGCCGTAGACACTAAGAGCGCCACGCAAAGGGCGCCAGCTGCTACCCGACAGCGATTGTATATATTAGCCATTTCTTCCTCCTGATAGATCCTGGATTCTGCTTCGCCGGCCATGAGGCCGGCTTGTTCTCACTCATGTATTGGGCTGCTCAACACGCTTGTTACGCCATCCGCGGAGAACAGACGGAAGCAGGAATTCATCCAACGCGTCGAACATCTGAATTCGCATCACACCGGAACTGTTGCGTTCGGCGCAGATACGTTTGAGGGCAATTTAAACCGCATAACTCCCCCAAAATGCGCAAGCATTTCACATTCTCCTCCACTTGGTTCATCGTTTACTTTTCCAATGACGGGTCTCCGCCGGCGTAGGCCACCTGGTCGTCGACGAACGATCCGCCGCGGCAGAGTTTCAGGTGATTCAGAGCGTGAACCTGGCCGGTCATCTCAAGGGCATCGCGGTAAACGGGATCGTGCCATCCTTCGATGTCAATCGCGCCTTTGTAGCCAGCCAGTCGAAGTTCACTGATGATGTCCGTCCAGTTGCTGTCGCCAAAACCGGGCGTACGCATGAACACAAACGGCTCCTTGCCGAATATTCCGTGCTCGCGGATCACATCGTGGCGAACAGTGGCGTCCTTGCCGTGGACATGAAAAATCCGGTCGGCCCATTTGCGGATTTGAGGCAGCGGATCAATCAGATAGACAAGCTGGTGGCACGGTTCCCACTCAATACCGAGATTTTCATCCGGCAACTCGTTGAACATCAGCTCCCAGGCATCAGGATTGTGGGCGATGTTCCAGTCCCCGGTCTGCCAGTTGCCGTCCATGGCGCAGTTTTCAAAGGCAAGACGAATGCCGCTATCCGCAGCGCGTTTCGCCAAATCTCCCCAGATTTCGCGAAATCTGGGTAGGCTATCCGGCAGCGGTTTGTTTCTGATCCGGCCGGTAAAGCCGGCGACACAAGTGGCTCCGAAATGATGAGCATTGTCGATGCAGTCTTCCCAGCCTCGAAGGGTGTCCAGATCAAGCGCATCTGTTTCGAGTGGGTTGCCGAACATACCGAGGGTCGAGATCGTAATGTCCCGCTCGCCGATGGCTTCGCGGCATTGTTTACCAAGCTCGGCCAAGTTCTGGCCCTCTGTTGTCTGCCAGAAAAAGGGCTCGAAGCTCTCAAAGCCGTAATCAGCGATCTGCCGAATCCGGTCAGCCGCATTGCCCTCGTTGGCCGAGACCATTGTTCCGATGCGAATGTCCTTTGCCGGATCGCTCATCAGACGGTCAGTCCTTTGCCAGAGAAACAGTGCGGCCTTGAGCGGCGCTTTCAATCGCACCGAAGACCATGGAGAGGGAGTGAATATTGTCGGAGCAGTCGGTCTCAGGCGATGAATCCGAATCCACAGCGTCGACAAAATCGGCGATGACGGAAACATGTTCCTGTGTCAGGCGGTCACACGGCATGTGGGGTATGTCCACGATGATGCTGTCGCGCAGGAAGGCCTCGTCGCCCGTTGCGATCGAGGCGGTCATGGCCTCTTCACCGTCCCAGGTGAGCATGCCTCCGGTGCCGACAATCCGCCAGCTCGCATCCCAGGACGTGGGATTGCCCTCCGCGCACCAGCTCCCATTGTAGGAGAAGGTGACTTCGTTGCTCATTTTGAAAATCGCTGACACCGCCGCCCCATGAGCATACCACGACCCTTTGGGATTGGTTTCATGGCATAGGACCGCGGTCGGCTCCTCACCCAGCATGAACCGGGCGGCGTCGAAGTGATGGATCGCCATGTCCAGCAGAAGAACGTGATCCATTTCCTCTCGGAACCCGCCAAAATGGGGGCCGATGAAAAAATCCGCATGAATGGAGGTGACCGTTCCCAGGCCGCCTTCCTTCAAAAAAGCCTGGACCCGCCGCGCCCCAGGCTTGTAGCGACGGTTCTGCGTGACGGCGAAAATCCTGTTTTCGGCCCGCGCCGTGTCGCAAAGAGCGCGAGCCGTGGCCATATCAGGCGCCATCGGCTTTTCAGAGAGGACATGCTTTCCCGCCTTGAGGGCGGTTTGGACAATAAACGGACGGGCATCAGGAGGCGTGACATCAAAAACGGCATCCGGCTCCGTCTGCGACAAAGCCTCCTCAAGATCAGAAAAGACCGGAATCCCGAGCAACCCGTTATCGTCTGCGAATTGGGACGCGATTTCAAAATCTCTGTCCACGACACCGCATAGGGTGACGCGGTCAGCCAGCAGCGGGTTGGACGTCACGGCCTCCACCCAGCTCTTTGCCATGTCACCGCATCCGACGAGCAGTGCGCGCATTACCTTCCTCCCAGGCAGCTCCGATTTCTCCTCATCGGCGCTACCGTAAACGTTTACGGAGAATAGTAATCAACATGTGCAAGCCGAGTCAATCAATTTCGTAAACGTTTACGAGAGACTTTTCTCACCGGCGGAAATTTGCTTTATGTTGAAGGAACATGACCGGTATCAAAGACCTCGCACAGCATCTTGGTGTCTCGATCGGGACCGTTTCGCGCGCGCTGAACAACAAGATCGATGTCAATCAGGAGACGCGGGAGCGCGTGCTCAAGGCCGCTCAGGAGCTTGGTTATGTCCCAAACCAGGCCGGCCGTTCACTGAGACAAGGCAATACGGGGCTCATCGGGTTCATTCTGGAGACCGACCCGGAAGGCATGATGCAGGGAGACCTGTTCTTTATCCGTGTGTTTGACGGCATGCAGTCTGTGCTCTCCGAATATGGACTGAATCTGATGGTTATGATGGCACCGTCATCGGAGCAGTCTGATGAGTATCTCAAAAAGATAGTGGCCAGAGGACTTGCCGACGCGCTGGTGTTGTCTGCAACACGTCGCGTTGATCAGAGAATAGATTTTCTGTCGGATCAGAATGTTCCGTTCGTTACCCTGGGGCGCTCACAAACGGACCGAGGGCAACCTTGGCTCGACCTGGATTTTGAAGGGGTGGTTGTGCATGCGATTGACCGGCTGACAGCTCAGGGGCACAAAAGAATTGCGCTCGTGGTCCCGGAAAAGGACTTGAACTACAGGACGGTCATGCAAACCGTCTACAAAAAGCAGCTCGAAAAATATGGCCTGACATTTGATCCCTCCCTGGTCATAGAAATCAATCCGGGGGAAAACAGTGGCGTGGCTTTGGCAAGCCTTGTTCTTGAAATGGAAAACAGACCAACCGCCGTCATTCTCTCCGATCAACTGCATCCGTTCGGGCTTTATCGCGGCCTTGCTGACAGGGGTCTTGTACCGGGAAGAGATTTGGCGATGCTCGGTGTATCAGCCCGGCTGGCCTCCGTACTGAGCCCAAATCTCACGCACTACCGCTTCAAGCTGTTCGATCTTGGTCAGCGCGTTGCCCATGCGCTCATCCATCGATTGCCGCATCTGACCCAGGAGGCCGACCCGCCGGTCGTTCGAGAGTGTGTGCCCTTCACTTTCGTAGAAGGCGAGAGCGGCTGAGGAGCGGCATGACCCCACCAAATTGAACGTACTCCCTGATCGTGGTCAGCTTATGGATCGGCGATCCGATAGAGACGAACGATATATTCCGGGCCGTTGGAATAGTTGATGCCGAAGAGCGCGTCGCCGCTCACCAGTTCGGCGCCGTCCTGTTTTACCCTGTCCAGAAACGGTCCCGCCGCTTCATCGGGCACCGCGGCGACGGCGCATTGCGGGTCGGCGAGCAGGTGCTCCGCGGCGCCCGCCGCGTCGGTCAACAGGGTGTCCGTGCCGGCCAGGAACACCAGGCTCGGTTCGTGATAGGTGACCGAGGCGAGTGTCGAATCGGCACAGGCCTTTTCGGCATGGAACTGGGCGGCGATCTGCCGGCTGAGCCAGAGTTGATCGATCCGCGGCAATATTCCGCCAAACATCAGCCCGTAGGCCGTCGTCGCCGTCAGTGCCGCCACCAGAACGCGGCGGATCGGCGTGACATGGACCCGCAGGCCGAGGCCGAGCCACGCAGCAACCAGCAGCAGTGCGGCGGCCGGCAGGCTCCAGACCGAGGGCGAGCCCGACAGATAGATCGGCGCGACGACCGCGATCGCCACGAAGCCCGCCGCGACGACCGCCACGCCAAAGCCGGCAAGGCCGTGCACGATGCGTTGCCAGACAAGGGCAAGCGGCTGCTGATCCGCCGGAAGCGACAGAAACCAGCCGCCAAGCAGCAGGATCGCCGGATAGGCGGGCAGCACGTAATGCGGCAGTTTGGTGGGAATGAGTTCGAAGAACAGCCAGAAGGGCAGATACCAGGCCAGGCAGAACAGCAGCCGCGGGTCGGATGCCATCTTGCGCAGCGCATGGGTGACCCCGATCACGGCAATGAGACCGAAGGGCCACATGTAAAGCGAGTAGGTGAAGATGTAATAGCCCGGCCAGGCGCCATGCGATTCCTGCCCGCCGGCGACCTTGCCCAGCATGTCGCGACCCACCGCCTCCTGCCAGAAGGCGCCGCCGGTCTTGCCGGTGATCAGCACCAGCCAGGGCAGTGCAATGAGCGCCGTCAACGCCACGCCGCGCAGTGGTTTGAGGTCGGCCAGCCACTGGCGATCGCGGTTGCGGTCGAACACCAGGAGAAAGCCGATCGTCAGCGCGCTGAGCAGCGGCGTGATCGGTCCCTTGATCAAAATCGCCGCCCCTTGCGCGATCCAGAACAGCCAGGCGGTCCACGATCCGGCGGTCCACCCCTGCCGCCGGGCCAGATAGAGGCGGGCGAGAAGGCCCTGGGCGCCGATGGAAAGCAACAGCAGGGCGGCATCGGTCTTGGCGATTCGCCCCTCGAAGCCGGCGCCGAACAGGCCGGCCAGCATCAGCGCCGCCAGCGCCCCGGCCGGCGGGCCGAACAGTGCCACGCCCACCCAGTAAAGCGCCGCGATGGCCAGGGCCATGGCCACCACCGAGACCAGCCGATAGGCCCAGACGGAGGTCGCGGCATCGCCGCCGCTCAGCGCGACGCTTGCCGATTGCAGCCAGTAAATCCCGATCGGTTTCTTGTGGCGCGGCTGCTGCTGAAAGCGGATATCGACAAAATCGCCGCTCTCGACCATCTGCTTGGTCGCCTGGATGAAGCGGGATTCATCGCGGTCGATCGGCGGCAGTTGCGCAACGCCGGGCAACAGCACCGCGATGCCGAACAGAAAGACGATCAGGGTGCGGATTGCAGGGGATAGTTGCCCGAAGGCCATCAGTCGGCGTCCGCCATGGCCGACCGTCTCTCATTGGCGATCAGCCACAGATTGCGAATATAAATGATCAGCCCCATGCCCTGCCCGGCGATGAACACCGGATCCTGGCGCTGAATGGCGTAGATGAACAGGAGGCCGCCGCCGAACAGCGAGAAAAACCAGAAGGCGACCGGCACGACGCTGCGTTTGGCGCGCTCGGAGGCAATCCACTGGACCACAAAGCGCATTGTGAAACAGACCTGGGCGAGGAAGCCCAGCAGCACCCATGCGTCGAGCTGCTCGATAAAGACGACACGGAACCAGACGACTAACGGTGTCACCGCTTCAATCATGATGAATTTCCTCGACCTTGGGCATTGCGCTGCGCCGGCGCTTCAGCCACCAAACTCCGAACAGGTCGAGCGCGCCGCGCAACCCGCGATCCAAAATACCATAATTCGACGATCCGAAGCGACGCGGGCGATCCAGAACATCGATCGCAACGACGTCATAGCCCTCCTGGATGACCAGCGCGGGCAAAAACCGGTGCGTGCCATTGAAAAAGGGAAGGCGCCTGAAAATATCGGCGTGCAGGGCTTTCAGGCCGCAACCGGAATCGCGCGTCTTGTCGTTGAGGATCGAGCCGCGCAGCCAATTGGCGAAGCGGGAAGACCATTGTTTGAGCTTCGTGTCCTTGCGCTTGATGCGCTGGCCGCAGGCAATGCCGATGCCGGGTCCTGCCTCGAGAAGCGTGTCAACGAGCGGACCGATATATTTCGGATTGTTCTGGCCGTCACCGTCGATCGTCGCGATGATGTCGCCCTTGGCCGCCAGCACGCCGGTTCGCAGCGACAGGCTCTGGCCGACGGAGGTCTCGTGGCGGAGATGGCGGACGGGAAACGGCCGCGCCGACGCTTCCGCAGAGAGCACCGCGGCCGTATCGTCGGTGGACCCGTCATTGACGATGATCACTTCGATGTCGCGGCCCGCCAGATGTTCGGCGATTTCATCCAGCAACGGCGGAATATTCTCCGCCTCGTTCTTGCATGGAATGACGATCGATATCATGGCGGCCCTGTCCTAATCAGTTTTGAGCTGACCGGCGTGCCCGAACGCGGCCGGGCATCCGTCGGGCTGATCTCGTCGTTCCCGTCTTTGCCGTCCCCGCTGGCCGGTCGCGGTCCGCTGCCCGCAGACTGGCCGACGCCTTACCAAGAGGGCGCGGTGGAGGCAAGTTCTTTGACGGCGCCGCGCGACGGGTCGACAGCCTGATAATTATTCAAAAACAGGACTTTTCCTGATCGTCACCGGCGGTCATACTGCGGCAAAACCGATGCGCGGGGCATCGCGACAAATGGGAGAACACAATGCTCGGACTGATGCAGGAATGGCCTCTGCTGTGCCACAAGATCCTCGATCATGCGGCGCTTTTTCATGGCGGCCGTGCGGTCGTTTCACGATCCGTCGAGGGGCCGATCCATCGCACCGATTACCGAGCCATTCGCGGACGGGCGCTGCAGGTTGCCAAACGACTCGAGAAGGACGGCATCGGCCTCGGAGACCGCGTCGCCACCATGGCCTGGAATACCGGGCGGCATCTGGAGGCTTGGTATGGCATCCTGGGCATCGGCGCCGTGTATCACACATTGAATCCGCGGCTCTTCAGCGAGCAGATCATCTGGATCATGAACGATGCCGAAGACCGGTTTCTGTTTGTCGACCTGACCTTTGTCGGCCTGATCGAAGCGATTGCCGACAAGGTTCCGAGCCTCGAAAAGGTGATCATCCTCACCGACCGGGACCATATGCCGCAAACCACGCTGGCCAATGCCGTGGCCTTTGAGGACTGGATCGCCGAGACCGATCAGGATTTTGCCTGGAAGGAGTTCGACGAAAGAACCGCCGCCGGCATGTGCTACACATCGGGGACGACGGGCAACCCGAAGGGCGTGGTCTATTCGCACCGCTCCAACGTCCTGCACGCCATGGCCAGCGTCCAGCCGGACATGCTGAACCTGTCGTCGAGGGACCGGATGATGCCCGTCGTTCCGCTGTTTCATGCCAATGGCTGGTCGACTGCCTTTTCCTGCCCGATGGTGGGATGCGGCATGGTGATGCCTGGCGCCGGAATGGACGGCGCGTCGATCCATCAGCTCCTGTCCGAGGAACGGGTCACGGTCACCGCCGCCGTGCCGACGGTCTGGCTGATGCTGCTGCAGCACCTGGAGAAGACCGGGGACACGCTGCCGGATCTCGAACGGGTCATCATCGGCGGATCGGCCTGTCCGCGCTCCATCACCCAGGCCTTCCAGGAGACCTATGGTGTCGAGGTCATCCATGCCTGGGGCATGACGGAGATGAGCCCGCTCGGCAGCATGTGCACGATCAAACCGGAATATCAGGACCTTTCGGGAGAAGCCAAACTCGACCTGCAGGCCAAGCAGGGTCACCCGCCATTCACCGTCGAGATGAAAGTCACCAATGACGAGAACGAGGACCTGCCGTGGGACGGCAAGACCTTCGGGCGACTGAAGGTGCGCGGACCCGCAATTTCGGCGTCCTACTACAAGGGTCGCGGCAGCGAGCAATTCGACGGTGAGGACTGGTTCGACACCGGCGACGTCGCCCATATCGACCCGCATGGCTATATGGAAATCACCGACCGCGCGAAGGATGTCATCAAGTCCGGCGGCGAATGGATTTCGACGATCGAGCTGGAGAATCTGGCCGTCGGACACGAGGATGTCGCCGAGGCCGCGGTGATCGGCATTCATCATCCCAAGTGGGACGAGCGGCCGCTGCTCGTCATCGTCTGCAAGGAGGGCTGCAATCCGTCGAAAGACGCCATCCTCGACTTCCTGCGCGGCAAGGTCGCAAAGTGGTGGATGCCCGATGATGTCGCGTTTGTTGATGAAATTCCACATACGGCGACCGGCAAGATCCAGAAGATGGATTTGCGCGAACAGTTCAAGGACTACAGTTTTCCGGGAACCTGACGACTATCTTGTCGGACACGGATGGCCGGTTCGGATCGACGGGCCGTCACCGGATGCTCAAAAGCGAATGGCCAGATAGCCGACGCCCGCCGACACGCCCGTTAGGGCGGCACCCCAGGCGATATCCACCAGCACCATGGCGATCGTCCAGTCGCGCAGCGTGGCGTAATTGGTGACGTCATAGGTGCCATAGGCGATCAAGCCGAGCAGCGCGCCGAGCAGTACGGCCGTCAGCAGCGATTCGGACCGCAATGCGGGCAGGACCGCGAAGATGACGATGCCGGCAATGTAGAAGACATAGAAAATCGCCGCGACGCCAAGCCGCGGCTGATCGAGCATCAGCGGCCCGATCTGGCTGCGGTAGAACGAGCCGGCCAGGCGGGTCAGCCAGAGATAGTCCAGCAAAAAGAAAACAGTCGCCGTGGCGATATAGGCCTTCAGGTAAATCATCGATGGCTGCTCTGCAGTTGGTCGCTGATCTTTACGTCGGATCGGGGCTTTCGGATCACCGGGCCGGCGCCGGGCTCATTTACGCGTTTTGTGATCCGGCACCAATGTGCATACGTAAGGATATGAAAGCATGGCGTGGTACAGGAGCACCCGTTGAAAAAGCAGAATATCGCGGTGATCGGCGGCGGCGTATCCGGGCTGTCGGCAGCCTGGCTCCTGAGCCGCCGCCACAATGTCACACTGTTCGAAAAGGCGGACTATGCGGGCGGCCACGCCAATACGGTAACGGTGGAGACACGGGACGGGGCGATCCCGGTCGATACGGGGTTTATCGTCTTCAACGACCGCAACTATCCCAATCTCAAGGCGCTGCTCGGGCATCTGGGCGTTGCGTGCGCGGACACGAGGATGAGCTTTTCGCTCACCCATGATTTCGGACGCTATGAATATGCCGGTTGCGGAAAGGGATTTTTCGGCCAGCGCAGCAATCTGGTGAATGTTCACCACTGGATGATGCTGCGCGAGATCAACCGGTTTTTCCGCCATTCGAGCCGGCGGATCGCCCTCTATCACAAGGATACTGCGCTCGGCGCATTTTTGGAGAAGGAACATTATTCGCGCGATTTCATCGATGAGCATATCGTTCCCATGGGGGCGGCGATCTGGTCGACCTCGGTGCAGAAGATGCTTGAATTTCCGGCCCGGTCCTTCATCGATTTCTACGCCAATCACGGGCTCCTGCAGTTTCGCAAGCGGCCGCTCTGGAAAACGGTGCTCGGCGGCAGCCGGCTCTATGTGCGGCGCCTGATTGAGGACGGCGATTTCGAGACCCGCCTCAACGCCGACATAAGACAGGTTCACCGACGTCCGGACCGGGTGCTCATCGAAACCCGGGACGGGGTGATGCACCTCTTCGATCACGTGATTTTCGCAACCCATGCGGATCAGGCGCTGGACCTTCTGGGCGATGCGGATCCCGTTGAAAGGGCGCTGCTGTCGGCCTTTCCCTATCAGAAAAACACGGCCGTGCTGCATCGCGACGAGCGGTGGATGCCAAAACGCAGCCGACTGTGGTCGGCCTGGAACTATATCAAGACGGGCGAAGATGACGGGCTTTGCGTGAGCTACTGGATGAACCGGCTGCAATCGCTGCCGACCCGCGAAAACATCTTTGTGACCCTCAACCCGTCGCAGGAGATTCGCGCCGACAGGATCGACCGGGTGCTGCACTATGATCATCCGGTGTTCACCGCCGCCGCATTCCGCGCCCAAGAGGAGATGCATACCGTGCAGGGGTACCGCCGTACCTGGTATTGCGGCAGCTATCTTGGATACGGTTTCCATGAAGACGGCCTTGTCAGCGGTCTCGCCGTCGCCGAGGAACTGGGCGGAATCGCGCGACCCTGGGCCAGCGACGAGACCTTCACCGGCCAGCGCGCGGTGACGGCGCAATATCGCCAGGTGGCGGAATGAGCGACAGGCATGAAGGGCTGTATGCGGGTTCGGTGATGCACCGGCGCATCAGGCCGAAAATGCATCATTTCAAATATAATGTGTTTGCCCTGCTGGCCGATGTCGACACCCTGCCAGACCTCGGCCGCCGGCTGCGGCTGTTTTCCCACAACCGGTTCAACCTGTTTTCCATGCATGACGCGGATTTCGGCGACGGTGGCGATCTGCGATCGCATCTCGACGGGATCGCCGAGGCGACGGTCGGGCGCGGTGCCGTCGACCGCTTCCTCATTTTGTGTTACCCGCGCGTGCTCGGCTATGTCTTCAATCCTTTGACAGTCTATTACGGCCTCGATGCAGGCGGAGAATGTGTGGTGACGATCTATGAAGTGTCGAACACGTTCGGCGAACGGCACAGTTACGCCATGGCGACGGAGGCGGATCGCGGCGGGGTCATCCGCCATGGCTGCGACAAGGTCTTTCACGTCTCGCCGTTCAACCGGATCAATGGGCGCTATGCTTTCAGGACGGCATTGCCCGGCGAGACGGCGGCGATCGGCATTCGCCTGGAAGACGATGACGGCCCGTTGATGGCGGCACATTTTGCCGGCCAGCGCCGGCCGCTGACCGACCGGCAATTGCTGGGTCGGTTTGCCGCCACCGCCTTGATGACCCAAAAGGTCTGGCTGGCCATTCGGTGGCAGGCCCTGCGGCTGTGGCTGCGACGCCTGCCGGTCCATCGAAAGCCGGCGCCGCCGCGTTCTCCCGTCAGTGTGCACACAGTCGCCAACAAGGCGCCCGACGATCTCGCCGCCTGAATGCGCCTGTTGCTTATCGGGCCGTGTCCAGGAGGCCTGCTAACGCCGCAGCATCCGCCGGATGCCCCAGAAGAACAGCGGATTGGGAACGAGGTTGGCCAGCCGAACCGTGTTGGCGAACAGCCATGGAAAGAGGATCGCGAATTTTCGTCGCCTGATGCCGGCCAGCATGCTGCGGGCGGCCTGATCGGCGCTGATCATGCCGGGCATGGCGAATCTGTTCTGCCGCGTCATCGGCGTGTCGACGAATCCCGGATTGACAATCGACACGTCGATGCCGAAGGGCTCGAGATCGATCTTCAGCGTTTCGGCGAAATTCATCAGGGCCGCCTTGGTCGGCCCGTAGGCCGCGGCCTGCGGCAGACCGCGATAGCCGGCGACGGAGGCGACAATCACGATGTGACCGCGCCGGCGCGCCTTCATGCCCGGAACCACCGCGTTCACCAGATTGACCGCACCGAAGAAATTGACATCCATGGCGGCATGCATCGACGCCAGATCCAGTTGATCGGCCGGCATGACTTTCCACAGGCCCGAACAGATCACGGCGAGATCGATGGATCCGAACTGCGTTTCGATCGCACCGGCCACCTCGGCCATCGCATCGGCGGAGGTGACGTCCACCGGAAACGGCACCAGTGATTGTGTCTCCGACCGGATTTTCTCAAGCTTGTCGCCGGACCGCGCCGATATGGCGACCCGGGCCGCCTCACCATCGATCAGGCGCGCGAAGTGTTCGCCGATGCCCGAGCTGGCGCCGATCACCCAGACGTTGCCGAGCCCTTCGCCGGGTTCCCGCATCGGACAGAACTCAGATCCTGACGAAGGGCTGCATCAGGCGGCTGACAACGCCCTTGAAGCGTGTCGGCTCTTCCGTCGCCACCAGACAGATGCACGGCTCGTCGGAATCGACCACCGGCTGGTGTTCGACATGCTCATCGAGATCGGCGATATCGCCGGCCTGATACCGGCCCAGCACATCGCTGTAGGAGCCGCGCATCACCAGCGTCATTTCGGATCCGCCGTGGCCGTGTTCGGGCATTTTCCGGCCGCGGCCGATCTTCAACATATAGAGGGACGAATTTGTGTCGGCCAGCTCGATGCGGTGGCGCTGGACGCCCGGCACAATCGTGCGCCAGCGCACATCGTCGAAAGTATCGCCGACAAGGCGCCTGAGCGGCAGCGGAACGTCCGACCGAAGCGTTTCACGGATCCCTTGATCCGCCGGCGCGGCGGGCCGGTCCCTGGCGCCATCGGCGTCAATGGCATGTGACAGGCGCGCAAAGGCGCCATCGGAAAGCGCCGGCGCCGGCGCGTCATCAAGACATTGCCCGCCCATGGCCTCGGCAAGGCGAACGGCCCTGCGGCACTCGTCGCACATCGCAAGATGCGAGGCCACCACGATGGTAAAGGCCGCATCCAGATCGCCGCTCGCGTAGCGCATCACTGTCGCGGCATCCAGATGGTGATGAATGCTCATTTCAATTCCTCAAGATGATCTTTCAGTTTCTGATAGGCCAGACGCATGCGCGATTTGACGGTGCCGATCGGCAGGTTCAGTTCCTCGGCAATCGCGCTTTGCGGCTTGAACCGCAGAAAGGCCATTTCAATCACCGTCCTTTGTTCCTCGGGCAGCCGGTCGACCGCCTCGCGGACCCGGCTGTCACTCTGGCGCGCAATGACCTGCGTCTCGGCGCTGGGCGCATCGCATTCCAGTATCACCGTGTCGACATCGACATAGGGCTGGACCGGCTGCCGGCGCAGCCTGTCGATCCGGGCATTGCGGGCGATGGTGAAGATCCAGGTGCTGACATTGCCGCGTTCCGGTGCGTAGAGCGCGGCCTTGCGCCAGACGGTCATCATGACGTCCTGCACCAAGTCTTCGGCCAGGTCCTCCGTCGCCCCGGAACCCATCATCATGCCCTTGATGCGCGGACCGAAGCGGTCAAACAGGGTTTCGAACGCGTCCCGGTCACGTGAATCGGCAATGGCGGCGATCAGCGACTGCAGGATCTGCTGATCCGAACCCGGTTCCCGATTGGCCATCGGTTTTTCCACTCGCATGACTTTCAGCATTGCCCGACCTTCATGTGTCGGGACCATTACGCGGACCAAGTTCAATCAGATCACAATCGGGCGTTTTTTTGAACCGGTGATCCAATCATCCAAAACGTCCGTAACCCAGACGCTAGCAACGAAACCAACCGGTCGTCGACTGATCCCATTGAGAGGACTTGAAGATGAAAAAAATTCTGATCGCGGCGGGCCTTGCCACCGCACTCATGGCGACGGGGCCTGCCCAGTCGGCCAATATTGTCGAGACGGCCAAGAGCGCCGGCAGTTTTGAAACGCTGCTCGCCGCGGCAACGGCCGCCGGGCTTGCCGATGCGCTGGCTACCGGCGACAATCTGACCGTTTTCGCGCCGACAGACGAAGCCTTCGCCGCGCTGCCGGCCGGCACCGTTGAGACCCTGCTCAAGCCGGAAAACAAGGACCAGCTTGTTGCCGTGCTGAGCTATCACGTCCTGCCGCGCAAGCTGATGTCCAATCAGTTGCCGGGCCGGGTTATTCACGTCAAGACGATCAAATCCGGGGGCGACAGGCTGCTGGCCGTCGAAAAATCGGCAAGCGGCGTATCGGTGGACGGAGCCAATGTGATCACCGCCGACATCGTCACCGACAATGGCGTGATCCATGTGATCGACAAGGTCATGCTGCCGTCGAATTGAGGTATCAACGGGGGCGCTTGTGAGCGCCCCTGTCGATCTGAAATCGCCTAGCGGATGCGGGTTTCGGTCTCGCGATCGAACAGCATGGCGCGTTCGGGCTCAAAGGTGATGCCGACCCTGGCGCCCTCCGCCGAGCGCTCGTCGCCATGTTCCTCTACGATGATCTTCTCGCCGGTATCGGATATCAGATAGTCATAGGACACACCGCCCAGCGCTTCGGTCAGATCGACGGCCAGCGTGTCGCCGGTCCTGTCGACATCGATATGCTCAGGCCTTATGCCGAGGATCACGGGTGTTCCCGCCTCGGGAAGCTTGACCGGAAGCTTGTAGCTGCTCTTGAGAGCCGGAACCTCGACCGTGTCGCCCTTGCTTGTTGCTTCAAGGAAGTTCATGGCCGGCGAGCCGATAAATCCGGCAACAAATTTGTTGTTCGGATCGCGGTAAAGATCGAGCGGCGCGCCGACCTGCTCGATCACGCCGGCACGCAGAACCACGATCTTGTCCGCCAAAGTCATGGCTTCGACCTGATCGTGCGTCACATAAATCATGGTGGCGCCGATTTCCTTGTGCAACCGGGCGATCTCGACGCGCATTTCAACGCGCAGTTCCGCATCGAGGTTGGAGAGCGGCTCGTCGAACAGGAAAACCTCGGGTCCGCGGACAATCGCGCGACCGATGGACACACGCTGCCGCTGCCCGCCGGACAGGGCGGAGGGCTTGCGGTTGAGATATTCCTCCAGCTTGAGGATACGTGTGGCTTCGGCAACTTTTTCTGCAATTTCGGCCTTCGGATGGCCGTTCATCTTCAGGCCGAAGCCCATATTCTCCTTGACCGTCATGTGCGGATAGAGCGCATAGGTCTGAAACACCATGGAAACGCCGCGCTGGGCCGGGTCCATCCGGGTCACATCGCGCGATCCGATGGAAATCTTGCCTTCCGTCGTTTCTTCCAGCCCTGCCACCATGCGCAGCAATGTTGATTTGCCGCAGCCGGATGGTCCGACAAACACGCAGAACTCTCCGTCCTCGATCTGAAGATCCACCCCGTGGATCACCTGCACATCGCTGTACCGCTTGACGACTTCTTGAAGTGTTACACCTGACATTTGGTTAGATCTCCATTGATTCCGGCGTTTTCCGATTGTCGGGGAACCGCCAATATTCGGCCGCTGACGCGATTTCGCCGGCTGTCCCCTGCAAATCCGGCACGAATTTTTTCAGCTTGCCAAGAGAGGTCCTGGCCGATGAGCTGGTTATCGAAATGGCGCCCATCATCTGTTTGCTGCGGGACAGGACGGGGACCGCCACGCAGATAATACCGGGCTCGTGGTCTTCACGGTCGAGCGCAAAGCCGTGCTGGCGTATCTGCCTGAGTTCGGCGGTCAGTTCCTTCTGCGAACAAATCGTCGACGGGGTGAAGCGATGATAGGATTGCTGCGGCAGGATGCGCTGTAGTTCATCGTCGGGCAAAAAGGCGAGCATCGCCTTGCCGACACCGGTGCAATAGGCGGGACCGACCTTACCGGCCTCCGAAAACATCGTGATGTGACGTTTCGCATCGCGCTTGTCGAGATAAAGCACATGCGGTCCGTCAAGCTGCGCAAGGTGGATGGTCTCGCCCGTCGTTTTACTGAGCGATGTCAGGTGCGGACGGGCAACGGGCGCCAGGGAAGACTGCGTCCAGGCGTAATGCGCCAGGCGCACGAGACGAACGCCGAGTGCGTAGGTCTGCCATTTGCGGTCGAATGTCAGGAGATCTTCGGTTACCAGGTTTTGCAGGATCCGGTAGAGCGTCGCCTTGGGAAAGGGCGAGTCCGCCAGGATGTCATTGAACCGCACCGGCCGCTCAAATGACGCCACCTGGTCAAGCACGCTCAGTGCTTTCCCCACAGTCCCGCTCGACTTGTGTCCGGTTCGCAATTTTGATCCTCCCAATCCTCACCCGGCAATAAAGCCGACGAGGATGTTCTTGACAAGCGTATGACAATCGTGCTCCAATTTCAATATGTAAATTATAGTTTCATTATTCGGAACCGAAAGGGAGGATACCATGCGTTCCATTTTAAAGGCGTCAGCGTTGGCGCTTGCGACTACTGCCGTGTTGGCGACAGGGGCTCCTGCCGCTGAAAAACTGAGCGGCGAAATGAAAATATTTCTCGACACCTCAAACCCTGCACCGCGTGCCACATTCGAAGGCATCATCGCCCAGTTCGATGAAATGCACCCGGATCTCAATATCGAAACGACCATCATCGACCGTGACGGCTACAAGACCCAGATCAGGAACTTCCTGACCGCCAACCCGCCGGATGTCGCGACCTGGTATGCGGGCAACCGCATGCTGCCCTATGTCGAGACCGGCCTGTTCGAAGATGTGTCTGATCTCTGGCAGGGTGAGCTGGCTGAACAGTTGGCATCCACCAAGACAGCATTGACCATCGACGGCAAGCAGTGGGGCGTCCCCTATACCTACTACCAGTGGGGCGTCTATTACCGGAAGGATATCTTCGACAAGCTGGGCCTGAGCGAGCCGACCACCTGGGCCGAAGAAAAGGCCAATTGCCAGAAGATTCTCGATTCCGGTGCGAAATGCTACACGATCGGCACCAAGTTCCTGTGGACCGCCGCCGGCTGGTTTGACTATCTGAACCTGCGCACGAACGGCTACGAATTCCACATGGACCTGACAGCCGGCAAGGTGCCCTGGACGGACGACCGGGTCAAGGCGACCATGGCGAACTGGCGTGAGCTGATCGACATGGGCGCTTTCATCGACGACCACACCGCCTATAGCTGGCAGGAAGCCATCCCCTTCCTCGTCGACGGAAGGGCAGCATCTTACCTGATGGGCAACTTTGCCGTCGATCCGATCAAAGCCGCCGGACTGACCGACGATCAGCTTGATTTTTATCAGTTCCCGCTGATCACCGAAGGCATTCCGATGGCTGAGGAAGCACCAACGGATACGCTGCATATCCCGTCGGGTGCGCAAAACAAGGAAGCTGCCCGTGCGTTCCTGCGCTTTGTCGCGACGCCCGAGGTGCAGACGTCGATGAATGCAAGTCTCGGTCAGTTGCCGGTCAATAACCAGGCCAGCGTCAACACGGACGACAAGTTCGTGCAACAGGGTTTTGAAATGCTGAACGGGGCTTCAGCCCTTGCTCAGTTCTTCGACCGCGATGCGCCGGCGGAAATGGCCAAAGTCGGCATGGAAGGTTTCCAGGAATTCATGGTTCGCCCTGACAATCTGGACCGGATTCTTCAGCGCCTGGAGAAAACACGCAAGCGTGTCTACAAGTAACCAAACCGGGGCGGGACCAATTTGTCCCGCCCCGCTTGCCTTTCGGGCCCTTCAATAGCCCGCATTTGGTTTCCAGCTTCGCCGGCCCAACGCGGCACGCGAATGCATTGAAGAAACGAGGTTCGCGATGTCGACTGCCAGCGTAACCAACTCCGAATACGAAACGATCAACAGATCCTGGTACAAGCGAAACGAGATCAGCGTCACGCCGTGGCTGTTCCTTGCACCGGCGATCCTGTTCTTTCTCGCCTATGTGATCATTCCGATTTTCCAGAGCTTCGAAATCTCCCTCTTTGCGTGGGACGGTTTGGGTGCCCGCGAATATATCGGCACGGAAAACTATGTGGAACTGTGGGATGATCCGGCGTTCTACACGTCACTGAAGAACAATGTGATCTGGCTGATCCTGTATCTCCTGGCGATTCCCGCCGGACTGTTCATCGCCTTGTTCCTGAACCAGACCGTCGTGGGTATCAGACTTTACAAGTCGCTTTTCTTTTTCCCATTCGTCATCAGCCAGGTTGTCGTCGGCCTGGTGTTTACCTGGTTTTACGATCCGACATTCGGGCTGCTCAATACGATCATCGGCTGGGTCGGACTTGGCCCGATCAACGTTCTGGGCGATCCCACCTATGTGACCTACGGCATCATCGCCGCGGGCCTCTGGCCGCAGACGGCCTATTGCATGATCCTATATCTGACCGGTCTCAATGCCGTTGATCCCGAGCAGATCGAGGCGGCAAGGCTTGACGGCGCAAAGGGCTGGAAAATGCTCTGGTATGTCGTGGTGCCGCAACTCAAGCCGGCAACCTTCATTGCCTTTGTGGTGACGATTATCGGCGCGCTTCGCTCCTTCGACCTGATTTCGGTCATGACCAATGGCGGACCTTTCGGCGAAAGCCGGGTCTTGAGCTTCTACATGTTCGAGGTTGCTCTTTCCGAATACGGTTTCCGCATGGGTTATGGCGCCGCAATCGCCGTGGTGCTGTTCGTCATCATGTTGTTCTTCATCGCGTATTTCCTCTACTCGATGTACCAGGAAGAGAGGGGCCGCTGAGATGTTTCCGACACCCATTCAAAAATCGCCGCGCAGCTGGCAGATCACCTACCAGTCCTTTCTGCCGGTGGCGCTGATCCTGTGGCTGCTGCCGCTGATCGCCGTCGCCCTGTTCTCGGTCAAGCCGGAGGGTGACTTCTCCGGCGGCGATTACTGGTCCCTGCCCTCGACCTTCGGCGGCTTCGAAAACTACGGAAAGGTGTTCTTCGAATCGGACATGCCGCGCTACCTTCTCAACTCGCTGCTGATCACCGTGCCGACGGCCATCGGCGCGGTGGCACTTGCCTGCATGGCGGGGTTTGCGCTGGGCATCTACAAATTCAAACTGAATTTGTGGATCTTCTTCCTGTTCGTCGCCGGAAACTTCGTTCCCTTCCAGATCCTGATGGTGCCGGTGCGGGACCTGACGCTGGATCTGGGGCTTTACAATACGAAGACCGGACTTGTGCTGTTCCACATAGCGTTCCAGTCCGGGTTCTGCACGCTGTTCATGCGCAACTTCATCAAGGGGCTGCCCTTTGCGCTGATCGAGGCTGCGCGGGTCGAAGGCATCGCCGAATGGAAGATCTTCATCTATATCGTCCTGCCGCTGATGAAACCGGCCATCGCCGCCCTCAGCGTGCTGATCTTCACCTTCATCTGGAACGACTATTTCTGGGCGATCGTGTTGACGCAGGGCGTTGAATCGCAACCTGTTACGGCCGGCATCACATCGTTCAACGCACAGTTCCGGGCCGCCTATCACCTGATGAGCGCCGGTGCCATCGTGGCGGCCCTGCCGCCGGTTGCGATGTTCTTCCTGATGCAGAAGCACTTCATCGCCGGCCTGACACTTGGAGCCGTCAAATGACGCCGTGCCCTAAAAGAGAAGAGCGGCCATGATCCAATGCTGGCGGCTGGATGACAGGCGTCAGACTCTGGTACTCGGCTCCCAGAGAGATCACCTTGCCGAGGTGATCTACTGGGGGCCGAAATTACCGGACGACGAGGATTTGAGTACCCTTTTTTCGGTCCATGCCATCGATGTCACCGGTGGCATGCTCGATTTGAACCCCGAACTTTCCGTTTCCCCCGAGGCAACCCGCACCTTTCCCGGCCAGCCGGGCCTGATCGTGCGCGCCACCGACGGGACGCAGTTGCTGACCAAATTCTGCCTCGAAAGGGCGGAAGCAGGCCCCGGCACATTGCAGCTCGTCTTTTGGGACGAACAGAACGGCCTGACCTATACGGCTCGCTTCGCAATCAACGCGCAGACCCACGTGATCGAGGCGCAGTCCTCGCTCGAAGCCAGGGAACCGGTTCATTTGCACTGGATGTCGGCACCGGTGATCCCGGCGCCGCAGCTTTCAGACGAAATGATCGACTTTGCCGGCCGCTGGTGTGGAGAATTCCAGCTCAACCGCACGGCCTGGTCGCCGGGCATGCGGTTTCGTGAGAACCGGACCGGCCGCACCGGGCATGAACATTTCCCCGGACTGATCATCCCGTGCCGCGGCGCGACGAACACGCAAGGCCAGGCCTATGCCTTCCACTACGGATGGTCGGGCGGGCACAAGATGATCGCCGAGGAGCTGCCGGACGGACGACGGCAGATTCAGTTCGGAAACGCCGAACACATGGAAGTCGCGCCACGAACGCGGTTTGAAACCGCGCCGCTCTACATCACGTTTTCCGATGACGGGCTGAATGGCTGCGCCGTGGCCTTCCAGCGGCATCTGCGGGACGAAATCGTGCACATGCCCGATGCTGGCCGCGCCAGGCCGGTTCATTTCAATTGCTGGGAGGCGGTCTATTTCGACCATAATCTGCCGGCGCTCAAGAGCATCGCCAGCCGCGCAGCGGAACTGGGCGCGGAACGGTTTGTGCTGGACGACGGCTGGTTCGGCCGGCGCGACGACGACACGCGGGCGCTGTCCGACTGGGAGGTCGATCCGCGCAAATATCCGGACGGCCTCGACCCGCTTATCGAGCATGTGCACAGCATCGGCATGACGTTCGGCATCTGGTTCGAGCCGGAGATGATCAACCCGGATTCCAACATTCACCGGGCGCATCCCGACTGGGCGCTGGGCGGTGAGGACCAGATCCTCGGGCGCAATCAAAAGGCGCTCAACATGGCGCTGCCGGAGGTTCAGGACTTTCTGTTTGACCGCATTGCGACCCTGCTTCGCGACCACACGATCGAATATATCAAATGGGATCACAACCGGGTCCTGCCGATGCCCGATGCGGCGCAGACACGCGGGTCCTATGCCTTGATCGACCGGCTGCGCGGGGAATTCCCCCATGTGGAAATCGAAAGCTGTGCGTCGGGCGGCGGCCGGATCGATTTCGGCATCCTCAAACGCACGCACCGGATCTGGCTGAGCGACAGCAATGACGCTCTTGAACGGTTGAAGATGCAGCACAATGCATCGCTGTTCCTGCCGGCCGCGGTGACGGGCAGCCATGTCGGTCCGCGGCAATGCCATACGTCGGGGCGGGTTCTCGACATGCATTTCCGCGCCTGGGTCGCAGCACAGCGGCACATGGGTATCGAAATGAACCCGCACGAACTGACGGATGAGGAGGCAGCGGTTCTGCAACGGGTCATCGGCTGGTGGAAGCAGAACCGCGACTGGATGATGAAGGCCGATATTCTGCGGCTGGAAAGCGCCGATCCGGCGATTGTCGCCGAACAGCAAATGGCGACCGATCATTCGCGGTTCGTGGCCTTTGTCGGCAAGGCCGCGACCAGCAGCCAGATTGCCCCGAGACCGTTGCGGCTGACCCGCCTGGACCCCGACGCCCGCTACCGGATCACGCTGATCAATCGCGACAGCGCCAGCGGACTTTCCCGCGGCACGCTGACGCTGAAATCGGAATCAGTGGATCTCAGCGGCACCTATCTGATGAATCACGGCCTGACGCTGCCATGGAGCTTTCCCGAAACCATGTGGGTCATCGAAGGGTTGCGGCAATGATGGCTGATCGCGTCAGGCTAAACCGCCGCCGCACACCGAACCGCACCGATGCCCGGTGTCCGCACGAACAGATTGGAGTCCATTGAAGATGAAACTTGATGCACATTTCGACGATTTGAAGGGACAGTCGGTCTTCATTACCGGCGGCGGATCCGGCATCGGCGCCTGGCTGACGGAAGGCTTCGTCGCGCAGGGCGCAAAGGTGGCGTTCGTTCAGCGCTCGGATGCGACTGAACTGTGCGACCGGCTTGAAGCGGATTATGAAAACCGCCCGCTTTTCATGGCCTGCGACATCACCAGCATCGACGCGCTTCGCGCAACGATCCAGCAGGCGCGCGAAGCGCACGGTCCGATCACCGTTCTTGTCAACAATGCCGCTTCCGACAACCGGCACGATCTCGACGCCTTTACCGTCGAGGACTGGGACAGGACGATCAATATCAACCTGCGGCCGCATTTTTTCACCGCGCAGGAAATCGCCGGCGACATGCGCCGGGCCGGCTTTGGCTCGATCATCAATTTCTCATCCATCTCCTACATGATGGGCAATGCCGGATATCCGGTCTATGTGGCATCGAAATCGGCGATCACCGGACTGACCCGCGGACTGGCGCGCGAACTCGGGCCGGACAATATCCGCGTTAATGCCGTGATGCCCGGCTGGGTGCTGACCGACCGGCAACGGAAGTTGTGGGTGACCCCGGAGGGGCTGAAGGATCACATCGACCGGCAATGTCTGAAGGCTGAAATCCTGCCGGAGGATATCGTTGCGCCAACGCTGTTTCTGGCATCGTCCGCCTCCAAGATGATGACCAGCCAGGCGCTGGTGGTGGATGGCGGCGTCGTGGTGACGGGGTAGAGCGGTGGCAGCGGACCCTCATTTTGCGGCCGTCGACTGGGGCACAAGCCGGCTTCGCATCTGGCTGTTGTCCTGCGAGGGAAAACCGCTTGCCGAACGGCGCAGCGACGAGGGCATGGCACAGATGGTGCGTGCCAGCTATGAAAACGTTCTTGAAAAGCACCTTGAAGCGCTCGGCGCACCCCGGGAACTGCCGGTCGTCGTGTGCGGCATGGCAGGCTCCCGCCAGGGGTGGCAGGAAGCCCGTTACCTGACTGTTCCAGCCTCGCTGAAAGACATCGTCAGCAAGGCGGTTCGCGTGACGGACGCACAACGTGACATCCGCATTCTGCCCGGTCTGGCGCAGCGTGACCAGGCACGGGCGGACGTCATGCGCGGCGAGGAAACGCAACTGCTTGGCGGCCTTGCCGATACGGACCCGGCCGGGCTCGCCTGTCTGCCGGGAACGCATTCCAAATGGGCCCGGTTCGCCAGCGGTCACATCAGCGGGTTTTCCACTTACATGACCGGTGAGCTTTTCGGCCTGCTGGCGACCAAGTCGATCCTCCGGCATGCCGTGGGCACCGGGGGAGAGTTCGATCCGACGCGAGTGGATTTCGTCGAAGCGGTGCGCGACGGCCTGCAACACGCAACAGAAATCTCGCGGATGCTGTTTTCGCTGCGCGCCCTGCAGTTGCTCTACGATCGCCCGCAGATCGCCGGTTACGCGCGGCTGTCCGGGCTTCTCATCGGCAGTGAGATCGCCGCGGCCAAGATGGAATTCGGGACACCGGACATTGTCCATCTCATCGCATCGGGAAAACTGTCCGATCTTTATCAATCGGCGTTTTCGGCACTTGACATTGCAACGCGACGCGTGGATGCCGATCAGGCGGTCGTCACCGGTCTGATAACCGCCGCGCGGCACTTCTGGCCGCAGCCGGACCGACAGATCCATCTGGGGAACGTGAAAGCATGACACAAACCATTGCCTGGCCCAGCCTGAAACGGTCGCTGGTGGCGATCCTGCGCGGCCTCAAACCCGATGAAACGGCTGAAACAGTTTCGGCCCTGATCGAAGCCGGCTTCGAAGCGATCGAAATTCCATTGAACTCCCCCGATCCGTTCCGGTCGATCTCCATCGCCGCCGAGACGGCGCCGGACCATTGCCTGATCGGCGCGGGCACGGTGTTGACGACCGACGATGTCGATCGGCTGGCAGATGTCGGCGGACGGCTGATGGTCAGCCCGAATGTCAATGCCGACGTGATCGCCCGGGCAAGCGGGCACGGCATGGTGACAATGCCCGGCGTCCTGTCGCCGACCGAAGCGCTCAGCGCCATCAAGGCCGGCGCGTCGGGTCTGAAGTTCTTTCCGGCCAGCATTCTCGGCCCCGCCGGCATCTCAGCCATCAAATCGGTTTTGCCGCCCGATGTCGAAGTCGGCGCGGTCGGCGGCGTGTCCCATGAGACCTATGCGGCCTATCGCGCTGTCGGCATACGCACCTTCGGCCTCGGCACCAGCATCTACAGGCCGGGCATGGGCGTTGACGAGGTCGCCCGGCATGCGCAATTGTCGGTGACCGCCTATGATGACGTCTTCGGAAGCTGATCGACCATGAATGACACGGCCTGTACTGTTTTTGACGCAACGCCATGCAGCCTGGGCGAAGGCCCGACCTTCGATCCGGACACCAATACGGCCTGGTGGTTCGACATTCTCGGCAAGACGCTGATCGAAAAGACACCGGGCGCGGCGCAGGCGACCCTCCATCGCCTTCCGGTGATGGGGAGCGCGCTGGCCGTCATTGATGCGGAACGGCAATTGCTGGTGTGCGAGAACGGGCTTTACCTTCGCACGGTCGGCGACGGCGCCCTGTCACTGCTGATCCCGCTGGAAGCGGACAATGGCGTGACCCGGTCGAACGACAGCCGCGTGCATCCGTGCGGTGCGTTCTGGATCGGCACGATGGGCAAGAACGCCGAACCGGGCGCCGGCGCCATCTATCATTACTTCCGGGGCGACATCCGGCGGATATTTGCCGATATCTCGATTTCCAACGCCATCTGTTTTTCGGCTGACGGCGCGACCGGATATTTTTCGGATACCGCGACCGGTCAGGTCATGCGTGTCGATCTCGACCCCGAAACCGGCCTGCCGACGGCCACGCCGACGGTTTTCCTCGACAAGCGGGCCGACATTGCCGGCGGCCCCGACGGTGCAGTGGTGGATGGCGACGGCCTCTTCTGGAATGCCCGCTGGGGCGCTTCATGCGTCGCGGCGTTCGACGCCTCGGGGAACTGCGTGGAAACGATTGAACTGCCGGCCACACAGGTGACCTGTCCCGCCTTGATCGCGGGCGGACGCATGATCGCGACGTCCGCCGCCACCGGCCTCGACGAACAACAACTGGCGGAGCAGCCGCTTGCCGGGCATACCTTCCTGCTCGACCGGGCGTTCAACACCCGGTTCGAACCAAGGGTCATTCTTTAGGATCGTCCGATGGCTGCAACGCGCGCGCTTGGGGTGTGCTACTATCCGGAGCACTGGCCGGAAAACGTCTGGGAAGACGATGCCCGCCGGATGGTCTCCATGGGGATCGGCTATGTGCGGATCGGCGAGTTCGCCTGGTCGCGGCTGGAGCCGGCGCGCGGACGCCTGGAATTCGACTGGCTGGAGCGGGCGATCGACACGCTGCACCGGGCCGGCCTC
>JANQMU010000069.1 GCA_028279875.1 Rhizobiaceae bacterium
CGGTGAAAGGAAGACCAGAATGGAGATATAGACGTATCCCATATGCGAGAGACTGGCGGAGCCGCGGGCGACGAGATCGACCAGCGTCGAGCCGCTTGCCGCAAAACCGGTCGTGAGAATGGCGCAGAAAACCAGGGACAGAAGCAGTGCCCCGACAAAGGCATTGCCGAGCACCTCGCGACTGCGGCCGGCGCCAAGGAGCCTCGCCATGACCGACGAAAAGCCGTTCGACACCACCGTCGACATGGCAATGATCATCATGAACAGCGGAAACATCAGCGTGACGGCCGTCAGCGCCTCGGCGCCGACATAGAATCCCAGGAACCAGGCATCCACGAGGTTGAAGAGGCCGTTCACCAGCATGACGATGATGATCGGCGCCGCCGTTCTGGCAAACACCGCCGCCAGCGAGCCCGACAGATAGACATTGTCCCGCTCGGCTTCCACCGGCGGCGGGCCCGCGATTTCGGGCATTCGACTGTCCCGTTCACTCATCGTTCGTATCCCGTCCGCCGTGGCCGTTCAGCAGCGTCTTGCTGTCGACTGGCAATTGCGATAAGATAATTGACACTGTCAATTGACGTTGTCAATAACTAATTGGAGATGGCGTTGGGCAAACCGCTTTCCACGGAAGAGATTGATGAGAAGCGCGACGATCTGGTCGAAGCGGCGCTGGCGATATTAGAGGCTGAAGGCATTGCCGGCTTGACCCTGCGGCGCCTTGCCGAAGAGGTCAGCGTCAGCCGCCAGACGCCCTATCTCTATTTCAGGGACAAGGCGGCGCTTGTCGATGCCATGTGCGTTGCGGGCATGCGGCGGCTGACCGCAGCCACGTCAAAGGCGGTTCGTGATGCTTCGCGGAAGGGTCCGATCGAACAGTTGCGCATGGCTGGGGAATCCTATGTTCGGTTCGGCCTGGAACATCCCAATCTCTACGCCCTGATTTTCAAACCGGCGCAGACCAAGATCAAGCTGACGCCGGAGATGGAAGACGCCGTCGCCAGCAACACCGCGGTGACCGGGAGCCTCATGCAGCGCGCGTTTGATGACGGACGGATCGCGCTGGAACCGGATCGTCTCAACAGGGTGTTCTGGGCCGCAATGCACGGCTTGATATCGCTGCGCAATGACGGCCTGGTCAAGGACGATCAGGAGTTCTTTCAAATGCTCTCCGACACCGAATTCATCCTGGCGCGGGGATTTCTGAAAGAATGACGAGGGGCGGCGCATCCATACGCCGGTTCGACATCCCGTCAGTCTTCCAGCAGGTTCAGCGCGTCGCGGAGCTGGTGGATGTGATAGGGAACGGCCCAACTGTCATTGGGGCCGGTGCGGATGTCCATGTTCCAGTATTTTGTGTGCGTGAAAAACGGTACTTCTCCCTTCGCCTTCCCCTCGAAATCCCGCTCCGGCAGGACCGAAATATCACGGATGCCCTGCAGTCGCGCCACCGGTGTCGACAGATCAAAATGCGCCGCCGCCGGACCTGAAATGATATCGCCCCACAGAATGTTCTTGCTGGCGGAATAGATATTGGTCCAGCGGGTGAAAGCAAAATGCGCGGCGTGATGGGGATAACGAAAGGACTCGCCGCTGGTGGAACCGCTGCCCGTCGGCCGATAGCTGAAATGCCGGTGTTTTGTTTTCTGGTCCCATTCGAGAGCCGGCGGACAGGTCGGCAGAATCCGGCTTTCCTGCTGTGATCGCAGATCATCCTCGCCATCCGCCAGCAGGGACTCCGCTTGGGTCAGCGGTGAGCCGATAGTCACGAAATCGCTGACGAGCCAGGGGCTCCCCTGGTCTTTCAGTTCCTCCCAGCTCAATTTCTGAAGCCGCCGATATTCGTCGACATCGAGCGAACCGGAATTTTCGATGGCATCCTGAAGCAGCGTTTCAAGCTGGTGGCGGTGCGGCTGCTTCTTCCTGCCGGTCGGTCCTTTGTTGAGATACCGGTTGATCCTGGCGAAACTGTATTTGAGGATGTCGTAGCCGATCACCGCACCGAGCGAATGCCCGACCACAATGATGCGGTCATATTCCGTGTCCCATTTCGGGTATGGCGCGTCCGGTTTCCGGGTGCGCGGATCGAAGTCGCGAACCCCCATGAGCGTTTCCAGAAGTTCGACTCCCTTCTCGCGGATCTCCTGCCGCCGCGCCACGTTGAGCGGCGATGCTTTCACATATCGCGCGACATCCCCGAAATATTTCAGGAGAACGACATTGACGAAGGCGCCGGCCGCCAGGGAACCCGCGGCGCTGAGGACAGGCCAAACCCAGCTCCAGCACAAATCCCCGGCGTTGCAGGCACTGTCGTCGCAATCGCCGGCCAGGCACTGCCGCAGATCGTCCATCGGCAGAAGCGCGAACAGCATTGCGGACGCGACAAGCAGGGTGATGATCCACAATCCGATCCAGGCGGCGAAAACATCACGCGACACGCGCCCCGGCTTGCGCAGCAGCAGGTCGCCGGTCCACGCCTTGAGGTGCTCCCAGCCGGTCCCGTGCATCAAATGCGCCCAGTAGAACTCGTAAAAATCGGTGCGCCGGCCGTCGTCGGCCTGTTCCGTGGTGATGCGGCGCAGTTCGAAACTCCGGTTGCGACGGTCGGGCTTGCCCCAGACCGGATTGTCGACACGTGGTTGCCCGTCATTGGAATCGGGCCGGCCGCGCGCAATCAGGCTTTCATCGGTTACCCAGGTCGCGTCGACAAAGCTGCGCAATGTCTGCATGGGCACCGGCTCGCCCATGCCGTGGATGACAAGGACTGCCTGTTTTTTTGTCGCGGCCGCCTTGGCCGCTGCATTGCCCGGCCGTTTTCTTGCAACCACGCCCACGCCTCATGTCTCGAACAACATATCAATCTGGCATCAACTGAACCGGAAGGCAAAGCTGATCGCGGGTCTGACACGAACAGAATCAGCAACCGCCCGGATCGTCCGCCGCGCCCTCCAAGGGAAGCTTGCCGCAGCGGGTTCAGTTGTTGCAGTAGTTTTTCACCGCCCAGTCAATGTTGGTTTTCAGGGTGGATATGCGCGCCGTATAAAGCTTGCTCAGGCAGGTGGTGTTCGATCCGCATGCCGCGCGTGATTTGAGGAAGGCCCGCGCTTCATCCTGCCGGTCGCCGCTCGCGCCCATCAGCAGCGGCATCGCCTTGTAACCATACCAAAGGCCAGCCATTTCCGAATCCAGCGACGACAGGTCCGGATCGGCGCAGATCGCCTTTTCATCTTGCGTGCTGGCGGCAGCGCAGTCGAAACTGGCCGCCATCGCGTGTATCGGAACAAGGGACGCAAAGCCCGACGCCATCAAGAATACAGCGGTGACAAAAACCTGTTTCATCGCAATACACCTTTCATTTCATTCCCTGAGCCCGAAATAAATGCTTGCATTCGCCGGTATCGGCTGCGAATTCCGTCTCACGCCATCCTATACCGGTCAAACCGCCACTTTCCATCGCGGGACACAACTCGCCGGATTGTCACTCCGAAGCCGAACCCGGCATCGCCTCAAATGTTTTCACGCAATCCGGTGCTTCCAGCCAATCCGGCTTTGACCGGGTGAAAACGTAGCGCTCTGGCGTATACCAGAATGACGGCTCATCGAACGTGCCGCCCGCGATACCGCGTTTTCCTGGCAGAAATTCCAGTTTCCAGGTCACGGTCGTGCCGCAGATGCTGCAAAATGCGCTTTCAATCCAGCGGCCGGCATCGGACATCAAACGGTAGGATTTCAGTTCACCGCCGGTCAGTTCGACATTTTCCTCGTCGAAATAGACCGAAACGCCCAGCGCACTGCCTGTTCTTTTTTTACACCAGCCGCACGAACACAAGCTGACTCGGATCGGCGTTCCATGCGTGATGTAGCGCACGGCGCCGCACACACATCCGCCTTGATGAATGTCGGTCATTGCGTTCTTTCTCCTGTTGGCAGCCCGATGGCCTGACGGACCGTCGCTCAGTCCTCGATGATCAAGCGCGACAGCTCGGCCGCCGCCGCATGCATCTGATCGAGAAACCGCCTGGCATCGGACAATTCGAGGCGCTGGGTCGGGGCGTGAAACGACAGGGTCGAAAGCAAACGTCCGCGCCCGTCCCGGATCGGCACCGCCAGCGCGATCATGCCCTCCATGAATTCCTCATTGTCCTGAGAATGGCCGCGGATGCGTGTCTGTTCGATCTCCGCGAGAAGCGCATTTGGATCGGTGATGGTCGCCGGCGTCTTCGGCTCCAGCTTGGCCGCCCGCACATATCTTTCTAGATGCGCCGGATTGAGCGTCGCAAGATACATCTTGCCGCTCGCCGTGCAGTAGAACGGTACATGCGTGCCCACGGGCAACTGGATCCGCAGGGGCCATTTGGTTTCCACCCGATCGATATAGGTCATGGAATCACGGTCGGGGACCGAGATATTGCAGGTTTCGCCGATTTCGTCGGCCAGCGCGTTCAGAACCGCAAGACGGGCCGTGCGCACCCGAAGCGATGTCAGCACCCCGGTCGACAGATCCCGCATTCTGCGGCCCGGCGTGTAGGAGCGCCCATCGATCTCGCGCTGCAGGAACCCTTCCGCCTCCAAGGTGGAAAACAGGCGGTGAATGGTCGGCTTCGGCAGGCCGAGACGCTGATTGACCTCGGTCGGCGTCACCGGGACACCGACTTTTGCCACTTCCTCCAGAAGCAACAGCAGGCGCAGATTGGTCGGGATCGTTTCGCCGGCTTCGCTGCGATCCGTCATCGTGTCCAATCCGCTCTCCCGCGATTGATTATCGTTGCGGCAGCAAGGCCGTCGAAAGCTCGGGCACCAGGGCGACGACGATCCATACGGATATCAGCGCCACGAGGTAAGGCACGGTATATCTGAGCAGCTTGAAATAGGGAACACCCGTTACGCCGCTGGCGACATAGAGGTTCAGACCGTAGGGCGGGGTGATGAAGCCGATGGACGCCCCAACAAGGAATATCACGGCAAACTGCACCGGCTCGACGCCGATGGAGTGCGCGATGGGCGCCAGGATCGGCGCCAGGATGATGGTCACGGGCAGGCTCTCAAGAACCATGCCGAAGATGAAGACGATGATCATCGCCGTAAAGAGGACGGCATAATAGCCGCCCATCCCGGTGACGAAATCGCCAATGACCTGCTGCGCGCCAAGGATCGAGAGGATCTGCTGCATGACGACCGACACCGCGATCAGCGGTGCGAGGATGCCGGTGATCTGGGCCGAACGGGCGGTGATGGACGGGATTTCCGTCAGACCGAAGCCGCGAACCACGAGCATCTCGCCAAAACTCTTTTCGGTGTGCGGGCGATCCTCGCTCTTCGATCCCATCAGCCTGTAAAGCGGCAGGCTGATCACGCCGACAATGATGCAGAAACCCACTGTCACGCCGGCCGCTTCGGTCGGGGAGAACTTGCCGGTATAGATGCCCCACAGAACGAGGCCGATGGCAAAGAATCCAAGCCAGGCGCCGAACGCCGTCTTCAGAACCCGGTTGAGCTGCAGCGGTATCAGATAGCCCCAGCCGTTGAGACGGCAGATGATCCAGCAGGCCAGCTGCATGCCGATCACCATCAGCGCGCCCGGAACGATACCGGCGACAAACAGGTCCGAAATCGGCAGGTTCATCAGGAAGCCATAGACGATGAAGATGATCGACGGCGGAATGATGATGCCGACGGTTCCGCCCGCCGCGGCTGTCGCAGCCGCAAAGCGCTCATCATAACCGCCCTTTACCATTTCCGGATGAAGCATCGATCCGATGGTGGCGGTCGTCGCCGAGTTGGAGCCCGATATTGCGGCGAACAGACCGCAGGCGCCGAGGGCAGCCATGGCAAGCCCGCCGCGCAGCCATCCGAGACACGCATAGGCGAAGTCCGACAGGCGTCGCGCGATGCCGGACCGGTTGATCAGGTCGCCCGTCAGAATGAACAGCGGCATGGCCAGCAGCGCGAACCCGTCCGTAAAGACATCCGCCAGCGCCGCGCCGATATTGTCGAGCGGCAGGCCCAGCACGAAGCTGCAGCCGATGACCCAAAAGCCGATCACCAGGAACACCGGAACGCCGAGCATGAAAAACAGCGTGACGCCGATGGAAATCAGGGTAACCCAGGTACCGTCCATCATCACACCACTCCTATTCGCCGCCGATGACGGCCTGACTGATCAGATCGTCGCCGGAGCGGTAATTGGCGATATCATCAAGGTAATTTTCGATCGCCCGGGCGCACAGAAGGATGAAGGCGATCGGCACGGTGGTCAGGAACCACCACTGCATAACGTTGTCAGTGCCGAGCATGATCTGGAAATTGGCCGCCGAGTTGACCGTCACCCGGGCCGATGTGACGACGACAATCCAGCAAAAAATGAACCACAGGACCACGTCCAGCGTCAGGCACAGCATCTGCCCCATGCGCGGCATGCTCATCCTGAACTCGGCAAAGGCCAGATGCGTCCGAAGCCGCACATTGAAGGCGCAGCCGAACCAGGTCATGATCAGAAACAGGAAGGGCGGCAAGGTGGTCGACCAGGGCGCCTGTTCGCTCAGCACGAAGCGGCGAAAGACCTCGACAAAAATGACTGCTGCGATGATGAGGTAGGACCAGACCATCACCGTGCGTTCGAGGTGGCGGTCGATGAACGGCACCAGCCTATAGACCCACACGACGAGTCCTGCGCCGACAAGCGTCGCGAAGAACCCGACAACCCAGGCCCCGTCGCGCCTCAGCGCTTCGCTGATGGTCCAGGAATCATTCGACAATATGGCGCTGAAAATGGCGCCCACATCCGCTACCAAAGAGCCCATGGCCCTCACCTCCCGGCAGAATACGCGACTTGGTGATGATGATTTCCGGCAATGCGTGCCCGGAGCGGATCATTCCGCTCCGGGGTCAGATTACGCCTTCTTTAGGTGGCCCGCCACCAGCGGCGCGGCTCGACATTTTCCGGCAGCATATCGGCCGGAACTTCGCGGGCGACGCGGTGGATATCCGTGTAGGTATCGATTCCGCCGGCCCAGTTGTTGAGCCTCTCACGCCACTGCGCCCAGGGCTCCGGATTGAATTCCGGTGAACACATTTCCTCGGCCATCTTGATCTGATCGGCCGGCAGGAATGCCGGGCGGACATTGTTTTCCACAAACAGCGTATTCGGCAGTTGCGGATCTGAGAAGCCGACGGTCTTGACCAGCGCCGCTTCATTGGCGGCCTGGACGTGAACCTGTGCCAGATAAGCCGATTCCATGATCGCGTCCTGAAGATGACCGTCCATGGCATCGAACACCTTGGCCGACATCGAGGTGTGTTCCGTGCCGCAGAAGAATTTCAGGTCGACCGACTGGGACACGACCGGCGACATATTGGCATAGGCAACGGCGGAAGCCCATGTCTCGGCGCCGTCGATCAGGCCCTGTTTCAGGCCATCGAGCGTCTCCTCCCAGGCTACCGGCACCGGGTTGAGGTTCAGGAGCTGCATGGCGATCCGGCCAAGCTGTGTCCCGGTGACGCGGTTCTTGGTGCCGAACAGTTCTTCCAGCTTCGTGACCGTAGGTTCCTTTTCATATTTCAGGCCAAGCTGAATGCCGCGCAATTCGCAATGGCTGAAGAGGAACTTCAAACCATGCCGCTTTTCAAGCGGGTCCCGCAGGATGCGCTGGCTCTCCGGGCTGTAGAGGAAATAATATTGCGAGGCCCGCCCAGGGAACATGAACGCATAGTCCAGCACATTGAGATAGGGCGCGCCACCGGCCGAGTTCTGGGTCGATGCGGCATAGATGTCGACAATGCCGAGCTGCGTCTTCTCGACGCAGGAGAGCTGGCCGCATATCTGGTTGTCACCGATGAATTCGACACGGATTTCACCTTCCGTGCGCTCTTCCAGGTCCCTGGCAAACTCCAGGCACCCTGCCCGCTCGATCAGCAGATTGCGGGCGTTGAACCCGGCAGCTCCGAATTTCAGCGTGTGTTTGGCAGGCTTGGCAAAGCGCTTTTCATAAGTGGATTCAGCAGCCTGCGCCAGCGATGCAAGACTGACGGCGCCGCCAAGGCCGCCGGCCGCCAGAAGTGTCGAACTGATGCCGAACTGGCCGGTCAGCTTGAACAGGTCGCGACGCGTGATGGCGCCGAGTGCATTTGAAACCTTCATGGAGTCCTCCCAAACAATCCTAAAAATGAGACTTGCGGTCTCAAAAATACACATTATGCTCTGTCGACGCAAGCGGGAAATTCGATGCGGTCCGCCGGGGCCGTTGATAAGGTGAATTCGGAGGACAGACCGCAGATGGAGATGTTGCACGCGGATTATGTCGTCGTTGGTGCCGGTTCTGCCGGCTGCGTTCTGGCCAACCGGCTGAGTGCCGATCCGAAGGTTCATGTCGTGCTGCTTGAAGCGGGCGGGCGTGACATCAATCCCTGGATTCATGTTCCGGTCGGCTATTTCAAGACCATGCACAATCCGCGGGTCGACTGGTGCTATCGAACCGAGCCCGATCCAGGTCTCAACGGCCGTTCGCTCGACTGGCCGCGCGGAAAGGTGCTTGGCGGTTCGTCCTCCCTCAACGGCCTGCTCTACGTGCGCGGACAGCATCAGGATTACGATCGCTGGCGGCAAATGGGCAATGAGGGCTGGGGATGGGATGACGTCCTGCCCCTGTTTCGGCGCGCCGAGAACCAGGAACGGGGCGAAGACGATTTTCATGGGGTCGGTGGTCCGCTGAACGTCTCGAACATGCGGCTGAAACGGCCGATTTGCGACGCCTGGGTCGCGGCCGCGCAAAATGAAGGCTATCCCTTCAACACCGATTACAACGGCGAGCGGCAGGACGGTGTCGGCTATTTTCAGCTCACCGCCAAAAAAGGCAGGCGCTGCAGTGCGGCCGTTGCCTATCTAAACCCCGTGAAGCACCGGAACAATCTGACAATCATCACCCGCGCTCAGGTCCAGCGGGTTCTCTTCGAGGACAGGAAAGCGACCGGGGTCGAATTCCATGACCGCCGCGGCCGCAAGCAGCGCGTCATGGCGCGCGGCGAGATCATCGTGTCGAGCGGCGCCATCGGATCACCGCATCTTCTGATGTTGTCGGGCCTCGGCGAGGCCGGGCAGTTGAAAGAGCACGGCATCGACGTCGTGTCCGATCTTCCAGGGGTCGGCAAGAACCTGCAGGATCATCTGCAGGCGCGACTGGTCTATAAATGCAATGAGCCAACCCTGAACGACGAGGTTCGCAGCCTTTTCAACCAGGCGCGCATCGGTTTGAAATACATCCTGTTTCGCGCCGGGCCCATGACCATGGCGGCAAGCCTTGCCACCGGCTTCCTCAAAACCCGCGAGGAGGTCGAGACGCCCGACATCCAGTTCCACATCCAGCCCTGGTCGGCCGACAGCCCCGGCGAAGGCGTGCATCCGTTTTCCGCCTTCACGATGTCGGTCTGCCAGCTTCGGCCGGAGAGCCGTGGCGAAATCAGGCTGAGCAGCGACCGGCCGGAAGACTATCCAGCCATCCATCCCAACTATCTGTCGACACCGCTCGACTGTCAGACAATCGTCGATGGCGTCAAGATCGCCCGCCGGATCGCCGCGCAACGTCCCTTGAGCAGCAAGATTGCCAGCGAGTTCCGCCCTGGCAACAACACGGTCAGTGACGACGACATCCTAGACTGGACGCGCAACGAAGCCACCACGATCTACCATCCGACCGGTACCTGCAAAATGGGGTCGGACCCACAATCCGTCGTTGATGCGAGGCTGCGCGTGCACGGCGTCGAGGGCCTGCGGGTTGCGGACTGTTCCATCATGCCGGAAATCGTCTCCGGCAACACAAACGCGCCCGCGATCATGATCGGCGAAAAGGCGTCCGATATGGTCCTCGAGGATCGTGTCAGTTAGGCTTCAGCGTCAGAGTCATGAATGTGCTGTTGGGATCGTCGCCATAGTCGGCGAAGGGCGGACAGGGTTTGAAGCCATATCGGCGATAAAGCGCCCTTGCCGGGGCGAACGCGACCATCGAGCCGGTTTCGAGGCTGACTTGCCGATAACCGCGCCGGACCGCCTCGGCCATGATATGCTCGAGCATGCGTCTTGCGACGCCCTGGCCGCGCGCCGCTGCTCTGGTGTGCATGGACTTGATTTCGCCGTGGCGGCTGTTCAGTTCCTTGAGTGCTCCGGCACCCAACAGGTCCCGGTCCCGCCAGGCGGTCCAGAAGGTGACGTCGGGCGCCCGCAGGGCATCGAGGTCGAGCGCATGGGTGCTCTCTGGCGGAGAGAGCGTGGCCATCAACGCCAGATGCGCCTGCAGGAGTTCGGCGATTTCACGGCCGCGCAGATCGTCTTCCCGGATATCCAACACCATCAAGCACGCGTCTCCCGATCAACGCCTTGTACCATACCAGCCTTTGGTGACTATTTAACCCGTGCCGGGTCGATGATGACCCTGCGAGACAGCGCGAAAAGGTCGAGGCCGGTACGCTCCCGGACATATCCCCAGATGCCCTTCGGTGCCCGCAGCATGATGATGATCGCGACGAAACCGAGAATCATCAGATAGACCGCACCCAGATCCGCTAACGTCTCACGCAGCAGAAAGAAGATGATCGTACCGATGATCGGTCCCTCGATGGTACCGATGCCGCCGATGACCACAATGAAGATTACAAAGGCTGTCCAGTCATTGACGCTGAAGGCGGCATCCGGCGAAATTCGCAGTTTCTGCAGAAAGATCAGGGCTCCGACAGCGGCCGTCGCCGCGGCTGTGATCACGTAGACAAAGAACTTTGCACGCCAGATGTCGATCCCGAGGCTCTGCGAAGCCAGTTCATTGTCACGGATCGCGGTGAGCGCAAGCCCTCGTCGTGACCGCAGCAGGATGCAGACGACCGCAAGCACCAGTACGGCGATGCCGAGCGCCATCCAGTAGGTTGCGGCCTCACGCATCGTGCGGCTGGCGGCGATCGACTTGACGACCGTGACGGGAAGGCTGGTGCCGGACCCGCCGCCGAGCGCCGACACCTGCGCAGCGGTCAGTCGAAACACCTCGGCAATCACCCAGGTGCCGATGGCAAAATACGCACCGCGCAGCCGGAAAATCAGAAAGGCCACCGGAATCGCGATCAGCGCGCCGGCCACTCCAGCAGCAGGGATCGCCAACAGCGGCGGGACCCCGAGAAACATCGTCAGTGCGAACAGGCAGTATCCGCCAAATCCAACAAAGGCCTGCTGGCCGACGGAGACAAGGCCGGCATAGCCGGCAAGCAGGTTCCACAGGCTGGCCAGGGCCAGATACAGAAACAATTCGCTCATCAGGCGCATGTCAGCGCGGCCGGCCCACCAGGGCGCGCAGACAAGGCCGATCAGAACAAGCAGTGCCGCCGCAGCAGCGATGCGGGTCGCGGGCGACAGGCGGACGACGGTGTGATTGGCGACCGGACTCATCCATCAACCCTCGGAAACAGGCCGCGCGGGCGGACGGCAAGAATGACGAGAAAGGCGAGATGGCCGGCCAGCAATTGCCAGCCCGGATTGATCTGTGCCCCGATATTCTGGCTGATCCCGAGGATGATCCCACCGACAAGCGTGCCCCACAGATTGCCCAGGCCACCGATGATTACGGCCTCGAAGCCGAAGATCAGCCGGCCCGGCCCCGCCGACGGGTCAAAACTGGTGCGCACGCCAAGAAAGATCCCGGCAATCGCCACGACGATCAGCGAAAGCGCCATCGCCAGACCGAAGACGTGGCTTTTGTTGAGGCCCATCAATTGGGCAATGTCTTGGTTGTCGGATGTGGCGCGGAAAGCCCTGCCCCAGGCTGAGCGATAGAACACCCATTGCAGGGCGCCGATGACCGCGATTGCGGTCACGAACATCAGCAGCGGCAGGACACCAATATTGAGGCCACCCGGCAGAGCGAGACTGGCGGTCTCGATGACACCGGCGCTCATTTTCTGCGGATCGGCGCTGTAGAGTTCCAGAAGGCCGTTCTGGATGATCACCGACAGGCCGAAGGTCACCAGCAGCGGTGGAAGAATATCATCGCCGAGGGTCGGGTTGAGGACGAGGCGTTGCAGAGTGTAGCCGACAAATCCCATGACCGGCGCGACGATCAAAATCGCGAAGAGCGGATTGATCCCGAGCGTCGTGGTGACGGTCAGTCCCAGAAATGCGGCAAGCACGATCAGGTCACCATGGGCGATATTGACCAGGCGCATGACACCGAAAATCAGCGACAGCCCGGCGGCAAACAGGGCATAGAGCCCGCCGAGCAATATTCCCTGGACGATGGCATTGATCCAGTCCATCACCCGATCCCGAAATAGGCTTTGCTGATGGCGTCGCGCGAGACCTCGCCTGAAACGCCTTCAAGCGATACGCGGCCCTCTTGCAGGCAATAGACCCGATCCGAAACCTCGACCGCCTTGACGATGTCCTGCTCCACCACCATCGCGCTCATGCCGCTGCCGATGATGCCGGGCAGCGCCTCGTAAATGGATTTGATGATAATTGGCGCCAGACCGAGGCTGATTTCATCGAAAAGCAGAAGCTCCGGATTGGCCATCAGCGCCCGCCCGATCGCAACCATCTGCTGCTGACCGCCGGACAGCGAGGTGGATGCCTGGTGGCGGCGTTCCTCGAGCACCGGGAACAGTCGATAGACGGATGAAAGCGACCATGGTCCGGCCCGCTTCATCTGGCCGCCGATAACCAGATTTTCCTCCACCGAAAGGGATGGAAAGAGCTGACGGCCCTCCGGAACCATCGCAATGCCGCGCCCTGCGATCTGATCGGCGCGCCGGTCACCGATCGGTTCGCCGCCATGGCGGATCATGTCTCCTCGATTGTTCAAGAGCCCGGTAATCGAGCGCATCAACGTCGTCTTGCCGGCGCCGTTTGCGCCGATGACTGCGATGACTTCGCCCTTTTCGACATGCATCGACACACCGTAGAGCGCCTGAAAGTCGCCATAGAAGCTGTCGAGCCCGTCGATTTCGAGAATGGTTTCAGGCACCGGCTTCAATCCCCAGATAGATCTCCTGCACCTCTTTGCTGGCCATGATGGCTTGTGGTTCGCCCTCGGCGATTTTCCTTCCGAAATCGATGACGATCAACCGGTCCACCACCGCCAGCAGCGCATGAACCACATGCTCGATCCAGACGATCGTTACGCCGGAGGCACGAATATCGTTGATGGTTTCGATCAGCGACCGGCACTCCTGTTCGGTCAGCCCGCCGGCGATCTCGTCGAGCAACAGCAAGGACGGTCTGGCGCCAAGCGCTCGCGCCAATTCCAGGCGCTTGCGCTCGAGCAGGGTCAATCCCCCCGCGGCCACATTGGCGCGTGCGATGAGGCCGGTCTGTTCCAGCACATCCAGGCACAGGGCATCGGCGCTCTGCCCCGCTTCGCCAGCGCCCTGGGTCGCCGCCACCAGCACATTCTCGAAAACGCTCATGGCGCCAAAGGGCTGGGGCACCTGGAAGGACCGCGCAATGCCGGCCCGGCAACGGGCCGCGGCCGAAAGACCGGTTATGCGCTCGCCCTTGAACAGGATGTCTCCCGACGCCGCCGCGATCGTGCCGGTAATCAGGTTGAACATCGATGTCTTGCCGGCTCCGTTGGGGCCGATGACGCCAAGTGCATCCCCTTCCGCGAGCGCATAGCTGAGATCATCGGCCACCGTGATCGCGCCGTAGGATTTGGTCAGGTTTCTCAGTTCAAGCAGGGGCAAAACGCGATCCGGCGAGTTGTTTACGATGCTAAAGCAGCAGCAATTCTCCACCCTTCGGGATTTCCGGCGCCGTTGCGTTGGCCGTGATCACAAGGTCGAAATTGCCCTCTCCGCCCTGCCACTGCCCGGCCACCAGCGGTGTCTTGGTGACGTTCTTGACCGGACCGACATTCCAGTTGACCGGTCCGACGATCGAGTTGATGTCGGTGGTGCGGATCGCCTCGACGATCGCCAGATTATCGTCCAGATCGGCGGATCGGCGGATGACATCGGCGGTGACTTCAAACAGCGCATGTTTGAAGCCGATGGGCTGAGTCCAGGGACGCTTCGTCGTCTCGCTGTAGCCTTCGGCAAGGACCCTGGCGCTTTGACCGGTCAGGCTTGACGAAAACGGATGGTTCGGCGACCACCAGATTTCCGAGGACAGCCCGTCACCGCGGGCGCCCAGGGATTCGATTACCGAGGGAAACAGCAGCGCCTTGCCGATCGTCACGATCTTCGGATTGAACCCCTGCTGCGCCGCCTGCGACCAGAAATTGGCAAAATCGGGCGGGATCATGTTGCCGGTGACGATTTCGCAGCCGGCGTCCTTGAAGGCGGAAATCTGAGCAGAGAAATCGTCGGTCAGCGGCTGATAGCGGCCCGGATCGACCAGCGTATACCCCGCTTCTTTCAGCGGCTTTGGAAAGCCGAGTTCGGGATGCCCCCAGGCATTGCCGTCCGCATCGTTCGGAAACAGACCGCCGACGGTCTTCTTGACGCCGCTGGTGCCCCACATGTCGAGAAAGGCGGCGATGACGTCTTCGAGACCCCAAAAGAAGTGATAGGTGTACTCAAATCCGGTGGCCGGATCGCCATTGCGGCCGAAGAAATAGGGTTGCCACGGGCAGTCTGTCGTGATGCACGGTACTTCATTGACCTCAGCCTGATCGGCAACCGGGTTCACCGTGTCGGGCGTCGACGCGGCGACGATGATATCGACCTCATCGCCCAAAATGAGATCGGCGGCGACCTCGGCGGCACGGTTTGGATTGGACTGGGAGTCCTTGGAGATGATCTCGACCGAATAGGACTTGCCATTGTTCTCAAGACCGCCGGCAAAGGCGGCGCGGATGCCGGCCAGAACGTAATCGTCGGCTTCGGCAAATCCGGCGAGCGGTCCGGTGCGCGGACTGACATGTCCGACCTTGATGACCGGATTTTGCGCATAGGCACGGCTGTAACGCAAAACAGCCGGCGCGGCGGTCAGCGCCGCAGCGCCCTTGAGGATGGCCCGGCGGGACATTCCCTTTGTCTTCACAGTCATGGTTTTCCTCCCAGTTAAGCCAGTGATTTCAGTGGATCGGCACTCTCGTTCAAAATGATCTCAAGTTTTCGCAGGTGGTCGGAGACATGGTTGCGCATGGCCTCGGCCCGTTCATCCGTCCAGGCATAGAAGCCTTCGCCGGTTTTCACACCGAGCCGCCCGTCATCCACCAGCTTTCGCAGGTATGGCGACGGTTCCCGGCTGCGCTCCAGGTCGGACAGGACATTTTGGTGAATCGCCAATGTCAGGTCCGTGCCGACCAGATCGGCATTGGCCAGCGGACCCAGCACCGCCAATCGGCGGCCGAAGCTGGATTTGATGACCGTATCGACGGATTCTGCGTCACACACACCAGTTTCAACCAGGCTGATCGCTTCGCGCCACAAGGCGTGCTGCAAACGGTTTCCGATAAAACCGGGAACATCCTTTTCAACCCGCACCGGCGTCTTGCCGGCCTCTCGCAGGACATCCATCACACCGGCGATGGCGCGCTCGCCGGTCCAGTCCGTCCTGATGACCTCCACCAGCGGGATGAGATGCGGCGGGTTCCACCAATGCGTGCCCAGCGTGCGTTCCCTTGTTTGCACTTTCTCGACGATCCGGGTAATGGGGATGACGGACGTGTTCGACGCCAAAATGCAGGACACCGGCGCCGCGGCCTCCATTTCAGCGAATATCTTCTGTTTCAGCGCCAGGTTTTCCGGAGCGGCCTCGACGGCAATATCGGCGTCGGATACGCAATCTGCGAGACAGCCGGCCGTACCGATGCGCGCCAGCGCGGCTTCGCGTTCATCCGCATCGGCCTCCAGTGCCGACAGGCTTGAGGCCGCGCGCTCCCGCATCGTTCGAAGGGTCGCTACATCCGGGTCGGACACGGTGACGGCGTGACCGGCGCGGGCAAACACGACGGCGATACCGTGGCCCATCAGGCCGGCACCGATAATCGATATGTTGCGCCGACCGCCCATTGCCTCAGCCCGCCGTGTAGCCGCCATCGGTGTAAAGAATATGCCCGGTGTAGAAGTCCGAGGCGCGCGATGCGAGAAACAGAAGCGGCCCCGCCAGATCCTCCGGTTCTCCGAGCCGGCCTTTCGGAACACGAGTCAGGAAGCCCTGCCGCACGGCGGCGGCCTCCTCCGTCTCCTCGAACATCCAGGCGGTCAATGGCGAACGAAAGACCGTCGGCGCAATGGCATTGACGGTGATTCCGGTCGATCCCAGTTCACATCCGAGCGCCTTGGTCATGCCGTCGATGGCCGCTTTTGAAGCACAGTAGGCGGTATAGCCGTTCGGATGCCCCAGCAGGCCGCGCGCCGACGACATCAGGATGATCTTGCCGCCCTCGCCCTGGCCTTTCATCCGAGCGGTGGCGGCGCGCGCCAGCAGCCAGCTTTGGGTGACATTGGCATCCATGATGCCGGTGAAATCCGCTGGCGGCATCTCTTCTATTTTGGCCACCTTGTTCATGCCGGACGCGGCAAGCAGAATGTCCAGACGGCCGAAAACGGTCGTCACAGCGTCGACCATCGCCTGACAGCTTCTCTCGCTGTCCGGCCGGCTATTGATGGTTGATACCTCCGCCCCAAGCGCCTCGCACTCGCCCGCGACCTCATCCAGGGCCGTGGCGTTGCCCGCCGCCAGCACCAGCCGGCACCCGGCGCCCGCCAACGTCTTGGCGGCGACGGCCCCAAAAGCGCCCGATGCGCCCGAAATCAGCGCCGCTTTACCTTTGATGTCGAACAGCGAATAGGGATTGGCGTAAAAACTCATGCTCCACCTCCCGACGCAGCTCGGGGCGGATAGGGCATGGCGACGATCATGGTGACCACGTCATTGCCGTTGTTGCGGATCTCGCGCTCCTCACCGGCGGGAATGAACACCGTATCCATCGGCCCGGCTTTCTCAGTCTTGCCGCCCGATGTGATCGTCAGCTCGCCGGAGAGGATGACATAAACCTTTTCCAGCGGCGTCGCGTCCGGTCCCGCACCGCCGCCGGGCAGGAAATGCGAGCAGCCAACCCAGAAATCATTCGGCCCGTCCTCAGTGAAGCCGGCCAGCCGCAAGGATGTACAGTTCCGATGGTTCGGGGCCTCGTAGGGCTCAGCATCTGAGAAGCGCTTGATACGCATCAGAATGCCTCACCGGCATCGATGCGGAATTGCTGACCGCGATCGATCATCGCCACCAGACGAATGATGCAGCCGTCGCCGCGATCCCAGTTCCAGGGGAAAAACGCGAAGGTACAGCGCTTGCCGGTGACGGCATCGAGGTCGCCGCCGACATTCTCGATGCCGAGAACACCGTTTTTGAAGAGGATGTTGTGCACCGGCTCCCAGTCGGGAAAGTCATCCGCCCAGTCATTACCGCCCGACCATTCGCGATATTCGTCCTGAAGATGCGGCAGCAGCGGGCCGTTTCGGTGCGGGCCGATGGCCGTTGCCAGCGGGTGGTCGTTGGCCTGGGTGTCGTGGCCGACCACCTTGACGCCCTTCTCCAGCATCCACTCGGCCGCGGAGGACACCAGGCCGGGGCAATAGGGAAAATAATCGCCATCTTCATAGTGCTTGTGCCAGCCGGTGTTGATGATCAGCACATCGTTCTTGCGAATGGCATGGCCGCAGGCCTGTTCCAGATCGTCGGCGGTGATTGATTCCCATTTCTTCTTGGGAACGGAAACCACCAGGCCGGATCCGAAGAAATGCGGCAGCGGCACTTCATCTATGAATGGCGTGCCCTGCACCACATGGGCCGGCGCATCGATATGCGTCGTGACATGCATGGTGGTGGTCAATGTCTGCGAAAGGACGCCTGATTTTGCCATGTAGTGCATGCGCTCGATGCGCACGTCGCGAAAATAGGGCCAGTTCGGACACTGAAATCCGTAGCGGTGTGAAAGGTTGTAGAACTCAAGGCCCATGTCGTTGTTCAGGTTTTCCTGAAAATCGACGCCGCGGATTGTCACCGTCATGGACTGCCTCCCGATGCGCAAGTTTGTTGTATTGCGATATGATACATATGCACCGTATTGCGGTCAACTTAAAATGATGCAAGACTATGGGCATGGTGATAGAAGAGGATCACCAAGCGAATCCGTTTCCCTGAACAGCGCGTCCGGAAAGGTCCAGACCTCAAGCATGAATATTGAAGTTGTTGAAAAATCGCAATCAAATCAAGGCGTTCAGGTTATATCGAGAGCCGCTGACATCCTTCGATCACTGAAGGATGAGCATAAAGGGTTGAGCCTGGGGCAGATCGCTGACCGGGTCGGCCTGCCCCGCTCTACGGTACAGCGAATTGTCAATGCTCTTCAGGCAGAGCGGTTCGTCATGGCCTCATCCGCGGAAGGCGGGTTCCGCCTCGGGCCGGAAATTCAGTCCCTCGCCGAGGCCGGCCGGATCAACATCGTGGAAATGATCCGGCCCCTTCTGTCGGCGCTTGCAAAGGAAACCGGTGAGACGGTGGATCTGGCGGTCTACCGGCAGGACCATATGGTGTTTGTCGACCAGGTGGTCGGCAGCCACCGCCTGCGCACCGTTTCGGCCGTCGGCGAAGCCTTTCCGCTTTCGACCACAGCCAATGGCAAGGCCGCGCTGGCAATGCTCGGCGACGAGGCCTGCGCCGCGCTCATTGCACGCGAACTCAAGGACGCGCCCGCCCCGAAGCGTCCGCTGTCGGATATCATCCGTGAGATCGAGCGGGTCCGCGCCAACCGGCTGGCGCTCGACATCAACGAGCACACGGACGGAATCTCGGCCGTCGGCGTCGCCTTCCGCGATCCGAGCGGCCTGATTTACGCCATTTCGATTCCCGTGCCGTCGCACCGGTTTGAAAGCAAAGAGGATCGGCTGTCGAAAGCGCTGCTGCAAACGCTGGATCAGGTCACCGACGCGCTTTGACCGTCTGCCATGAGCGGCTCCGCGATGCGCGGTCTTTATTCCCGATGCCGCCATGCCATATATGGCAGTCATGTCGCTCCCTATCGTCCACCATCCCCGCTACAACGCGGTTTTTGTAAAAAACGGCCGCTTTCCAGCCGGCAAGTTCAGGCGGATTGCGGAGATCCTGTCCGACGAAGGCCTCGCCGGGCCCGTCGGATTTCAGGTTCCGCAGCCGGTCGGCCCGGACCACATCAGCCAGGCACATGATCCAGCCTACGTGAATCAGGTTGTATCCGGCACGGTGCCGCCGCCGATCGAAAAGGAAATCGGATTTGCCGTCGGCGAACCGGTGGCCTTTCGGGCCCGCTGCGCATCCGGCGGCACGTTGCTTGCCGCCCGGCTGGCTCTTCAAACCGGCATTGCCTGCAATACGGCCGGTGGCGGCCACCATGCAAGGCGACGTCATGGCGCCGGGTTTTGCATCTTCAACGATGTCGGCATTGCCGCGCATGTCCTCAAGGCCGCCGGCGAGATCGAGCGGGCGCTGGTGATCGATTGCGATGTTCATCAGGGCGATGGCACGGCAGACGTGTTCGAAGATGATCGCACGGTGTTCACCTATTCCATCCATGCGGAGAAGAACTATCCGGTGCGCAAGGTTGCCTCCGATCTGGATGTCGCGTTGCCGGACGCAACGGGCGACGCCGCCTATCTGGCGGCGCTGCGCGAAACCCTGCCCGGCCTGATCGACCGCCACCGGCCCGATATCGTTTTCTTCAATGCCGGGGTCGACCCCCATGTCGACGACAATCTGGGCCGGCTGGCCCTGAGCAACGCCGGGCTTCGTGAACGGGACCGGTTCGTCATCGGAACGGCCCGCGACAAAGGCGTCCCGGTCGCCTGTGTTCTCGGCGGTGGCTATTCGAAGGATATCGAAGCGTTGGCCCAGCGCCATGCGGGCCTTTACCGGGTCGCTGCCGAATTCGTCTGACACCGCCGACCCGTGTCAACGGTCGCAACGCGTCCCGCTGGCGTGTTTCAGAACAGCCGGTCATCCCACCAGATCGGTGTTTGAAGGCCGGTTGCGATTCTCGCGAAATCTTCGTGGCCGGTGTTGAAAATGATGTTGCGTTCCATGCGGGCCACAACCGACGGAACCAGAAGGATCGCCGAACGCTGCTCGGCGTACCAACTCCGCCCGAAGGTCCTGGCTGCCTCTCCGCCGGACGCCGCCCAGCCCTCGATCAGATCGGGATTGGCCACCTCATAGGCGGTCCCGGCCGGCACGGTGATTTCGATGAAGTGCTGATTGGGCGGCATCTCGCCTTCATAGTGGACAAGCTTTTCGAGCATCGCCGTCGAATAGTGTTCCGAGGCATAGATCACGCCCGAACCCGCTTCGTGCCAGCGGCCGTATGCCTGGCGCGCCCCGCCATCGTCCCAGATCGGGTATTCGCCGTTCGGATCGCCAATCCGGAATGCAGTCAACGGGGTGTCGAGCCGTCGAACCGCGCTCATACAGAGAAGCCGGAATCGGCGCGACGCAGCAGATTGATCACCGCCTCGGCCCCGGCAGAACTCGATTGCGCCATCTGTAAAGGCGTTCGGCCGCCGAGGAGTTGATGCGGGCGGTTCAGGAACCGCGAAATCGCTTCGCCGTCGCCATGATAGGTCCGGCTCACCGCATCGACCACCCGACTGACCTCATAGAGCCGTTCGCTCATCTCACGCGACAGCGCCTTGCGGTTTTTCTTGGCTCGCCGCAATGTCGCTTCCGGGATCACCGGGCCGACAACGCTCGCACGCCCCAGTATCTCGCTCAACGCATCGGCCGACGCAGCCCGCAGCCCCTTGGCCACCTGGTCGGCAAGCCTGATGTCATCCATCGGCACGGCATTGTTCAGGCCAAGCAGCCGACCGACGCGGCCCGATTCCGTTCCCGGCAACATTTCCGGATTTGTGTAAGCTTCAAGAGCGGCCATGATCTGTCCTGTGGCCTAGCGTCATTTGACGCAAATATCGTCGTCACATGACGAAATATCAATAGGAGCGATGCATTACAATCGCGAACGTGCTTCAGGCTGTGGTCCGCAGCGCGCGGGGCGTCAGGCCGAACTCGGTGGAGAAGGCGCGGGTCATGGCGCTTGGGTCGGCATAGCCGCAGCGCACGGTTATCTCCGCGACGGGCAGATTCGTTTCCTCGACCAGTTTGCGCGCGGCAAGCAGCCGCAGCCGACGATAGACTGTGCGGGGTGTTGCGCCGACGTCACGCCGAAAGGCCTGCTCGAGGCGGCGCTGGGTCTGGCCGAGACGCCGTGCCAGTACGGCGAGGGACAAAGGTTCTTCAAGATTTTCCCGCATCATGCCGATGGCACGCTGTACCATCGCGCTCCGCGGGACCGGCGCACGGTCCGGCATCCGTGCGACCGTGCCGCCATGCATGAACATGAAGCTGACTTCCAGCCGCAAGGCTTCCCCGTGGTGCCTGGCGATCAACCCGCCGATCAGGTCGAAGGCCGCCGAGGCGCCGCCACAGGTGATGCGGTCGCCGTCGATCACGAACCGCTCGCGAACCGCTTCGATGTCCGGGAAGCGCTCGGCAAAAGCGTCCAGTTCGTGCCAGTGCACCGTTGCCCGCCGACCCGACAGCAGGCCCGCCTCGGCCAGCAGCCAGCCACCCGTGTCCAGGCCCGCCAGTGTCTCATATTGTGCCGATGCGGCCCGCAGAGCCGCGAGGCATGACGGGGTCGCAAGGTCGCGAAACCCATAGCTTGGCAACACGAACAGCAGATCTCCACGGCAGTCATTGCGCAGTGCCGCGTCCGGTTCAACCAGCAGGCCGCTGGAGGATGTGACCGATCTTCCGTCCAGCGTCAGATAGCGCCAATTATAAAGCCGCCTCGCCGCCAGTTCATTGGCGGCCCGCAGCGGCTCCACCGTGTTGGCCAGGCAGTGATTCGAGAAGCGCTCGAACAACAAAATGTCGATCTGGCGGCATTTCGTGGCGTTTTTGATCCAATCCGGCATGATGGCAGACTAATTCTGCATGATACCGCATGGCAAGCGGCATAGGCTTATCCCAGCTTAGGAGCCAGGCCGATGCCGTTGGAAATCAATCAGGAGGTGTTCATCACCTGTGCTGTGACCGGGTCAGGCAGCACCCAGGATCGCAGCCCGCATGTCCCGCGCAGTCCCAAGGCTATTGCTGAAAGCGCCATTGCCGCAGCGCGCGCCGGCGCCGCCATCGTCCACTGCCATGTGCGCGATCCCGAAAGCGGCGCACCGGCCCGCAAACCGGCGCTCTACCGCGAGGTGACAGACCGGATTCGCGACGCGGAAATCGATATGGTGCTCAACCTGACAGCCGGCATGGGCGGCGATCTTGTCTTTGGCGATCCGTCTGCGCCGCTGCCCTTGCAGGCTGGGACCGACATGGCGAGCGCCGAAGAGCGGCTCGAGCACATCGCCGACTGCCGACCGGAAATCTGCACGCTCGATTGCGGCACGATGAACTTCGCCGAGGCCGACTATGTGATGACCAACACGCCCGGCATGCTGCGCGCGATGGGCGCCAGGATGACGGAACTCGGCGTCAAGCCGGAGATCGAGGCCTTCGACACCGGCCATCTGTGGTTCGCCAAACAACTGGTTTCGGAGGGTGTGCTCCGCAGCCCGGCGCTGGTGCAACTTTGCATGGGCGTTCCCTGGGGCGCTCCGGACGATCTGAACACCTTCATGGCCATGGTCAACAACGTGCCGGAAGACTGGCACTGGTCGGCATTCTCCCTCGGGCGCAACGAACTGCCCTTCGTTGCCGCCGCTGTCCTTGCCGGCGGCAATGTCCGGGTCGGACTTGAAGACAATCTGTGGCTGGCGAAAGGGCAGCTGGCCACCAATGAAGCCCTGGTGGAACGCGCGGTCACGATCATCGAGGCCATGGGCGCGCGGGTCGTCGGCCCCGAAGAGGTCCGCGATCGCCTTGGTCTGGTGAAGCAGGCACCGCGATGATCGGGACGGCGGCAATTGTCGGCGGCGGCGTCATCGGCGGCGGATGGGCCGCGCGGTTTTTGCTCAACGGCTGGGATGTCCAGGTGTTCGATCCGGACCCGGAAGCCGAACGCAAGGTCGCAGACGTCCTGGACAATGCCCGAAACGCCTTGCCGCGGCTTTACGATGCGCCGATGCCGAAGGAAGGCGCCCTCACCTATTGCAGCACCCTCGCTGAAGCCGTCGACCACGCGCTCTGGGTACAGGAATCGGTGCCTGAGCGGCTCGCCGTGAAGCATGCCGTCTATCGTGACATCCAGCAGCATGCGCCGGCCGGAACGCTCATCGGATCGTCGACATCGGGATTCAAACCCTCGGACCTTCAAAAAGGTGCCTTGCGGCCCGGGGACATCCTGGTCGCCCATCCCTTCAATCCCGTCTACCTGCTGCCGCTGGTGGAACTGGTTCCCTCCCCGCTAACCGACGATCTTCGCATCGAACGGGCAAAGGATGTGCTGGACGGCATCGGCATGATGCCGCTTCACATCCGCAAGGAGATTGATGCCCATATTGCCGACCGGCTGCTGGAATCGGTCTGGCGCGAGGCGCTGTGGCTGGTCAGGGATGACATCGCGACCACCCGGGAGATCGACGATGCCATCCGCTATGGCTTCGGCCTGCGCTGGGCGCAGATGGGGCTGTTTGAAACCTACCGGATCGCCGGTGGCGAGGCCGGGATGAAACATTTCATCGGCCAGTTCGGACCCTGCCTCGAATGGCCCTGGAGCCGGTTGACGGATGTGCCGGAACTGGACCAGAGCCTGACCGACAAGATCGCCCGCCAATCGGATGAGCAGTCGGATGCCTATTCCATTCGGGAGTTGGAACGGCTGCGCGACGACAATCTTGTCGGATTGCTGCGTGCCCTGAAAGACCGCGACAGCGCCGCCGGGGCGCATCTGAACGCCCATCAGGCCAGTTTTCCGCCGGCTGTCACAGTCGGCGGCGAGGACTCCGAACTGCTCCGCCTGCATGAGGTTCAGGTCCTGCCGTCATGGATTGACTATAACGGTCACATGACCGAATTCCGCTATCTGCAGGTGTTCGCCGATGCCTCCGACGCCCTGCTGCGGCTCATCGGGCTCGATCGGGACTATCTTGCCTCTGGTCACAGCTACTACACATCCGAGTCCCACATCATCCACCGCAGCGAAGCCAGGCCGGCAGAACGGCTTTTCGTCACTACGCAGATCATCGAAGCCGATGAGAAACGGCTGCACGTCTTCCATGTGCTGCGCGCGGCCGGCGACGATCGGATCGTCGCAACGGCCGAGCAGATGATGCTGCATGTCGACAGCCAATCGGGCAAGGTCCACCCGGCGCGGCAATCCATTCGCGAAAAGCTCGACCCTCTGGCCGACGCCCATGCCAGGCTGGCGCGTCCGGATGCGGTCGGACGGTTCACCGGTCAAAGGAGGAGCCCATGAATTTCGGATTGTCCGACGAGCAGGAGATGATCGTCTCGACCGTTCGCGCCTTTGTCGAAAACGAGATTTACCCGCATGAAAATGAGGTCGAGCGCGCCGGGACGGTGCCCGAGGCAGTCGCGCGGAACATCAAGCAAAAGACCATCGATCTGGGTTTCTACGCCTGCAACTTTCCCGAAAGCGTTGGCGGCGCCGGCCTGTCGCATCTGGATTTCGCTTTGGTCGAGCGTGAACTCGGCCGCGGCAGCATGGCCCTGACGCATTTTTTCGGGCGGCCGCAGAACATCCTGATGGCCTGCCGCGGAAACCAGATCGACCGCTATCTCCATCCGGCGGTGCGCGGCGAAAAGATGGATGCGCTGGCGATGACCGAGCCCGATGCGGGTTCCGATATTCGCGGCATGAAGTGTTCGGCGGTGAGGGACGGCGCCGACTGGGTGCTCAACGGCACCAAACATTTCATCTCGGGGGCCGAACATGCCGACTTCGTCATCGCCTTTGCGGCAACCGGCGAAGACCAGACGGACAAGGGCCCAAAGAAACGCATCACCGCGTTCCTGGTCGACCGCAGCACGCCGGGCTTTTCCATCCGCGACGGCTATCAATCCGTCTCCCACCGCGGCTATCTGAACATGATCCTTGATTTCGACAATTGCCGCCTGCCGGCTGAACAGGTGCTCGGCGAAGTCGATGGCGGCTTCGCGGTCATGAACGAATGGCTGTACGCCACAAGGCTGACCGTCGCGGCCATGGCGGTCGGCCGGGCGCGGCGGGCCTTCGCTCTGGCGCTGAACTACGCCGCCGAGCGCCGCCAGTTCGGCCAGCCAATCGGCCGGTTTCAGGGTGTGGCGTTTCCGCTGGCCGATATGATCACCGAAATCGACGCGGCAGACTGGCTGACCCTGTCAGCCGCCTGGCGCCTCGATCAGGGTCTGCCGGCAAACCGGGAGATCGCCAGCGCCAAGGTCTTCGCCACTGAAATGCTGGCCAGGGTGACCGATGCGGCCATCCAGACCTTCGGCGGAATGGGCTTGATGAGCGATCTGCCGCTGGAGCGTTTCTGGCGTGACGCTCGCGTCGAGCGCATCTGGGACGGCACATCGGAAATCCAGCGGCACATTATCGGCCGCGATCTGCTGCGGCCCTTGGGCGCGTAGATGAAACGCCAGCTGGAACGGCTGCTGCGCCCGCGCTCCATCGCCGTTATCGGCGGCGGGGCCTGGTGCGAAGCGGTCGTCGAACAGAATTTGAAGCTCGGATTTGACGGGGACATCTGGCCGGTCCATCCGACCCGGCGGGCTGTTGGCGGCCTTGACGCCTTCGCCGATCTTGCCGCACTGCCCGGTGTGCCCGACGCCGCTTTTGTCGGCGTCAACCGGCGCGCCACAATCGATATCGTTCGAACGCTGGATGAAATCGGCGCCGGCGGCGCGGTCTGTTTCGCAAGCGGCTTCAGCGAGAATGCTGGCGGCAGTGCGTTGCAAGCGCAGCTGCTTGCCGCGGCCGGCGAGATGACCGTGCTCGGCCCCAACTGCTACGGTTTCGTCAACTATCTCGACGGTGTGCTTCTGTGGCCCGATCAGCATGGCGGTGTGCCGGTCTGCGGCGGCGTTGCCATCGTCACCCAGTCTTCGAATATTGCGATCAACCTGACCATGCAGCGGCGCGGCCTGCCGCTGGCCTACGTTGCAACCGTCGGAAATCAGGCTCAGATCGGTCTTGCACAAGTCGGTGCCGCCCTGCTTGAAGACGAACGGGTCCATGCGCTGGGGCTGCACATTGAGGGCATTGACGACCTTTCCGGCTTCCAGAACCTGGCCCGCATCGCCCGCGAACGCAACAAGCCGGTCGTGGTCCTGAAAATCGGCAAATCGGCCGCAGGCCGCAAGGCGGCCCTCACCCATACCGCGGCTCTTGCCGGCTCTGATGCCGGCGCCGAGGCCCTATTCCGGCGTCTGGCGTTCGTCCAGGTCGATACCCTGCCGCAATTCGTCGAAACGCTGAAACTGCTTTACGTGACCGGCACGCTCGCCAATCCATGCATCGCCTCGATGAGTTGCTCTGGCGGCGAGGCCGGGCTTGTCGCTGATCTGGCCGACCGGCATGGGCTGACCTTTCCGCCGTTGTCTGAATCGCAGAAAGAGCGCTTGCAGGCCATTCTTGGGCCACTGGTTTCACCGGCCAATCCGCTCGACTACCACACCCGGATCTGGCGTGACCGCGGGGCGCTGACCGAGACTTACTCAACCATGATGACTCCATCCGTTGCCATGTCGCTGGTGATTGCGGACTTTCCGCGAACCGACCGCTGCGATAGAGCGGACTGGGCACCGGTGATCGATGCCTGTCTGGCGGCCAAGGCCAGTACCGGAGGACATCTTGCCGTCGTCTCGTCCCTGCCCGAAAACATGCCTGAGGCCGTTTCCCGGCAGTTGATCGATGGCGGCGTGGTTCCGCTGTGCGGGCTTGAAGATGCCTGCACCGCAATCGCCAAAGCCGCCTCGGCGAATTGCTGCGACAATCCGGCGCCGATCCTCTGGCGACCGGCGCCGGCATCCACGGTCACACTGAGTGAAGCCGGTTCGAAGGCGGAACTTGCCGAGTTCGGCATCCCGGTTCCACGATCCGCCATCGCCAAAACGCCATCGGACGCCGCCGCAGCGGCAAAGGCGCTCGGCTTTCCCGTTGCCCTCAAGGGCGACGGATTTGCCCATAAATCGGAAAACGGTGCGGTCCGTCTCAACCTGACATCACAGGAAGCCGTTCGTCTGGCGGCGGAAGCCATGCCGGTCGAACGGTTTTTGGTCGAAGAAATGATCGATGACGGCGTCGCTGAACTGCTGGTCGGGGTGTTGCGCGACGAAGCCCATGGCTTCGTCCTGACCCTTGCTGCCGGCGGCGTTCTGACCGAACTTCTGAAGGACAGGCAATCGCTTCTTTTGCCGGCGACCCGGGCGATGATCGACACGGCGTTGCGACAGTTGAGGATCGCGCCGCTGCTCGACGGCTACCGGGGCGCGCCGGGGGCTGATCGCGAAGGCGTCATCGACACAGCCCTGGCGCTTCAGGACTACGTCCTGCATCACGCCGATGCGCTGGAGGCCATGGAGATCAACCCGCTGATCTGCACGCCCACATGCGCCGTCGCCGCCGACGCACTGATAACCAGAAAGGCAGACCCATGAGCGACACGCCCGTCAAGACCCGCCGCGAAGGCGGTATTCTGGAAGTCATCCTCGACAGGCCCAAGGCCAACGCCATCGATCTGGCGACCAGTCGCATCATGGGCGGCATTTTCGCCGAATTCCGCGACGATCCGGATATGCGCGTCGCCATCATTACCGGCGCCGGCGAGAAATTCTTCTGTCCCGGCTGGGATCTGAAGGCGGCGGCCGGCGGCGATGCGGTCGACGGAGATTATGGCGTCGGCGGGTTCGGCGGCCTGCAGGAGCTGCCTGATCTCAACAAACCCGTCATTGCTGCGGTCAACGGCATCTGCTGCGGCGGCGGGCTGGAACTGGCCCTGTCCTGCGACATGATCCTGGCGGCAGAGCATGCCAGTTTCGCCCTGCCCGAGATCCGCTCCGGAACCATTGCCGATGCCGCCTCGATCAAGCTGCCGAAACGCATTCCCTATCACATTGCCATGGAGATGCTTCTAACCGGCCGCTGGCTCGATGCCGAAGAGGCGCATCGCTGGGGCCTGGTCAACCGCATCCTACCGGCAGACGGGCTGATGGATGAAGCCCGGAGCCTTGCCGGACTACTGGAAAGCGGCCCGCCATTGGTCTTCGCCGCCATCAAGGAAGTTGTCCGGGAAGCCGAAGCCATGAAGTTTCAGGATACGCTCGATAGTGTCACGGGCCGCACCTTCGCCACCGTCGACCGGCTCTACGGTTCGCAAGACCTGCTGGAGGGATTCAGGGCTTTCGCGGAAAAGCGCGAGCCGGTCTGGAAAGGCAAATAGGGCTCCCCGCCGCATCCGCAGCGCGAAATGCCTTTGACCGCCGAACCAATTGCGGTCAGGATCATGCTTTATGATTCCCCGGCGGAGCCATCATTGACAAACAGACTTTCGATCCTCGACATCCTTGTCGGGCTCTGCGTCGCTCTGGTCTGGGGCACGGGCGTTGTCTTCGCCAAGGCCGCAATCGCTGAATTTCCTCCCATTCTCCTGATGGCCTTCCGCTTTCTGGTGACTGCGCTGGCGCTGGTCTGGTTCGTGCGCCCGCCGGTAAAGCAATTCTCGAACTTCTTCTGGATCGCGCTGATCGCGTCGACGATCCAATACAGCCTGACCTTCACCGGTCTTAAATGGCTGGATGTCTCGGTGGCCGCATTGGTGGTGCAACTCGAGGTGCCGTTTCTGGTGCTTCTCGGCGCCCTGATCCTGCGGGAACGTCCCGGGATGCGAAAATGGGCCGGCATCGTTCTGGCTTTTGTCGGGGTGGGATTGATCGCAGGAGAGCCACGGCTCGGTTCGGCCTGGTTCGCCCTCACCCTCGTCGTGAGCGGCGCCTTCTCCTGGGCGGTCGGACAGGTCATGGTCAGGCGCCTGAAAAGCGTTGACGGGCTGACGGTCACTGCCTGGGTCGCGGTCTTTGCAACACCACAGCTCTTCGTCATGTCCTTCCTGTTCGAACAGGGCCAGGTGCAGGCGATCCGAAACTCCGATTGGATCGTCTGGACTTCCGTCGTCTATATGGGCCTTATTATGACGGCCCTTGGCTACGGACTCTGGTATTCGCTGGTTCGCAAGCACCCTGTCAGCCTCGTCGCGCCGTTTTTGCTGATGCTTCCGGTTTTCTCTGTCCTCGGCGGTCTTATCTTCCTTGGAGAAAAACTCACGCCGCAAATCGCCATTGGCGGCGCGGTGGTGATTGCCGGCGTGTCCTTCATTCTTCTGGAGCGCGCGCCGAAAGCTCCGGCGACTTCGGGTGAGGCGTAGAACAAAGCTGCCCCGAAACCGCCATTTGTTCTGAAAGCCGGTCGACCTCCAAGGCCAGCAGGATCCGCATGACATGGCTCACCGGCATGCCGCAGGCCAACGTCCGGGCGCGGCGGCGCAGCCCGCCAAGATCGATGCGGTCAAACATCTCGAACAGCAGCAATCCGTGCTCGACGAGATCGGGCCGATGGTCGAGCAGTTCGGACACCGCCAGCAGGGTTTCGCCATAGAGCTCCGCCGCGTTGTCGTCCGTTTCAACGATCAGCCTGAGAACTAGGGCCAGATGGGCTGCGCCATGGGCACGGCCGATACGGCGCAGCGTTGCCGGCGAGAAGCATTCCCGCGGGTCGCGCGTGGAATGGTAGCGACGGGAGCCGTCGAAGAGCTTGACGCCGCACTGGCGCGCCACCCGATGGATGTCGCAGCTTTGCCGGGGCCGGCCTGATTTCGGGTCATTATCACCCGCCGGTTCAACCGTTTTGCCGTTCGTCTTGGTTCTGGACATCGGCCTCCTCGGACTCGTTGGCTGTTCCCGCGTCGGACATGGCGGGTGCACGACGCATTGCGGAAAACCCGCCCGGAACCGGCGGGCCTGATGAATGGGCGTTACAAAATTTGAAACCTGTTGCCGCCATGCGCCCGCAATTGACCGACAGAAATGAGGGCATCCGCATTCGGTCAATTGTAATTGGGGTTGATACTGAAAATGTCTTTTACTCGCTCTATTCTGCGGCGTCGGTTCTTTGCCGCCGTGGCTCCGCTCCTGGCATTGACGGCCAGCCTGGAACCCGCCATCGCCCAACATCTGGGCGCGGCACCGACGGAAGCGCTGATCAACACCCTTCCGCTCGGCGCCGGGGATGGCATTGCCACGATCGACGTGATCGCCATTGTGTTCGCGCTCGTTGCCGCCCTTCTGCTTTACTGGGTCCACGCCATTCGTCGCAGGGCTGCACTTCCCGCCCCCGGTACACTAGCCATGGCGTCCGCTGCCCCGCAAATCGAAGCGAGCCGGTCAAACATCGCGCAGTTGATCGAACGCATTCGGACCGCCGAGCGCCCCGATCCGGGCGGCCTGCTTCTCAATGGCGGCAAGCTCCTGGAATCGGACGATGAGGCACGCCGACTGGTCGGTGTTGTCGCCCTCGAAACGGTCGCTCTCGGCCCTGATCTGCCGCTTGCCGCCGCCGCTATCGACCAGCTGGCCGGTCACATGCAGAAGAGATTCCGGCACAGCCATGAGGGCGAGGAATGCGCGGCCACCGCCGAGGCCCTGTGCAACGCCGGGATGAAGGGCCGCCGCTGCGATCGGACGCTGACCTTTTCTGCCAGACCAAGTGTCCAGCAGAACGACAACGGCGAGGCCGCCGGGACGGAGCCGCTCTGGAGGCTGGTCGGCGGTGTCAAACTCAGCCGCTATATCGGCGGACGCATTGAAGGCGAAGTCATCAGCACGGGTCCGGGAAACAATGGCGCCGTCTGGTGCAACGGCGTCCGGCTGGTCGATTGCACGGTCATCGACGACGCCTTTGGCACGTCCTGCGTGCTCACAGGCTGCCATGTCCTGCGCTACGATCCCGAACGTCCGCTGGTCAATCAGTTTGTCCATTGTGACTTTTCCGGATGCATGATCAGCCAGGCCACCCATCTGGCCGATCTGCGGGATCACGGGTGCTGGTATGCTCCGAACGATCCACCCCAGGGTGATCAGCCGGTCAAATGGACCGCTTTTTTTCATCAGGACGACCCCGGCGCGCAGCCCGCATGGGGCCCTTCGCCTTCGCAGGTCAACGGTGTAACGCACCACTAGCGATCTCCGTTTCGCGGGCCGCACATGATGCCCGCCTGTGCCGGGAACTGCTGACTTCAGGAGAGACACGGGCGGGGTTCGCGATCGAGACGGACCACCGCCGGCCTTTGCCGGTCCGCTGGCAACAGGCCGAGCCGTTTGGCCGCCTCACGGCGACTGCAGCCACCAATCAGCAGTTTTGTGTATTCCGGTTCGAGATCGGGCGGCACCGCGAAGCCGCGTCGCGCCGCCTTATAGGCCGCAATATGCCCGTTTCGGACCGCAGGTTTGCGGGGTTTGAGTTGGGGTGGCGGATCATAGGCGCACCTGCCCTTGCGCACACCGTGACGGCTGGCAAGCTTGCGAATGTAATTTTCCTGAACACCGAAACGCTCAGCGAGGCTCCGCGTCTCGATGCCCCCGGCATACAATTCGAGAATCTGTGCCTGCGCCTCGCGGGTGATCGCCAGCCGTCTGTCGATCCGGTTGTGCATCGGCGACGTTTCGTCCGCGACGGTGTTTTGCTGTGGGGTGCAAGGGGGCATGAAGACTCCTGCAGTCTTGAATTCGAGGCATTCCGGCGGTCGCCGCGTGATTGAAACTGTCTCCTATCCGGGTGGCTCGTCGCCGTCGGCGGTCTCCGCGTCGAGGATCGAAACCCACGGAACCGACACGGTCTTGTAGCCCCACATCTCGCCGACACCGCTGGATTTCGGATCGCCGAAATCGACGACCTGGCGCCAACTGCGCTTGAGCCCGAGCAGCGGTGCAACCGGCTGTTCCCGCGCCGTTGTATCGATGCTCTTGGTGTCCTTTGTTCTTGTTTTGTTCTCTTTGAAAAAACACAATATGACCGCCGAGTCCATGTCCTCCGGCGCTTCGCCAGACCGACACTTTGTTTGTTGGGGTTCACTCGTGCTCACGGAGGGATCGGGCATTCTATACACCTCGGTTTCGGCGCCAGGATCAGGAGATTTGCCAAGTATGTCGTTTTGGTATAAATAGTCAAGATGGTATATACCGCTTTGGCCTAAATATACCAAATTGGCCTACTGCATGATCCAACGCTTTGAATTCGGGGATATGATGAGCATGATAAGAACGCTACGGGAGGCCCGTGGACTGACGCAAGCCCAGCTGGCCGAACTGGCGGCCACGTCCCAGCCGCAGATCCGCCGCCTTGAAGCGGGTGAACGACAATTGAGCAAGGAATGGGCGCAACGCCTCGCGCCGCATCTCGGCGTCGCGGCCGCGCAGCTCATGTTCGGCGAGGATTCCGACCTCCGCTTCCCTTCCGGGGAGGCCGCCCTCCCCGCACCCGGCTCGCGGCAATCCACCCACCCGGCACCGCCGGCCGAAACGCCTGTCGGATACAGCGAAAAGAAATCCGCCAGCACCGGCGGAATTCGAGTTGCATCCGGTATGCACATGCAATCAAATGGTGATCGGTCGCAGGGTGAGCGCCCGGCAACGGGCCTGTCGCCGGCCAATGCGCGTCTCGGCGATACGCTGCCCGATCCGAGCGTGAAAATCCCGGTTTATGGTCAGGCCGTTGGTGGAATCGATGGTGAATTCGTGATGAATGGCGACAGGCTCGAAGATGTTTTTGCTCCGCCAAGCCTGTCTTCGGTCGCCGAGGCCTATGCCGTTTACGTGGCCGGCGAATCCATGGAACCGCGCTATTTCGACGGCGAAATCGTCTTTGTCAATCCGATGAAGCGTGTCCGGCGCGGGGATTTTGTCGTTGCCCAGATCCAGGCGGAGGAGCACGGCCCCAAGCTCGCCTATGTCAAGCGGTTCGTGCGCTGGAATGCCCAGGTTCTGGTTTTGTCGCAGTACAATCCCGAAAAGGAGCTGCATTTCGCCGCCTCGCAGGTGGTCTCCGTCCACTTGGTTGTGATGGGCGGGGCGGTCTGAGATCAGAGACCTCGGGAATCAGCGCAGCAATGCCGACGTGTAGGACCTGTGGAACGGAATATACCCGTTTTCGGTCTCCTGCAGTTCGGCGCAGGCCAGATCATTGAGGGCCGGCAGCCGGTGGAACGGGACGGCGGGAAAGGTGTGGTGCTCGGCGTGAAAGGGCATGTTCCATGCCAGCCGGCGGATCAGGCGGTTGGTATAGGTGGTGCGGCTGTTTTGAAGCATATTGGCGACGAATGCACATCGGCCGTGCTCGGCAAGCAGATAAAGCCGCAGAAAGGGCTGGCCGAGCAACAGTGGCAGAACCCAGGCATACAGAAGCCAGGCCGTGCCGCCGGCCAGCGAAATCAGCGCGAGACCGGCATAGCCGGCCAGCATGATGCGGGCTTCCCTGCGGATCGTGGCTTGTGCTGATGGCGGCACGAATGTGTCTGAACACCGTCCTGCGGCGTTGCGCAGAAGGGTTTCACATTGCGACCGCCAAATCGGCAGCCCCGAAACATGCCAGAGATACCGCTTCCAGGTTTCCGGCTTGGGCGCCGCCAGTTCGGGGTCGTTTTCCGGGTCCTGCGTGTGGCGATGATGGGCAAAATGAAAATAGCGAAACCAGCTGGCCGGCAGCAGGATCAGAAAACCGTTTATGCGCGCCACCCATTCATTGATCCAGGGTGTCCGGAACGCCGTTCGATGAACGGTCTCATGCAGCGGGGTAAAGAGGAATATGATCAGTATGCCCTGCACAACCATCAGCGCTGGCCACATGGGAGCCCGTTCACTGATGAGCCACCCGACAAGGAGGATCGCGCCCCAGTGGACCGACAGGGCAATCAGTCCGTGACGGTCGGTTTTTTCGGTCAGCTTGCGCCGCGTCTCGGCGGGCAAGGCGCTCACGAATTGGCGGTGATCCATCTGGCGATACCGATTTTGTGTTGGCGGTGACAACACCAATATTCTGAAACCTGCGGCCCGGCGCGGTCATCGAGCCGGAGGGATTGATCCAGTTCGCGCTGGCCGAGTCAAGATCAGGCGGTTCCGGCAAGCAGGTCGGCTTCGGCGCGCAGGGCGCGTGTCATGTGATCGTTGAATGCCTTCACGCGGGCGGCGCTGCGCACATCCGCATGCGTCAGGATCCACAGCCCGGTTTGCATGGCGGCTACCGGCTCGCCAATCCGCGCCAGCCCCTTCGTCCGGTCGCCGAGGCAGCACGGCATGATTGCCAGCCCTGCTCCGGCCCTGGCACAGTCGCGCACGGCGACAAACGTGTCGGCGGTCATCACGATCGCTTCGGGCGGGACGTTCTCCTTCATCCAGGCGCCAACGGGCGAACCGGCCAGGGCATCACCGGTCCCGACCCAGTGGAAGCCCTTCAGATCAGCGACCCGCGGGACATCCGGAAGGCGAGCGGCATCCCCGGGCAGCCCGTAAATCGCAAAAGCCAGATCGGCCACTCTCTGGCCGACAAGCGCATCCGGCGGCCTTCTGGAGGCCCGAATGGCAATATCGGCGTCGTGGCGCGTCAGGTTCAGGCGCGAATTGGTGACGGAAATGTCAAGATGAATCCGCGGGTGCAGCGCCTTGAATGCTGTCAGATGCGGTGCCAGCACCGCTTTCAGGAGCGAGTCGGTTGTCGTCACCGACAATCGCCCCTCCAGGCGCAGGTCCCGGCCGAGAATGTCCCGGCTGATCCCCGACACGCTCTGCTCGATCTGCCGCGCCGCCTCGACCACCGCTGCGCATTCGACCGTTGGGGTATAGCCCGTCTGTCGCCGCTCAAAGAGGCGAATGCCGTTCTCGTCTTCGAAGCGGGAGATTTTTCGCAGCACCGTGCTGGCATTCACGCCGAGCCGCTGTGCCGCCGAAACCGCGGAACCGCTGTCTGCAACCGCCATGACAAATCGAAAAATATCCCAGTCGATGTTCTGCATAGCTGCAGATTCAATATGCATTTATTGCTGTTGTCGAGCGTTTTTGCATTTTATAAGGTTTCTAAGATGCATTGTCCTGAACGGCTGCCGGCCTTAAGGTCGATGTTCGCATACAGACCGATATGGCCTTGCCCCGGTCTGCGATGTGGAGTTGGACTTCGATACGCGCCTTGATCCTTTTGAAACCGATCTTACAGGAGACAAATATGAAACGTGCAGCTGTGTTGGGTGTCATTCTTTCGGCCTGTCTTGCAGGCACCGCAGTCGGTGGGGAACCGACCGCCGACCGTCAGGCGCTGATGAAGAATGTCGGGGCCGCCGCAGGCGCCGGGGGCAAGATCATGAAAGGCGAAGCCGCTTTCGATCTCTCGGCTGCCCAGTTGATTTTGAGAACCATGAATGCGGCCGCACTGGGACTTGGCTACATGTTCCCGCCGGGATCCGAAACGGGCAACGACACCGAAGCCGCGACGGCGATCTGGGATGATCCGGCGGGATTTGAGGCGGCCGTTTCCAAATTTGTCACCGACACGTCGGCCAATGTCACCGACGAGGCCAGTTTCAAGGCCGCCTTCGCCACAGCCACCAAGAATTGCGGCACCTGTCACGAGGGTTTCAGGGTGAAGAAACAATAGGGCACGCCGGGCCGCTACCCGGCCCGGTTCGAACCGAGTCAGCGCCGCCGAATTCGATTCGGCGGCGTTTTCTTTGCGGCTGCTCCCATCGGTGACGAAACGCTGAATTGATGCTTGCCCTGACAAGGGCAGTGATTTATAGAACACGGAAATGTTATGTTATTACATTAGCTGAGATTCAGGACTGCACCATGCCGCATATTCGTCCTCTGCTGTCGGCGTCCGTCGCCACCCTCATTGCCTGCTCAACGGCCCAGGCCGCCCCCAAGGTGGTGGCCTCGATCAAACCGGTTCACTCTCTGGTCGCCGGTGTCATGGAGGGAGTGGCCACGCCCGACCTGATCGTTGACGGCGCAGCATCGCCACACACTTTCAGCCTCCGTCCTTCCAAGGCGCGGAGTCTGGAAAATGCAGAGATGATCGTCTGGGTCGGACCGCAAATCGAAACCTTTCTGGGTAGACCGATTTCGAATCTCGGACAGGACGCCGTGATCGTTCAGCTCGATCTCTCCCCTGATCTGATCAAGCTTCCGGTTCGCGAGGGCGCAACCTTTGAGGCGCATGACCATAGCCACCACGGCGGCCATGGTGACCACGGCGAGCACGCTGACCATGATGACCACAGCGATCATGCGGATCATGATGATCACAGCGACCACGCCGGTCATGACGATCACGACGACCATGACCATGACGATCATAGCGATCACGCGGGCCATGATGATCACGCCGACCATGACCATGACGATCACAGCGATCGCGCGGGCCATGACGATCACGCCGACCATGATGACCATGACGATCACAGCGATCATGCGGGCCATGACGATCACGCTGATCATGACGATCATGATGATCATGCGCACCACGACGACCATGATGATGACCACGCCGGGCACGACCATGCGCATGCCGCATTCGACTCGCATTTCTGGCTGGATCCGGAAAACGCCAAGATCTTCGTAGGGCAGATCGCTGATGCCCTTGCTGGATTGGATCCGGAAAACGCAACGAAATATGCATCCAATGCGTCGCAGCTGACCGAGCGTCTTGATCAGCTTGAGACGGAACTCCACGCCACACTTGAGCCGGTGAAGGGCAATCCCTTCATTGTTTTCCACGACGCCTATTCCTATTTCGAAAACCGCTTCGGTGTTCCGGCGGCGGGTTCCGTCACGCTCAGTCCCGAGGTTCCGCCTGGTGCCGAGCGGATCAAGGAAATCAGGGACCGTGTCGAGGAACTGAAGGTGACCTGCGTGTTTTCCGAACCGCAGTTCAGACCGGATCTGGTCACGGTGATCACCGAGGATACGGACGCCAGCGCAGGGGTTCTTGATCCGCTGGGCACCGACATCGACAACGGTCCGGACCTTTATTTCGAGTTGTTGCGGGCGCTGGCGGTCTCTATGCGCGATTGCCTCACACCCAGATAGCAGGGCACGATACCGCTCAGTAGCCTCTGCTCCGGTCAATCGCTTTGGGGATTACTCCCGTTTCAAAAAACCGGGCAATGTTGTCGGCTGCGATTTTCGAGGCGGTGGCGCGGGTCGTCGGGGCGGAGATATGCGGCAGGACCGTCACCGACGGATGCGACCAGTAGGGGCTGGACCTTGGCAACGGCTCCTCCCGGAAGACATCGAGAACCGCGTGGTCAAGATGCCCGCGGTCGAGGGCGGACAGCAGGGCAGCGTCATCGATAATGGCGCCTCTGGAAAAATTGATCAGTGACGCGCCCTTTTTCATCGTCGAAATGGCCTTCTCATCGAGAAGGTCGCGGGTTTCGTGGGTCAACGGGACCAAGATGACAATGATGTCTGAATTTGAAAGGACGGACTTCATTCCCTCCACTCCGCTATAGGTGGCAACCCCCTCGATCGTTGCCTGCGACCGGCTCCATCCACATACTGTAAAACCCTGATCGCGCAGCTTGCCGGCCGCCGCGCGGCCGAGTTTTCCGAGCCCGAGAAGGCCGATAGTGCGATCCGGCGCCGCACACATCGGGCGCGGTTCCCACATGCCCCTCGCCTGCTGTCGGCGATAATACGGCATGTCCCGGTGCAGATAGAGCGTCCAGGCCAGCACGGCCTCCGCCATTGTCTTGGCCATTTGGGGGTCCTCAAGACGAACGATTTTCATCTCGGACACCGGCAGATCGGCGACGATTTTCTCCACACCCGCCCACAGGCTCTGCACCCATTTCAGATTCGGCAGCGTTTCCAGATCGCTCGGGGCCGGATCGGCGACAATCGCGACCTGGGCGGCGCGTCGGGCCGGTTCGTCAAGCGCATTGATCTCGACGATCGAAAAATACGGCATCGCGGCCTGCAGGGCTTCGAGCCAGACGGCCGTGTCGGTTCGGCTGCCGCCGGAAACAAAGGGAATGATCTTGCGTGTCACGGACGGGCACCTCCAATCGTCCGAATGCCATCGCAGATGTGATGGCAAAGCGAAAGGAAAATTTCATTCTTTTTCAATCCAATCGTCAGGCGCGCGATGAACCGGGACAAGGAGACCATCACAGCCATGATCTGGATCACCATAGCGGTTCTCTTCGGGCTGGGAGTGATCGCCGCCCCTTTTGTATGGGGACGCTTTCGCGAAACACCGCTGACGCCGGATATCCGTGATGCCCGCGCGCAGGGCAAAACCGTGCGCCTCGGCAACGGCGCTGTACACTATGTCGACCGCGGTCCGGCCGACGGCTCGGTCGTGGTCATGGTGCACGGTTTCAGCACGCCTCTGTTCGTGTTCGAGCAAAATGCTGCAGCCCTCACGAAAGCCGGCTTCCGGGTGATCCTGTTCGATCATTTCGGACGCGGCTGGTCCGACCGGCCGCACGGTCGCTATGATGCCGGGTTTTTTGACAGGGAACTTCTCGATCTGCTCGATGCTCTGGAGTTGAGTGAACCGGTCGCCTTGGTCGGATATTCCATGGGCGGCATCATCGCCGCGACTTTCACTGCTCGGCATCCCGAACGCGTTGGCCACCTGTTTTTGATCACCCCGGCGGGGCTGGAATTGAATATGCCGACATCGGGCCTGCTCGCCGGTTTGATCAACGTTCCGCTGATCGGCGATTGGCTGTGGCGACTGCGCGGCCGATCGACCGTCCTCTCGGATCCGCAGTTCGATGAGGCCGCCTTGCCCCCCGATCGCCGTCTCCTGGGAGACGTCTCAGAGCAGATGGCCTATCCCGGCTATCTGCCGGCCCTGCTGGCCACCTGGCGCAACCTGCCCATGCGCGACCGTGACCGGATATTCGGTGAAGCCGCCGCGACCGGTGTTCCGATGATGGCAGTCTTCGGCGGCAGGGACCTGACGATCGGCAGCGCCAGTGCGGACCGCCTGAGAGCGGTCGCGCCGCAGGCGCTTATTGAGATCATCGCGGACGGGAATCACGGACTCAATTACCAGATGTATGACGTTTTGAATCCCTTGCTGATTGATTTCCTTCGGCAGCGGCCGGAGGCGGCGCAAGGAACAGCCGATCATTCCGTCGGATAGGGCCCTTCCGCAAAACGCTCGCTGTGGTAACCCTTCGAACCGATGGCGCGTGCGAGGTCGCTTCCGGGCTCTTCGCCAGCCTGCAACTGGCCGATAATGCGCCGGAAGTCGTATTTCGGACGCCAGCCGAGCGCGGCCCTCGCTTTCTCGTTGACATAGACCCGATCGATGCTCTCGAACATGCGCCAGCCGCGTCGCGCATATTCTTCTTCGAACTCAGACACCCGAAGGCGCAGGACATCGGCCGCGCTCCCGCGTAGCGCCTTGAGGTCGTCCGGCCGGAAGGGTGTCGTTGCGCTGATGATGTATTTGCCAAACCCGATTTGCCTCGCACGCTCGACGGCGAGCAGATGAGCATCGGCCGCATCCTCGATATCGACCCGGCGAAACAGGTATTCATTGGCTTTGGCGTTGCCATCTGAAAATGCCTCGCGGATTTCACGGCTGTCGTCCTGTTCGGGAAAGAACCGGGAGGTCCTGAGCACGATGCAGTCAAGCTGGTGTTTGCGATGGAAGAGATAGCAGAGATCCTCCGCCGCGGTCTTGGTCAGCCCGTAGATATTCTTGGGAACCGGGGCCACCGCCTCGGTGATCCAGGCCGCCGGTTCCCCGGGTGGCGGTGTCAGCGCCTCGCCGAAAGCGCTGGTGGTGCTGGTACAGACCACGCGGCCGACATCATGTGCCACCGCCTCTTCCAGCACATTGAGCGTGCCTGTGATGTTGGTGTCGATAAAATCCTGCCGGCTGTGCGTCGCGACATGCGGCTTGTGCAGCGTCGCGGCATGGATCACCGCGTCGATGCCGGCCATGCAGGCGCGCACAAATTCGCGATCGACGAGCGTTCCCACATGATGGGTAAAGGGACCTGGCAGGAGGTCTGCACCGATCGCTTCGTGGCCGGTCGTCGCCAGGCGCCGCATGATGGCTTCGCCGAGATGTCCCGTACTGCCGGTCACCAGGATTCGCATGGTTCGCCTCCCCTTCCATCGCGCTGAATTCTTATGACAATGGCGGGTATGTGAAAACCATCCGGAACGGAAAATCGCCGCGCGACCGGAAGCCGGCCGATGATCGGAAGGTATCAGCGCGAAATGCGCATCGTGGACCCATCGTCCAGGCCGACGGTGAAACTCGCTTGCGGCCCGCTTCTACGACCGGCAATCGCCTTGTCGATCCGCGCGGGAAGGCGAATCACAGCAAGTTCCGTCGGGCGATCGCCGTCGAAGCCGATGATCCGCAACAGGCGCCGATCATTGGCCGGCAAAGCAAGGTCGGCGCGACCGTCGCCATTGATGTCGGTGACAGCCGACAGGCGCATTTCCTTCGACCCGATCACGTGGTTGGAAAAGCCGTCGATCATACCGACATTCGACAGCGAACCGTCGCGATAGGAGAAAAAGAACAGCGTGCCGCCGATATGCGGCGTGCGGACAAAGGCGATCTCCTGTCCCGGTCGGCCGTCAAAATCGGCTATTCCCGCAATGTTGAGCCAGCGATTGGCACGACCGATGAATCCCGTGCTCGCCCGCTCGGCCAATCGCTCCGCCTCCAGGCCGTAAA
>JANQMU010000088.1 GCA_028279875.1 Rhizobiaceae bacterium
CGCCGGCATCATGCTTCCCGATGCCTATATCCGCTCCGTTGCCGAGGCGGTGCGCGCGGTCGGCGGCCTGTTCGTGCTCGACTGCATCGCTTCGGGCGCCATCTGGGTCGATATGCGGCAGAGCGGCGTCGACATTCTGATCAGCGCGCCGCAAAAGGGCTGGAGCTCGTCACCTTCGAGCGGCCTTGTGATGCTCGGTGAACGCGCGCTTCAGCGGCTCCCCGAAACGGCCAGCACCAGCTTCGCCTGCGATCTGAAGAAGTGGCATCAGATCATGCAGGCCTATGAAAATGGCGGACACGCCTATCACGCCACCATGCCGACCGATGCACTGGCTGGCTTTCGCGATACGATGGCCGAAACGAAGTCCTATGGCTTCGACAAGGTCCGCGCCGAGCAGCTCGAACTTGGCCGGAGGGTCCGGGCTTTATTGGCGGAGCGCGGCTTCAAGAGCGTTGCGGCGCCGGGCTTCGAAGCACCCGGTGTCGTCGTCGTCCATACCGACGATACGGACAAGCACAATGGCAGCAAATTCGCCGCCCGGGGCATGCAGATCGCCGCCGGCGTGCCGCTGCAGTGCGACGAACCGGCGAGCTTCCAGACCTTCCGGCTCGGCCTGTTCGGCCTCGACAAGCTGCACAATGTCGACCGCACGGTGGACCGGTTGAAGACCGTTCTCGACCGCATCAACTGACGAACAGATCGACCTTCTCGAATTTCGTCACGTCAACGAGGCCGATATCGGAGATCCGGATTTCCGGGATCACCACCAGGGCCAGCAGCGAATGCTGCATATAGGCGTTGTTGAGCGTGCAGCCGCACTGCCGCATCGCTTCTACCATCCTGTCCGCCTTGGCAGCGACGACTTCCGAGCGCTCATCCGACATCAGCCCGGCGATCGGCAGTTCCACCAGGGCCAGTTCCCTGCCCTCTGAGAACACGACGATGCCGCCGCCGACCTCGCCGAGCCGATTGGCCGCCAGCGCCATATCGTCCTTGCTGGTGCCGACAACAATCATGTGGTGGCTGTCATGGGCGACCGTCGATGCCACGGCGCAATCGGTGTCGTAGCCGAAGCCCGATACGAAGCCGTTCGTGACGCCGCCGGTCTTGCGATGGCGTTCGACCAGCGCGATCTGGGAGACATCCTTGCCGCGATCCATGTCGACCAGACCATCGGAGACAGCCAACGTCGCCTCCAGCGCCCGGGTTGGTGCCTGGTTCTCGATGACGCCGATCACCCGCGCACGGACGGACCCGGCGCCCGCAGGCGCCTTGATATCGAAATCGCCCGACGTCAGCGGCCTTTTGAGATGCACCGTATCTTTGGCGAAATCGGGATAGTCACAGGGTGGGATATCGACCGCGAGCGCGCCGTCGGCGGCAAGCACCTTGCCGCGGGCAATCAGCATTTCGACGGGGAGCGTCGGCAAATTCGATGTCAGGATCAGGTCGGCGCGGCGTCCCGGCGCGATCGACCCCAGTTCCCGCTCCATGCCGAAATGCTGTGCGGTGTTGAGCGTCGCCATCTGGATCGCGGTGATCGGGTTCAGCCCCTGTTCGATGGCATGGCCCACCACGCGGTTCATGTGGCCGTCATTGACCAGCGTCCCTGAATGGCTGTCATCGGTACACAGGATGAAATTGCGCGGATCGAGACCGGCTTCGGTCACCGCCCTGATCTGCGGCGCGACATCGTACCATGCCGAACCGAGCCGCAGCATGGCCCGCATGCCGAGCCGCACCCGGGCGATGGCGTCCTCCATGCGCGTTCCCTCATGATCGTCGGCCGGGCCGCCCGCCACATAGCCGTGGAACGGCAAACCGAGATCGGGTGAAGCATAGTGACCGCCGACCGTCTTGTTCACCGCCTGGGTGGCGGCGATCTCACCGAGCATCTTGGCATCGTTGAACGCCACGCCCGGAAAGTTCATCATTTCGCCAAGGCCGCAGATATTCGGCCATTGCATCGCCTCCGCCACATCATCCACATTGAGTTCCGCACCGGCATTTTCGAGGCCCGGCGCCGACGGCACGCAACTCGGCATCTGCACGAGCACGTTGATCGGCAGCGACACCGCCTCGTCATGCATCAGCTTGACCCCGGGCAGGCCGAGCACATTGGCGATTTCATGCGGATCGATGAACATGGTCGTGGTGCCATGCGGGATCACCGCGCGGGCAAATTCGGTCACCGTGACCATGCCGCTTTCGACATGCATGTGACCGTCGCACAGGCCGGGCACCATATAGCGCCCCTCGGCCTCGATGATCTCGGTGTCATCGCCGATCGCATGGGCGGCATCGGGCCCGACATAGGCGAACCGGCCAGCCGCAACGGCGATATCCGTTCCATCGACGATCTCGCCCGAATAGACATTGACCCATCTTCCGTTGCGGATCACCATATCGGCGGGCGAGCGCCCCATGGCGACATCGATCAGCCGCGGCGCAACGGCGTTCCAGGGTTTTATCTCGGACATCGCATTCTCCAAAGATTGTCGGGAGTGTTGAAGGTCTGCCGGTTTCCGTTGACCGACGGGAAACTGGTGGACTTTTCTCCCTCGGACGGCAAGATATATTATTCACAGGAAACACAGCGATGAAAAGATCCCGCGGCGCCCGCTCCAAAGCGCCCACCATTCCCGCGCAGGACCCGCACAATGTCAAGGATCGCAAGGAGAAGGTGCTCGAAGTCGCCATCGGACGGGCCGTGCGGTCGACACGGCGCCAGCGCAACGTCACCGTCGCTGAACTGGCCAGGACCGCCGGCCTGTCCATCGGCATGCTGTCGAAAATCGAAAACGGCGTCACTTCACCGTCCCTGACCACCTTGCAATCGCTGTCAAACGCGCTCAGCGTGCCCCTGACGTCGTTTTTCCGCGGGTTCGAGGAGCATCGCGCCGCCGTTCACGTCAAAGCCGGCACGGCCGTCGAGATGGAACGCGCCGGCACCCGCGCCGGACATCAATACAATCTGCTCGGCCATATCGGCGCCAATTCGAGCGGCGTGATTGTCGAACCCTATCTGATCACGCTCACCGAAAAATCCGATGTCTTCCCGACATTCCAGCACGACGGAATGGAGTTCCTCTACATGCTGGAAGGCATGGTCGAATACCGGCACGGGGACAATCTCTACATGCTGGAGCCCGGCGACAGCCTGTTCTTCGACGCCGATTCGCCGCACGGTCCCGACCGCCTCATCAGCCTGCCCGCCCGCTATCTTTCGATCATCTCCTACCCGCAGGGCGATTAGGAACTTCGCCCAACTATCCCTGTTATGAAAAAAAGTTTCTTGCTGGTTGAACAGCTCTTTCTCCGGTGTTAGCTTCGGGCCTTCATCGGCGGAGGATCGCAAATCCATGTGTGGCATTGTCGGGTTGTTTCTCAAGGACCGGTCGCTGGAACCCGAACTCGGCCGGCTTCTGACGGATATGCTGGTCACCATGAGCGACCGCGGCCCCGACAGTGCGGGGATCGCCATCTATGGCACGGACAAGGACGGGCGAACCAAGCTGACCGTCCAGTCCGGCGATCCGGACAGGGATTTCGACGGGCTGGACTCCGAGTTGAGCAAGGCAGTCGGGGAAACCGTGTCGATCCAAAGAAAAGACACGCACGCCGTGCTGGAAATGCCCGCCGTGGCAGCGGATGCTGCGCGCGAACACCTGCCGGCCCTGCGCCCCGGCATCCGGGTCATGAGTGCCGGCGATATCATCGAAATCTACAAAGAGGTCGGTCTTCCGAAGGATGTCGCGGCACGCTTTGCCATCGCCGACATGGCCGGATCCCATGGCATCGGCCACACCCGCATGGCAACGGAATCGGCCGTCACCACGATGGGCGCGCACCCCTTTTCAACCGGCCCGGACCAGTGCCTGGTGCACAATGGCTCCCTGTCCAACCACAACTCGCTTCGCCGCAAGCTCCGGCGCGAAGGCATCGCGTTCGAGACCGACAATGATTCGGAAGTGGCGGCCGCCTATCTAACCTACAGGATGCAGCGGGGCAGCAATCTCGGCGAGGCGTTGGAATCGGGTCTCGATGACCTCGACGGGTTTTTCACTTTCGTCGTCGGCACCAGGGACGGCTTCGGCGTAGTCCGCGATCCGATCGCCTGCAAACCGGCCGTCATGGCCGAAACGGATCGCTATGTCGCCTTCGGCTCCGAATATCGTGCCCTCGTCGACCTTCCCGACATCGACAATGCCCGCATCTGGGAACCGGAACCGGCAACCGTTTACTTCTGGGAGCATTGATCCGTGCAGACCATCGATATGGCCGAAGCCGGCCTTCGTGAACTGAACACCACCCTGCAGGCACAAAGCCGACAGACCAATCAGACCGATTGGGAGATCGTCAATCCCAAGGGCAGCCACGCGGTCGCCGTCGGGCTGGACGCCCCGATCGATGTCACCATCAGGGGCTCCACGGGCTATTATTGCGCTGGCATGAACAAGCAGGCGACGATCCGGGTCAAGGGTTCGGCCGGGCCCGGCGTCGCCGAAAACATGATGTCGGGAACCGTCATTATCGACGGCGATGCCAGCCAGTATGCCGGCGCCACGGGCCATGGCGGCCTGCTGGTCATCAGGGGCAACGCCTCGTCGCGCTGCGGCATTTCCATGAAGGGGATCGATATCGTCGTCCACGGCAATATCGGCCATATGTCGGCCTTCATGGCGCAATCCGGCAATCTCGTCGTGCTGGGCGATGCCGGCGATTCGCTCGGCGACTCGCTTTACGAAGCCAGGCTCTTCGTACGCGGCAGCGTCAAAAGCCTCGGCGCCGATTGCGAGGAAAAGGAGATGCGGCCGGAACATCTGGACATCCTCCGCGATCTGCTCGATCGCAGCGAAGCCAACGCCCGGCCCGAGGAATTCAAACGCTACGGCTCGGCGCGCCGGCTCTACAATTTCAACATCGACAATGCGTCGGCCTATTAGAGTGAGTTGTGACATGACGGATGACGCGATCCCGGCAACGACACCGCGCAAACCCTGGACGTTCAATGATGATGTCAATTCAGACATCCGCCGGGCCGCCGAGACCGGCATCTACGACATTCGCGGCGGCGGCGCCAAACGCCGTGTGCCGCATTTCGACGATCTGCTGTTTCTCGGCGCGTCGATCTCCCGCTATCCGCTCGAAGGCTATCGCGAAAAATGCGAGACCACGGTGACGCTCGGGACACGCTTCGCCAAGAAGCCGATCGAACTCGACATCCCGATCACCATCGCCGGCATGAGCTTCGGCGCTCTGTCGGGCCCGGCCAAGGAAGCGCTTGGCCGCGGCGCCACGGCCGCCGGAACATCGACGACGACCGGCGACGGCGGCATGACCGAAGAGGAACGCGGCCATTCCGACAAGCTAGTCTATCAGTATCTGCCGTCCCGCTACGGCATGAACCCGGATGATCTTCGCCGCGCCGATGCGATCGAAGTCGTGGTCGGCCAGGGCGCGAAACCCGGCGGCGGCGGCATGCTGCTGGGCCAGAAGATATCCGACCGCGTCGCCGAGATGCGCAACCTGCCCAAGGGCATCGACCAGCGCTCCGCCTGCCGGCATCCGGACTGGACGGGCCCCGACGATCTGGAAATCAAGATCCTCGAACTGCGTGAAATCACCGGATGGGAAAAGCCGATCTATATCAAGATCGGCGGCGCCCGGCCCTATTTCGACACCACCTTGGCGGTCAAGGCCGGCGCCGATGTCGTCGTGCTGGACGGCATGCAGGGCGGAACCGCCGCGACCCAGGACGTCTTCATCGAACATGTCGGTCAACCGACACTGGCCTGTATCCGTCCCGCCGTCCAGGCCTTGCAGGATCTCGACATGCATCGCGAGGTGCAGCTCGTCGTCTCGGGCGGCATACGCTCGGGCGCCGATGTCGCCAAGGCGCTTGCCATGGGGGCCGACGCGGTGGCCATCGGCACGGCGGCGCTGGTCGCCATCGGCGACAACGATCCGCGCTGGGAGGCCGAATACAACAAGCTCGGCACCACCGCCGGCGCCTATGACGACTGGCAGGAGGGGCGCGACCCGGCCGGCATCACCACCCAGACGCCGGAGTTGATGCAGCGTTTCGATCCCATCGCCGGCGGCCGGCGGCTTCGCAACTATCTCAACGTCATGACACTTGAAACCCAGACGATCGCCCGGGCCTGCGGCAAGAGCCATGTACACAATCTGGAACCGGAAGATCTGTGCGCCCTCAACATCGAGGCCGCGGCAATGGCCGGTGTGCCTTTGGCGGGAACCGACTGGATTCCCGGAAAGCAGGGCCTGTAAGACAGGGGCAACAAAAGCGTTTCCGAAGCGCGATAGCCGTTTCGGGACAAACAACCGACAAAAGGGGAAAATTGAATGGCACAGGATTTGGTCGCATTCGCCAAGGAAAAGGGCGTTCGGTATTTCATGATTTCGTTCACCGATCTGTTCGGCGGGCAAAGGGCCAAGCTGGTCCCGACGCAGGCAATTGCCGACATGCAGGACGAAGGCGCCGGCTTTGCCGGATTCGCGACCTGGCTGGACATGACCCCGGCCCATCCGGACATGCTCGCCGTTCCGGATGCCTCATCGGCGATCCAGTTGCCCTGGAAGCCGGACGTCGCCTGGGTCGCCGGCAATTGCGTGATGGAAAATCAGATTGTCGAGCAGGCGCCGCGCAACGTCCTCAACCGGCTGGTTGCCGAGGCCGCAGGTGAAGGCCTGCATGTCAGGACCGGCATCGAGGCGGAGTTCTTTCTGCTTCTGCCGGACGGCAGCGCGATCTCGGACGAATACGACACCGCGTCCAAACCCTGCTACGACCAGCAGGCGATCATGCGGCGCTATGACGTCATTACCGAGATCTGCGACTACATGCTCGAACTCGGCTGGGGCCCCTATCAGAACGACCACGAGGATGCCAATGGCCAGTTCGAGATGAACTGGGAATTCGACAGTGCCCTGCGCACCGCCGACAAACACTCCTTCTTCAAATTCATGGTCAAATCGGTCGCCGAAAAGCACGGGCTGAGGGCGACATTCATGCCCAAACCCGTCGAGGGGCTGACCGGCAATGGCTGCCATGCCCATATTTCCGTATGGAACAAGTCCGGCCGAAAGAATGTCTTCGCCGACAACAAAATGGAACTGGGACTGTCCGAAAAGGGGCGCCATTTTCTCGGCGGCATCATGAAACACGCCTCGGCGATGGCCGCCATCACCAATCCGACCGTCAACTCCTACAAGCGCATCAACGCGCCGCGCACCGTATCGGGTGCCACCTGGGCGCCCAATACGGTCACTTGGTCCGGCAACAACCGCACCCATATGGTGCGCGTTCCCGGCCCCGGACGGTTCGAACTGCGGCTGGCCGATGGCGCGACCAATCCGTATCTGCTGCAGGCGGTGATCATCGCGGCCGGTCTCGACGGTGTCCGGTCGTCCGCCGACCCGGGCAAGCGATACGATATCGACATGTATGAAGAAGGCCACACCGTCAAGAACGCCCCGAGACTGCCGCTGAACCTGCTCGACGCGCTTCGCGAATTCGACAAGGACCGGACGCTCAAATCCGCCATGGGCAAAGAGTTCTCCGCCGCCTATCTGAAGCTGAAGCGACAGGAATGGGATTCCTTCGTTTCGCATTTCTCCAATTGGGAACGCGAGCACACGCTCGACATCTGACCAATGGAAGATCCGCAGCGGCGGTAACCGGTGGAAACAAAGTTTGAACGCGCCCAAAAGGGCGGCGGATCAGCATTAACATCCTTATGTTTTTGATAAATTATCAGAAGCAACTATCTGATATTAAATAATATATAGAATTTCGGAAAACCAAGCCAATCGAGGTACGTCACTTCCGGTTGGCCCCGATAACGGCGTGATGGCATCTGTAAGACAAAGTGACGCGAAGGTCCCGCCATCCGCCTCATTCCCATCGCAAAGCCGTCAAACACTGACCGGGTCACCGCACCCGGACATCGCATGAAACGAAGTCGGCGGTCGGGATCCGGGGCGTTGGCGGGAGCATCTGTCTGTGCCCGGAGGACGCGATACCATGCCCGAAACCGGTCTTGTCGAATTGGGAGTTAAAGCCCGCGCCCAGCTTGAGGCGGGGCGTTGGGTGCAGGCGGCCACCTTGTTCAGGAAACTGGAGAAGTCGACATCCCTGTCGCCCCGTGAAAACGTCTATTACGGGGTCGCGCTGACCAATCTCAACGAGGTCGACAAGGCGCTCAACCGCTTTACCGACACCGCGCTGGCATCCTCGAACCGGCGCAGATTCGTGCGCCGCCGCGCCGTCGTTCCGCAACTGCAGAGCAGGAACTACGCCAATGCCGAGGCAGTGCTGCAGCGCCTGCTGGAGATCGCGCCGGACAATGTCGCCAATCTCGGCTCGCTCGCGACGGTATTTCTGCGCGAGGAACGGGACACCGAAGCCCTCGGCTGCCTGAAAAAGGCCTATACGCTAAACCCGGACAGCACAGCGCTGCGCGGCCGCCTTTTGCAGACCTACATCCGGATGGAGGATGTGACCGGCGCCTGTGAATTCGCCCTGGCGGAAAAACACCGATGGCATGAAGACCTGCGCTTCGCACAGTCAAGCGCGGTCGTCTTGCTGGATGCGGACAGGACGGATGAGGCGCTGGGCGCGGCAGACGCAATCATCGCGGCGGAAGCGGGCGATGCCTCCGCCACGGCGGTCGCCGCCCGGGTCTATCTTCAGGCCACGCAGCCAAAACGGGCTTTGGAAGTCTGCCGGACCGCGCTGCACGCCAAAACCGGAACCGCCGAAATCCGCTACATCATGGCGCTGGCCTGCAACCGGATGGCGCACGATTCGAGCATTGCGATGCATCATCTCAGAGCCGGCCTGGCGTGCGATGCAAATCACGTCCAAAGCGCCCGGATGCTGGGCCGGCTGTTGATAGAGGCCGGTGATTTCAAATCCGCAATTCCGGTGCTGCAGGACGCCCTGCGCATGGAACCCGACCGTATGGCCATCCGCATTGATCTCGCCCGCACATTCCATGTCCTGGGCCGCCGCGGCGACGCGGCAGACGCCTTCAGTGCGGCACTTCGCGATACCGACAAGCCGGAAAGCTGGACGCCGATGGCCGTGTCGGCCCTGATTGCCGCAGGACGGACAGACGAGGCCGAAGCCGAATTCGCCGTCTACCGGAAGCGCAAGGCGAAGGGGCTGCCCAAGACACTGGCTTGCGGGCTGCAGGAACTCGCCGATCAGGAAGATGGCACGGACACCGCTTCGGAACGCCTCGACTGGGCGTGGACCATCGCCGGACACCCACCCGGCAAGCAGGCAGCAGCCGATCGGGCTGCCTGGCGGCGGGCTGCCCTGTGGGGACACGGAGCGGACGCTCTGATATCCGACTGGGCGCAATGCAGGCCCCACAGGCACCGGGAACTGGCGGATCTGATCGACATCGGCGACCGGACACGCCGTCTGATCCAGCGCGCCATGTCGCGGGGCAAGGGCGCCATCATTGCAACCGCGCATATGGGCCCGCTGGCGTCAGCACCATTTGCCCTGCAGAAGCTGGGTGTTCCGTACCGATGGCTCGCACCGGTCCCGCATATCTCACCAGTGAACCGCATGGGCGCGCTGATTTCCACCCACGAACTGCCCAGCCTGGACATCACCTTCCAGTTCTTCCAGGCGCTGGCGCGTGGCTTCGCGGTAGCGGTTGCGGTCGACGGCGCGACGGATCCCTCGGCACCGACCATGACCTTCGAGGGGCGCAAAATCCCCTACTCCGATTTCGCGGCGCGGGCGGCCTACAGGCATCAGGTCACATCGTTCTTCGCCATGCCCCGTTGGCGCGACCGGCGCATCGAGTGGATTCTCAAGCCCATGCCTGCTCCGCAACGCAACGAACCGCTTGAGCCCTTCCTGTCCCGCTGGGCCGACGCCTATCGCGCCCACCTCAAAAACGGCTTTGCCCTGCCCCCGGAAAACCTTCGCATGCGTGGCGGACTGTGGCGCTCGATGCGATGATCCGCGCCTGAGCGAAACCCCCGATCTGTCGAGCTTCGGCTCTGCGCACCCATTTCGCCGCGCTTGTCCATTGACCGAAATCCGGTTTTCCATATGGTGGGCCCGTTGCGCGCCCGGCGAGGCGTGTCGCGCGGAAATCTGGGATCGGATCGGCCGATGGGAAGGGCAGAGCGGTGAACAGCGACACGTCGCTTGTCGGCAAAGATACGGCCGAGAGTCAACAACCGTTCCTGAGCTTCGTCTGGCAATGGATGATCCGCCATCCGCTTCTCTCGGTTGCCCTGATCCTCGCCATCCAGACGGTTCCGACACTGTGGAGCCGCGATCTGAGACCAGTCGATGAGCTCCGTCACGCGGCGGTGCTGATCGAGATGCTGGACCATGGCAACTGGCTCGCACTTCATCTCAATGGCGCGTTCTATCCCGACAAGCCGCCCGTTTTTTTCTGGTTTGCCGCCGCAATTGTCTGGCTCTTTCAAACGGACAGCGCGCCGATCTTTTTCCTGATAACGGCGGTTTCCGGCGGCTTGCTTCTTCTTGCCACCTACCAGATGGCAAGGCTCGTGGGCCACGGCTCGAAACAGTTCGGTCTGATCGCGTGCCTGCTGTTGCTGGCCAACGCTTTCTTTATCGAGCGAACACACTATCCGAGGATGGACCTGCTGTTCAGCACGTTCATATCGCTCAGCCTGACGGCCTTTTTTGTGGCGTTTGAGCGGCATCGCTCAGTGCGCTGGACCCTTGCCGGATTCGGTTTCGCGACGCTGGCCGCCCTGACCAAGGGGCCTTTCGGTTTCGCGACACCTGCGCTTACGGCAATTCTGTTTCTGGCTGCAACGCGGAACCTGTCGCGGCTGATCGCTAATGACATCGCTCTTGGCACGATTCTAACGGTTGCTGTGATGCTGCTCTATTTCGTGGGCCTTTACTGGGCCGAGGGGGAGGCATATCTGCAGCAGATCTTCGGCTATGTCGATGACAAGGCAGGATGGTCCCTCGGCATCAATTTCGGATTGGACGACTACGCCTATTTCCTTGTCTGGCGCTGGTTGCCCTGGACACTCCTGCTGTTCTTTCTGCCCTGGCGGCGCATCCTGCACAGCCTCGCGCCGCGAAACTGGGACAATCGGCAAAATGCCGGATGGATCTATCTGGGGCTCTCCATTGTCTGTACCCTCCTGCCGATCAGCGTCATCTCCTATGTTCACCCCAATTTCCTGATCATCATCCTTCCGCCGCTTGCCGTTTTGTCGGCCGCCGCGATAGGGCAGATGACATCGGATTCGCAACGCCGGTTCATCATGATCGTGGCCGGAATCCTGTTCGTCCTGGGCATTGCGTTCCCGATTGTCACCACCGTGGACAGCAGCGTTTTCCTGGTCCCCTATGGCTATTCATCCGGCGCAATTGCCGTCATCACGGCCATTTTCATGTACCGGATGCGTCGGTCAGGATTTCCGCCTTTCCTGGTGGTCCTGACAGCCGGCGCGACATTCATCTCATTGCTGCATTTCATCATCACAAACCCGGCAAGCGACTCCTACAAAAGCACCAGACCCGCCAGCACCGTCATCGCAGATTACATCGACAAGGGCTACGCACCGTTCAGTTTCGGATATCCGGGCTACGGCAGTTTTTTCCAATATTATGCGGGGCACCGTCTGCCTGAATATGATGATTGGAACAGGCTCAACGCGGAACTTCGGCACCACGACCGCGCGGTCATCGTGTCATCACAGCGCGCATGGGATAACTGGCCGGACCGCCCACCACAGGCCCGGGTCGTCCATCGCAGCCCAAGGAACCCGTCCATCGATCACTACGACAATATGAGCAGGGATCCTTATGTCATTGTCCTGGAGAAGCAGAGCGGGCAATGATCGGGTCGGGGGACAGGGCGATGACCGGCGACACATCGGCCAAAGCAGGTCCGGATGCCGGAGACAACAGAGGATCGCCGTTCTTTTGGGACGTCATATGGCAGTGGATGGTCCGCCATCCCATCGCTTCGGCACTGCTCATTCTCGCTGTCCAGACAATCCCCACAATCTGGAGCCGGGACCTGAAACCGGTTGACGAACTCCGCCACGCCGCGGTTCTGGTGGAACTGCTGGACCATGGCAACTGGCTGGCGCTTCACATGAACGGCGAATTCTACCCGGACAAGCCGCCCGTTTATTTCTGGCTGCTTGCAGCTTTTACCTGGCTTCTCGGCTTCAGCGGCCCGCCGATCTTTTTCCTCGTGACGGCTTTTTCCGCCGGCCTGCTTTTGATCGCGACCTATCAAATGGCAAGGCTTGTCGGGCGTGGCTCCAGCGAGTTCGGATTAATCGCCTGCCTGATCGTGCTGACCAATGTCTTTTTTATCGAGCGAACCCACTACCCCCGGATGGACATGCTGTTCAGCACGTTCATCTCGCTCAGCCTGACTGCCTTTTTTGTCGGATTCGGACGTCGGAAATCCTCGCCTTGGACGCTTGCCGGCTTCGGATTGGCCACCCTCGCGGCGCTCACGAAGGGCCCCTTCGGATTGCTGATCCCACTGCTGACGTCGGCTGCATATCTGGCATTCACCAGAAATCTGCGCCGACTGATTGCATGGGACGTCGCACTCGGCATCGTGCTCTGCGCAACTGTGCTGCTGCTCTACTTTCTGGGCCTTTATTGGTTTGGGGGAGAAGCCTATTTCCAACAGATGTTCGGCTATGTGGACGAAAAGGCGGGTTGGTCATTCGGACTTGATTTCCGGTTGCTCGATTATGCCAATCTTCTTTGGTCCCGCTGGCTGCCATGGACCCTGCTGCTCTTTTTTGTCCCATGGCGACGCCTTCTGCGGGGCGTGACGGCCGGCGTGTTTCAGAAACCGCAATCCGCCGGTTGGGCCTATCTCGGCCTCGCCGTTCTGTGCACGCTAGTGCCACTCAGCCTGATTTCCTATGTCAATCCCAATTTCCTGATCATCATTCTTCCGCCGCTTGCCGTGCTGTCGGCTGCCGTGGTCGTGCAATTGTCAGCCAGGTCACTCCGCTTGCTGGTCATCGTCCTGGCCTGTATCATGCTGATCGTGGGAATCGTCCTGCCAATCATAACAGCCACCAACAAGGGATTGTTCCTGGTCACCTACGGATATGTTCCCGGTGCCGTGGCGGTCGCAACCGCAATACTCCTGCTGGCAACCAGCCGTCGGGGAATGGCGCCGTTCCTGTTGATCCTCACAGCCGGCACCACTTTGATAGTGCTGATTCATTTCAACGTCACCCAAACCGATCACAACAGGTTCAAAAGCACGAGACCGCCCGCCGCGGTCCTCGCCGAATATGTCGAAAAGGGCTACACGCCTTTCAGCTTTGGCTATGTGGGATACGGCGCTTTCTTTCAGTTCTATTCACGGCAAAGATCCCCGGACTATGAAGACTGGGACAAGCTTGGACGCGAGCTCCAACGACACGACCGTGCGGTGATCATTACGTCCAGACGGGCCTGGGAACTCTGGTCGAATCGCCCGCCGCAAGCGCGCGTCGTCCACCGCAGCCCGATAAACACGTCCCTGTATGATGGCTACGACTGGATGAACAATGAACCTTATGTCATCGCCGTCGAGAACAAATAGCGACGGACCCGAACATAAAATGGTCGCTGGGCTAAAACCGACCGGGCCGCAGAACCTGAACATCTGAAATACTGACGACGCCGATATGTTCGGCCAGCAGATCGGACAGTTCCTCCAGAACGGTATCGGTCGTCGTTTCATCGCTTATGGCGATCACGACGACCATGTCCCGGCTGCCGGAAATGTCCGTATCCCGCTGCCAGCGATTGCCGTTGCCGAACCCGGCCAGCGCCGGCACCACCGTATAGCCGGTCACCCCGGACGCCTCGAACAACCGGCATGCGCGCCTATACGCCATGCGTTCGATGATCAGTTCGATCCTTTTTTTGATATGCATGGGCTCGCTTTCCTAAGGGCTGACAAGGTTGGCAAGAAAAATATAGATCGGAATGCCAAGCGTGACGTTGAAAGGAAACGTGATGCCGAGGGAGAGCGTCAGATAGATTGACGGCCTGGCCTTCGGAAGCGCCAGACGCATGGCGGCCGGAACGGCGATATAGGAAGCAGAGGCTGCCAGCGTGATGAAAAGCGCCGCATCACCCGCATCCATACGCAGAAGATAGCAGACGAGAGCAGCAATGGCGGCGGAGATCAGCGGCATATAGAGGCCGAAGGCGATGGTCGGCACATCGAGCTGACGCCAGCCCTGACGCAGACCGCGCCCGGCCGAAAGGCCCATATCAAGCAGGAACAGGCACAAAACGCCCTGAAAGGGCGCGACAAAGAACGGCGCGACCTTCTCCACGCCCTCCTCGCCGGCGATCCAGCCGATCAGCAGCGCCCCGACCAGAACCACCACCGACGCATTGAGCAGCACTTCACGGACCAGTTCGCCGCGTTCGGAGCCGACAACCGGCTGCGCCGTTTCACCGCCGCGGCTGACCAGCAGCAGCGCGCTGATGATAGCCGGCGTCTCCATCAACGCCGCGAGCGCCACCAGGTGGCCGGATGTTTCAAATCCGCTGAGCCGCACGGCCTCGGTTGCCGCAACGAATGTGACGATCGATATCGATCCGTAATGGGCGGCGGCCGCCGCCGCATCGATCCGGCCGAGCTGGCTTGTCATCATCAGTAGTCGGAAAGCGATCAGCGGGATCACGAAAGACAGGACGATTCCGGCCGCGAACACCAGCCCGACATCGAATGTCAGCTGGTTTTTCGACATCTCGACCCCGCCTTTGAGCCCGATCGCCATCATCAGATAGATGGCCAGCCCCTTGGCGAACGCCTCCGGCACACTCATCTGGGAACGCAGAAGGGAAGCAGCCAGTCCCAGCAGAAAAAACAGGATGATGGGAGAAAGAATGGTCGAAAGGGCTGCTTCCATGGATGTCTCGATATCCTCGCTGAGATGGCCGGCACGCCGATGTCTACCCGTTTCCACCCCGCTTTGGAACACGCAATCAGCCGTTTTCCGGGCATTCGCGCCATCCGGTCGCAGCCAGTGTTTGCGGATTTCCCCGTTTGGCGCTACACGCTTGGCAAATACCGTGATCGCGGAAATCCTCGCCAGCCGTTGAAAGGCCCTTCCTGCAGGGCGGGACGGGATGACCGCCGATGAAAAGCGCCAGACCGTCATGACAGCCGACACCAAGGTCTATGTGAGCCTCACGACAATTCCCGCCCGGGTCCCGGGCATCGAAGCATGCATCCGGTCCCTGCATGAACAGTCGATCAGGCCGAAGGCGATATTTCTTTGCATCCCGCGGCACTACAGGTCACATGGCGAGGCGGTAGACGTTCCGGATTCCCTGCTGGAAAAATATCCGCTGTTGAAGATCGTGCGCTGCGCCGAGGACTTCGGCCCAGGCACCAAAATTCTCGGCAGTCTGGATCTGGTCGGACGCGACCCGAACACGCTTGTCGTGCTGGTCGACGACGACTCGACCTATGAGAACTATATGCTGGAGGAATTCGTCCGCGCCTTCCGTGCCGACCAACACCGTGCCTATTCGTTCTTCGTTTTCAGATATCGAGGCATTCAGGTCGGCCAGGGCTGTGACGGCCTCGCAATACCGGCTGCCCTGCTCGGTGGCCTGCGATCCTATTTCGAGAAAATCCGCGGCAATGACCACGCGTTTTTCGTCGACGATCTCTGGCTATCGCACTATCTGCAACGAATCGGCGCACCGGTCGCAAGCCTTCGGAAGAGAATCCGCGGCGGCCGGTTTTTCAAGGGGACCATCTATCACATCTACAACGAAGCCGATGCCCTGCGCAGCTTAAAGGGCAAATTCAGACGCTGGACCTGTATGGCCGAAACGCGAAAGCTGCTAAGGCGTGAATTCGGATTGTAGGCCGTGCATATGGAATCCCCATGCGTATCCTGATCACCGGTGCCAGTGGCTGCGTCGGCCAGTACATCATCGAAGAATTGCTGGCCGAAACCGGCCACGATCTGGTGCTGCTGCTTCGCGACCGCAACCGGCTGCCCCTGCCCGATGGTTCGGGTTCCAGGGTCGAGATCATCGAAGGCGATCTGCGTGATGCGGCGCACAACACCTCGGCGCTGCGCGATGTCGACGTCGCCATATTGCTGGCGACGGCCTGGGGCGGGGATGACACGTTCGACATCACCGTCAAAGCCAATCTCGCCCTGGCGGACAATCTGACGGCGCAAGGATGCCGCCGCATTCTTTATTTCGCCACCGCCAGCGTCCTGACCTCAGAGGGTGAACTGTCCCGCGACGCGCACGAGCTCGGCACCGATTACATCCGCGCCAAATGGACCCTTGTGCGGGAACTGGAAAGCCGCGCCGATACGGCACATGTCATCGGCCTGTTCCCGACCCTTGTTGTCGGTGGCCGGTTGCGGCAGCCGTCCAGGCCCCTGTCCCATTTCGCCAAACTGATTAAGCAGGTGGCCGGCTGGATGTGGATCGGCCGGTTCTTCAGCGCGCCCGGACGTTTTCACGTCATCCATGCCGGCGACATCGCCATCATGGTGCGCTTCCTGGCCGAACGGGAACCGGCGCAACATGACGGATGGGAACGGATCGTTCTCGGCAATCCGGCAAGGACCGTCAATCAGCTTTCGGCTGAATTGTGCCGACACATCGGCCGGACCGCCCGTCAGCGAATACCGTTGTCGCCTCGGCTTGCCGATTTTTTCATCCGGGTCTTTCGCATCCAATTGTCCCCATGGGACAGATATTGCATGGATCATCCCGACCAGTCCTATGCCGACGCCAAATGCCCCGCATCCTTCGGTCTGGATGCCGTCGCGCCGGAACTGGCGGACGGTCTGGCCGATATCGGAATCCCGGGACGGCCATAGTTCGAGCACATCAGCGGTTGGCACCGGGCCGTTGTTGAGCGAGAGCCCTGCGGGCTTTCCTGCCCGCATCGATTTCCGCGTGAAGGATCATCAAGGTGCGCATGAAGGCATTGGCCGGCGCCTGTCCCCCATCCATCGCCGCGGCAATGCGCCCGTCCAGGCCCACAACCCGGTTGACCAGCCGGTCCAGCATTGGGAAGACACCAAGCTGCTTGGTCTGGAAGCCGACCGACAATGTCGGATGTTTGGCGTAGAACAGCGCACCGTTTTCGCCACGCATGCGCTCCAGTTCCAGCCGTTCGGACAGCGGTGCCGCGCGGGCACGCGGCTTGTAGTGATAGATCGGGGCGCGATAATCAAAGACCGTCCGGACGCCGGTTTTCGCCATCCTGACGAACAACTCCGGATCTTCCCAGCCATATTGCCTGAACGCCTCGTCGAACCCCCCCACCCCGGTCACCAGCGATCTGGCCACGGATGCATTGCCGGTCGGGAACGGGTTCCAGTGACGGTTGAAGAGGCCAGCCCTTGGCTGGTTTTCAAGATCGGGTATGCGATCGACATCGATGATCGGTCCGGTGACGATCGCTTGATCGCCGCGATGATGACGCAGATGCGCGGCCAGGAAGCCCGGCCCGATCAGGGAATCATCATCGACAAAGACAAGCAATTCGCCCCGCGCCATGTCGATCGCCCGGTTGCGGGCCGCTGCGGCACCAGACGGTGCCTCAAGTTCTGCGAAGTGAAGGCGGGCGTTGCCTAGCACGCCGACCACGTTGGCCGTATCATCCAGCGAGCCATCGCTGACGACGATGACCTCGAAAGCTTCGCCATCAAAATCCTGCGACAGCATCAGCGGCAGCGACACCTTCAGGATGTCCGCCCTGTCGCGTGTCGGAACTATGAAACTCGCTTTGATCGTCATGGCCTTCGCTCAGGGCTTTGCCGCCCCACACTCGAAAATCGAGAATTGCCGCTCCCATTGCTGCCAGTCATTGAAGTTGATGGTCTTCATCAGGGGCCCGAAGGAATGATAGACCAGCGTGCATAGCGTCTCCAGATTGCCCCATTGCGAGACCTGGTTCCGGTCGTCCTTGTCGAACAGGAAATAGATGGGGCCGTCTTCCGCAATCGCCGCCTCCAGCTCCGCCGAATTGCCAACCACGTGATGCGTCACCTTCGGCGGCCTGTAGAACTCCATCCTGACGCGGTAGCCGCCCAGATGATCCCTGAACCACAGATAGGGAGAGGCGCCGAAGGAATAGAATTCAAAGTGTTCGGGTTCCCGCGACAGGATGAAACGATGGACCGCGACCTCCGATTTGAGCGGGAACAGGCTCTGGCCGACAAGGCCGGCGAAATTCGCCACGATCAGGATCCAGGTCACAATCAGAACCACAACCGGTCGCCGTCGCATGGGGCTGGCAGTGCCGTCCGCCCCGTACCACCTGGCCGGCAGAAGGAACACGAGCATGGCGAGCGCCAGCGGGAATATCGGCAGTACGAAACGCAACTCCTTGTGACCGACAAGGCTGTGCTGCAGCATGAAGAGGGCGGTCAATATCGTCAGAAGGTTTCGCGGATATCGGTACCAGAACAGGAGCAGCGAAACGACCAGGGCAATGCCCATCGGGCTGGTCAGCGGCGTGACGAAATAATAATACCATGGCGAGGTGCCGAAACTGGCGGCAACCCCGTCAAGGACATTGGCCTTGATATTGTTCCAGGGCGCCAGCTCATATCCGCCGTAACCGATGAAATCCAGACCGATTCCCAGTGCGACGACGATGAGAACGGTCGCGCAATACTGGACCATCTGCCATATCGGCGTGCGGGCGGCGACCAGCATCCAGAATGCCAGGGCGACCATGACCGGGCCCATCTGGTAGCGGAAATGAAACACCAGTCCAAGACAGGCGGCCGACAGCAGCAGTCCTTCGGTTGAAAACCGCATCGGCCCGGTAAAGGGCGGCGTAACCGTGTCTTGCGTTGCCACCGGAACGGGGTCCCTGCGCAGCAGGAAGAGGGCCGAAAGCGACAACAGAAAAAACGTCGTCGCCATGGTTTCGGACGACAGGCGGGTGAAGAAGCTCGGAAACAGCCAGACCAGGGCGAAAACCGCGGCGACGGTCCTCTTCTGACCGGGCAGCGGCAGCCACCAGGAAATGGTCCTGCAAAACAGCACCACGGCCCACAGGCCGAGCGCTCCCGTCAAGAGGCGCAGGATCCGGTCCTGGCTGAAAGGCCCGGTGATGCCGACAAAATCCAGCGCGTTCAGGAGAACCATGTAGAGATAGGGATGCAGCCACGGCCGTATGGCGTAGTGATATTCCCAGGGAAGAATTGCCTCACTGGTTCCGGTTCGTTTGAAATCAGCCCATTCGAGGGTCTGGAAATGCTGATCGGGATGAATGAAGGTCGTCGAAAAGACGGCCGCCAGAACATAGAAAACCGCTCCGATCGAAAAGAACAGAAACAGGTCGCGCTTGAAGCCGGCATCGATCGCCAGGGCGGGATATCTCATGTCGCAGGCCGAATTGTCATAGTTCCGATGAAAGCACCCGCCAGCCCCCCAACATCGCATTTCGGCGCGCAAAGGTGATAACAGCCCGCCTTTGAAATGAAAATCCCGACCTGCGACAATTTGTATTTGCGCTGATCTTCCCGATGGTTACATTCAGCCTGCTGGTCTGCGGCCGTGTCCGCATCAGCCGATCCTGCGCCGCGATGTGATGATGGACGGCGCACCGCAGGGGGCGGGGAATACGTGCGCGACATTCTTTTCTGCTCAAAGGCGACCGCAGAGCGTTCAGAGGATGGGACGTAATGTCCGGGCGGGAACTGAGTGTCATTGTCCCGGTATTCAACGAGGCCCCCAATGTCGGGCCGATGGTGGCCGCGCTTGAAGGCGCGCTTGCGGGCATCGATTGGGAGGTCATTTTCGTCGATGACAATTCACCGGACGGCACGGCCGGCAAAGTCCACGATCTGGCGCAGCGCGATTCACGCATCCGGCTGATCGTCCGGGTCGCCGACCGCGGTCTCGCCAAATCGGCCATCCAGGGCATGCTCAGCGGCAATGGCGACGTGCTGGTGGTGATGGACGGGGATGGTCAACACGAGCCCGAAATCATCCGCCGCCTGATGCAGCCCCTTGTCGACGGCACGGCCGATGTGGCGACAGCCAGCCGCAACCTTCAGGAAAAGCAGATCGCAACATCGCTTTCCCGGCGCCGTGTCTACCTGTCGCAGTTCGGCAATTTGCTCTGCCGAATGGTCCTGCGCCGTCGGCTTTCCGATCCGCTGACCGGTTTTTTCGCCATTGACCGTGAACGGTTTATTCAACTGGCCGACAGGCTGGGGGATCCCGGTTTCAAGGTGCTGATGGATATTCTGTCGGCCGACAGGACCTTGCGGGTCCAGGAGGTTCCCTTCGCATTCGGCGCCCGGTCCCAGGGCGAGTCGAAACTCGACCTGTTCGTCGCATGGCAGTTGCTGATGTTCCTCGTCAGCCGGTTGACGGCGGGGCTCATACCCGCCCGCTTCGTGTCGTTTGCCGCCGTCGGACTGAGCGGCGTCGCGGTCCATCTGGTGCTGTTGATGCTCTTTCTGAGTGCCGCGGCGACATTCCCGGTTGCGCAGGCACTCGCCGCGACCGGCGCAGCGACCAGCAATTTCGCCTTCAACAACCTTCTGACTTTCCGCGACCAAAGACTGAGGGGGTGGGCAATCATCCCCGGCCTGCTGAAGTTCCTGCTGGTTTCCTCCGCCGGGCTGTTCGCCAATGTCGCCATTGCCACACTGACCCTCAACCACCTGACGGATTACGTCATTCTCGCCGCACTTGTCGGCATCGCCATGGACACCGTCTGGAAATATGTCATGTCAAGCCGGCTTGTCTGGTAGACCGTCCGCGGTTTCGGAAACGCCGCCGGATTGACCTGTATCGGCGCCCCGGTGAAAGCGACTGTAGAAGCCGTTGTTCCTGATCAGATCCTGATGGCTGCCGAGCTCCGCAATGCGACCGCTTTCGAGCACCAGGATCCGATCGACTTTGCTGAAATCGGACATGCGGTGCGCAATCATCAGGGTCGTGCGGCCCTGCGACACCGTTTGCAGCGCGTCCTGGACCATCTGTTCGGATTCGTTATCGAGCGCCGATGTCGGCTCGTCGAGCAGCAGGATGCGCGGATTCTTCAAAAAGACACGGGCGATGGCGATGCGCTGCACCTGACCGACCGAAAGATTGGTTCCCCTCGCCTCGATCCGCGTCCGGTAGCCGTCCGGCAGCCGGTCCGCAAACTCGGCCACATGCGCCAGGCGCGCCGCTTCCAACACCTCCTCATCGTCCGCATCCAGCCGGCCCACCCGCAAATTGTCCATCAGCGGCGCTTCGAACATGATCGGCTGCTGGAAGACCACGCCGATCTGGCTGCGAAGGTCTTTCAGGTCAAATTCCCTGATGTCGATCCTGTCGAGCAGGACACGACCGCCATCGGGTTCGATATAGCGTGAGATCATTTCCAGCAGCGTGGTCTTTCCGGCACCGCTGCGGCCCATGATCGCCAGTTTTTCGCCGGGCGCGATCTGCAGGTTCAGTTTCTCAAATCGAAAGCTCTTGCCGGCATGGGCAAAATCGACATCCTCGAAGGTGATGCCGCCCTGCAGCCCCGCCGGAATGCGCCGCGTTCCGGCATTCGGTTCCGGACTGATCGCCATGATGGCGGAAACACGGTCTAGAACGGAGAACAGTTGCGCCAGCCGACCGACCGAATGGCTCGCCTCCTGCAGCGGCGGATAGGTCAATGCGAGACAGACGAGGAAGGCGGAAAGATTGTCGAAATCGGTCCAGCCGAGACCGACCATATACACGGCAAGGAAGATCAGTCCGGCGACCCCCAGCGAGACGCTCAGCGACACGATGAGCGGATGAAACAGCTCCGCCCGCTCGCGCGACAGATGCGCGTCAAGGGCGTCCCGGTTCAGCGCTAAAAAACCCTCGCGGACTTTGGGCTCCAGACCGAACGACCTGATATCGCGCGCCGCCAGGATCGCCTCCGCAAACCGAGCGGTCAATGTCGAAAGTCGGGCCTGCGCGGCCCCGGAGATGTGGTGCAGCCGCCGTCCGAAATAGGTGGTCACGAACACCAGCGGCGACGCCAGAACGAAAAGGCACAGAAACAGGATCCAGTTGTAATAGATCATCGCCGCCGAAAAGAAGATCACCGCCAGGACCGACGGAATCAGGATGGCGACGACCCGCGAAAAGGACTCATAGAAAATCTGCACGTCATTGGAAAAACCGGACACCAGATCCCCGCCGGTGACCGCATCGATCTGTCGCGGCGGCACCGACAGGATGTGGTCGAACAACCGCGCCCGGATATCGGCCGTCAATTGGTGCGCCAGCCGGGTCATCAGATAGATCCGATAGAAACTGAATGCCGACGCCACGGCGAAGATGGCCAGCCCGTAGAAAAGCTGGAGACCGATTTCCGTCGGGTTTCCGGTCCGGATGACCTCTCCGACAAACCGGGACGCCCATGGCGGCAGCAGAAGGAATATTGCCGATGAAAGCGCAAGGCATGCCAGCCCTGCAATGAAGTCCCGCAGACGATCCCTCAGTTCATGAACGAGAAACCGCAGATTGCCGGAGGGTTTCATGACGCCAGATTGGCCTGCATGCTGGCAAGGTAATCGGAAATCTCCGTTGCAAGCCGGTCAGCGGCGCCGGGCGCTCCCATCGCGGCGCGCAGATCCTCCACCATTTGCCCGTTGTCGGACGAAAGCAGTTCAGCAAGGCTGTCCCGCACCTGCCGGCTGTTCACCTTGCCGACGATCTCCGGCACGATCATCTGATTGCTGCGCCTGTTCGGCTGGGCAAGAAACGGCAGGTTTCGCAGCGTCAGATGGGCAAGGGCGCGCTTGAGATACCGGCCGGCGACCGGAATGCGCGCGACATGTCCCGCAATGCCCGGCAACGGGCTCGTTTCACCCCAATAGGTCGGCAGGACCAGCACCATCGGGATACCGGAGGCGGCGATTTCTCCGGTATTGGTGCCGGGGATCGTCAGCGCCACATCGGCACGGGCCAGCACATCGCTGTTGGTGCTGATCTCGATCCTGTTTCCGCCCTCGGTCTCGAGCCAGTGCGCATCACCTTCGGAGCGAAGTTGGAACGGGCTCGCCTCCAGCGGCCGGCCGTCATCAAGTGTCGGAAAATTCTTCAGGAAATCGACGCCTATGAAATCGGCCTTGGCCAGAACCCAGTCGGTTTCCGGATGATCGGGCGTGATCGAGTCGACGACTACCGCATAAAAGGGCAGCAGGTATTTTACGATATTCTCGCGGCTGCCGGGAAACAGGCCGATCATCTTCCGGGACCCGTCCCGCGCGCCGTGCTGGTCCCGGCGCAGCGTAGCGGCATCCACCATCAATTCTCCGACATGCCGGGACCGGTCGCGGGAATATTTGTCAGGCAGCGGATTGAGACCGCTGAAAAACACCTTCTCGAATCTGGACTGCAGCCAGAACGGCTCCTCCACATAGGCGTATAATTTGTACCCGAGGCGCATCGACAGCAGCCAGGTCAGCAATTGCTCGCCGCCGAAATGGAAGATCAGCCCTTGCGGCACCTTTTCGAAGCCGTTCGGCATCTTGTTCTTGAAGATCAGGTCCCAGCTCTCATCCGTATCGCAAACGGCATCGGCAATATCGAGGTCTTCCACCACGCGCTTTTCGGCGCCCGTCGAAAACACGCAGGGCAGCAGGGCGACACAGATCCGCACATCCGGGCGAAGCCGCCTCAGCGCCTTTGCCAAAGGATAAAGCCAGGCTGAGACCTCGCCCGGCCCGTTCACCGTAATAATCACCTGGGGATGCACGGACTGCTTCATCCCCGCGACTTTCGCACACACATGGCGGTTTCGCCCCCTTCGGCCTGGTCACGCCGGAACCAAGATCATTACTCTAGATGTTGTAGCGCTCCTTCAGCCACAAGATCCATTTGCGATATTTGTAGGTCTGAATACCCCAGGCCCGATTGACCACATCATCATCCCGGCCGGTCACAAACCGGAAAAGACTTGATGGTTTTTCCGTGTAGAAATCCGCATGCTCGACCTGGAAAGATGTACCGAACCGGTCCCAGATGCCTCTTTCCCTGTCTTCCGTTATGTGCCCATGTAGAGCGGCAATACCACGTTCTTCCAGATGATCGAGAAACATCAGCGTCAGCGTTGTATAATATCCCCGGCCATAGCCTGCACGCAAAATATTGCAGTGATAGTGTGCCGGATAATCGCGATACGATATGGCCGGTGCCTCGCGCCAGGATCTGACGAACAGCCACAGGAGATATCGGACAGACTGCGGTTTCTTGTATTGCCGCGTCACCAAACGCCAGAGCGCCTTACCGATGTAGCGCGGCACGACTCTGCGGCCCATGGTCCGCAGGAACCTCGTATGATCGGTGCTACCCAGGAAATAACCGATGATTTTCCCGTCCTGTTCAACCACCCACGACGCCTCGGGAGCATAGTCGGTATAATAGCGGGTCCAGTAATCGGCATGCAGTTCGCGATCCTCGAAAATCACCTCGCAGCCCTGATTGCGATAGGCCGTTCTGCAGCAGATGTCCCGTACCGCCTGGCGGTCGTCCGGACGTAGCGGCCGTATTGTCGCGCGGTCGTCCGGCCCGCTTTTCCGCCGGGTCTTGTGCATCACACCCTCACCGGCCATAGCTGTGGCGACCCCACGCAACCCGGCCCTGCAAATACACATGTGCCAAAACGGCAGGCGCAATGACAAAGACCGCAGGCTCATAGACAAAGGCGGCCGGCCATATCGACAATTTGCCCGATTTCCACAGGGCCGCCATGACCAGCGCCACGCCAAGAACATAGCGCACGGCCAGAACAGCCCAGGCGGCGGCGCCCAGAAACAAGGCCGCCAGCAGCGCGCACAGTAGCGACAGGGGCACGGCGGTGAGCACTGCCGTCAGCATGGAGAATTTGCCGGACGATACACGAACCGTGCGCTCGACAAGCGATCGGAAGGTCGGGCACGGGCTGAATTCCACAAGACATTCGCGGTTGCCATAGGCAACCTTTCCACCCCGAGCGCGGATGGCCTTGGCAAACAGCAGGTCTTCGGTCAGCGCAAAACCCATCGCTTCGAATCCCCCCGCCTCCCGGTACAACGACGCCCGAAAGGCGAAATTCCCGAACAGGATGCCGCCGGCAAAGCCGGCTCGGGCAACCATCATCGACACCAGCAGATAATAGCTGACGTCGCAGGATTGCCAGGCACTGATCCAGCCGGGCCGGGACGCAAAGGCAATCGGACCGGCCACCGCATCGACACGGCCATCGACGATGGGCCGGATCATTCTGCACACCCAGTCCCGGCCGGGGCGCCCGTCTGCATCCATGGTCAGGATAATACCGCCCCTGGCCCTTCGAAAACCGAGATCCAGTGCCTGCTGACGGGTTGTAAGCGACGAATGCGAGGCGTCGGCATTGTGCAATATGATCAGGTCTTGCGAGCCGGACGCCCGTGCCTCCGCAACGGTCGCATCTGTGCTTCCGTCATCGACCAGCAGGATTTCCAGCGCGCCCGCTTCCAGGTCGATCTGATCCGACAAAGCACGAATCGTGTTCGCAATATGCCGCTCTTCATTATAGGCAGTGATGACAACAGTGTACCGAATCTCGGAGAATGTCATGGTACGATGCGCCTCGCCCGGTCACTGCGAGGCAAACGCCCCGAATCCAGGAAAGCCTGGATTCGATCCGCAATTGCCTTGCTCGCGCCGGGGGGCCCCATCCGTTCCCGGCCCGCGGCCGCCATCCTGTGACAGGCAGCTTTATCCTGCAAGAGTGAAAGTGCAGTCCCGGCCATATTTTCCGGCTCACTTGCCGCCATAACCGCCGATTCGCCGAAAAATTTCATTTTCATCCGGACATAGTTTTTGCCCTGCACGCCTGTGGACGGAACCGCCAGCAGAGGGACGCCAAGACCGATCGCCTGCTCATTGGCGGTGCCGGCCATGCCGATGGCCAGCGATGCACCGTGCAAAATCTCGGCAAAGCGATCCTTGGCGATCAGCAGCCGGCTGCCCGCGCGATGAACAAAGTTGAGTTCGTCGTCCTCGACGCGGCCCGGTGTGTCCGGGCTCGCCGGCAGCCACTGTGCCTCGCCCGTTTCCGTCATGATCGTCCGGCGCAATTCGGCGAGCGGCAGTGCCTGATGCGCAGCAACGGCAAATGCAAGCGATGCCGGTCGTTCATGCCGGGTTGCGATTTTCGATGCCGCGCGCAGCAGCAGCAGCAGATTGTCCGCCGAATCCTGCCGAGAACCTGGAAGCAGGGCAATGCCGGTCTCATCGGCGCGGACCGGCTGCAGCCCGTCATCCGGCTCCAGCCCGTCCATCATCGGATTGCCGAGATATTCGTTCGCCACGCCGGATGCCTGGAGCCGCGTCGAGGTCAGCCGATCCCGCGGAAACACCGCAAGGCAGCAACGGCGCATCAGGCGTTTTTCGGTCCGCGTATAGCCGTCTCCGGGCTCGTAATAGGCTGATTTCGCGCAGGCCACGAAAAACATCGGGATACCGCTCAGCCGGCTGACAAGCAGCGGAATGACATCGCCCACGCCGATAATGGCGTCATAGCGGCCGCGAATGGCCCGGACGAACAGATACTGCCGCCAATGGGTTCCGATCCATCCGCCCTTCAAGTCATCGGCCATCAGCCGCCAGTCAAGGGTCGCAAAACCGGCGCTGGGAAGCGTGTTTTTCGGCCCCACGGTCGGCACGTCATGGCGATAGTAGGCCTGCCCCTCGCCGACCATTGGCCACGCCTCGATCTCCAGCGTCTCGGGCCGGGCGTTATGCAGGCAGGCCACGACCTTGCAGGCAATGTCGTCCTCGCCATGCCCGTTGCTGATCACCAGCAATCGCCGTTTCGTATCGGATGTATCGGGTTCCGTCACCGCGACCATCCCCTCTCCGCACGAAAACCTGTTCGCATACCAGACATCGGCTTAACGACAATCGGCGTCATCGCCGGACACCCCGTCAGACGACAGAAGAACCATCTCGAGGCCGGCGACGCCGGCGCAATCGACCGGGCGCAGGGTGGGAAATTGCGAGCGAAAACCGCGCCAGGCCCTTTTCGGCATGATGATGACCGATCGCGGGTTTTCCCGAAGCCAGATCTTCATCCCCTCGACATCTCCAAGCTCGGTATAGGGTGCTCCCAGATGATAGGTGAAGACACCGCGAACGCCGTGCCGTATGCCCACACTGTACCCGTCCTCGGCAAACGGCCGCGCCATTTCCGCGACGGATCTGGTGCTCCAGATGGGATTCAGCGAAGCGAAGACCTGCAGCACCAGCAGATTGATCCAGATCGTCTGCCCCGCCAGCATCAACAGCAGAAGGAAAGGCTGCGCACGCGCGCGCAGAACCATCAGGCCGAGGCCAAGCAGAACCGAAAATCCGCCGGTCGTCAGGGCGCCGTCGGCCGAGGCGCCGTATCTGGACGCAAGCAGGGCCTGGGTTGCCGGCAGGCTTCCAGCGATCGCCAGGGCACAACCGGCGGCAATGAAATAAAGTGCTGCCCAGAGCCAGAATCTGCGGCGCTGAGACGCGTTCAGCCGAGTGAACCGCTCGGCCGTAAGAATGCACAGCAGCACCAGCAGCGGCAGCAGATAATATTCGTGCTTCTCGCCGATCGCCGAGACCAGGCCGAAGCCGATGATCAGACATCCGGTGGCAAAGATGGCGCCTGCGCGGAGCGCCGACCGGGGCTCGTCCGGCTGTGTCCCTCCTACTCCAGGCCATCGCCAGCCGCTGACGAAAACCAGTGTCCACGGGAGAAAGACAAGCGGCATCGTGACGAAATAGCGGGCATGTTCCAGGACACCATTGTCACTGCGCAGACCGCGCTCGACGATCTGCCCGCGCAGCAGATGCATGAGATAATCGAAGCCGGCAAAATGGACGACACCGGCGGCCCACAGGGCGGCAACGGCTGCCGTGATTGCCAAGCCGACAGCAAAGTCCCAGCGTATCAGGATGGCAAGGCGGCGGCTCCACCACAGATAGCCGAGTACTCCCAACACCGGAAAGGCAAAGCCGAGCGGGCCTTTGGTCATGATCGCCAGCGCCGACCACAGGAATCCGAAGACGATGGACCTGTTCGCCTGGTTTTCCCGGATACCGTCGTAGAAGCAGGCCCAGCTCATGCAGATGAACGCGGTGAACAGAAAATCCATCCGGGCGTAATGGCTCAGTGTGATGAGATAGCTGCCGGTTGCCGCGATCACCAATGCCAGCAGCGCTTTGCGCCGGTCGCCTAGCAGGCGCAACGCCAAGTGATACGTGGCCAGAAAAAAGCACAGAACCGTCAGCGCCAGCCCGAGGAACACCACCCATTGCTCGCGCGAAGACAACACCCTCATCAGGGCGGCCAGGAACAGGAAGTAGAGCGGCGGTTTGTCCGGATAGAACTCTTCATTGAGGCCGAGCGCCAGCCAGTCCCCTTCGTCGAGCAGGCGCATCACGACACCCGCATGCCGGACCTCGTCCGCCCACCACAAATCCCGCGCCCAAAGCGTCAGGCCGTTTTGTGCGATGGTGATGATCAGGGCCGACAGGACCGGATGATCGGCCGCGAACTGCCACAAGGACGCCGCGCGGCCGGCAAAAAGCGGATGGTCGGCCGTTGTGGTGCTCATATCGCAGCCGACACCAAAAAACCGGAATGCGGGCGCGTGCGGCCCGTACTGCGAAAAACGACGCGCATCCTAAGCCTGCTCTCCCTTGAACAGCACGATGGTCACACCGGCCAGGGCCGCAAAAAAGGGAACGGACCAGGCCGACATGAAAGGCGACAGCAACCCGCGACTGCCCAGAACGCCGAGGACGGTGGTGGCAACATAGAGCAAAAAACTGGCAAGGATCGTATAGGCGACATCACTCTTCCACTGCTGTATGAGAAGCGGCCGCATGACGATGGCGGATGACAGCAGCGCCACCGCCGCCAGGAGCGCTGGAAGGGCGGCAAGCCACTGAAACTGCACCCGAAACTTGAGGGGCGATAATCCGAGAGCGGTCGCGACGCGGATTTTGTCAGGCAGTGCAAAAACCGTGGCGGATTGTACATTCCCGAATTTCTCCCGCAGCATGTCCGACGATACAGTGGCGATGATCTTCGTCTCGGTGAGCGGCCTGGTGACCCCGTCCTGGGTGATCGTGCCGCCGCCGGAAAGCGTCCACCCGTCCGGGCTCCACAGCGCCCTGACCACTTCAACGCGATAGACCAGATTGTGATCATTGTCGAAGCGGAAGAACGATGCATCATAGAGGGTCTTCCCCTCGGCCGACGTTCCGTTGGCGATGATGATCGTCGTGCCCTCAGCATCCTTCGTCACCAATTCGTCCGTCTCATCCGATCGTGTTCGCTCGCGGCTGCCCTCGGTGATGGACAGCCGGATGCCTTCGGCCTCGGAATTGGCCAGCACGGCAAGCGGGTTCAGAAGACCGATGTAAACGATACCGAAAACCAGTCCGCAGGCCGATACCGGCAGCAGGAGTTGCCAGGGAGACACGCCGGATTGCAGGATCGCGGCCAGTTCACGGTGACGGCTGAGTCGGTAGAGGGTCAACGCCGCCGAAACCAGAAAGATATAGGGCAGCACCTCCTGGATCAGCAGCGGCGTGCGATATATCGAGACCGCCAGCAGGTCGGAGACGGACCAGTCGCTCGAGCCGCCATAGCGACGCGCCACCTCCGCGAACTGCCCGATGAACACGATGAGACAGAATGCGAACAGGACCAGGATCGCATTCTTGAAATGCTGACGGAAGAGATATGAATATATGATGTGCTTGTCCACGCACGCACCCCGAATAGCCGACCGTCCCTGTGGCTGCCGCGGCACACATCATCCGCAGCGCCCGATCCGCCGGAAACCGGAAATCCGGTCTTTCAACACACATGACCATGTCGGCCGCGGCGCGCCCATCAGCGCCCATGGAGTGAGCCCTATCCATCGGGCTGGAGCGAGTCAACGCTCCGTTCCCTGATATGGTCAGCCAGCGTCAGCCCCGAAAACAGCAAAATCGCTCCGATCGGCAACATCAGCGTCATCAGCGCGGTCAGATTGCTTGTCCCGGCCTGCCCGAGAAAGATCAGGCCCGCGACCTTCAGAACCGTGGCGCTCAATAGGACGGCCGACAGCCTCCAGCCGTTTTGCCGCCGGACGAAGCCGGTTCGTATGACGGCAAACGCAGCGATGGCAAAAAACGCCAGCGGGTAGAGCCAGTCGGAGAAACGGCGGACAAGTTCCCTGCGCACGGATGTTGACGCATCGCCATCCTGCCATGCGGTGACGAGGGCGTCGGTTGCAGTCTGCCGCGGCCGGTAGCGGAGGTCGGAGGATCTTGAAAACAGGCTTTCAATATCCACCAGATAATTGTCGAAGACGATCTGACTGATCCCGCCGGAAACCCGGTTGCGATATTGAATCGTTCCGTCGCTCAGTCTCAGGACATTCAGGCCGTCCACCTCCAGCAACCATCCCGATTTTGCATAATAGGCCTGTTCGGTGGCCTCGTCGCGGCGGTCCAGTATGAAGATCCGGTCGAGACTGCCATTGAGCCCGCGTTCCGCGATACGGATATGCAGCCCCCTCTCCACCTCCTGCAGCGCGCCGGTCCCGGCAGCGATTTCGATCGCGTTATAGGTCATCGAATTGATCAGGTCGCGCACCATGCGGTTGGCGCCCGGCTCGATGAGCAGACTGATCAGCAAGATCAATACCGAAAGAACGCCGGTCAGCACCGCGGCCGGCATCAGCAGCAGGGCGGGTCGCGCACCGGCGGCGGAGAGAACCGCGATCTCATTATCCTCCTCCATCGTCTCGAATGTCTGGACGATGCCGATCAGCAGAGCGAACGGCAAAATGGAAACGGTGATGGTCGGAATGAAAAACAGAAAGAACTCGAAGACGATGAAAACATGCTGTCGCGCATCGACGATGCGCGTCACCTGATTGAGGATCTGCGTGGCGATGACGACAAAGCCCACACCGCAGAAGATGATCAACGTCCGGACCGCGATGCGTTTGAAAATGCTCTTCTGAATGAGGTCCATATCACGCCGGCCAGATCACCGCGGTCACGATTTGACCGGCACTTGGATGTCCCGCCGCCCGCACCGGCCAAAGCAATCCCGCCGACACGGATACGAGAGGGCAACGAGACGTCTTGAACACGTACAGAAGGTTCTCCCCTGGCGGCCGGCAGCGAACCGGATTGCCTTGCGAATGTGGCCATACCGCACCCTGAACCCAAACGACAAGGCCTTGACAATCAACCCCGTTTGAAGAACGACCAAGATGTTACACGGCAGGATATCCGCCAACAAGATGGTGATGAGGGTTGCTGAAACTGGAAATCACGGCTGTCGCGCGCGACCGGCCGATGGCGTGGCGGCGATGATTTGAGCCAAGACCCACCATCGACCACACCGGTGGGCCGACGACCCCTCCGCTTCACCACAATCCGATGGATGGCACGCCACCCTGTCCTGCTTCCGTGCCTGTTGCTTGCCGTCCAGACGATACCGGCGCTTTGGGCGAAGGATGTGTGGTTTTCCGACGAGGCCCGGCATGCAGCGGTTCTCCTGCAGTTGGTCGAGCACGGGCACTGGCTGGTGCTGCATCTGGGCGACGGTTTCTATCCGGACAAGCCGCCGCTCTATTTCTGGCTGCTGGCAGCGATCGCCTATGTCCTCAATTCAACCGAGCCGGTGATCTTCATGGTCGGGGCGGCGATCTCGGCCTTTGCCTTTCTGATCGCCACCGTCCGCGCCGCAGGAGGCTTCGGTTTCCACCGCACAACGGCGCTGCTGGCCGGCCTGCTGCTGGTTGGCAACTACTATTTCATCTCGCGCGCCCATTTCCCGCGCATGGACCTTCTGTTCGCCACCTTCATCCTGTTGAGCCATGTCAGCTTCTACCGCGCGGTCATGGCGAAGCGGACCTCAATTGTCTGGTCGACCACGGCCTTCTTTCTTGCGGCCCTTGCGACCCTGACCAAGGGGCCGGTGGGCTTTCTCCTGCCTTTTGCCGGCCTGCTGGTCTTTCTGGCCTTTGAGCGGAGGCTGAAGGATCTGTTCAGCCGTGCGATGATGATCGGATCGCTCGCCTTCCTTATCCCGATGGCTCTTTATCTGCTCGGCGTTTACTCGGTGGCCGGCCGTGAATTCATCGAAGCCATCCTTATCGACCAGACTCTGCAGCGGGCGGTGGCAACACCGCGGCTGGCCGGCCCGGTCTACTATTATCTGCACAAACTGCCCGAGATCTTTCTGCCGTGGTCCCTGCTGATTTTCTTCCTGCCCTGGCGCGCCATCGTCACGGGACGATCTGGCGGCCCGGCCCTGACCGGGCAACCGTCGGGATCGGGCGGCCTGCGCTATCTGTTGATCATCGCGGTCACCAGCCTGCTCATCATCTCCAGTTTCGACTACAAGATCACCTTTTTGCTGATCACGCTTCTGCCGCAGGTGGCCATCCTGTGCGCGCTGTTGATCGGTCACATGCCGCACCGCCGCCGCCGGTGGCTGTTTTCGGCGATCGTCCTGCTTTACGCCGGCGCAACCGCGGCCATTCCATTTGCCGGCCAACTGACCCTCTGGCCGGATCATGTGCACGGCGAAGGCATCGTCGCGCTGTCCATGCTGCCGGTGATTGCCGGCATGGTGTGGGCCGCAAGGCGTAGCGCGCTGGTGTTCTGCACGATCGCCGCGCTCGGGGCGACAATCGTCTCCCTGCCCTATTATCTGATCACGGTCCGCGGCCTCGACGCCGTCATGTCGACGCGGGAATTGGGGACGTATCTTGGCCGCGTCGCCGAAAACGACCAATCGGCTGTCTATTATCATCCCTTCCGGGCGGGTATATTTGATTATCATGCCGGCACCGTCATCCCCTATCTGGATGATCTGAAGGGGATTGACGAGCGCATGCGCCGGAACCCGTGCGGCGTCTTTGCTATGCGCGCATCCGACTGGGCGCGCTGGGACGCAAAACCCGCCGGTCTGACCATCATCGCCGAGCGTCGGCTGGACTATGAAACCTATGTGCTCGTCCGCTGGGGCACAGGCTCCTGCCGGTTGCCGGACCTTGCACTGCCGTTTCCCGTTTGACCTGTGAAGCCGGTTCTCCTACATTTTCCGTGGGGTAACACGCCAGATCGGCGTCCGCTTTTCAAACGATGGGGTTCAGGCTGTGCGGGTACTTCTGATCTGGCCGATCTTTCCGAAGACGTTCTGGTCTTTCGACAGCGTCCTCAAGCTGGTCGGCGTCAAGGCGCTCGTTCCACCGCTCGGCCTGACCACCGTTGCTGCCATCCTGCCGCAGAACTGGTCCTACCGGCTGGTCGACCGCAACATCCAGGATCTTACCGAAGACGACTGGGCCTGGGCCGACTTCGTCATGCTGTCCTCGATGATCATTCAGAAGGACGATTTCCACGCCGTCATCGAAGAGGCCAAACGCCGCGGCAAACGGGTGGCGGTCGGCGGGCCTTACGCGACATCGGTGCCTGACCCTGCGGAAGAATCCGGTGCCGACTATATCGTTCAGGACGAAGGCGAAATCACCATTCCCATGTTCCTTGACGCGCTGGCGAAGGACCCCGACTGGCAGCGCGGCCCCGGTGAGCCGGCCAAGCGCTTCCAGGCCAACGGCAAAAAACCGGAAATGTCGGAAACGCCGGTGGCGCGGTTCGACCTGCTCGACTTTCCCGCCTATGACGGCATGGCGGTGCAGTATTCCCGGGGCTGCCCGTTCCTGTGCGAGTTTTGCGACATCATCAATCTGTACGGCCGCAAACCGCGGGCCAAGGAGCCCGATCAGTTGCTGGCGGAACTGGATCGGCTTTACGAGCTTGGCTGGCGCGGCGGGGTCTTCCTTGTCGACGACAATTTCATCGGCAACAAGAAGAACGTCAAACGGCTGTTACGGGAATTGCGCTACTGGCAGCACGATCACGGCGTTCCGTTCTATTTCGACACCGAGGCATCGGTCGATCTGGCGGCCGATCCGGAACTGCTGATGCTGATGCGCCAGTGCAATTTCAGTGCCGTGTTCCTCGGCCTGGAAACACCCGATGTCGAGAGCCTGACACTGACCCGCAAGCACCAGAACAACCGCGGCTCGATGGCCGATGCCGTGCGCACGCTCGGCGATTCGGGCCTGCGTGTCATGGCTGGATTCATTATCGGGTTTGACAATGAAAAACCCGGCGCTGGCGACCGCATCGTGCAGTTCATAGAGCAATGCAACATCCCGACCGCCTTTCTGTCGATGCTGCAGGTCCTGCCCAATACCGGCCTGTGGACAAGACTGGAAAAGGAGGGCCGGCTGATCGACGACCTGACGGGACTCGACCAGACGGCGGCGCTGAATTTCGTGCCGACACGCCCGGCTGCGGAGATTGCCCGGGAATATCTCGCCGCCTATGACCGGCTGTATGATCCGATCGGCTATCTGGAGAGGATTTACCGCTATTACATGGAAATCGGCAGGACGGAGGTCGAAGAGGTCGATTACAGCGACCGCCCGGCACCCCCGCCGAAAAAACGGCTGACATTCAGCGAGTTCCTGAAAGAGCTCCCGGCGCAATTGCGCATGTATCGCGCCCTCCTGGTCATCCTGTGGCGGCAGGGTGTCGTCCGCAAATCCCGAAAGGTCTTCTGGCAACGGGCCTTCTCCATGCTGCGCAAAAGACCCGATGTCTTCGGCCAATACATCGTCATGCTGGCCCACAATGAGCATTTCCTTGAACTCAGCGCACTCGTCCATACGCGACTCGAAACACAGCTCGCGGACATGCCCACCGAGATCCATGAGGCGAAGCCGCAACCCTCAGGCCAGCGTCACAAGCCGGTGATCACCACGCATCTTGTGGTCGAGGACATCGCGTAAACCGCCCGATCCGGTCGCTTCCGGGAACGCCGGATGTGCCCGGACCGTGTAACGGCGCCGTCGCCCGGGCAGATTGTCACATTTCTTTCGCAATTGACGAAAGCGCCTTTGCGCAGGCGACACCGAGCACCTACATAGACCCGAGCAACAGCCAGGCCAACACAAGCCAGGAAGGAAACTCAGGTGAGAGTCAGACGAGGGGCCGGGCGGGTCAGCCTTACGGTTCTGCTTTCGACCGCAATCGGAACGTTGATCCTGCTTTCTGTAGGAACCGTGCTCTTCATCACCGCCGGCGCCAACTTCCGCAACACATTAGAATTGCTGCAAGATTCCGGCGAACTGACCATGTCCAGTCTCGAATCCGGCGTCCGCGACTATGTCAACCCGGCCGAGGACCTTGCCAAACATATGGTGAGGCTCGTCGAGGGCGGCTACGTCGACATGTCGGACAAGCAGCAACTGAAGGACACGCTGCTCGGCGCGCTGGGTCCGTCTCCACAGGTCTCCGGCGTCATTATCTGGGATGCCGAACAACGACCGGTCATCGCCATCGAGGAAACGGATGGCTCTGTGGAAATCATCCAGCCGACCGTTCCGGATGATCAGGGATTGACCGAGGAGACGGCGCCCCCGCTGCCCACATGGAGCGATCCGGTCTCGTTTGACGGCACAACCTATATCAACATGCGGACCGCGTTGTACCACGACGGCCGATATGTCGGCGCCTTCGCCACCGGTATCGATACGGCGAGATTGTCGGCGCTGGTAGGCAGGATCGGCCGCGAACTGGGCATGACCGCCTTTATCCTTTACGACGACGATTACGTGCTGGCCCATCCGCAGATGCAGGCCAAACCGCTGAATCCCGGTCCGGGGATAGAGCAGGAACTGGAGTTGAAGACCCTGGCGGAATTCGGCGATCAGATCCTGGCGGCCTATCCGATGGCCGACAGGGACCTGCCCAGGGGATCCGACGAGTTCGAAAACAGCATTGTCGAAATCGGTGAGCAGGGATATCTGTTCCTGACCGAGGAAATCACCGGCTACAGCCAGAAACCGTGGCGGATCGGTGTCTACGCCAATGTCGAGGATGTCGCCGATCAGTTCATCCGGCTGTTTGTGTCGACGGCGGTCGCGTTTGTGATCCTCCTGGTGGCCATCTTTCTCGGCTATTTGCTGGCGCGCTATCTGGCCAGACCGATCATCCAGCTCTCCAAGGCCGAAGGCCAGGTCGGCAATCTGGAACTGGAGAATATCGAGATACCGAAGGCTTCCTTCATTCGCGAAATCAACGATCAGGTCTCCGCGTTCAACCGGATGCTCGATGGCCTGCGGACATTCGAAACCTATGTACCGAAGGCGCTGGTCCAGCGGATCATGTCGCAGGGCGGGTCGGGTGACATGGTGTCGACGGAAAGCAATCTGACCCTGATGTTCACCGATATCATCGGGTTCACCAAAATGTCGGAGAACCTGGCACCGGGCGAGGTTGCGCGCCTGCTTAACGAGCATTTCGCCATCATCAATGCCTGCATCGAGGCCGAGGGCGGCACGATCGACAAATATATCGGCGATGCCGTGATGGCCTTCTGGGGCGCGCCGGAAGCCCAGGAAGACCACGCGGCGCGCGCCTGCCGTGCGGCTCTGGCCATTCAGCGGCGGATGGCGGCGGCGGGCCCGGCCCGACCCGGCGACCCGCTGATGCGCGTCAAGATCTCGATCCACTGCGGACCGCTGATCGTCGGCAATATCGGCGCGCCCGGCCGCATCAACTATACGGTGGTCGGTGATACGGTGAACACCTGCAGCCGGATCGAGGATCTGTGCGACGATGCGGATGACGGCAAATCCGCCGCCGTCATCCTGGTCAGTGAACAGATCGTCGCCGAAACCGGCAATGGCTTTGAATTCAAGCCGGCCGGCAGTTTTCAGGTCAAGGGCAAGTCAAATCCCGTCAACGTATTCGAACTGACCGGGCACAACGGCGCCGATCCGGCACCGCCGAAACCGGCCGATGCCCGCCAGCACGCCTGAGGCGCCGCTATCGCTCTGTCTTGCCAAGCGTCCGCGAGCGCTCGGCCGCCCGGCTCACGGCGTCTTTCAGCAACGGCCGCAGCCCGGTCTCCCCATGCATCAACACATCGAGCGCCGCAGCGGTCGTTCCGCCGGGTGAGGTCACGTGAACACGCAGCTCAGATGGCTCGTGTTCGGTATTTTCGGCAAGATGCCCGGCACCGGCGACGGTCGCCTTCGCAAGGGCCATGGCGAGCTCCGGCGGCAGACCTTCCGCCTCCCCCGCTTCGGCAAGGGCTTCAATGAGGTAAAAGACGTAGGCCGGGCCGGATCCGGAAACCGCCGTCACTGCGTCCATGTGATCCTCATTTTGCAGACGGACTGTCTTGCCGATGGCGCCGAGCAGATTTTCCGCCAGCACCATATCATCTTCGAGGACCGCATCATTGGCAAACAGGGCCGTAATGCCGCGCGCCACGGCGGCCGGCGTATTGGGCATGCAGCGGATAATCGGCGTATCCGCACCCAGAAATGCCTCAAGGGTGGCGATGGTGGTCCCGGCGGCAATCGACACAAAAACCGTTTCACCATTTCCGAACGCCGCCACGGTCGGCGCTGCTTCGCCCATCATTTGCGGCTTGACCGCGAGCACGCAGACCTGTGGCCGCTCTGGGCGCTGCGGGTTCAGCCGCAGCCCGTTTTCCGTCAACTCCTGCAGCCAGGCAGACGGATACGGGTCGATGACGGTGACCGCCTCGGCGCGAACGCCGGCGTCAAGCCAGCCGCGCAGCATCGCCGAGCCCATCTTGCCGCAGCCCAGAAGCAGCAGCCCGCCTGAATTGATCGTGCCCGAATAATCGTTCATCGGTCTTACCTCCCGGCCAGATTATCGCCCGAGGCTCTAATCTGACCGGTCGCCAAGTTCAAGACGAAACCGCCACCACAAGGTGATTCCATTGGATTGGCTCAATCGATGGCCCGATGCAGCATGACATGATATGCCGCCTGAACAATCGCATGCACCTTTCCACGGTTGGGCAGGATGGCGCTGTGATGACAGGGGTCCGTCCATGAAACCTGAGAAAATCATCGTCATAGGCGCGGGCATCGTGGGTGTCTCCGCGGCCATCTGGCTGCGGCGGGCAGGCTGCGATGTGACCCTGCTGGACCGATCCGCACCCGGACATGGCACATCATTCGGCAATGCGGGCGTTCTGGCGGCGTGCTCCATGGTTCCGGTCACCATGCCGGGGCTTGTGCTGAAAGGGCCGAAACTGCTTCTCGATCCGAACTTTCCGCTGTTCATGCGCTGGTCCTATCTCCCGAAGATCGCACCATGGCTGATACGGTATCTCAGCCACGCGAATGACCGGGACACGCGCCGCATCGCCAACGGTCTGACGTCAATCGTCGCCGACAGTGTCGAACAGCATGAGTCGCTGTGCGACGGCAGCCCGGCCTCCCGCTTCATACAGAAATCCGACTACACATTCGCCTATGCCAGCCGCGCGGACTTTGACGCCGAGGCCTATATCTGGGCCCTTCGCGAGGCGGCGGGGTTCATTCCCGACCTGATCGAAGGTGATGCCGTGCGTGAATTCGAGCCGGCCTTTGATGACACAACCAAACTGCTCGCCGTGATGCGCGATCACGGTTTCATCCTCGACCCGGGCGGCTATGTCGCGGCACTGGCGGAAACGTTTGTGGACATGGGCGGGCAACTGATCACTGCCGAGGTCAGGGATTTCGATCTGTCCGGCGGCAGGATCCGGGCGGTCCTGACGGATGACGGGCCTCTGGCCTGCGACAAGGCCGTGCTTTCGACAGGCGTATGGTCGAAACCGCTGATGGCGAAGCTGGGCCTCAACGTGCCGCTGGAAACCGAACGGGGCTATCACGTCCTCTTTAAGGAACCAGCCTTCGCCCCGAAATCGCCGGTGATGGTGGCCGCGGGCAAATTCGTGGCGACCCCGATGGCCATGGGGCTACGCTGCGCCGGCGTTCTTGAATTCGGCGGCCTTGAGGCCGGCCCCTCGAAAGCCCCGCTGGACCTGCTGAAAAGGCAGGTGAAAACCACATTTCCCAGGCTTGTCTACAGCGGTACGGACGAATGGCTGGGCCATCGCCCCGCCCCTGCGGACAGTTTGCCGCTGATCGGCGAGATCGCGGCAACCGGGGTCTTTCCGGCATTCGGGCACCACCATATCGGGCTGACCGGCGGGCCGAAAACCGGGCGCCTTGTGGCCGGCCTCGTGACCGGCAATGCGTCCAATCTGGACCTTGCCCCCTATGATCCGAACCGATTTCGATAGCCAATCCACACGCCTTTTCAGCCGAGTAATGAAGGCGCTTGCCAAAAGATGGCAGGCGCTTACATTTTCGCAAGGAGCGGCGTGCGAAACGCCCGGAGCACAAAGCCGCATGGGAGCAATCGATGCCCGTCGAATATCTGAAAAAGGCCGGCAAGACGTCCGCGACGGACGCCGACAATGTCCGTCAGACCGTGCAATCGATCCTCGATGAGATAGAAGCCGGCGGCGATGCCGTGGCCCGGAAATACGCCGACCGGTTCGACGGCTACGCCGGCAATCTGCTGCTGACCGATGCAGAAATCGCCGAGGCCGGCGACAAGGTGCCGCAACGGCTGAAGGACGATATTCGTTTTGCGGCGGACAATGTGCGCCGCTTTGCCGAAGCACAGAAACAGACGCTGAGCGACACCGAACTCGAAATCGTGCCGGGCGTTGTTGCCGGGCAGCGAGCCATCCCATGCCGGGCGGCCGGCTGTTATGTGCCCGGTGGCCGCTACAGCCATATCGCCTCGGCCTTGATGACGGTCACCACGGCGAAGGTGGCCGGCTGCAATCACATCACCGCCTGCTCGCCACCGCGGGCCGGCATCGGCATCAACCCGGCCATCGTCTATACCGCTCATCTGTGCGGCGCCAACTCCATCCTTGCCATGGGCGGAGTCCAGGGCGTCGCGGCGATGGCATTCGGCCTTTTCGGCCTGCCGAAATCGGACATTCTGGTCGGCCCCGGAAACCAGTTTGTCGCCGAAGCCAAGCGGATCCTCTTCGGACGGGTCGGGATCGACATGTTCGCCGGCCCGACCGACAGCCTGATCCTCGCAGATGAAACCGCCGATCCGCAGATCGTCGCGGCCGATCTGGTCGGCCAGGCCGAGCACGGATACAATTCACCGGTCTGGCTGATCACCTCGGATCGCGCGCTGGCCGAGCGCGTCCTGGCAATCATTCCGTCTCTCATTCAGGCCCTGCCGCCCGTCAATCGCGAAAGTGCCGAGGCCGCCTGGCGCGACTATGGCGAAGTCATCCTGTGCGCCGACCGCGAGGACATGGCCCGCACGGCGGACGACTATGCGCCGGAACATCTGACGGTCCAGGCAGACGACCTCGACTGGTGGCTGGCCCGGCTGCAATGTTACGGCTCGCTGTTTCTCGGCGAGGAAACCACGGTGGCTTTCGGCGACAAATCGACCGGTCCCAACCATGTCCTTCCGACCTCGGGCGCAGCCCGCTATACCGGCGGCCTCTCCGTCCACAAATTCATGAAGATCGTCACCTGGCAGAAAGCGACGCGCCGGGGCATGCGCCCCATCGCCGAGGCGGCCGCCCGCATTTCGCGCCTCGAGGGCATGGAGGGCCATGCCCGCACGGCCGACATCCGCCTGGCGAAATACTTTCCGGACGAGACGTTCAGTCTCGACGTGTCGCAGGAAGAGGGCGCCTGACATGCATGACGGCCCACTTCTCGACCGGGACCACACGGCCAGATGAAGGCGCTTGTCTACACCGCTCCGCAGCAAATGCGTTATTGCGATGTCGACGACCCGAAAGCCGTCGCCGACGATGTGCTGATCCGGATCGAGGCGTCGGGAATCTGCGGATCCGACATGCATGCCTTTCTCGGCCATGACGAGCGCCGGCCGGCACCACTGATCCTCGGACATGAAGCCGCCGGCCGGATCGCCGACGGTCCGGATGAGGGTCGACGGGTCGTCATCAATCCGCTGGTGACCTGTGGCGTGTGCCGCGCCTGCCAGCAGGGCAGGACAAACCTGTGCAGCAGCCGGCAGATCATTTCCATGCCGCCGCGCCCCGGCGCCTTTGCGCAATATGTCGCCATGCCCCGTTCGAACCTGGTGGCGGTGCCGGACGACATTCCGGTCGAAAAGGCCGCGCTGACCGAACCGCTCGCCTGCGGCTGGCATGCCGTGCGCCTCGCCCGCGACCATCCGGGCGGCCCGCCAGGCCGCGCCCTCGTTCTCGGCGGCGGCGCGATCGGAGTCGGCGCCGCACTGGCACTGAAAGCGGCCGGCGTCCCGGATATCCTGATTTCGGAAGGCAATCCAGCGCGCCGGGACACCATCACGGCAATGGGCGAATTCGAAACCTGCGATCCCCATGCCGATCGGCTATTTGATAATGAGTCCTTTGATCTTGTGATCGACGCCGTCGGGCTTGCCGCCACCCGTGCCGTGGCCAGCGTCGCCGTCAGGCCCGGCGGCCTGATCGTCCATATCGGTCTTGGCGAAGCCCGGGACGGCCTGGACATTCGCCGCATGACCCTCCAGGAAATCAGCTTTGTCGGCACCTACACCTATACAGCCGCGGATTTCGAACAGACCGCGGCCGCGATCTTCGATGGCCGCATGGGCGCGCTCGACTGGATCGATATCCGGCCGCTGAGCGAGGGCGCGCGCGCCTTCGACGATATCCGAAACGATGGTGTCGCAGCGCCGAAGATCATTTTAAGACCGTGAGAGTCCATCTATGAGTTAAGGCGAAGAATGGCTGATCGACACATCGCCAGCGCGGCGGAAGCGCTCTGGCGCTACCACTGCATTTACGACGCCCTGGCCCCGTCCGATGTCATCGTCGGTCTCGGCAGCTATGATCTGCGGGTGGCCGAGCGCTGCGCCGACCTGTTTCATAGCGGGCTGGCGCCGAAAATCCTGTTCACCGGCCGCAGCGGACATTGGACCCGCGACCGGTTCGACCGGACCGAAGCAAGCGTCTTTGCGCGCCGTGCGGCAGAACGGGGCGTTCCCGCCGATGCGATCCTGCTGGAAGAACGCGCCACCAATATCGGCGAGAACATCACCCACGCCGCCCGCATCGTCGGTGCCGACGCCTCAGCCATCCTGGTCACCAAGCCGCAGACCCAAAGACGGTGCTTCGCCACGGCGAAAAAACAATGGCCGGAAGCCGCGACGCTGGTCACCGCGCCGTTGCATGGTTTTGCGGAGCAAATCCTGCCCGATTTCGACGAGCGGCATCTGATCTGCGAGATGGTCGGCGATCTGAAACGCATCCTGGACTATCCGGATGCCGGATTTCAGATCCCCCAACAGGTCCCGCAACCGGTGATGGACGCCTATCGATATCTGGTCACGCAAGGCTATACGGCGCATCTTTGATCGGAAAGCGATCAGGTCCGCACATCCGGCGCGGTGCGCCCGGTATAGTGGCTGATACCAGCGACTTCCTCCGCGGCGGCGATCATCGGAGCCAAGGCCTCCTGCGGATCGCGGGCATGGTTTCCCGGGTCGCGTTCGAAATGTTCCAGATAGACCCGCAAGGTGGCGCCGACGGTACCGGTTCCCGACAGCCGGAAGACGATCCGCGATCCATTGGCGAACAGGATTCGCACACCCTGGTGTTCGGAGACGGACCCGTCGACCGGATCGCTGTAGCGGAAATCATCGGCAGCACTGACGGTCATGCCGGCAACCGGACGCCCCGCGAGCGATGGCAGCGTTTCGCGCAAGGCCGCGATCATGGCGTTGGCCCGGTCGGCATCGACCGCCTCGTAATCGTGCCGTGAATAATAGTGGCGGCCGAATTGCCGCCAGTGATCGGCCAGGATATCGGCCACCGGCATCTGCCGCGCTGCAAGGATGTTGAGCCAGAGCAGCACCGCCCAGACGCCGTCTTTCTCGCGGACATGGTCGGACCCGGTACCGGCGCTTTCCTCGCCGCACAATGTCACCCTGCCGGCATCGAGCAGGTTGCCGAAGAACTTCCAGCCGGTCGGTGTCTCATAGGCCTCGATGCCGAGATGGCCGGCGACGGCATCAACCGCCCGGCTGGTCGGCATTGAGCGGGCGACGCCGGCAAGCCCGCCGGCATAACCGGGCGCCAGATGGGCGTTGGCGGCCAGAACCGCAAGACTGTCGGACGGCGTAACATAGATGTCGCGGCCGAGGATCATGTTGCGGTCACCGTCGCCATCCGATGCCGCGCCAAAATCGGGCGCGTCGGGTCCGGTCATCAGCGCCATTAGCTCCTTGGCCCAGACCGGATTGGGATCCGGGTGACCACCGGCGAAATCCGGCTTGGGGACGGCATTGCGCACCGACCCGGTCGGCGCACCGAGATCATCTTCCAAAATCGCTTTCGCATAGGGGCCGGTCACAGCATGCATGGCATCGAAACACAGGGTGAAGCCGCCTGACAGCAGGCGTCGGATCGCCTCGAAATCGAACAGGGATCGCATCAGGTCGCGATAATCGGCGATCGGATCCACGACCGAGACCGTCATGGCGCCCAGTTGAATATCGCCGATGCGCGACAGATCGACATCCGCTGCCTCGGCAATCCGGAAGGCGTCGAGCCTTTGCGTTTCGGCATAGATCCGTTCTGTCACCGCTTCCGGTGCTGGACCGCCATTGGCAACATTGAATTTCATGCCGAAATCCTCATCCGGCCCGCCGGGATTGTGGCTCGCCGAAAGGATGATGCCGCCATCGGTCTTGCCCTTGCGGATCAGATTCGATGCCGCCGGTGTCGACAGCAGCGCGTTTTGCCCGACAACGATGCGCGACAGGCCGTTGGCCGCGGCCATACGGATGATCACCTGCGCCGCGGTGTCGTTGAAATAGCGGCCGTCGCCGCCCAGCACCAGCGTCCTGCCCTTGAGCCCGCCAAGGGCGTTGAAGGTGGCCTGCGTGAAATTCTCCAGAAAATGCTGCTCCATGAAGACTTTCGTCTTCTTCCGCAGACCGGATGTGCCCGGTTTCTGTCCGTCGATCGGTGTCGTCGCAACCGACTTGATGTCCGGCATTCTCTCCGCCTCCGTCCCTTGCATGCCGCTCCACAAGCGTAACGCACGCGCGGCCGCCGTCAATCAAAACGTGGTCCGGTCCTACCGTTCACCCAGCAGCGAAAGCGCAGCGCTTTTCAGGGATGCCAAAAGTCTCTTCAGATGGTCCTCATCCCTGGCGATGAATTTGAAATTGGAGGAGGAACTCTGGACGAGGTCGGCAAGATCGGCACTGCTTGTGCCGGCGGATTTCAGAGAGTCCTCATGAGCGGCGAACAGCTTCGCCAGCGCCGCCTTCTTTATTTTGTCACCCTTTTCCAGTTCGGCATTGGTGGTCGCGTCGATTCCGGAGATCAGATCGACCGAATCCGGCATGTTCTTGATGCCCTCGTAGTAGGCGATGACCGCATGCTGAAAATAGGCATCCAGTTTCTCATCGATGGTGTCGGCGACCTCCCAATCCGCCTTGATCCCCTCAACGGTTTTGTCGACCAGATAGTGCATGGCCGCCGCAAGGATTTCGTCTTTGTTGGCGTAGCTTGCATAGAGTGTCTGGCGCGACACGCCGGCCTGTTCGGCGATATCGCCCATGGTTGTACGCCGCACGCCATATCTCGACAGGACCTCGATCGCAGCCTCGATAAATCGCTTTTCTTTGTCATTCATATCTTACAACTTGACAATTAATGCCTATTTGTCAATTATGTCATGCATGGTGGAATGCCGACGTCCCCTGACAGCGGTATCCACCTAGCACATGACGATGATCGAAACGAGTACCGGGCCCCGGTCGAGTGGGCGCCCGAACGGGTTCTCTGTGAGGAAATGGCCGCATGAAGATCAGTGTGAACGGAACGGCCCATGAGGTGGATGTCGAGGACGACATGCCGCTTCTGTGGGTTCTGCGGGACGAATTGGGCGTAACGGGCCCGAAATATGGATGCGGTGTCGCGCAGTGCGGCGCCTGCACCGTTCATGTGGACGGCATTGCCGTACGGTCGTGCCAACTCCGGGCCGCCGATGTCGACGGCGACGTGACGACGATCGAAGGTCTTGGAACGCCCGATTCGCTGCATATCGTGCAGGCGGCCTGGATCGAGCACCAGGTCGCCCAATGCGGCTATTGCCAGTCCGGCCAGATCATGGCCGCGGCATCTTTCCTGGACCAGAACGACGATCCGACCGACGAGGAAATCGACGGCGTCATGTCCGCCAATCTTTGCCGGTGCGGCACCTATCCGCGCATCCGCGAGGCCGTGAAAACAGCAGCCAGAAATCTGAGGAGCGCATAGGATGGGACGCATCGGGACAATCTCACGCCGCAGTCTGCTGATTGGCTCCGTCGCCATTGCCGGAGGCGTGGCCTTTGGAAGCTACACGGTCCGCCGTCCGCACGCCAATCCCCTGCTGGCCGAAACGGCCGAAGGAGAAGCGGCGATCACCCCCTGGGTGAAGATCGACAAGCAAGCGGTGACGCTCATCACGCCGCATGTCGATCTTGGCCAGGGCGCCGCATCCATGCAGGCGGCCCTGATCGCAGAGGAACTGGATATCGAATTCGGCCAGTTTCAAATCAGCCCCGGCGTGCCGAGCGCGGCCTATTACAACACCGCCGCCGGCGGCGAACTGGCGCCCTTCATGTCCAATGACACAAGCTGGCGGGCGGAAGCCGCGCGCACCGTTTTCGAAACGGTCGTGAAGGTGATGGGCGTGCAGGGAACGGGCGGATCGAGTTCGGTGCCCGACAGTTTTGACAAACTGCGCCAGGCCGGTGCGGTCGCACGGGAAACGCTGAAACTGGCTGCCTCAAGACAGACAGGCGTGCCCGTCGACCGGCTCAAAACCGCCAATGGCGCCGTCGAACTGCCCGATGGAGCGCGGTTGAAATACACCGAACTGGCAGCGGCGGCTGCAAAAATCAGGCCGGTGAGGAACGTCACGCTGCGCGGCCCCGACCAGTGGCGCATGGTCGGCAAACCGATGAAACGCCTTGACATTATGCCGAAATCCACCGGCACGCTGAAATACGGGATCGACCTTTCCTTCGACGACATGGTCCACGCCACGGTGAAGCTGAACCCGCGCCAGGGTGGCGTCATGAATGGTTATGATGCGTCCGCCGCGCAGAAGATGCGCGGCGTGAAAGGCATCATCCCGATTGAGGGCGGCGTCGCGATTATCGCCGACAACACCTGGCGGGCCATCCAGGCCGCCAACGCCATCGAATTCGACTGGGGTCCGGCCCCCTACCCGGCTGAGATGGACGGGCACTGGGAGGCGGTCGGCGCCTCCTTTACGCCCGAACGCCTCGATGCTGAGTGGCGCAATGACGGCGATGTCGACGCGGCGCTCGCCGGTGGCGACGTGATTTCGGCCGAATACCGGGCCCCCTATGTTGCGCACGCGCCCCTGGAGCCGCTGTCGGCCGTCGTGAAGGTGGCCGGCGATCGCGTCGACGTCTGGGACAGCCATCAATTGCCGCGCTTCGTCCAGCAGAAAGTGGCCGCCATAACCGGCCATGAGCCCGATCAGGTCCACCTGCACAACCAATATGCCGGCGGCAGTTTCGGCCACCGGCTGGAGTTCGAGCAGATCACGCAGGCTGCCGAGATCGCAAGGAAAATGAAGGGCGTGCCGGTCAAATTGACCTATAGCCGCGAAGAGGATTTCGCCCATGATTTTCCGCGGCAGATCGCCATGTGCCGAACCCGCGGCATCGCCGGCAACGGAAAGGTGGAGGCATTCGATCTCGCCATCGCCTCGGTGTCCTCGTCCGACTCGCAGGCGGGACGCCTCGGCCAGGCGAGGCCCGGTGCCGACGGTCAGATCGTCGCTGGCGCATGGGACCTGCCCTATGCCCTCCCCAATTTCCGGGTCACCGCCTACAAGGTGCCGGAACTGGCGCCGACAAGTTCCTGGCGCTCGGTCGGTGCCTCGACGGCCGGTTTCTTCGCCGATTGCTCCCTGGACGAACTGATCCATGCTGCCGGTGGCGATCCGATGGAAGAACGGCTGCGGCTGATCAACGACGACATCTCGCGCAAGGTGCTCGAGGCTGTCGCGGACATGTCCGGCTGGGGCGGTGACCTCGGGCCCGGACGCGGCCGCGGCGTTGCCTTCGTCACCTCCTTCGGCGTGCCGGTTGCCGAGGTCGTGGAGGTTACCGAAACCGATGACGGCATCCGCATCGACAAGGTCTATGTGGCGGCGGATGTCGGCCGGGTCGTCGACCCGGTCAATTTCGAGAACCACGTCAAGGGCGGCGTCATCTGGGGCCTCGGCCACGCTATGAATTGCGAGATCACCTATTCCGACGGCATGGCGGAGCAGACCAATTTCCACGCCCACGAGGCCATGCGACTTTACCAGTGCCCAGAGATCGAGGTGCGCGGGCTGGAGAATGCCGACAAGATCCGCGGCATCGGCGAACCGCCGGTTCCGCCGGCCGCGCCTGCTCTCGCCAATGCGATTTTCGCCGCCACCGGCACCCGCATTCGGGAAATGCCGTTCAACAAGCATATCGACTTCGTCTGAGAGCCAGCCATGGGAAACATTGCAACGGCCGTCGTCCTGGCTCTGATGCTGAGCGCCACGGCGCATGCTGCCGAGCCGGTCGGCACCAACCGGGTGATCAATGACGTGCCCGAAGGATCGGTGAGCCTCGAAGACGGCCTTGTCCATTGGCAGACCTTCTACGAAGTCGCATCCCATCCACGCTGTTCCAACTGCCATGTCGGGCCGGACAACCGGCCTATGTGGTCCGGTCCGAGCTACGGCAAGACCCGGCCGCACGGCATGAACATCAATGCCGGCGAAAGCAGAATCGGCGTCGAGACACTGACCTGCGCGACCTGCCACACCACCTTGAACGCGCCCGATCCGCTGGCCAATGCCGTACCGCATACGGCCCCGAGGGTTGCCCAGACCTGGGGGCTGGCGCCCGTCGAGGCGGCCTGGTTCGGCAAATCGTCCGCCGAAATCTGCAACCAGTTGAGAGATCCCGAACGCAACGGCGACCGCACCATCCGCGAGGTAGCGGCCCATCTCGACCATGACCTTGTCCTGCACTGGGCCTGGAACCCCGGCGGCAACCGCGAGCCGGCGCCGCATTCCCTGCAGGCGGTGATGGACGCGCTGATGAAATGGTCCGCCGCCGGCACACCCTGTCCAACCGAATAGGAACGGTTCCATGATTGAAAAAGCCAATACACTCCGTCTGGCGGCGGTCTTCGTCTTTCTGTCGGCGGCCCTGCATATCGGCGCGCCGGTCGTAGGCGGCTTCACATCTCAGGCCCTGATGCTGATCCCCTACGGGATCCTGTTCGCGCTGATCGGCCTCGGTCTCCTTCGCGGGATGCGATGGCTGGCGTGGATCACTTTCTTCGGTACGCTGATCGGCGGCATCGCCGCATTGAACGGCATGATGGGCTTGTCGGCCGTTCCCGGCTGGTGGTATGCCCTGATCATGACCACCGACTGGCTCGCCGCCGCTATTTTGCTCATCCATCTGTGGCGGCCGAAGAAAGGACATCCGGCGGCGGCATAGAGCGTCGGTAGACGCAGGCACCGCCACCCGGGACCTTTCATTTGCCGATGTCGACGGCTCCGCGATCTGTCAGAGCGGGCGCATAGGCGACGATCCAGACCAGGAAGGCCGATGCCCACAGCAGCGAGGCAACGGCATAATGCGGAACAAGGCCGGCCATGGCCGGCACGATCTCCGGCAGGACCCGCACCGCCACGGCCGCCGTCAGCAGGATCGCCGACAGCTTCGCCAGGGGACTGAGACCAAGCGGCCGATTGGTATGCAGCAGCCCGGCAATAGAGAACACGGTCAGCACACCCAGACCGAGACCGCCCATCAGACACAGGTGAAGGCCCGTGACCTCGCTCCACGGTGCGCTGAGGCGGGCCGCTCCGGTGAGGATCAAGCCGGCGCCGGCCAGCATGGAAGACCCCGCGAGCATGAGGATCTCGGCGCGAAACGCTTCCCTGCCGATAAAGGCCTCGGAGACACGGTCGAGAAAGGCGGCTCCCGCACTGACCAGAATGAAGCCCGAAACCGCAGGGCTGAGCCCCGCCGTCTCGGCGATCATGACGAGCAGCACCAGTCCCGGCGCCAGATGCAGCCGTCCGGGATGCGGCCGGTAAGGCGAACTGGTCTCCGTTGGATCGAGAATGAGGTTGGTGACCGGGATCGTGATCCTCGCCAGCGCCAGGCCCAGAAATCCCAGAAAGGTAAAGCCCACCAGATACACGCCTTGCGTCGAAGCATCGGGATTGCCGAGCAGGAAGGACATCCTGGTCCAGGCAACGCTGGCCAGAAGGACCGACAGCCAGAACATGAAGGCCAGCAGAACATCGGTTTTTTTCCGCCAGGAAATCCGGCACAGATAGACCAGCAGCACGGCAATCCACGTCAGATCGGCGACAGCGCCGATCGCGCCCAGCCCGTCCCAGCCGAAAAGGCCGATCAGGCGGCCGACCCCCCATATCACCGCAATCAGCCACAATGCCCGGCCGCGCAGCGGTTCCACATCGGTCCATTCGGGAGCCGCGGTCGTCAAGAAACCGATCAGCGCCGCACCGAAGGCGCCGACCAGCATCTCATGGGCGTGCCAGAGCGACGGTGTTACGGTTGTGGCCAAGGGCAAATCGAAGGAAAACGCGAAGATCCACAATAGCGGCCAAAGCGCCGCATAGAGGGCGGCAAGCGGAAAAAACAGCCGAAACCCCTCATCGGCCAACAGGGCCAGCCGGCCATCGGCCGCACCGCGCGATGCATTTCGACTGTCACGACCGCAGCTCACGCGATATTCCGTTCGTCCACATCGTGAATATCGGCAAACAGCGGATCGTCGGACAATGCCCGTTGCACCCAGCCGAACAGCCAGGCATCATCCCGTTCGCCGCGCTTTCCCGGAACGGGTCGCTCTCCCAAAATCCCGCGGCCGCGCGCGTCGAGAACCGCAATGCGATCCGACAGTCGCGCCGCCTCCATCAGATCATGGGTGATGAAAAGGCCGGACAGGGTTTCATTCTCGCATGCGGCGATCACCAGATCCTGCATCCGGCGTTTCAAGGCCACATCGAGCGCCGTGAAGGGTTCATCGAAAAAGATGAAATCCGGTTCCATGGTCAAAGCCCGGGCAATGGCCACCCGCTGTTTCATGCCGCCGGACAATTCGACGGGATATTTCTCAAGATCTTCCGGCTCCAGCGCAACGCGGGCAGCAACATCGTCGACCCGCGACGACCAGTCGCGCTTCGGAACGCGGGCGAGCTTCAGGACATAGCGGATATTGTCTCTTGCCGTCGCCCAAGGCAGCAGGCGCGGCTCCTGGAAAATCATCGCCTGGCGCCGGTAACCGCAGGCGATCCTGCCCTCCTTGGCCTCGATGATCCGCGCCGCAATATGGGCAAGCGTGGATTTCCCGCATCCGGACGGACCGACCAGCGAAACGATGTCGCCCTGTCCGATGACCAGGCTGACTTTGTCGAGGACGGTGCGGCCGAGAAAGGCGTGACCGATGCCGTGAAGCGCAAGCGCGGTCATCGCTTTATCCCCCAGGGCTGCGCCGCCCGACGCCACCGCTCCAGTTCGCCGCGCAGTGGCTGGATGCAGCTATATTCGACGATGACCAGCAGCGCGACCGCGATGAAAACCCAGGCCAGCGCGTTGGCGATATCGAGATTGATCCGCGCATCCGCAAGCGCTCCGCCAATGCCGCCGGCATTGGACAGAAGCTCCGCCATGACCGCGACCTTGAAGGACGTGCCGAGCGCCAGAACCAGGGCCGGGAACAGGGTCTCGGTGACCTGCCGCAGACCGAGCGTCAGAAAACGGCGCACCGGCCCCGCGCCGAAGGCTTCGGCCATGTGATCCAGCCCACGGTCGCGGGTGACGATGCCCTGGGCAGCGCCGACAAAGACGATGGGCAGGGTCGAAACCACGATGACCGTGCGCACCGTGGCATCGGAGCCACCGAACCAGATCATCGCCAGGACAATCCAGGCGATCGGCGGTACGCCGAGAAGCACGGTGATCAAAGGCTGCACGAGGCGCATCGTCGCCGGCGAATAGCCGGCGGCGATCCCCAGAAAACCGCCGATTCCGGTAACCAGCAGAAACCCCGTAATCGAGCGCTGAAGCGTCGTCACCGCCACCGTCCATGCCTCGGGACTGCGGGCAAGATTGCCGACGGCGATCAGCGTGTCCAGCGGCGCCGTCAGGATAAACGGTCCATAGGCTTCGTGACCCGCCTGCCACAGCGCCGCCAGCAGGCTCAGCGCTGCAAGCCCCGCCCAGCCGGACCACAGGAACTGCAGCACCCGGCCGAGACGGTCACCGGTGGCCGACAGCAGGGCTGGCGCATCGATACGCATTCATCCGCTTCCGTCAGCCAGCGGCATGCGCGGAACGATCGACGGCTCCGCACAGCGAGGCTGGATTACAGATAGAATGCATCATCAGGCATCGCACCGCCGATCCGCGCCAGATCCGGACCGGCCATCGCCCTGTACATGGCCTCGACCTGCGGTCTGATATCGGCGGCTGGACGCACAACGAGACGCGAATGCGGAATTGAGCTGGCGATAACCGGAACAGGCAGGCCAAGGCCTTTGGTGGCATTCGCGGCCGCCGCCTTTGGGTTCGCATTGACCTCTTCGACGGCCTCCCGCAGAGCGGTCTGCAGGGGCGCGATGATCTCGGGGCGTCCCTCATAGACGGCTTTCGTCACCGCCAGACCCGCCATGGGAATGATCGGCGGCCCTCCGGTCATGGAACCCCACGCTTCCGTAATGTCGATGACCCTGCTGATGTCCTTGCCCGCCTGACGGCCTTTCAGCACCGCGGCGCTTGCCGCCGGTTCGGCAATCAGCGCCGCATCGACGCGGCCGGCCAGCAGCAACTGCACGCCTTCGATCGGCGTGCCGACATAGGTGATGTCAAGATCATCGGCCGACAGTCCCGCATGGGCCAGAAGCTGGGAAAACAGGATTTCAGGCGTGTCGCCGCGAAACGGAACCGCCATCCGCAATCCTTTGAGGTCGGATATTGCGCCAATATCGGTTTTGCCGGAAATGACGTAGAGCAGCCCTTCGGTCATGATGTTGGTGAGCCGTATCGGAAATCCGCGATTGTACAGATTGGCTGCCGCCTGCGCCGGCACGACGGAGGCGATGATCGAGCCCGATGTCAGTCCCGCGCGCAACTCGTCGGGATTGCGCCAGGCGACGAAGTCCGCGCTGTCGGCAATCGGCGACAGCCGGCCGGTGGCCACCGCATGGGCAATGGTGACGGAGGGACCGGCAGGCGGACCGTAGAGGGTGAATGTCTCCATCCTGGCGGCATCGGCGATAGCCGGCAGCAAGGGTGTTGCGGCAGCGGCGCCGAGGAGCCGAAGGGTCTTTCGGCGTGTGAGACTGTCATACCCGGACATGATGTTGATTCCTTTTTCCATCTTGTTGGCAATGGGCCGTGTTTGCAGGAGGGGACCGCCGGAAAACCCGCATGCGCCGCTCGGTGGCAGCCCGTTCCCCGTAAAAGTGGACTCTTAAGTGCAGATTTTACGGCCCGGCGCGGTCTGGCCTTGATCTGAATCAAACATGACAGAAATAGTTGAGTTTTACGGCTCGTTCCGCATCGAAAACGGTTCGGTCAACGCGTGAAGAAAGAGCTGCGGTCAGACGAGTTTCAACACAAACACCGAAACCGATGACGCCGCAACGGCGACCTGATCGTCCGGGACATCGGCCTGCGCGAGGTCCGGCCGGGCGGTATCGATCACCTGTACCCATTTCCTGCCGTCACGGCATGCCGGCAGCACAACATCCACCTTGCTACCGCCATTCAGCACCGCGAATATCTCATCGTCCGATGCATCATAGGCCGGTGTGTGGGAGGCCATACGGATTTCGACACACAGGCACCGCCATTGCGGATCGCGCCACTGATCGTCGCTCGGCGCGCTACCGTCGGGCAGCCGCCAGAACAGATCCGCCATGCCGTCCTCCGGCCGCTGGTCGCCATGCAGGAACCGGCGCTGCCGCAAAACCGGATGGGCCTTCCTGAGGCCGATCAGCCGGGCGACGAAGGCCAGCAGCTCGCTGTCCCCATCCTGCCAGTTCACCCATCCGATCGGATTGTCCTGGCAATAGGCATTGTTGTTGCCGCCCTGGGAATTGCCGATCTCATCGCCGGCCAGCAGCATCGGCGTACCCTGGCTGAGCAACAGGGTGGTCAGCAGGTTGCGCTTGCGCTGCGCCCGCGCAAGGCGGATCCCGGAATCCTCGGTCGGCCCCTCGACGCCCATATTGTCGGTGTGGTTTTCATTGTGGCCGTCGACATTCCCCTCGCCATTGGCCTCATTGTGCTTGCGGCTATAGGAGACGACGTCGGCAAGCGTGAACCCGTCATGGGCCGCAACGAAATTGACGGACGACACGGCCGACCGGCCGGAATGATCGAATTGCCGTGCCGAGCCGACCAGCCGTTCCGCCAGCTTTGCCGTCATGCCCTCGTCGCCCCGCCAGAACCGGCGCACATCGTCGCGATACTGATCGTTCCACTCCAGAAACGGTGCGGGATAGGCGCCGAGCTGATAACCGCCGGGACCGATATCCCAGGGTTCTGCGATCAACTTGACCCGCGACAGAACCGGATCCTGCAGCACCGCCTTGAAAAAGGGCGCCGATCGATCGAAGCCCGCGCCCGTACGACCGAGGACGCTGGCAAGATCGAAGCGAAACCCGTCCACATGCATCGTTTCGACCCAGTAGCGCAGCGAATCGAGCACCATACGCAGGACCGTCTGATGATCGAGGTTCAGACTGTTGCCGGTGCCGGAGAAATTCTCGTAGTAGCGCGGATTGTCGGCCTGCAGCCTGTAATAGGAGCGATTGTCGAGCCCGCGGAAACAGAGCGTCGGCCCCATTTCATGCCCCTCGGCCGTGTGGTTATAGACCACATCCAGGATCACTTCGATGCCGGCGTCGTGAAACCGTTGCACCATCGTCTGAAATTCCGAAATGGCGCCCCGCGACAGATAGCGCGGTTCGGGACTGAAAAACCCGATCGACTGGTAACCCCAGTAATTGCGCAGACCCTGATCGACCAGAAACCGGTCATCGATGAAGGCATGCACCGGCAGCAGTTCGATCGTTGTGATCCCGAGCCCGGTCAGGTGATCCAGCATCGGCGCGCTCGACAGGCCGAGAAAGGTCCCGCGCAGCGGCCGGTCGATATCCTGCCGCTGTGCCGTCAGGCCCTTGACATGGGCCTCGTAGAGAACCGTCTGCGCGGGATCGGTGCCGCGAAACCCGTCATCGTTCCAGTCGAAGCCCGGATCGACGACGACCGATTTCGGCATGAAGGGCGCGCTGTCACGGCTGTCGAAGGAAAGATCCTTGCGGTTTGACGACGCATCATAGCCGAGCAGCGCATCGGACCAGCGCACTGATCCCGTGATCTTCCGGGCGTAGGGATCGAGCAGCAATTTGTTGGCATTGAACCGGTGCCCTTCATCCGGCGCATAGGGCCCGTGAACACGATAACCATAAACCGCGCCCGGCCGCAGGCCGGCGACATAGCCGTGCCAGACATCGCCGTCGCGTTCCGGCAGCACGAGGCGCCACGCCTCACGGCCCTCATCGTCGAACAGGCACAGCTCGATCTTTTCGGCAAAGGCCGAAAAGACGGCGAAATTGACGCCGTCTCCGTCAAACGTGGCGCCGAGCGGATGCGAAGCGCCACGGGAAACCTGGATATGAGCAGGGTTCATGCGAACAATAGTGAATTAGAGCGAGTTGTTATGAGATTGGTTCATTTGACCGAGGTGCTTTTGGTCTCTGGCAAGGCGGGCTGCCCGCCATGGTGCCTCCCCACCACAAGGGCAGGCCAACAAAGTCCAGGGGCCAAAAGCGCCCGGCCCCCAAAAGGCACCGGGCCCGAAGGGTGGCGGCAAATCGGCCCATCGGCTGCGTTGCGCCGCTTGCCCGATGCACCACATCGCGCTGCGCGACGCGCCTT
>JANQMU010000134.1 GCA_028279875.1 Rhizobiaceae bacterium
AATTCCGGTGGTCGAGAACGGTGGATCGGGCGGCTTCAGCACCGGCCGCCTCGTCGGCATTCTGACCAATCGCGATGTCCGCTTTGCATCCGATCCCGAGCAGAAGATCCACGAGCTCATGACGGCCGAGGGGCTGGTGACCGTCAGCGAGAATGTCGAACAGCACGAGGCCAAGAAGCTCCTGCATCAGCATCGCATCGAAAAACTGCTGGTCGTCGATCCGGACGGCCAGTGCGTCGGCCTGATCACCGTCAAGGATATCGAGAAGTCGCAACTCAATCCCCACGCATCCAAGGACCAGCAGGGCCGCCTGCGGGTTGCCGCCGCAACGACCGTTGGCGATGACGGTTTCGCGCGTGCCGAAAGGCTGATCGATGCCGGCATCGACATGCTGGTCGTCGACACGGCCCATGGCCATTCGCAGCGCGTGCTCGATGCGGTCGCCCGGGTCAAGAAACTGTCCAATTCCGTGCGCATCATGGCCGGCAATGTCGCCACTCTCGAAGGCACCCGGGCGCTGATCGATGCCGGGGCGGACGCCATCAAGGTCGGCATCGGTCCGGGGTCGATCTGCACGACGCGCATCGTTGCCGGCGTCGGCGTGCCGCAGCTCTCGGCCATTATGGATGCCGTCGAAGCGGCAGCGGACCATAATGTGCCGGTCATCGCCGATGGCGGCATCAAGTTTTCCGGCGACATGGCCAAGGCCATCGCCGCCGGCGCCTCGGCCGTGATGGTCGGCTCGCTGCTGGCCGGCACCGATGAAAGCCCGGGCGAGGTCTATCTCTATCAGGGACGGTCCTTCAAGGCCTATCGCGGCATGGGCTCGGTCGGCGCCATGGCACGCGGCTCGGCCGACCGCTATTTCCAGGCCGAGGTGCGCGACACGCTGAAACTGGTTCCCGAGGGCATTGAAGGGCAGGTGCCCTACAAGGGGCCGGTCGCCGCCGTCCTGCATCAACTGGGCGGCGGGCTGCGCGCCGCCATGGGCTATGTCGGCGCCGCCGACCTTGCCGAGATGCATGAACGCGCCCGCTTCGTGCGCATCTCCGGCGCGGGACTGCGCGAAAGCCATACGCATGACGTCACGATCACCCGCGAAAGCCCCAACTATCCGGGGGCCGTGTAGCGCCAGAGCAACCGACGGGCTTGCCACACGCACGCGACTGTGACATTTTCCGCCAAATCCAGCGCACAGGAGTGCTCCACACATGATCAAGGGTCACCGGTAAATCCGGACGCGAACAGGGCTTCGACCAGCGAGGCCTTTGAAGAAACCCTGATGATGGAGTCCCCATGCGAACGATTTTTTACGACGTTGCGACGTCGCTCAACGGCTATATTGCCGGTCCCGATGACGATATCTCCGGATTTCCCGCCGAAGGCGATCATGCCGAAGCCTATTTCGAACGGCTGGCGGGCTATGACACGGTCCTGATGGGCCGTGGAACCTATGAATTCGGATATCGCTTTGGCCTGCAGCCGGGCCGGCGAGCCTATGCGCATATGCATCACTACATCTTTTCCCGGACGCTCGACCTGCCGGCCGATTCGGAGGTCGAGATTGTCCGGGACGACTGGATCGAGCGCGTCCGGAGCCTGAAATCGGCTGCCGGCGGCGACATCTATCTGTGCGGCGGCGGCCAGTTCGCCGGGCTGTTGATGTCGCATGGGCTGGTGGACCGGTTGCGCCTGAAAATGGCGCCGTTTCTCCTGCCGGGCGGTGTGCCCCTGTTCGAGCAGTTGGACCGGCAGGTGCAACTGCAACCGGTCTCAATGACCCGGCACGATTCCGGCGTCGTGACGATGGAGTACCGGCTCCGCGACGGATAGGTTCTCCGCACTCCTGCCGCCGGACCCGTTCCGGCGGCAGTTTGTCATCCACGGCGAACCGCCGGGAACGCGGTTCCAACGGCGCCGTACTTGCTTTAACGTTTTTGCGGCGATTCAATTAGGGGTATGGCCGGGGTATAATATGAGCAACACTGCAATCTTCTGGCCGCTGATCGTTCAGACCGGCCTGATCTACACGATTTACATCATCATGTCGCGACGGCGCCTGGCGGCTATCCGCAGCGGCAAGGCCGAGGCCTCGGATTTTCGCATACCACAGATCGAGCCGGAGCCGAGTTCCACCGTCGTGCGCAATCTCGTCAACCAGTTCGAATTGCCTTTCCTGTTTTATGCGGTCTGCCTGGCCCTTTATATGGTCAACGGCGTCAACGACGCGACCATTGTCCTCGCCTGGGCGTTTGTCATCAGCCGGATCGCCCATTCCTGGGTGCACATCACGACCAACAAGATCCGTCACCGCCGGCCGCTTTTTGTCGTCGGCTTCGTCATCAACGCCGTTTTGTGGCTGTGGCTCGCCTGGAAGCTGATTTAGGGTCTGCTTTCGAAAGGCGCGGCTTTCCTTTGTGATCGCACCGCGATATGCCTCGCCGTGTCCTGCGCGACGGCGGGCATGAAAGATCGAAGCAAGAGGAAGACACCATGCGGCTTGGCGGTCGAATGGCGGCGGCCATGGAGGTGCTCGAGACGATCGAGCGGCAGAAACGGCCGGTCGCCGAGGTACTGAAGGATTGGGGAGCCGCGCACCGCTTTGCCGGATCGGGCGACCGTGCCGCGATCGGCAATCTGGTCTATGACGCGCTGCGCCAGAAGCTTTCGCATGCGTTCCTGATGGATGATGACGGTCCGTCGGCCCTCGTCCATGCCACGCTGTTCCGCCAGTGGGGGCTGGATGCCGGGCAGCTTGCAGGGCAACTGTGCGACGACAAATTCGCCCCGCCGGATCTGCCGGAGGCGAACCACCAGGCCTTCCGCACCCGCCGGCTTTCCGACGCTGCGCAACATGTCCAGGCGGATATCCCCGAATGGATCGAATTCGCCTTTGAGGAGAATTTCGGCGATGACTGGATCGACGAGGCCCGCGCGCTCAACCAGCGCCCGCCGCTCGACCTTCGGGTCAACACCCTCAAGGCCGACCGCCCGAAGGTCCAGAAGGCGCTGGCCCGCAGCGGTGCCGCGCCGACCACGATCGCCAATTTCGGACTGCGCATTGCGGCCGGCCATGGTCCGGCGCGTCTGCCGAATGTCACCAGCGAACCGGCCCACGCCAAGGGATGGTTCGAGGTCCAGGACGAGGGCAGCCAGATTGTTTCGGAACTGATCTATGCCCGGGCGGGCGAACAGATCCTCGACTACTGCGCCGGCGGCGGCGGCAAGACCCTTGCCCTGTGCGCGCTGATGGAAAACCGCGGCCAGGTCCATGCCTGGGACATCGACCGGACGCGGCTGTCGCCGATTTTCGAACGCCTCAAACGCGCCGGAACACGCAATGTCCAGGTGCACGAAGCCGATGCGGATCTCGGTTCCCTCATCGGCCGGATGGACCGTGTGGTGGTCGATGCGCCGTGTTCGGGCTCCGGCACCTGGCGCCGCCGCCCGGACACCAAATGGAGGCTCAGCCCCAAAAACCTCGAAGACCGGCTGACCCAGCAGCAGGAGGTGCTGGCTTCCGCGGCGGCCTATGTGCGCCCCAGGGGTTTTCTGGTCTACATCACCTGTTCCGTCCTGCCGCAGGAGAACGAAGCGCAGATCTACGGCTTCTGCGAGGATGACGGTGATTTCGAGCTGGTTTCGGCCGGCGAGGTTTGGCAGGATCTGTTCGGCGCCGACAAGCCGCAGCCCTGGTCGGCGGATATGAAGACCATCACCATGACCCCGGCCTCCACCGACACGGACGGTTTCTTTTTCGCCGTGATGCAACGCAAAGGATAAGGCAATGCCGGAGTTCATCCCCAAAAATCCGGATTTTCTTGCCCGGGCGAATGACAGTTTCGACAGGCAGGCCGTCATGAAGACGCTGGGCATTACGCTGAACCAGGTGGGGGCCGGGCGCGTCGAGATGGAGATGCCCTACCGGGCCGACCTGACCCAGCAGCACGGTTTCCTCCATGCCGGCATCGTTTCGACGGCTCTCGATTCGGCCTGCGGCTATGCCGCTTTCACGCTCATGCCGGCCGATGCGGCGGTCCTGACCATCGAATTCAAGATCAATCTGCTGGCGCCCGCCGCCGGCGACCGCTTCGTGTTTCGCGCCGAAGTGGTGAAGCCGGGCCGCACGATCACGGTCGCCGATGGCCGGGCCTACGCCATCGGGCGCGACGGTGAGGAAAAACCGATTGCCACAATGACCGGCACTTTGATGTCCGTCATGGGACGGGAAGGGATAGAAGGATGACGGGACTGCTCAAGGATATCGGCGGGCGACAGCTCCTGTTCGTGATGGCCGCCGATCAGGAATACGGCCCGGCGCTGCAGGCGCGGTTCACGCCGCTGATCACCGGGGTCGGTCCGGTGGAGGCGGCCGTTCAACTGACCGCGGCGCTCGGTGCCATGGCGGACGACAGGCCTGATCTCGTCGTGTCGCTCGGCTCGGCGGGATCACGCGATCTTGAGCAGACGAAGATCTATCAGGTGGCTTCCGTTTCCTATCGCGACATGGATGCCTCGGCGCTCGGTTTCGAAAAAGGCGTAACGCCCTTTCTCGATCTGCCCGTCACCCTCAGACTGCCCTATCGCCTTGCCGGCCTGCCGGCCGCGACGCTGTCGACCGGCGCCAATATCGTGTCCGGCGACGCCTATGACGACATCGACACCGATATGGTGGACATGGAGACCTTCGCGGTCCTGCGCGCCTGCCAGCACTTCCATATTCCGCTGATCGGGCTGCGCGGCATTTCCGACGGCCGCGACGAGCTTCGCCATGTCAGCGACTGGACCGAATATCTTCACATCATCGATGAAAACCTCGCCGCGGCGGTGGACCGGCTCGACCAGGCCATAATAGATGGTGAGATCCTGCTTTGACCCGCCGCTGTCGCTTGCACGGCGGCGCGCGAATGACTAAAGCCTCTCCATGAGCACCACGGCGCATCCCGATACGATTCTCATTATCGATTTCGGTTCCCAGGTCACCCAGCTGATTGCGCGGCGCGTCCGCGAGGCGGGCGTCTATTGCGAAATCGTTCCCTTCCAGTCAGCCGAAGCCGCCTATGAGCGCGTGAGTCCGAAGGCGGTGATCCTCTCCGGCGGCCCGGCCTCGACGACCGATATCGGATCGCCGCGTGCGCCGCAGGCGATTTTCGAGGCCGGGATTCCCGTCCTCGGCATCTGCTATGGTGAGCAAACCATGTGCGCCCAGCTCGGCGGCAAGGTCGAGGGCGGCCACCACCGCGAATTCGGCCGCGCTTTTCTGCAGGTCGAGGAAGAATGCGCGCTGTTCGACAATATCTGGGCGGCCGGCACCCGCCACCAGGTCTGGATGAGCCATGGCGACCGGGTCACCGACATCCCGCCGGGCTTCAAGGTGGTGGCGACCTCCAGCGGCGCGCCGTTCGCCGCGATCGCCGACGAGGCCCGCCGGTTCTACGCCGTGCAGTTTCACCCGGAAGTGGTCCACACGCCCGATGGCGCCAGGCTGCTGACCAATTTCGTGCGCAACATTGCAGGACTGAAGGGCGACTGGACCATGGCCGCCTACAGGGATCAGGCGGTCGAGGCCATCCGTCAGCAAGTCGGCGATGGCAAGGTGATCTGCGCCCTGTCGGGCGGCGTCGATTCCTCGGTCGCAGCGCTGCTCATTCACGAAGCGGTCGGTGATCAGCTCACCTGCATCCTCGTCGACCACGGGCTGATGCGCAAGAACGAGGCGAGTGACGTCGTCGCCATGTTCAGGGAGCACTACAACATCCCGCTGGTGCTGGTCGACGCGTCTGAGACCTTCGTATCCGCGCTGGAAGGTGAAAACGATCCGGAGACCAAGCGCAAGATCATCGGCAGGCTGTTCATCGAGGTCTTCGAGGAGGAAGCCGGGAAACTGGGAGGCGCGGATTTTCTCGCCCAGGGCACGCTCTATCCCGACGTCATCGAAAGCGTTTCCTTCACCGGCGGCCCGTCGGTGACCATCAAGTCGCACCACAATGTCGGCGGGCTGCCGGAACGCATGAACATGCAGCTCGTCGAGCCGCTGCGTGAGCTCTTCAAGGACGAGGTGCGGGTGCTCGGCCGCGAGCTCGGCTTGCCCGAAAGCTTTATCGGCCGTCACCCGTTTCCGGGGCCGGGCCTTGCGATCCGCTGTCCGGGCGGGGTCACCCGCGAAAAACTCGACATCCTGCGCGAAGCCGATGCGATCTATCTTGACGAGATCCGCAATGCCGGCCTCTATGACACGATCTGGCAGGCCTTCGCCGTGCTTCTGCCGGTGCAGACCGTCGGCGTCATGGGCGACGGCCGCACCTATGAATTCGTCTGCGCCCTGCGGGCCGTGACCTCCGTCGACGGCATGACGGCGGATTTCTACCACTACGATATGGAATTCCTCGGCCGCGCCGCCACCCGCATCATCAACGAAGTCCGCGGCATCAACCGCGTCGTCTACGACGTCACCTCCAAGCCCCCCGGCACGATTGAGTGGGAGTGAGGAGCGGTGGTGCGCAGCACCAAAAAACACCAACGATTTGGTGTTTTTAGCGACGAACGCGCGGAGCCATAGCGGAGCGCTGGAGCGTTTAGGGCGCAAAACGCCCCAATGCAAAGTGCCGGTGGCACTTTGCAAGCCGCGAACGCCCTGAGTTGTGCTCGAAGGGCTTGGGCGATGGACCTGCCTTTCGTGCGATTGGCCGGAATTCCCAGAAGCAATTCATATCATGGAATATTCTATCACCGTCCAATATCCGCCAAGCGTGGATGTCGCGGTGAAGTGCGATAATCTGACGGTATATTTGACGGGCTTCCATGCCCTTGAGTTCAGCATCTCCAGCCGGGTACCTTTATCAATATCGACGCACTTGACGTATAGTTCTGGAGAGAACCAGCAATGAATTCATTGCGAAAACGTTACAAAAACGGCCCTGAAAAGGGATGAAGGTACTTTTGTGCCAAAGGAGGCTGTATGCTCTCCGATACAGAGTTTAAGCATCTGAAAAGAAGAGCAAAACCGTACAAGGTGTCCGACCGGGACGGGATGTACGCCTACGTTTCAACCACCGGTACTGTGAGTTTTCGATACGACTACCGAATAAATAGGCGAGGCAACTCAGCTCTTGCGTCCTTTTTGCAAATGCAGGATCAGTTCGGACAGGGCCGCAGATTTTTGTCGACGGCTCGGATAGTAGATGTGGTAGCCGGACCAATCCACATAGCGGTGACCAATTCGGCGGCGCACTCGGTCCCGGTCAGCTGGCAGACCTCCTGCTGGTGCGCGGTTAACGCCGAATTGGCAGTTGCTCTTTGCTGTGAAGCACACCGTCTGCGTCAGCATAGAGCCAATCACCGGGTTTGATTTCAACCCCGCCAATATGAATCCGACATCCGGCCTTTCCCCAACCTTCCTTGGCACTTTTGACCGGGCTCGTGGCAAGCGCAAACACGAGCGTGTTCATTCGCGCAATATCGGCACTGTCGCGAATGGCAGCGTTCAACACGACGCCAGCCCATTTGTTATCGATGGCGAGTTGCGTGAGCATGTCCCCCAACAGGGCGATGCGTGTGGAGCCGCCGCCATCAACGACGAGAACGCGTCCTTCGCCCGGCGTCTCGAGCTCAGTCCGCACAACCGAGTTATCTTCGAAGCACTTCACTGTCTGGACTTGGGCTGCAAGATGCGCCTTGGTTCCAATCCGCTGAAAGGGCAAATGGACGAGAGACAGTTTGTCGGCGTAATTGTCGATCAGGTCAGCGGTTTTCATGGTCCCTCACATGTTTGCAAAGCTTCGTTTGAGATCAGCAATGTCCGCACGGGATAAAAGCCGGGTTCTCTGTCCCCGTGTGATCATCAAGAGCTTAGCGGTTTCTTCCAGCTCTTCAGCAGCGCAGACTGCCGAAAACAGGTCATGTCCGCTGACAACCGGTCCGTGATTGGCAAGCAGAACAGCGGCATATTTGCCGTTCAAGGCGGTGATCCGATCGCCCGCTGCGGGATCGCCCGGTCTGATATAGGGCACGAGCTTCACTGTACCCACGCGCATCACGACATAAGGCGTCAGGGGCGGGATGCAGTCATCCGGATCAGTTTCCTCCAAGCAAGACATCGCCGTCGCCCAAGTCGAATGGAGATGCACCACAGCCCCGCATTCGGGGCGGGACCGGTAGAAGGCGCGATGCAGGAAGAACTCTTTGGTCGGCTTGTCGCCGGCAAGGTGATTTCCGTTCGCGTCAAGCTTGGATATTCGGTCGGGGTCGATGGCTCCAAGTGTCGAATTTGTAGGAGTCATCAGGATGTCATCGCCGATTTTCGCTGAGACATTACCCGCTGTGCCAACGCTAAAACCGCGTTGAAAAAGCGAGGCGCAAAGCGCCGATATCTGTAGCCGCAGGTCTTTCTCGTTCAGCATCACGACACGCCTTCCATGATTTTCAGTGCCTTTGCAAAAAAATCTTCAGTTCCGAAATTTCCAGACTTCAAGGCTATTGCGACCGGGTTATCAGTTCCGATGGTGAGAATGGGAACACCAGGATCGATTTCAGGCCCGATAGTCATGGCACAGACATCAAGTTGATCGGTGATCGCCTGGGCGACCGCTCCTGACGTCTCGCCTCCGGCTACAACGATCCGGCGATGGCCGCTTTGCACGAGCAGCCTTGCCGTCGTTGCAAAAAGGTCATCGAGCTTCGCCGAAACCGCTTCGTGGCCAAATTGCGACTGCAGGTCTTTTACCCTGTCCGGTGTTCCGGATGAATAAATCAGGGGAGACAGACCTGTGTTGGCGGTGATGAAATCTACCAGGCTCCCGGCTGTCAGATTGCCGGACATGACGCCTGGCACATCAATTGCGAAGGCCGGGTGGTGCCGGGCGTGCAGGGCAACCTGTCCCCGGGTCGCGCCGGAACAGGAGCCGGCGAGGATCGCCTCGGGCCCCGCGATGGCGGTGAATTGGACCCCGTCGCCCTTGGCCCTGCCGGCTCGGATGAAATTGCGCGGCAAACCCAAAGCAATGCCTGACCCGCCAGTGATCAGCGTCCTGTCGGTGACCGTTTCACCAAGAACTAGTAGATCGCTCTCAGAGACGGCATCGGCCACAATGAACTGCGCACCGTCCGCGATCCGCTCTCGCAATGCGTTGCGCGCCTCACACGGACCGCCGAGGATCGACCTCAGCGCAAGATGTCCAACCTTTCTGGTCGTTTGGTAGGACAACCAACGCCGGATGTCCGGGTCGCGCATCGGTGTCAGGGGATGGTGCTGCATACCGGACTCGTTCAGCAGCTTGTCGGACACAAAAACATGCCCCTGATAGACGGTGCGGCCGGCTGCCGGAAAAGCAGGGCAAACAAGAACGCCCTCGGCATCCAGTGCATTTGCCAAAGCCTCTGCCACGGGACCGATATTGCCCACCCTTGTAGAATCAAAAGTGGAACAGTATTTGAAAATGATCTGTTCACACCCCTGCGCCTGCAGCCAGTCGAGGGCGCGCAAACTGTCGGCGACAGCGTTCTGAACTGGGGCGGAGCGGCTTTTCAGGGATATGACACCTGCTTCCACCGCTGGATCGGCCGGCACTTTCGGAACACCGGCAAACTGCGCGGTTCTCAATCCACCGTCACCGGCAACGCCTTTCGCAAGGGTGTTGGCGATGTCGCTGGCACCGGTGAAGTCATCAGCAATGACACCGATCAGCATGGTGCGCCGCCCTTTGTGTTGCCTTCGACGCGGCGACGGATTTCACGAATGGCCGCATCCGGGCTGGTGAGAACGGGAGGGTTCGTCATGGCGCACACGGACTCTGCCGCCCCTGCCATCGAAAACTGCCCAAGCAGGATCACGTCCGCGTCTGTAATCCCTGCCGCCAGTTCCGCGATCAGTCGATCATGCGTGGCGTCATCTCCGGCGCGTTTTGCGTCGAGGGCACTCGGACAGAAATACGATGTCATGCGCGCCGTACTCCCCCGCTTTGTCGCAGCCTCGCGGAACTCCTCTTCCATACCGGCGGCGGCAGGCCTGAAGGTGGTGATGATCGCAATGTGGTCGCCGTAGGCAAAGGCGGCATCGAACATCGCTTCATTGGGTTTCAAAACCGGAACCGGAGAGGATGCGGCAGCGGCCTCGATCGCCGGGCCGAACGCTGAGCAGGTGAACAAAACACCATCGGCGCCGGTGTCTTTGGCATAGTTGGCCATGGCGAGAATGCGGTTGTGCATTTGCTCCGAAAGCGCGACCTCCTTGGCGCGATCCACGGAGAGGCTTTCTTCCAGCATGGTGATCGTCTCGGCCTCGGGCCAGAGCTTGCGGGCCGCCGCTTCAATGGGATCGATAGCGACACGTGTCGCATGGATCAGGGCGATGCGGGGACAATCGGTCATGGGTCAATCGCCTCAATAAAAGGGGTGACACTGCTCGAAGACAGTGCCACCAGGTGTGCGGAGGGTCAGGTCCGCCGGGAGGAGGTCTCAGGCGGCAACGGCCTTGTGTGCAACGGCATCGGCGACAAACCGGCCAAATGCATCCGTGTTCACATCACCGCCCAGATCGCGCGTCCGCTTGGTCGGATCGTCGATAACCGTATCGACGGCATCTGCAATCGCCTTGCCTGCTTCCATTAGGCCGGCAACACAGCGTTGTTCACCGAGCCAGGTTAGCATCATCGCGGCAGACAGGATCAGCGATGTCGGGTTAGCCACGTTCCTGCCCGCGATATCCGGGGCGGAGCCATGCTGTGCCTGCGCACAGCAGCGGCCTGTTTCGGCATTGGCATTGATCGAGCCTGCAAGGCCAAGCGAGCCCGACAGTTCCGACGCGAGATCGGACAGTATATCGCCGTAGAAATTAGTCGCGACGACGACGTCATAGGTTTCCGGATTGCGTACAAGCAGGGCGGCAAAGGCATCCACGATCAGTTCTTCTGTTTCGACGTCCGGGTAGTCTTTCGCCACTTGCCTGAAACATTCGAGGAACAGCCCGTCGGTCATCAGAAATGAGTTGGCTTTGTGGATCGCGGCGACTTTCCTGTTGCGTTGCATCGCCAGTTTGAAAGCTTCTCGGCAGATGCGCATCGAGCCGTGCCGCGTGATTTTGCGGACGGACAGGGCCATATCCGGGTCGGGCATCATCTCGCCTACACCTTTGAACATGTTCCGGTCAGGGTAGAAGCCTTCGGTCGCTTCACGCATAATCACCAGGTCCATGCCCGGTGCCTTGTTGGGGAGAAAATCCCGTGATCGGGCAGGGCGGACATTGGCGTAAAGATCGAGACCGATCCGAAAACCCGCTGACACATTCCGCCCGCCTTCGGTGACGGGTGGATAGTCCATGTGAGATTGGGTGCCCAGGATCACACCGTCGAACTCGGTGCGGGCCCGCTCCAGAACCTCTTCGCGCAGAGTGATGCCGTGGTTCTTGAGACTATCAAAGCCGGCTTGTTCTTCATGAAATGTAAGACCCAGGTCAAAGCGATCATTGGTGGCCTGCATGACCTGCAGCGTCGCCGCCATGATCTCCGGACCGATCCCGTCACAGGGCAAGGTCATGATTTTCATTTCCAAAACTCCTCCCGGCGTGTCGATCGCCTCATTTTTCTTGCTCAAATTGGCCTTTTACACATGTATATGCAATTTTCAAGTTGAAAAAGCAGTCACGATCGATGGCGATGAATTCGAGGATTTCGCCCATTTGATGATAAAATATTGATAAATAACAACGTATTCATGGCGCGGGCCATACTCGCGTAGGGCAAATTTCATCCAAGTTTGCATTTTTGATTGACAACGTGCAATTTATGCATTTATTGCACTGAACGTTTTAAAAATGCAAAATGATCGAAGGGAGGAAACCATGATCATGCATCGAACCTTCACACTGCTTGCGGCAATGGCTGCGGTCTCAGCGGTGGCCTTGCCCGTTGCGGCAGACGACTACCCGTCCGAGCGGCTGACCTATACGATCGCCTTCGGTCCGGGCGGCGGCAACGACCGGATGTCCCGTACGGTTGTCGACGTCCTTCGCCAATACGACCTTTATCCGAACGACATCGTGGTTGAGAACCGAGAAGGCGGCAGCGGAGCGGTCGGCTTCAGCTATGTGAGCGGGAAGGCGGGCGATCCCTATCGGCTGACCTCCACAAGCGGCAACTTCATCGGTACACCGCTGGTCGCCGATACCGATTGGACCTATGCCGATTTCACGCCGGTCGGTCTGCTTGCAAGCGACGCCATGCTCCTGGTTGTGCGTTCGGACTCTGAATTTGGCGACGTTGATGCATTCGTGGAAGCGGCGAAGGCCGGGCGTGTCACGATTGCAGGCAGTGGTTCTGCCGGACCGGAGCGTGTCACAGCGGCTTTGTTCGCCAGAGCCGCGGGCATCGAGTTCGAATATGTCCCGATCGGGTCGGGGGGTGAATTGGTGACGGCGCTGACGTCCGGCAGCGTGGATGCCGTGGTCGCGAACCCGTCGGAGGTCGGCGGTCAACTTGACGCGGGAACCTTGAAAGCCCTTGCCTTTTCCGATTCCGCGCGCAGCACCAACAATCCCGATGTGCCGACCTTCAAGGAACTTGGCTATGATTTCAGCTTTTCGCTCCCGCGTGGCGTTGTCATGCCATCCGGTCTGGACCCGGCCGTTCAGGAGTGGTGGATCGCGACCCTGAAGAAAGTGATCGAGGCACCGGAATGGCAAGAATACCTTGTCAAGAATGGCATGTCGGGAAACCCGATCTGGGGTGACGAGTTCGCAGCCTATCTTGAAGACACCAGCAAGCAGTACCGCGCCACGCTCGTCGAGATCGGCGCGATCAAGGAATAGCCGCAAAGCGGTCAAGTGGGCGTAGTCTGTCTGCGCCCGCTCATATCCTCAAACATAGATCGGGAGAGGAGGACCGATGAAAAAGTGGTTTGCCGCAGGCCTGCTCCTACTGGCCGTTGGCTACACATCCTACGGCCTGGCGACACTGACACTGCTGACATCCTCCGGTCGCCCGGCTGCGGGTTTCTTTCCGCTGCTGGTCGGCGTTCTGTTGATCATCTCCTGCGCCGTCAATCTCTTTGGGGATGTGCGGGAGTGGGCGAAGGAACAACGAACCGGCATCGCGCCCGTTCATCAGGCGGACCCTGAGGCTGAAGCCAAAGCTGATATGTTCGGTGTCGACGCCCACGCGATCGATGCCGGCCCCGAATTCGGGCGCGACGTCCTGATCGTCTTCCTCTACATCTGCGGCTTCGTCGCGATCATGAATATGGTTGGCGCGCTGCTTGCTATGGTTCTCTTCATGCTTGCCTACCTCTTCACTTTCAATCGCCCGCATCCGGTCACCAATCTGGTCTACAGCATCGCGCTGCCCGGATTTCTCTACGGGCTCTTTAAGATCCTGTTGAACGCATCGCTGCCTGTGGGTCCGCTCGGCCTCTAACGGTCTTCGAAAGGAAATGTCCGGTGCTTGCTCATATCGCATCAAATCTCTCACTTGGGCTCAGCGTCGCTGCCTCACCGGAAGGCTTCCTGTTTCTCGTGATCGGCGCCTTTCTCGGAATGATCGTCGGTCTGTTCCCCGGTTTCGGACCGGCGGCGGGGATTGCAGTCCTGATCCCGATGACATTCGGATTGCAGCCCACGATCGCGATCATCATGCTGGCCGGCATCTATTATGGCTCGATGTATGGCGGGACGATCACCTCGATACTGATCAACACGCCCGGAGAATCGGCAACGGTCGCGTCAACCATCGACGGATATCCGCTTGCCCAAAAAGGGCGCGCGGGACCCGCCCTTGTGATGCAGGCCATAGCGTCCTTCTTCGGCGGAACGGTCGGGGTCATTTTGATCACCGCGCTGGCGCCGTCCCTCGCAAACTTCGCGGCATCGTTCGGACCATCCGAATATTTTCTGATTATTGCCATTGGTCTGTTGATGCTGACCACCATGATGGGAGAGAACAAGTTCAAGGGCTTCATCTCCGCCCTGATCGGCTTCGCGATCGGTACGGTCGGCGTGGACGTGATCAGCGGCCAGCAACGCTTTACGTTCGGCTCTCCTGAACTGATCGGCGGTGTCTATTTCGTCGCCGTGGCGATCGGCCTTTTCGGTATCGGTGAATTGCTCCACTGCATCTTCAACGGCCAGCATCGCCAGCCCGCGAAACGCTTGCGGATCAGCTTCCGCGACAAGGCATTCTGGCCGTCCGGGAAAGACTATCGCGACTCACGCTGGACCTTCTGGCGCGGCTCGGCAATTGGCTTCATCGCCGGCGTCCTGCCCGGGTCCGGTGCGACATTGGGTTCGATCATCGGCTATTCGGTCGAGAAGAAGGTCGCAAAAGATCCCGAGAAGTTCGGCAAGGGTGAAATGCGCGGACTTGTTGCACCCGAGGCCGCCAACAATGCCGCATCGGCCGGCGCCATGGTGCCGCTCTTGTCCCTGGGTATTCCCGGCTCGGGTGCGACAGCCGTTCTTCTGGGCGCGTTCCTGATGTGGGGTCTGCAGCCCGGCCCGCTCCTGATCGTCAACGATCCCGAGTTCGTCTGGGGCCTCATTGCCAGTATGTATCTTGGCAACATGATCCTGATCGCGATGAGCATCTTCGCCATCCCACTCTTCGTGAAGTTCCTCAACATACCTTACGTGAACGTCGTTCCGGTGATCGTGCTTTTGTGCGTCATCGGCGCCTTCGCAATCAATGCCAGCATTGTCGAGACGTGGATCCTCGTGCTCAGCGGGTTGGTTGGCTTTGCCATGAAAAGTTACGGCTACTCGCCCGCCGCGACCGTTCTGGCGCTTGTGCTGGGGTCCATGGCGGAGGAGACGTTTCTTCAGACATACATCATCTCGCAAGGAACAATGAGCCTGTTCTGGGAACGGCCCGTTTCTCTCGTCCTGTCGGTTGTCCTGCTGACGATCATAGTTGTGCCGACACTGTTGTCCCTTAGACATCGGTTCAAAACCGGTCAGATCGACGCAAACGGAGAAACATCTTGAGCTGCTGAGGTCTGCGGATACGCCGAAACCAGGATGTAAATCGAAGCTCGAAATTCGCTCGATAAAGAGACACTTTGCACCTTAAGATGTAGAAAACCGAAATCGTGCTTACTTTTACGGGCTAAAAATGCAATTTTCTGGGGCAGCGGAACAGGAACGGAATGGCACAGGTTCCGTGGAAATCTGAAGGACGAGCCTGACCTATGCGCACAAGCGGCCTCTCTCAACGTATATCGCGACGCATGCTGCAAGACATCGCTGCCGGCAGCATCCAGGCCGGACAGCACCTTGGCGCGCAGCAACTGGCGGATCGATACGGCGTCTCCCGGACCCCTATTCGCGAGGCCATGAATATCCTAGAAACCAACGGATTTCTCGTCCGACAGGAGAACCGGGGCTACTTTGTTGCCGAGTCGGACCCCGAAGCGCTCACTGAGCTGCTGGAACAGCAACCGGCGTCGATCAATGACAACTATCATAAACTGGCGGAGGACTGGCTCACAGGCCGCTTGCCCGAAGAGGTCACAGAACAATTTCTGCGTCAGCACTATGGTTGGTCGAAATCCTGGACCAATGACATACTCGTGCGTGCGGCCCGCGAAGGTTGGATTGAACGCAAGGAGGGCTATGGGTGGCGTTTTCTGCCTGTCGCCAACACGCCGGAAGCCTTTGACGAGATTTACCGGTTTCGCATGGCCATCGAACCGGCGGCGATGCTGGAGCCATCGTTCGAATTGGACAGGAAAATCCTGAGCGAGCAACGTCGCATCCAGGAAGGTATGCTCGAGATGGATTTCAGCGCGGTTCCCGCGGAGTCACTCCTTGAGAACGGCGCACTCTTCCACGAGGAGTTGATCAAGTTGTCCGGGAACCCATACTTTTTGATGGCATTGCAACGGGTTAATCGGATGCGCCGCCTGATGGAGTATCGGGCCGAGGTGAACCACGAGCGACTCGTCGAGCAATGCTCTGAACATCTCGAAATCCTGCAGCTCCTGGAGGCAGGAAACACGGTCGATGCGTCGTACCGCATGCGGCAACATCTCAGTGGCGCGCTCAAACGAAAGTCCCCGATCGCCTGGAACTGGGCGGCCGACAAAAACGTCAGGCAGCCCCTGAAAGTTGCCGAGTGAAGCATGTCGCACTGGTAGCCCATTACTAGAATAAAGACCAGATGATAGCATAGGTGAGAGATGCTGAAGCTGCTCTCTCGCAGCTCACGCACCGCTGCAATGGAGCGTTCAGCACCTTCTTTTTGTGCCTCCAGCGGTTGTGGTCAAGACGGATCTATCGAGCGGCGAGGTCACGTTGTGCGACTCTCAGGTACCGCGTCACACATCTGCCCCGTCGATCAGTAATTTCAGAGGCAGATTCTTTATGTTACGCAACACATCGATTTGGGTCTGTACTATCACAGCGGCTTATCTTCGCTGCGTGTCGTGCATCTCGTGATCAATCTCGGATTCGGCGAGGCGGGCCTTGTGCTCCTGGCGTAGGGTGCGGATGTGCATGACGATCACCAAAACTATTGGGATTGCGAGGATTGCCGCAATAGGACGTTCGACGAAGTCCATAGGGTCCTTCACCCGGATCATGGCGGAGCGGAGTTTTACTTCCATAATTCCACCAAGAACAATGGGTACGAAGGTAAGGTTCGATCGCTTCAAGACCAATCCCAACACGCCAAACCCTTCGCCGATGGTGCAATCAACAACCGAGTTCCTCAACGAACAAACGCCGATGAAGCTCAGTGTCAGAATAACCATCCCGTACGCGCCTATGAGCTTTTTCGCTACGGAAACGAACAGGAGGCCGAGGCGGTGTACCGGATGATCGCGCCCTCGATCATCTTCGCCATGCAAGGCATCGAACACCTGATCTGTTACGGAAAGCGCATTTTCGGCGCCCGTGCCGGCATCGAAATCCACGATCGCGCGCCCGCGTTGCGCCCGACGGGGGCAGGTCTGGAAAGTGTAGAGCGTTTTGCGGCGGACCTTGGTGCTTATGCGGGTGGTAGTGTCTGCGGTGCTAACGATTAATCCGATGCGGATATTTTGCATCGCGAGAGTTCGGAGCTATTAATACATTTATTTTCAACAGCTTAGAAATTTGACGGTATTTTTGACGGTATGCGCGAATTGTCGCAGGAAAATCCAACATGAAATCAATGCTTTATCCGCCCGATTGATCATTGAATGGGAGTGAGGAGCGGCCGGCGCAGTCGGCCAAAAGGTCCAGTGGACCTTTTGGAGCGACGAACGCCCTGAGAGCTGCGTTCGAAGGGCTGTAGTGGTGGCGTAAAGCACCAAAAAACACCAACGATTTGGTGTTTTTAGCGATAATCGCGGAGCCACAGCGGAGCGCCAGGCGGTGTTTGGGAGAAACGCGCCCCAATGCGAAGTGCCAGTGGCACTTTTTGATTATAAGGAAACCTGTTCGCTGTCATTGTGAGAAGGAAAATGCCTTCTGAGGGTTTGCCACAAAGAACTTCTCGAGCAGTTTCTCGCCGTCGAAGCCGGCCTCGCCGGCCTCCTCGACAAAGCGGGGGCGCCATTTCTCCAGAATGAAGCCCATGCCCAGACCGCCCTTTCCGTAACTGGCGAACATGGTCTTTCGCGCGATATCGCCACCAATCATGATCTGATCCTCGTGGCCGGCGCGTACAAGATCGAGAATGCAGCGGGTCCGCACATTCTCGGGATAGTATTTTACGCGGGTTATGCCGTCGAAGGAGAAGAATGCGCCGGTTTCGGCCACTTTCCGATGCACCCATGGATCCGGATTCCGGTCGAGATGCGCTATCGTCAGGTAGCGAGGATCGACCCTTTCCTGATGCAGCAGATCGAGCTGTTCCAAAGGCATGGTCCCAAGCTCGGTATGGGCGTGTATGGGTGCGCCGGTTTCCTTGTGGGCATCGAGCGCCGCGTAAACGGTTTTGACTTCCAGCTCGGAAATAGTGTTGTAGCCGGTGCCGAACTTGACCACGCCGCCCTTGATGTCGGTGCCGTCCATGCCGGTGGTCACTTCGCGCGTTACGTGTTCCGCCAGTTCCTTGCGTGACAGCGAGCCGATCCATTCATTGAAGGTCCGTTTGCCGTCGTTCATGGTGCCGGGCCACATCAGCGACTTGTTGAACCCGGCCGTGGCAATGATCTGGACGCCGATTTCGTTGGCGATGCGCTTGACCGTGGCGACGTCTCGGCCGTAATCGATGGCGGTGGCGTCGTAAATGGTCTTGCCTCCCGCGTTGGCGAAGAGCTGCAACTCGGCTCTGGATGCTTCAGCATCATCCAACAAAAGATCATCATCTCCCTTTTCCTTCCAAAGCTGGGGAACGCAGTAGATGTGATCGTGGCAGTAGGTTACACCCATCTCGCCAGGGTTGATGTCGCCGTTGACGGTCCGTACAAACGTCATGTCGCAGCCTCCTGTGAAAAAGATTTTCAAACTTTAGCTAACTGAAGTGCGACCAATTGAAAAGACTGAATATCAATTATGGAAAAACTTTGCATGTCGGTCATGCTTTGGTACGGTGTGGCCGTGATTCAGAGAAGCGTCAAGCTTGCGTTGAGAGCTTGGGAGCGGGCAAAGTTCGGCGTTGAGCGACGAGGTGCACTGTTATGACTGTTGAAGCCAAGCACCTGTCACGCGCGGCGTTTGCTGAGCGCATCAAGCAGTGTCCGGTTGCCATTCTACCGATGGGGGCGACGGAGCAACACGGCCCGCATTTGCCACTGGGTGTGGACATCATACTCGCCGAGGCCCTGTCGAAGCGGGTGGCGGAAATCACCGGTGCGACCGTGCTTCCCGCAATGCCCTTCGGCTATTCCTGGGTCTGGCGCGATGATCCTGGATCGGTCAGTCTTGAAGCAGGAACGCTCGAAGACGTTGTCGTCCAGGTTGCAGAAAGTCTGGCACGCCACGGTGTACGGCACCTGTTTTTGATCAATGGGCACGAAGCCAACGCTTCCACCATGAAGCAGGCGGCGCGCCGCCTCTGGGATCACAAGGACTTCAAAGTGTGGCGCCTCTTCTATCCCGATCTTGCCACGGTGATGGGGGAGCATTGCAAAAGTCCGACCTGGAACGGTATTGTGCATGCCTGCGAGTTTGAAACATCACTGATGCTCGCCGTGGCGCCAAATCTTGTCGACATGTCCAAAGCCGTGCGGGAGTATCCACCCGCGGACAAGGGCTATTTCATGGGCGGCAG
>JANQMU010000076.1 GCA_028279875.1 Rhizobiaceae bacterium
ATCGGTCGCGGTCTCCAGCTTTTCGATCAGTTTCTCCATGAAAACCTCCGGGTCGAGACCGGGCTCGATCGGCGGCAGGATGCGGACGCGGATGGTGCCGGGATAACGGCGAAACTGGCGGCGCGGCCAGAACAGGCCGGGAACCATGGCGATCGGCACCACCGGCACACCGAGTTCGGCATAGATCTTGGCGATGCCGAACCGGTATTGCGGTTCGGCGCCGACGGGGCGGCGGGTGCCTTCCGGATAAATGATGAGCTGGCGGCCGTCGGCCATCTGTTCCCTGGTCCGCCGCATGACTTCGGGCATGACCTTCTCCCGGCTGCCGCGGTTGATCGGCACCATGCGCATCTTGATCACATACCAGCCGAATAGCGGAATCCAGGTCAGTTCGCGTTTGAGGATGTAGAAGGGATCGTCGAGATAGGGCAGCAGCCCATAGGCATCCCAGAACGACTGGTGCTTGGGGGCGATGATGTAACCGCCCTGCGGGATGTTCTCCAGCCCTTCGATGACATGGTCGGTGCCGACAATGGTCTTCAGCAGCCAGTGATTGGACCGTACCCAGTTTTTCGGGATGACCCAGGCGGCCTTGCGCGGCATCAGGAAATAGGCCGGCGTGAACAGGATCATCTGGACGACAAGGTTCAGATAGAACAGCACGTTGAAGAGCGCGGAGCGGACGGCGATCATGGCGCTACCGGGGCGTCAATTGCTACCGGCCATATTGGCCTTTTGCGGCCCGTCCTGTGCGGCAATGCTCGACCGCAGGCCATCTGGAGACGGGGTACCAAGCCGGTGACGGAATCTGGCGATGATGAATTTCCCATATTCCGCCGCCAGCACGTTGAGCACCATCGGATCGCGCCACCAGTCCACCTTGTCGTGGCCGGGCGGGAACACCGGGTAGGGAATGAAGCGGGTTTCATTGTCGACGCGCTGCAGCTCCAGCAGGCTGCGCGGCATGTGATAGTTGGCGGTGACGACAATGACGTCCCGGTAGCCGTTTTCGCGCACCCACAGCGCCGCCTCCTTGGCATTGCCGCGGGTATCGATGGCGTCATGGCCGATGTCGACGCAGCACTCGAAGAGTGCTGGCTCGGCTGATGTCTGCCGTTGAATCTGCTGACCGGTCGTCGCCGGGTTGACGCCGGAGATCAGCAGCCGCCCGGCGACGCCGTCATCGAGCAGTTCGACCGCCCTGTCGATGCGCAGGCTGCCGCCCGTCAGGACCACGATGCCGTCCGCTTTGGCAATGTCGCGCGGCGGTTCCAGGCCGACCACTTCGGCGGAAAAGCGCAGGAAGCTGCCAACGACGATGCCGACGCCGGCAATCACCACCACCAGGATCAGCAGCAGCGCATTGCCGAGCCACCGGCGTGCCCGACCGGGCTTTCGGGGTGTTTCCGCAACCGGCGAATCATCGGTGTCTTCCGCATTCATGCCGTTGTCATACAGCGCCAATGTGGCAAGCGCCAGAGCGTCGACAAAGGCGGCCTCGGCGCTGGCGAATCGCAGCACCGCCCGTTTTTGACACCGGGCTACCGGTTGCGCGGGTCTGCTCTCAAGTCTCCGCGCTGTCATCAATGGGCGCGAAATCGAAATGCAAGACCTGAAATTCGCGGATCACGGCACGATCCGGCGTTACTCCGAGGCCCGGCGCGTCGGGCGTGACGGCACGTCCGTTTCGGAGCGGCAGGAGAGGGCCGGCAAGCAATTCGCGCAGGGCATTGTCGTTGACGTCGATTTCCAGCAGGCCATCGCCGCCTGCGGCGGACAGGAGATGAGCCGATGCCACAAGGCCAAGCCCGCCGCCAAGATAGTGGGGGCAGTATCTTTTCCCGGCGCCGATCACGCGTTTGGCGATATCCAGACAGCCGGACAGGCCGCCCCATTTGCAGACATCGGGCTGGATGACATCGAAGACGTTGCCGGATATGGCGTTGTCAAACGCGTCGGCCGATCGCATATTTTCGCCGCCGGCGATCGGGGCATGCAAAACGGCGGCGACCCGAGCCCATTCGGTATCCGGACGATCGACCGGGAGCGGTTCTTCCACCCAGGTAAGGGGTGCGTCATTGATATGATCTTTCAGGCCGTCAATATCCGAGACGGTCCAGCTCTGGTTGGCATCGATCATCAGAACTTCACCGGGCTCAATGAGACCAGCAGCGTTCGCCAGAATTCCGGTATCGGTCGCCCGATCGAATCCGACCCGCAGCTTGAATGCCCGATAGCCGTTCCCGCGCGCCTGCGTGATCATCTCCGGCGCCAGCCGGCAGTCGATCCCGCTGGCATAGCCATCCAGCGCCCGCGGAGCGCCGCCGAGGAATGTCGCCATTGGAACACCCGCCTTGCGCGATGCCAGATCGTGCAGGGCAATATCGACGCCGCTGGCAATCTGATCCGCCGGACCGCCTTCGCCGGACTGAAGCGAAAGCATGTGAAGTCTTTGCCTCAAAAGACGAAATGCGTCGCCGGGAGCACCGGGGTCCACGATGGACAAGGCGCGTTCGAGCGACGCGGCCGCCAGCCTTGCCCGATATTCCGCTCCCGGCTGTGGAAAATTGCACCAGATCTCGCCCCAACCTTCCGCGCCATCGGTGTCCTCAAGCCGGATCAGCAAAGCGGGGCGCGAATCCAGCCGTCCCATGACGCTTTCCATCGGCTTGGCCAGCGGATATCGAAGGCACAGGATCTCGACTCTGGCAATCCTGGCTGCACCGACCGTGCTTCGTGTGTCAGGCGGCATTGACAGTCTCCCGCAAACGGCCCTTGTCGCGTCGAAATGGACTATCCGGGGCCGGCACCGGTAATCCGCCTGAATGTCGACCAGCCCATTCTCACGACAACGATCAGCGTGATCAATGCGAAGAAAATCGCGACCGGATATTGGGCCAGGTTTTCGCCGCGTGTGATGATGATCGATTGGCGGATCGCCAGTTCAAGCTGCGGGCCGATAATATAGCCGATGATGAAGGTCACGAAGGAAAAATCAAACCGCTTGAGAAAGTAGCCGATCACGCCGAACACGACCATCACATAGACGCCGAACTGCTCGCCACCCTGCAGATAGGCGCCGATCACGCTGAAAAAGAACACGCCCGAGAACAGATATGTGACCGGCACGTTGATCACTTTCACGAAGAGGCGCATGCCGACCCAGCCGATGACCAGCATCAGCAGCGATGCCAGCAGCATCGAACCGTAAAGGCCGAGCATGAATTCCGGATTCTCGCGTAGCATGAGCGGCCCCGGTATGATGCCGTGCATGGTAAAGCCTGCGGCCAGGATCGCGGCGATCACACTGCCTGGGATACCGAGGGCAAACAGGGTGATCAGACTTGCTGGAATCACGGCATTGTCGGCGCTTTCGGCGGCCGCGACTCCTTTCACATTGCCTTTTCCGAAGGAGTTCGGATCCCTGGAGAGCCTGCGGGTCGCACCGTAGGAGGCAAAGGACGCAATCGCCGCACCCAGACCCGGCAACAGTCCGATGCCCGAACCGATTGCCGTGCCCCGCGCGATCGGCATGGCGATTTTGCGCCATTCCTCGGCGGTGACGGAGGTGTCCTCGTCACCCAGCAGTTTGCTGCTGTCGATTTTCTCGGCACCGCTGTCCTTGTGGGCGAGATGCTCTTCGAACTGGAGAATCATCTCCGCGATCGCGACAATGCCGATCGCCATGGCCACAAGCGGCAGTCCGTCATAGACGGCGAACGAGCCGAATGTCAGGCGTGGCGATGCGGTTTCGGGCTCAAGCCCGACCGAGGCCAGGATGATCCCGATCATGCCGGATATCAGGCCCTTGCTGAGCGATTTGCCGGACAGGGCGGCAATGAAGGTCATGGCAAAGATCAGGATCGATGCCAGTTCGACCTTGCCGATCTGAATGGCAATATGGGCCAGCGGTGCGGTGAGGAAGATCAAAAGCCATGTGGACGCGAAGTCACCAATGGTGGAGGCAAACAGGGCGACCTTGAGGGCCTTCAGTCCCTTTCCCTGACGGGCCATGGGATAACCGTCGAGCGCCGTCGGCACGGAGGACGGCTCTCCGGGCGTGTTGATCAGGATCGCCGAAACGGCGTTGCCCGATGTGCTTCCCTTTGCAATGCCGACGAGGAAGCCGATGGCGCTGACGGGATTCATCGCGAATGTCAGCGGGATGGCAATCGCGGCAGCAGTGACCTTGCCAAGTCCCGGAATCGCTCCGACGACATAGCCGACAAAGATGCCGGCGGCGACGAACAGGATGTTTGACAGGGTCAGGGATTGGGCAATCACGCCGGTGATGGTGTCCATGGTGTCGCTACCTGATGTAAAGGCCGGCGGTGTCCATCAGGAACCACGTCACGACCGTCAGTCCGACGGAGAACAGGCCGATGCGCACCGGGCTCCGCATGCCGGTAAAGACCATGCAGCCCGCGACGATCAGACCGGCGCCGACCCAAAAACCCGTCCACTGCATGAGGAAGGTCGCAACTGCCGGGATCGCAATGGCTGTCCCCAGCAATCGATAGCTTTTCAGCGAAATCTCGAAACCCGGTTGCGCGATCCGCAAGGTGGTGAGCAGTTTGTAGAGGGACAGGACGAAAATCAGCACGGTGCAGATCTGCGGAACCAGGCGCGGCGATACGGTGGCGATTTCCGATTCCTGAATCTGTGCCGGGATGACAAAAAAGAAGAAGATGACGGCCGCGACGCACAGGACGATATAGGCCAGTTGCTCATCTCTATGCATGTCCAACCCTCCACCGGATCATATTTGGTTGCAACATCGCCGCCCGCCATGGCGGCTCGACGGGTTTCACAGGAGCCGGTCTTGCGCCGGCATCCTGCTGAATGCCGAAGCGCTATTTGAGGGTCTCTTTGCTCCGTGCTTCCCGTTCCAGGAACATCGCTGTCGCATCCGCCGAGTTCATGTAGGTCACAGGATACTGGATTGTGGCCATCACCTCCTTGTGGCGCTCGCTTTGCGCGGCAATTTCGACGGCTTCGGCGAGTTTTTCCGCGATGTCGGTCGGCAGACCCTTGGGCGCCAGGATGACCAGATTGTTGTCGAGCGACACGCCGTATTTCTCGAATGAGGAAGGAACGTCGGGTGTTGCCATGAGCTGGCCATTGCTGAGCGTACTGAGGAGCACCTTGAGTTCGCCATTGGCAAGGAAGGGCGCATGGATGCCGCCGCTGATGCTGACATCGGCGTCACCGGCCAGCAGTGTCGGCGCCAGCGTTGCTCCACCCTGACCGGGAACGATGGCGATATCCAGCCCTTCCTGTTCGGCGATGGCGTTCATCATTTTGACGGTTATTTTCCCCAGCGAATACCATTTGGTTCCCGGGTTCGCCTTGGCGTGCGCAATGAACTCGTCCCACGTGTCGTATGGTGCGGAGCCGGCGGCAACGATGGCCCCCTGAAACGAGCCTGTCGTGGCAATGATCGTCACGTCATCGACTCCGTAGCTCAGACCCTGAAGGATCGGGTTTTCGATGATCGAGACCGATGCCGCGGCCGCTATCGTATACCCGTCCGGTTTTGCCGGGAGGATCATGCTCTGCAGACCCACCGTTCCGCCGGCACCCTTTTTGTTGACGATGCGCACGGGTTGCCCGAGAACCTCTTCCATCACCGGCGCAAGCGCACGGGCCTGGGTATCGACGCCGCCGCCGGCAGCTGTCGGAACAATCATCGTGATCGGTTTGACCGGATAGTCGGCCGCGCTTGCGGCCTGCGCAAATCCGGTGATGGCCACCGCGCCGATGAGTGCCGAAGCAAGTTTGCTGATCGATGACAAGATGTATCCTCCCTTTGCGTGTATCATGCCGTTACCAAATCGCCGAAACCCTCCGTTCCGGCGCGGCGAAAATGACGGACTGTTGGCTTTGTCGACCGGCAGTCTAGCGGTGGCTCACGGCCCGATATATGATGGTAATTGTCGGGCGCTATATGATAATTGATATAGGGTATTCTGATGTCTGACGAAGCATGGGATGCCGTCGTCAGGAATTGTCCCGTACCGCGCTTTCTATAGAAAAAACAATGAAATAGGCATGTTCCTCTCGTGTTCGGGGCGTCGGTTGTGGTTTGCCGCCTGGCGATGAATCTCGATGTTGAGAGAAAGATATCCGCGTGGACGGAGCATTTCGTGATGTTTGTATGCCGTGAAAGGATGGATCGGCCGCAGACAAACGGGCTGCGTCCGGCCCCGGTGCGCTTCAGTAGGGATTTTTCACCGGCTTGTCGGGGCGGGTCTTGCCTCCCGGTTTGAATCGGGCCGCCGCGGCCTTCATGGCGCCGATGAACAAGGGGACATCCACGTCCGTTGCCACAAACTCGACGCCCATATCGATGCAGGTGCGAGCCAGATTGTCATCGACGGCCAGGATTCCGGCGGCTTTTCCACCGGTGTGGATTTTCTTGATCGTGTCGATAATGGTTTGACGGAACTCCGGCGCCGCGGGGTTCGCGGCAAAGCCCATATCGGCCGCCAGATCTCCGGGTCCGATGAAAATCCCGTCGACACCATCGACACTCAAAATCTCGTCGAGGGCCTCAATTCCCTTCCGGCTTTCCACCTGAAGAAACAGGCAGACCTCGTCATCGGCGCTGGACTGGTAGTCGGCGATGGCCGAAAACCGGGACGCACGGGCAATCCCGGCGCCGACCCCGCGAATACCCCGGGGCGGGTAGTACATGGCTCTGGACATGGCCTCGGCATGCTGTCTGCTCTCGATCATCGGAATCATCAGGTTTTGCGCCCCGATATCGAGAGCCTGTTTGATGAGATGGGTTTCGCCGACAAGCAGGCGGACAAGCGGCTGGACATCCGAGGTTGCCATCGCCTGTAGCTGACCCATCAGGGACCCGATATCGACCGGTGCATGCTCGGCATCGATCACCAGGACATCAAACCCGGTATCGGCAGCCATTTCGGCGACATAGGGTTGTGCCATGCCCAGCCAACACCCGATCTGGGTTTCCCCGGCCTTGAGGCGCTCCTTGAATCTGTTTTTCGGCGCGGGCATGGGCCTCTTTCCAAATGAATCCCGGACGCGTCTGCCCGGATATTGCATCGGTTGTGGATGTCGAAGCCGACGCTAACATTGCCGGAATTGCCGAGAAAATGTACAAAAATGTTCTGCGGTATGGGATATTTGATATGGGTCATGAATCTTAGGCATTTGCGGCTGTTCCTGAAGGTGGTCGAGCGGGGAAGCATTTCCGCCGCCGCCAGCGATCTCGGAATGAATCAACCGGCGCTTTCGCGCTATATCAGCAGACTTGAAGAAGAACTCGGCACACGGCTCCTGGAGCGGCACCCGAGAGGCGTTGAGCCCAATGCCTATGGCAGGATACTCAGCTATTATGCCAATTCCATCGATGCCAATTTTCGCAGCGCGATGCGGCATATCGGATCGTCTCAAACAGGCGCATCGGCGGAAATCACGGTCGGGGCCGGGTATAACTGGTTTCGGGGGCCGCTTCCCATTGCTTTGGTGCGCCTGATTGCGAAACACGACAATGCCCGGGTCAATATCATCACCGGCGTTCCCGACAGCCTCATGTCCATGCTGCTTCGCGGCGATGTCGACATGGTGCTGGGGCCGACAAATGTTGCGGATGTCTTTTCCGAGTCGGTGGTGACGGTGCCCCTGATGCGCCTCGACATGTCGGTTCTCGTCAGTCTCGATCACCCATGGTCGGGCGACATGCCGTGTACGGTTGCCGACCTCGCCGACCTGCAGTGGATTCTGCCGTCCGGCACATTCATGCGTCGCCGATTTGACCAGATATTCGAAGCCCACGGCATTGTGCCGCCGGAACCGCAGGTCGAGGTCAACGATATTTCCTGTGCGCTGGACATTGCGGCCAACAGCACGCTTGCGATTCTCGCGGCTTCCGTCACGCCGCTCGGGAAGAAATGGGGTTACCTGAAAGCCATTCCCTGTCCCGAGGTCGAACTCATGCGGAATTCCGGGGTTATCTTGCGCAAAAGCCAGACCGCACCGGCTCTTTGCGATGCGCTGACCGAGGAGCTTCGAAGCGCGGTTCAGGAAAGCGATCTGGAATGGAATGTGCAGACGGCACCAGATACGCCTTCCCAGCCCTATTCATAGACCGCTTTTTCGCCGGGCGCGGGCGTATAGCCGAATGCGCCCATATTCCGGATGGCTTCGCGCCCGCCAAAGGCCGCGATGCGAACGTTCTGATCTGACTTGGCGAGCCGGTCCACCGCTTCGGGGTCGACTATGGCGCGCAGGGCCTGCTCCATTTCACGGCAAATCCCGGCGTAACCCTCCCGGCCGGCAAGGTCCTCGCGTTCCTCCGGATCGTTTTCCAGATCAAACAGCTGGTTGGGGTAGCCGACATAATAGACGAATTTATAACGGCCCTTTCGGATCATGTAATAGGCGGTGTTCGACGCGCCGGCATGATATTCGGAAAAGGCCAGCCGATCCTTCTGTTCGCCATGCATCAGATCAAACAGGCTCGTCCCGGGGAAGTCCGCGTCTTCGTCGAGCGTCGGCGCACCGACGCCCTGCAGGATGGTCGGGTAAAGGTCGACATGCGTTACTGGCGTGTCGACGACACCGCCTTCGGGAATGCCCTTTCCGGCGACGATCATCGGAACGCCGACGGAATCGTCATACATATTGTACTTCCCCCAAAGCCCGTGATTGCCGTTCGCCTCGCCGTGATCACTGGTATAGACGACCCGCGTATCCGCCCCCATGCCGCTTGCCTCTAGGGCGTCCATGACCTGGCCGATATTGTGATCAAGATAGCTGCAAAGGCCGAAATAGGCGGAAACGGACCGTCGCACCACATCCTCCGAAAACGGTTCGTCACAATCCTGAAACCGGCGATGATCGACCATCGCAGGGTGGTTCGGCCGTTCCGCCTCGTCCAGCAGATAGGGCAGCGGCATATCCTCCGGTGGGTAGAGTTCGTAAAACGCCGGCGGGCACTGCAATGGCGGATGCGGGCAAACGAAGGATACCATGAGAACCCATGGTCTGTCGGATGGTTCGGCTGACTTCTCTTGGATCCACTCGATGGCGCGCGCGGTGATTTTGCGGTCATATCGAGTGTAAGTCGATTCACCCGGCCCCGCGTCATCGTGATAGCCGCGGTACTTTTTCAGCACGCCGCTGCCATCCCTGAGAACGCCGATCAAAGCGCCGCCGCCCGGCGCGATGTGCATCGGCAGGTGCTGCCTGTCGAAGCCTGTCGGGTCACTTTCCGAACGGTAGTGAAGCTTGCCGATGGATTCGACACCGTATCCGAAATGGGACAGCCGGTGGCCCCAGGAGGGAACCGAACCCTCATAGCCGCGGCTGTTGTCCCAATATCCGGTCTGATGAATGTAGCGTCCGGTCGCCAGGGCGGCCCGGGCCGGCACGCAGATGGGCGAGTTGCAATAGGCACTCGAAAAGCGGGTTCCGCGGGCCGCCAGTTTGTCGAGGTTTGGTGTTTGGACGACCGAATTCCCGCTGCATCCCATTGCTTTCGGCGTGTGCTGATCCGACAGGATAAGCAGCAGGTTCTGCGGTTTCATCGGTTGCCTCCGGGCGAATTTCGATCGGTCCATGTCCCATCACCACCCGCTCGCCGGCGAGATGCGGTCAGGTGGCATCAATCGACCTGGCCCGGATCGTGGACCGGGCATTGATGATGTGACCGGATCAGGGAAATGACCGCGCCCGGTTATGGTAGAGGGCCGGATCTTTCCGAGTATCAGCAAAAATGTCGTTCAATATACACTAACTGATATAGCAACTCGCTCTTGGAATTCGGTATTGGCATTTGCATGCAAGACCCGTCGCTCGGATCAGTGGGATCTGGAGGTTGCGGATTTCCACTCAAGACCACTTTCCGTTACGGCAGCCCTGAGTTCCGCCGTCAATGCATGGCAAAGAGGCGGAACGGTTGAGTCCTTCCGGTAGATCGCGCCGGCCTCCCGTTTGGCCTCCAGTTCACGACAACCGATCTGCGCGAATTTTTTCCAGTCCTCAGAGCTGGGATGGGGCGGCGCACCGAAGGTCAGCAAATCACTGTTGGCGACAATATCGAGCAGGGCGGAGGCGTCATCGACCTCGATGACGGGTTCCAGCGGCGGCAGGTCATGCCGTTCGAACAGCCGGTCGAGCATCCGGCGTCCGAATGTGCCGCGGGGCAGCGCCCATCGAAACGCCGTCAGATCCTTGATTTTCAGATTTCTGGCGCGTGTCGCCGGATGACCCTTGACGGCGAAGACGATCAGATCGGTTTTCTGCAGGCTCTCACATTCGAAACTGCCTGCATAGCTTTCGGTCAGAACCGTCGGGGCCAGGGCCATGTCGATGTCCCCGCGCAGCAACATGGGCAACAGGCTGTCGGCCGCAGCGGCAACGATCCTGATCCGGGCGCCGGGATTCCTTTCGATGAGACGCGCCACGGAGACGGCAAGCGGGCCGTGCAGCCATGAATGGCCCGCACCAACATTGATTTGCCCGGCCGAGGCGCTTTGAACGGATGAAATCTGGCGTAGCGCGCTGCGGTAATTGACATCAATGGAATTGGCGTAATTCCGCAGGATCTCACCATTGCTGTTCGGGCGCACACCGCGCGGGAGGCGATCGAGCAGTTTGGCCGAAAGCTCCTTTTCCAGCCGGGCAATGTGCCGTGAGAGGATCGGCTGCGGCATGTCCAGTTCTTCCGCGGCAGCCGAAATACTGCCATGTTCGACGACCTTCAGGAACAATCGCAGATGCCGTAACTCCATTCCCTGTCTGGGCCTCGCTTTGTTGCATGGCGGAAAGATCGTCGGCTGCGAACCTATCTTATCGGGGGCACGGATGCGAGCGTTCCGTGAGGTGCTGGCGGCTATGTCGACGCCGTGGCGTTTGATCGGCCTTGCGGGCGTCAGATGCTGCGTGTCGGGTCCGACCGGATGAGATCGATCTCGAGGATCGTGCGCAGGACCGTGATCCGCGTCGTCATGGCGGTCAGGACGGCGACGATCACGACGATCGCCAGAGCGCCGACATAGCCGCCGGCGCCCATCGCAAAGCCGCCGAACAAGGCGGTCGCCTGATCGCTTTCGGGGGTCGCCATATTGTTGCTGGCCCAGACACCGGCAAACGCGAAGGTCAGGGCCGCCGCCAGGCCGCCGGCCAGGGCGCCCTTGAGGCCGATCAAAAAGAAGTGCTTTTGAAAATGCGAGGCGACAAAGCCGGCCTCGGCGCCGACGAAATGCAGCACTTCGACAATGTGGTGGTTGCCGGAGAGCGCGCCGCGGGTGGCAAACACCACGGTCAGGACCGTGGCCATGAAAACCAGCGCCAGAATACACAGCCCGATGATCACCGTGGTGTTGGCCATGGCGACGAGACGGTCGACCCAGGTCCGGTGATCGTCCAGATGGACATTGGGAACCGCCTGGATCAAAGCCTCGCGCATGGCGGCAAAGTCGGGCGGGTTGTTTTCCTCGATGGTGATGATAACGAGGCGCGGCACCGGCAGTTCTTCCATGTCGAGCCCCTCGCCCAGCCATGGCTCCAGCAGCCGCGCCGTCGCCTGCGTATCGACGATGGTCGCGGCGGTGGTGCCTTCGAAACTGAGCGCGATGTCGCGGGCACTGAGCAGGGCAGACTGCAGGTCGACGCCGTCATCCGGCTTGATCTGGATGGTGATTTCGCGGGAAATCTGGCTCTGCCAGCTGCTGGCCGTGTCCTGGATCATGATCACCGCGCCGAGCGTCAGGCAGGCGAGGAAGGACATGATCGAGATGACGAACATCAGCGAGCGGCCGGCGATGTTGGAGGCCGGTACGATGGCCGCCATCGGCCGCAGCACGATCTTGCGTCGCCGGCCGGGTTTGCGGACCGGGTCGGGTCTGGCCACCGTCTTATCCATAGATTTCCAGCCGTCCTCCCGACAAAATCATGCGCCGCGCGTCGATCTGGTCCATCAGTGACAGATCGTGGGTGGCTATGATGACGGCGGTTCCGAGTTTGTTCAATTCCAAAAACAGCCGCAGAAGCCGGCGGGCAAGCGGCGCATCGACATTGCCGGTGGGTTCGTCGGCGAGCAGGATCTCGGGCTGGTCGATCAGGGCCCGGGCAATGGCCGCCCGCTGTTGTTCGCCGCCCGACAGGATTGGCGGCAGGACGTTCATGCGGTCGCCCAGCCCGACCCATTGCAGCAGTTCGATGACATCGGTCCGGTAGTTCGGTTCCTCCTTGCCGCGGACCCGCAGCGGCAGCGCCACATTCTCATAGGTCGTCAAATGGTCAAGCAGGCGGAAATCCTGAAATACGATGCCGACGCGGCGGCGCAGGGTCGGCAATTCGCGCTGCGGGATGGTGGTGATGTCGCGGCCGAAGACGCGGACAAAGCCTCGGGTCGGCTGCAGCGACATGAACATCAGCCGCATCAGCGTTGTCTTGCCGGCGCCCGACGGGCCGGTCAGAAACTGAAATGATCGTTTCGGGATATCAAACGTGACGTCGCGCAGGACTTCGGGGCCCATTCCGTAGCGCAGTCCAACATTGTCGAATTCGATCACACCCGGCGCCCCGTTGCTTGTTCAATGCGATGTTCGGCACCCTTTCGACGCCGGATTAACGCAGCGCATCTCCCGCCTGCCTGATTCGACCGGTTTCGCATTTGTTAACCAAGATCGTTTACGTATGCGAAAGAAATCTTTCAACGGCCGTATGAAGATGGCCCGGACAACCTATGCGAAACAGCGGCGGCAGCACAGATAATATTGGCCGATCTGCGGAAAAATTCGAGCTGGACCCACCCTATAACCCTGCGTCCCGGCGGCCGTCCGACCTGACGTCTCCGTTGCGCGGTGCGGATGTCATCGATGCCGAGTTCGAGCATGTCGACGACCGGGGTCACAGCATCCCCTCGCGACCGCCGGTGCGGCCCATGCCGGGCCCGCGGGCCCGCCAGGCTTCGGTTGATTTCGATGATGGCCGGTCCGGACAATATCGCCGGCTGGACATGTTTTCCGACAGATCCCGGCCGGCCGGTCGCCGCCTGATAGTTCCCGCATCCGTCCTTGCGGTGGCCGTCGCCGGCCTGTCTCTCGGCGGTTTGTGGTTTGCCGGCCCCGATCCCATTGGCACGATGCCGGCGGGTTTGCCGATTTCCGCCGGCTCCATGGTGCCCGACACCGTTCCGGACGATGCGGCCCCGGTTGATGCGGCACGGGCGCCGGGCACCGCAGGCATCCAGCCGCCGCCTGTTCTCGCCCTGCCGCCCGCGACTGGCGAACCGGCCGGGCGGCGGACAGAGGGTTCGCTGATCTACGTCCGAACGCCGAAGGCGCAGCCGGCTGCTGGTCCGGGGGAATCGATTCGCGCTCCCGTTTCAGCGCCAGTTCGCAGTCATCGGGACTTGACCGTATCACTGGCGGGCGGCAGCACCGGCCGGTAAATCGGCCGGCGGACGATTTCTCTGAAAACACCGAGATTCCGGCTTTCCCTTTGACGGGGCATGGATTAAACCGGCCTGCAGACGCCCATCATGTAAAGGCTTGATCATGCCGGTTGTTCGCGGAAAAGAGATCGAGGTTCTGTTTTCGCCCGAACAGATTGCCGAGCGCAATCTGCGCCTTGCCGAACAGATCGCCGAAAAATCGCCGAACGATCTGCTGGTCATTTCCATATTGAAGGGGTCGTTCATTTTCGCGGCCGATCTCCTGCGGGCGCTGCACGCCGTCGGCCTGGAGCCGGAAGTCGAATTCATCACGCTTTCCAGCTACGGCAAGGGCACCAAGAGCCGCGGCGTCAAGATCCTCAAGGATATCGACAGCGAAGTCACCGGGCGTGACGTGCTGCTGATCGACGATATTCTCGAATCGGGCAATACGCTGCGCTTTGCGCGCGACCTGATGTATGAGCGTGGTGCCCGGAATGTCTCGATCGCCGTTCTGCTCGACAAAAGCTGCCGCCGGGAAGGCACGCTGAACGCCGATCATGTGGGCTTTGAATGTCCGGACTATTTTGTCGTCGGCTACGGTATGGACGTCGCCTACGCATTCCGCGAGCTCCCATTCGTCGGCATCGTCACCGGCGACGCGAAATAGCGGCATTAGGCAGCACAACCAATTGTTAATCATGATGATGCGAAGCGGCGGGAAACCGGACGCTTTTCGCGGTTATGGCACCGGTATTTACCCGGCAACAAGATTTGCGTGGTTTGCTGGTTCCATCACACAGGGACGGGGGCCCGCCAATCATTTCAAGACGGCGCTCCGGCATACATCGGACGGGACAGATGGCAAAGATATTGATTGCCGAAGACGAGGATTCGCTTCGCAGCTTCGTAAGCAGGGCCTTGCAGCTCGACGGTCACGAGGTCGACCAGGCGGTCGACGGGGCGCACGGGCTCGACCAACTGCGCAACAGTGGGTCCTATGACCTTCTGCTGTCGGATATCAGAATGCCGGTCATGGACGGCATCGAACTGGCCCACACGGCGGCCAGCGAATTCCCCGGAATCAAGATATTGCTGATGACCGGCTTTGCCGAACAGCGCGAACGGGCCGAAAATCTGGCAAGCATCATCGTCGATGTGGTTCCCAAACCGTTCACCCTGCCCGATATCCGCAACGCCGTCGCCGATGCTCTAAACACCTTTTGATTTATCGGCTGTCGAGCAGCCTTTCGAGATAGAAGCGTTCCATCTCGGGGCGGAACGCGTCACCGAGCCGTTCGCGGATCGCTTCCAGAATGCGGCGGGCCCGCTGAATATCGGCTTCCTCCGGAACTTTGACATTGTCGCCGAAATCGGGACCGGTATTGGCGCGCGGCCGGCCCAGCGGGTCGAGCTGCGTCGGGTTGCGTGATCCCGGTCCGGTGTTCGGGCCGTTGGGATTCTGGCCCATCGCCTGGCGCATCTGGTTCATCATGCTCTGGGCGCCGTCGCGCAGCGCCTGCAGCGCCCGGCCCTGTTCGCCAACGGCGGTCTCGCCCTCGCCCTGGCCCAGCGCCTCGCCTGCTTCGCCCATGGCTTCGCCGGCCTCGTCGAAGCCCTCGTTCGGCTGCATGCCAAGGCCTTCCAGCGCCTCCTGCAACTCGCCGAGCTGCTGCTGCAGCGCCTGTTGCTGCTCCTGCAGGTCGCGCAGGGCCTGGCGCAGTTCCTCCTCGGTCATCTGCTGGCCCTCGCCCTGCTGATTCTGGCCCTGCTGGCGGTTCTGGTCCTGCATGAATTGCTGCCGGCGCTGTTCCCTCAGCGCCTGTTCGAGCTCGAAGGTTTCCTCCATCAATTGCTGCTGGCGCTGCATCAGTTCCCCGAGCTTGTCCATCTGCTGGCGCATCGGATTGTCGCCCTGCGCCTGGCGCTGCTGGCCGGTCTGCAGGTTGTTCATCATCCGCTGCAGTTCGGACAGCAATTGCTGGGCCTGATCGCGGGCGCCCGACTGGGCAAGGTTCTCGATCTGGTCGAGCATGCGGTTGAGATCCTCGCTGCGCAGCATGTTCTGCAGGGCCGATGGCGGGATCTGCGCGGTATTTTGGTTGCGCTGCATGTTTTCAGCGAGCGCCTGCAGGAACTCCTGCATGGCTTCGCGCAATTCATCCATCAGCGCCTGGATCTCTTCATCCGACGCGCCGTTCTCTAGCGCCTCGGACAGCGCCCGTTGCGCATCGCGCAGGCGCCGTTCGGCGAAGGACAGGTCGCCGTCTTCGATGCCCAGCGCGATGTCCCACAGATAGTCGGCCGTATCGCGGAGCATATCGTCATTGAAGGCTTCCTTCATCCGGGTGCGTGCCGATCTGATCAGCAGATAATGGGTGGTGTTCCGGATGGTCTCCTCGGGCGCGAAGGTAACGGCCTCATTGAGGTCGAGAACGCGGTCGAGGCGATTGGTGTCGAGCGCCAGCACCTGCCGCTGCTCGGCGACCGCGCCGGCCAGAAGATTGTTGAAATAGCGCCCGGGCAGGGTCATTTCGATGGTTTCGCTGCGGCCCGTCTGGCCGATCGAATCCTCGGCCACGAGGGTAATGCGAACCGGCATGCCGGCCATTGGATGTTCGGTCAGGTTGCGGCTTTCACGCCCCTTGCGCTCGCGGGCGCCGGTGCGCGGCAGCGTGAGTGGGTATTCGGGCAGTCCGTAGAGCGGGTTGGCGTCGGGTGACTGCGGCGTCACGGGCAGGATTTCCGCATAGGCCCGCTCGGCCCCGTAATCGTCATTGATGGTGAAGGCGATGTCCAGCGCGCCGTTGACGGCGCGTTGCGGCTGGCCTTCAAAGGCGATGACCGGTGGGTCGTCGGCGATCACCTCGAAGCGCCAGCTCTCGGCGACATTCTGTCCCTGGCGGACCACCAGTGCCCCGTCGCCGGCGGGATTGTGGCGGAAGCTGCGGGCCTCAAGGGCCGGGTTGGCGGTTCCGGTTTTTGGGCCGGTCTTCGGTCCGGCCCGGACATCATCGGCCGGCGGCATCGCGATTTCCGCGTCCGGCGTCTTGAAGATCACCTCTTCGGTGCCCGACCCGCCGACGATGCGGACCAGCATTTCGCTGCCCGCCGGAATCTTGATGACATCGGGCAGGCCGGTGGTGTTGCCGGTCAGGAAGATCGGTGCCTTGCCGGTATATTCGGGCGGCGTGACCCAGGCGTCGACGCGAACGCCGGCGATCTCGGCCTGCTTGGCGTGGCTGTGGAAAGCATCGCCGATCAGCCCCGACTGGTTCGAGAAGGAATAGCCGAATGCGGTGACCAGCAGCAGGGCGACAAACACCCGGATGCCGAACGGGTCGAGTTTCGGGGTCGGCGGGCGCGGCGGCGTCAGGCGGATCGCGGCGATCTGTTCGGCCATCCGCGCCTGGTGTCGCCGCCACAAAGAGCGGGCGAAGGCATCGCCCTGTTCCAGCCGGTCGGTCTGGGCGGCCAGCGCCTGGTGGACGATCCGGTTGTCGGTTTCAAGCCGCTGAAGCGCTTCCGGCTTGTGGGGCCAGTGCAGGCTCCGGAAGGTCCAGAACGAACCGAAGAACAGGCCGGCAAAGGCAATCAGGCCGGCGATGCGCAGCCAGTCGGGCACCAGGCGGAAAAACCCGAACCAGGAGAGGGCGACAAACAGCGCGGCGATGCATAGCGCCGGCAGCAGGCGCGGCCAGACCCGTTCGAAATAGAGCACGCCCTGAACGGCCCGGATCCGCGACGCAATGCGCCGCCGCAGCGTCACACCGGCATCGGCTGTCATGTCGTTGGCGTCGCCATGTCCATTCGGTGTCATGGATGAATCATCCTTCCATGGAATTATGGAAGAATAACACTCTTTGCGGCAAAGGCGAGACGCCGCACCAAATTGTGAGAATCGCCGCCGCGCTCAGCCCAGCCAGTCAGGCACGGAATCAAGGCCGATCAGGGCGTCATAATCGCCGCGCGGCCGCACCACATGGAAATCGGCGCCCCTGACAAGGACTTCCGGCACCAGCAATCGCGTATTGTAGGTCGAGGACTGGACGGCGCCATAGGCGCCGGCCGTGCCGATGGCGATCAGGTCGCCGGCCTTGAGCGGCGGCATGTCGCGGTCCCGGGCAAGATAATCGCCGCTTTCGCAGACCGGGCCGACAATGTCGACCCGTTCATGGGCGGTATTTCCGGGCGGTGCGACCACCGGCCGGATGTCATGCCAGGCCTCATAGAGGGTCGGGCGGAGAAGATCGTTCATCGCGGCGTCAACAATGGCGAATCGCCTGGCGCCGCCATCCTTCATATAGATGACCTCGCTGACCAGAATGCCGGCATTGCCGACGATCATGCGTCCGGGTTCGAAAATGACCTGGCAGTCGAGCGAGCGGAGCTGTTCCAGCACTACGTCGGCATAGGCTTGCGGATCGGGTGGCGGCTCATTGTCGGACCGGTAGGGGATGCCGAGCCCGCCGCCGACATCGATGTGGCGGATATCATGGCCGGCGGCGCGCAGCGTGCCGACCAGCCGGTGCAGCAGGCTGAAGGCGTCGCTATAGGGCTGCAGATCGGTGATCTGGCTGCCGATATGCATGTCGATCCCGGTGACCTCGATGCCCGGCAGTTCGGCGGCTCTCGCATAGACGGCTTCGGCACGGGTCCAGGAAATGCCGAACTTGTCTTCCTTCTTGCCGGTCGAGATCTTGGCGTGGGTTCTGGCATCGACATCCGGATTGACGCGGAACGAGACCGGCGCCCTCTTGCCGGCCTTGACGGCACGGGCGTTCAACACTTCGAGTTCCGGTTCCGATTCGACGTTGAAGCACAAAATGTCTGCATCGAGCGCAAAGTCGATTTCGCGAACGGTCTTTCCGACGCCGGAAAAGACGATCCTGTCGGCGGTAATGCCGGCCGCCAGCGCCCGCCGCAGCTCGCCCTCCGACACGACATCCGCGCCGGCGCCGAGGGCCGCGAGCGTTGCCAGCACACCCTGGTTGGAATTGGCCTTCATGGCGTAGCAGATCAGTGCGTCGATGGAGGCGAATGCCTCGGCAAAGACGCGGTAGTGACGGGTCAGGGTCGCGGTCGAATAACAATAGAATGGCGTGCCGACAGAGCGGGCGATGTCGGGAATGCTGACATCCTCGGCATGGAGAACGCCGTCACGGTATTCGAAATGGTTCACGGGAACCGGCCTACTGGATCAGCGGGTCGAGGATGAAACGGCGGCCTTCCTGCGGATCTTCGCCGGTCGCGTCCTCATTTTGCACATCGACGCGGGCCGGGGGAACATCCAGGGGCGCCTTGCGGCCGCAGCCGGTAAGCACAATCGCTGCCAGGAATGCAATGGTTGCAGCATTTGCGGCACGGGTCGCGGTCATGGGATGTTCGCCTGTTTCAGAACTCGCCTCGTGCCCTTTTAGCGAAGTTCGCGTGCCTTGTGCACCCTGTTTGTGTGTCGGCGGTCAGAGCCTGCTGCGCCACCAGGCAATCTGTTCACGAACCCTGACGGGCGCCGTGCCGCCGAAACTCGTGCGGCTGGCAACCGACGCCTCGACGGTCAGCACCGAATAGATATCCTGCGTGATCGCGCTATTGATCGCCTGAAGATCGGCAAGCGGCAGGTCGGCCAGGGCACAGCCGTGCTGTTCGGCGAGGGCCACCGCTTTGCCGGTGACGTGATGGGCCTCGCGAAACGGCAGGCCGGCCTCGCGCACCAGCCAGTCGGCAAGGTCGGTGGCGGTCGAATATCCGGCGCCGGCGGCTGCTTTCATGGTTTCCTTCGACACGGTCAGGTCGCCGATCATGCCGGTCATTGCAGCCAGGGCAAGTTCGAGGGTCTCGGCGGCGTCGAAGACCTGTTCCTTGTCTTCCTGCATGTCCTTGGAATAGGCCAGCGGCAGGCCCTTCATGACGGTCAGCAAGGCGATCAGCGCGCCGTTGATGCGCCCGGTCTTGGCCCGCACCAGTTCGGCGGCGTCGGGATTCTTCTTCTGCGGCATGATCGACGAGCCGGTCGAAAAGGCGTCCGACAGGCGCACGAAGCCGAATTGCGGGGTCGACCAGATGACAATCTCCTCGGCCAGACGCGACAGGTGAGTGCCGCATATTGCCGCAAGCGCCAGAAACTCCAGGGCGAAATCCCGGTCGGATACGGTGTCGATGGAATTGCGGGTCGGGGCGCTGAAGCCGAGTGTTTCAGCGGTCTTTTGCCGGTCGATCGGAAATCCGGTGCCGGCGAGCGCCGCAGTGCCAAGCGGGCATTCGTCAAGCCGTGCCAGGGCGTCACGCGCGCGCCCGCGATCGCGGCCGAACATCTCCACATAGGCCATGCAGTGGTGGCCGAAGGTCACCGGCTGCGCCGTCTGCAGATGGGTAAAACCGGGCATAACCGTGTCGGCGTGCTCTTCGGCACGGTCCAGAAAGGCAGTGATCAGCGCGGTCAGCGCGGCATCGGTCTTTTGCAGCTGCTCCTTGACCCACAGGCGAAAATCGAGCGCCACCTGGTCATTGCGCGAGCGGGCCGTATGCAGGCGGCCGGCGGCCGGGCCGATCAGATCGGCGAGCCGCGCCTCGATATTCATATGAATGTCTTCCAGCCGCCGCGAGAAGTCGAAGCCGCCGGACCGGATTTCTGACAAAATCGTGTTCAGACCGTCCGTAATCTTGTCACGATCTTCGGCCGAGATTATGCCAGTATCGGCGAGCATGGCCGCGTGGGCGAGTGAACCCTCGATGTCCTGGGCAAAAAGCCGCCGGTCGAAATCGATGGATGCGTTGATTTCTTCCATGATCGCGTCCGGGCCGGAAGCGAAGCGCCCGCCCCACATCTGGTTGGAAGTTTTGCCGGTCATGAATGAAGTAACTCCGGAGACGACAGGAATGTCAGAAAACAAGAACAAGGGCCGCGTTGTTTCGCCAAGGCTCGTCGGCGGTGCCGTCATTGTCGCCGCGCTGGCCGTCGTGGTGGCGGTATACGTGAATGGCATGCCGTCTGGCAACACATCGGACGAAGTCGCGGATGCCGGCAGCGCCTGCTCCGGCACGCTGGCGCTGGCGAAGGCGATCCAGCCGCTCGCCACCGGCGATGTGGCCGCCATGGCTTCGGCGTCCGAATTGACGCCGCTGCAATCGCTGGGCTTCAACGGACCGGACGGACAGGCGATGACGGTCGGCGATTTTTCCGGAAAAACCCTGCTCATCAATCTGTGGGCGACCTGGTGCGCGCCCTGCCGCGAGGAAATGCCGGCGCTCGACAGCCTGCAGGCCGAACTCGGCAGTGGCGCTTTCGAAGTGGTGGCCGTCAATATCGACACGGGCGACGACAGCAAGCCGAAGAAGTTCCTCAACGAAATCGGGGTCGCCGAACTCGGCTTCTACCGCGACAACACGATGGGCATTTTCAATGCGCTGAAAAAGGACGGGCTGGCCTTCGGACTGCCGGTCACGCTGCTGATCGATGAAACGGGCTGTCTGCTTGCCAATATGAACGGTCCGGCGCACTGGTCGGGCGATGATGCCGTGGCCTATATCAGGGGTGCGTTGGGCACAGAAAGCTGAGGCTCCGCGGCGCGCTGCCATGCGCCGGCGGAAATCCCTTCCGGCCCCGAAGATATCCTCCATTTGTCCCTGAGGGCCAATTGGACAACCGACGGTCGGCACGGTGTCTGTCGCGCTTTGAGTGAGAAAAATCGTATATTATCTTAACCGAAGCGACGCCTCGTGTGCAGGGAATGCTCTCCCGATCAACCACTATCTCCGATCATATTCGACGTATCAAAGACCCTTGACCAGATCATGCTGACCCGATGCGAGCGGCCGGGTCAGCCTGTCGAAACCGCCGGTGATATGGGCAACCAATGCCGCCCGGGCCTCCGTCGGAGAACCGCTCCTGAGAGCGGAAATGATCTGATTGTGTTCGCGCACGATCTGCGCCTTGTCGGGAATCCCGCGGCCAAAATTGTTGCGGTATGTCTGGTGGTGGTAGGCCAGGCGCGTATAGGAGTCGCAAATATAGGCATTGTTGGACAGCTCGATCAATATTGTATGAAACTCCTGATCCAACGTTGTGAAATCCTTCATTTCTTCAAAATTCGTCCCAACATTGGTGGCAGAAAGATTAAAGTTTATCTTCTCTAGTTTATCGCTGGTTTCGTTTGTCAGGAATTTGTGACCAATATCGATCGCACCGGATTCCAATACTAGCCTTGCCTGGAATAACTGCTCTATTTGTTCCAAAGTCGGTGGTTGTGCCACATGGTACCCGCGATTGGGTTCAAAGGTGACGAACCGGGTCAGAAGCAGTCGGCTGAGCGCCTCCCTGATCGGTATGGTGCTGGTTCCGAAGTCTGCGGCGAGCCGGCTGATGATCAGCTTCGAGCCGGGTTTTATCTTGTGATCCGCTATCTGCCGGTAAAGGTGCTGATAGGCCAGATCGACCAGACTCATGCTCTTTTTTGCCGTGCTGGTTCTCATGCCTGTGCTCCGGTTGCCGATGTCATCTTTACTCCACATCGGTTTGCGCAACAAGCCATGAAGCCGTGCGGATTTTGCAAATCATATACGATTTATTGACTTCTGGTCCTTTCTGTGTCTCTTTGTGCGCCACAAGAGGGAGCAATGCGTACCGAACTGCTTGCGGGAGGACTGGGTTGGCCTGAAGGGCCGTGTGTGCTGGACAATGGCGACATTGCCTTTGTCGAGACCTATCGCGGTCAGGTGTCTGTATGTGATGCGGCGGGCCGGGTGTCGCAACTGGCCTATCTGGGCGGTGGACCCAATTCCGTCATTGCGACGGCCGGCGGCGAACTGGCAGTTGCGCAAAATGGCGGATTGGTTGGTCCGTGGCGATCCGATGATCCGCGGACGCCGTCGATCCAGCGCGTCGATTCGCGCGGCAGGGTCGAAACGATGGCGACCAGCATCGACGGCATCCAATTGCGCGCGCCAAACGATCTGGTGCAGTCGCAAGAGGGGATCATCTACTTCACCGACAGCGGCGGCGATTTTGATCCGATCGGACGCAAGGACCCCGGTTACATATTCTCGATCAATCGTGACGGCACCGGAAAATGTCTGGCCGAGGTCGGATGTGTTTATCCGAACGGTATTCTGATTGACGGAAATGGCGATGTCTGCTGGACCGAGAGCTATACCGGACAGGTGCGCCGCGTCGATGCGGCCGGGCGGATATCAACGATCGCCGCGCTTCCCGACCGTTCGGTTCCCGACGGGCTGAAAACGGATCGCGAGGGCACGTTTTTCGTGGCCGGCTGCGCGTCGTCCCGCATCGAGCTGTTTGCCGCCGACGGCCGCCATCTGGGCGGTCTCGAAGCCGGCCGGGTTCCGACCAATTGTGCGTTCGACGGGAACAGCCTGATCGTGACCGACGCCGGCCATCCCGGCGACAAGGCGGTTGCAGAACTGACCGGATCCCTCTGGCGCCTGTCGGACCTGTCGACCCTGGAACTGGAGCCATGAGCAAAGCCGAATTGCGTGTCGGCATTGCCGGCGCAGGCTGGTGGGCAACGGAAAACTACCTGCCGATCCTGATGGAACATGACCGGGCGCGGGCCGTTGCAGTCAACCGCCACGGCCGCGCCGAACTTCTCGAAGCGCAAAGGCGCTTCTGCGCCGAGATCGCGACCGAGGATTTCGACGAGATGATCGCAAGCGGCCATCTCGATGCGCTGTTCGTCTCGTCGCCACACAATCTTCATTACCAGCAGGCGCGCAAGGGACTGGAAGCGGGGTTGCATGTGCTTGTCGAAAAACCGATGACCACCGATACCGCGCAGGCGCGCGAGCTGGTCGCTCTCGCACGCCGGGAACAGCGCAACCTCATGGTGCCCTATGGATGGAATTTCAGGCCCTTCACCGAAAAGGCCAGGGACATGATCGAGGCCGGCCGCATCGGCCGGATCCGCCATGTCGCGGCTCACATGGCCAGTCCCGCCGGTGATCTGTTCACCGGCCGGGATTTTGCCGGAACGGAGGATGCGATTTTCCGGCCCATTCCGGACAATTGGGCCAATGCCGAATTCGGCGGCTATGGGTGGGGGCAGCTCGTCCACCTGCTCGGCCTGCTGTTCTACCTGACGGATCTGGAGCCGGCGGAGCTGTTCGCCTTTACCGGCAAATCCGATGCCGGCGCAGACATCTACGATGCGGTGTCCATGCGGTTTTCGGACGGAGAAACGGCGACCCTGTCGGGCGCCGCCACCGTGCCGCACGGTTCACCGTTCCAGATCGACATCCGCATCTTCGGGGATGCCGGCATGCTGCTGTTCGATATGGAGCGGGAACGGGTCAGCCTGCGACGGGACGATGGCGAGGATGTGGATCTCGCGCTGGAACAAGGCGATGGCGCCTACCAGTGCGCCGAGCCGGTCAGGCGTTTCATTGCCATGTGTCTCGGCGAGCCGGCCGGGAACAACGGAACCGGCGAGACGGGATTGAAATCGGTCGCCGTTGTCGAAGCCATGCTTCGTTCGGCCGCATCGGGAACCAAGGCGAGGATTGATTTATGACGGGTCCGGAATCGGCCACTCCGCAGAAGGCGGCCGTCACGACGGGTGATGGCCGCGACATTGATGTGAAACGCACAGTGGGCGCGCGGCGGCTTGTTGAGCGCCTTCCGGAAGAATCCGGCGTTGTCGGCGCGCTGATCATTCTGGTTCTCATCGTCGGAGCGTTCAATCCGAATTTCCTGCTGCAGGCGAATCTCATCCAGTTGGTGGCCAATTCGGTGTTTTTCGGAACGCTGGCGCTGGGAACGGTTTTCCTGCTGGCGCTCGGCGAAATCGACCTTTCGATCGGCTGGAATTTCAATTTCTCCGCGGTGATTACGGCGCAACTGGTGGTGCTGGGGGTCGACCCCTGGCTTGCGGCCTGTGGCGGAATTCTGTTCGGCATGAGCCTCGGGCTGTTCAACGGTCTCGTGACGGTGTTCCTGGGCCTGCCGGCGATCATCATCACCCTCGGCACGCTCTCCGTCTTTCAGGGGCTGTCTTTGGTGGTCACCCGCGCCCGCGCGATCCTGCCGCCCGATCCGGACGGTTCCTTTTTCGAGGTTCTCAGTTCCAAACCGCTGGGCGTGCCCTTCGTGGTCTACGCCTTTGTTGTCCTCGGGATTGTGCTGCACATCGTCTTCAAGCGGACGCAGTTCGGCTATCGCGTGCAGGCGGTCGGCTCCAATATCGAAGCGGCGGCCTTTTCCGGCATTCCCATACGACGGGTCAAGGTCGTGGCCATGGTCCTCATGGGCGGGTTGTGCGGTCTGGCGGGGGCGATGTTCTTCGGATGGCGCGGGGCGATCGACCCGACCACAGGCGGAGAGTTCCTGCTGGTCGCGATCGCGGCGGCGATCATCGGCGGCACCCCGGTGTCCGGCGGCCTCGGCACCATTGTCGGTGCGATCGTCGGCGCGCTGATCATTTCGACGATCAGATCAGGGGTCATTTTCCTCGGCGTGGAAGCACGCTGGAGCACGTTCGTAACCGGAGCGGTCATCCTGCTTGCGGTTGCGGTCGACCGGGTGTTGCGGGCGCAAAGGGAGAGCGCCCGGTCCCGGAACTGATCCGCCGGCCTGGCGGCCGGCGCGATCCGTACATCACAGATGAAGGAGGAGAACCAATGAATATATTCAGACGAATTGTGGGGCACGGCGGGCTGTGCTGTCTCGGCGTGGTCGGTTTCGCCGCCGCGGCTATCGGGCTTTCGCAATCTGCGGTCGCCCAGGACAAGATCGTGATCGGCTTTGTGACCCATCACCATCTCGACTCGTTTCAGGAACGGACCTGGGCCGGCGCGCGCGCCGCTGCCGAGGACCTCGGCATAGAACTCAAGCTCGCCGCGCCCGACACGGTCGACGCGGAAGCGCAGATCGCTCTCGTGCAGAGCCTTGTGGCATCCGGCGTTGACGGTGTTGCGACGACCATTATCAGCGAGTCGATCGTTCCGGCCCTCAATGACATTGTCGAAGCCGGAACGCCGGTCGTCCAGTTCAATCTGATCAGCGACCGGATGCGCGGGCCATTTGTCGGCGAAGGAACGATCCCGACCTGGACCAAATTCGGCAAATTCATCGGCGAGAAGATCGGCGGGTCCGGCGCATCGGGCAAGGTGCTGATCGGCAATTGCTTCCCCGGACTGGAGGTGCTGGAGAATCGGGTTGCCGGGACCAGGGCCGGCGTCCTGTCCGTCGCCCCGAATGTCGAGGTCCTCGGCCCGTTCGACGTCAAGCTGGCGCCGACGGAAAACTATGCCGCCTGGGAGTCGCTGGCGCGAACCCATCCGGACGCCATCGCCATGCTGGACATGTGCGCCAACGGACCGGCGAATCTCGGGCAGATCAAGGAGGCCGAGGGGTATGGCTGGGTCGCCGCCGGGGCCGATGCGACAGCGGAGAACCTGAAGCAGGTGGACAAGGGCAATGTCTACATGCTGGTCGGTCAGTCGGAGACGTTGCAGGGCTATATGCCGGTCGTCATGCTGGTCGACGCCGTCAAAAACGGCCAGACCGAAATCGAGGCAAAGTTCTTCGATTCCGGCGAGGAGTTCATCACCAGGGATTCCGTCGACCAGCCCTATGATCTCAGGGACCTGCCCTTCGCCGATCTCGTGGCGATGTCGCAAAGCGAAGAGGACACCATCGCCTTTTATCGCGAGTCCCTGCTCAATGGCGCATTGAAGGATTGGAAGAGCCTGTTGCAGCCAATCGAAAACCAATAGTGCCGGAGCCTGACCTCAAAACGGCGGCGGCAGCAGCGCATCAGGCGCCTGCTGCCGGCCCGTTTGTGCTGGAGGTCGATGCCGTCGCCAAGCGCTATGGCGGTGTCCAGGCCCTCGGCGGCGTTTCCCTCAGTGTGCAGCCGGGAACGGTGCATGCGATTGTCGGCGAGAACGGCGCCGGCAAATCGACGCTGATGAAAATCATCGCCGGCGTGGTGGCGCCCGATACGGGCTCCCTGCGGCTGGACGGGCGGACCGTCATGTGGTCGGGACCGCTCGAGGCTTCCCGGGCCGGGATCGGCATCGTCTTCCAGGAACTGAGCACGTTGCCGACGCGCGATGCGCTCGCCAATCTGTTCATCAATCGCGAGATTTCGCGTTTTGGCGTCGTGTCGCGAGGCGCCATGGCGGCCAAGGCCCGTCCCGTGCTGGCAGACCTCGGTCTTGATGTCGATCTCGACGGTCCCGTCGGCGGCCTGCCGGTCGCCGACCGGCAGCTTCTGGAAATCGCTCGCGTCGTCATCGCCGGCCCGCGGATCATCCTGCTGGACGAGCCGAATTCGGCGCTCAACCAGCGTGAAACGGAACGCCTTTTCGGCATCGTCCGCAGATTGTGCGCAAGGGGGGTGACGGTCATCTATGTGTCGCACCGCCTCGAAGAGGTGTTTGCGATCTCGGACACAATCAGCGTGATGCGCAATGGTGCAATGATCTGGACCAGGCCGAAGGAGGCCTGTTCGATCCCCGATGTCATCGAGGGCATGCTCGGGCGCGGTTCGGGCGAGTTGTTTCCGCCGGCGCCGGAGAGCACCGATTTCGACGGTCCTTCCCTTCGGGTTGAGGGTCTCAACGTGTCCGGCGGTGCGAAGGATGTCAGTTTCGAGGTTCTGCCCGGGCAAATGACAGGCATTGCCGGGCTCGACGGTTCGGGCGCCGAATCGCTGCTTCCGGCTTTATTCGGCGGTCGCCGCTCGGACTGTGCCCATATCGCCTTTCCTGACGGAAAAAGGGCACCGACGTCACCGCATGAGGCGGCTGGCCGCGGAATTGCGCTCGTTCCGGCGGATCGGCGGCGCGAAGGGCTGACACTCAAACAGTCCATTGCCGTCAACGCCTCGCATGTCGCCATCGGTTCCAACGGACGGTGGTGGCAGCCGGTGACCGATGCGCTGATGCGCGCGAGGGCATCGCGGGTCATCCGGAATCTGGCGGTTCGTGCGCCGTCGCCCGATGTCGATGTCGGCAAGCTGTCCGGCGGCAATCAGCAAAAGATCGTGGTCGGCAAATGGCTGGAAACCTCTCCGGACGTCGTGCTGCTGGACGATCCCACCCGCGGCATCGATGTCGGCGCCAAACAGGAGCTGTTTTCGCTGGTTCGCGGTCTGCAGGCCGAAGGCAAGATCATCCTGATGCGGTCCACCGAACTGGCGGAACTGCTGGGCATGTGTTCGCAGGTGATGATTTTCTACCGCAACCGACTGGCTGGTATTGTCGACGCGCACACGCTCGACCCGAACGGGCTTCTGGAAGCGATCAATACCGGTCGCATCCCCTGACGGGCTCGGGTTGAATGGAACGGCGAACCGGATCAAAGGCGGCTTGAGCGGATCATGTCGGCGGCCTTTTCGGCGATCATGACGACCGGCGAGGCGGTGTTGCCGGAGACGATCTTCGGCATGATCGATGCGTCGACGACGCGCAGCCCGTCAATTCCGTGAAGCCTCAGTTCCGGATCGACCACGGCATCGGGGCCGGTGCCCATTTTGCAGGTGCCGACCGGGTGGAAGATCGTCGTGGCGATGTCGCCTATGGCATGCAGCAGATCGGTATCGGATTCGATGGCCGGGCCGGGCAGGATTTCCTCGGGCTGGACATGGGCCAGGCACCTGGCCGTCATGATCCGTCGGGCCTGGCGGACAGCGGTTACCGCCACCTGCCTGTCGCGCTCGGCGTTCAGATAATTGAGACGGATATCGGGCTGCCGGTCTGTTTCGCGGGTTGTGATGTGGCAGGTGCCAGTGCTTTCGGGGCGCAGATTGCAGACCGACACGGTGATCGCCGGAAAGCGGTGCAGCGGGTCGCCGAGCCGGTCGGTCGACAGCGGCTGCACATGGTATTCGAGATCCGGCGTTTCCAGGGCGTCGTCGCTTTTGGTGAACAGCCCGAGCTGGCTGGGCGCCATCGCCATCGGTCCGCTGCGGGTCAGCGCGTATTGCAGGGCGATGCCGAGCTTGCCGGCCAGGCTGTTGGCCCTTTCATTGAGCGTCCTGGCATTGCTGACCCTGAAGACAGTGCGGATCTGCAGATGATCCTGGAGGTTTTCGCCGACGCCTGGGCTTTCATGCACCGGATCGATGCCGAGGCTGCTCAGCATATCGGCACGGCCGATGCCGGAATGCTCGAGGAGCTTGGGGGAATTGATCGCGCCCGCGGCGAGCAGGATTTCGCGGTTCGCCCGGGCCTCGAACCGCCCGCCCTTGCGCCGGAAGACGACACCGGTGGCGCGCTTGTCCTTCAGCAGGATGCGGTCCGTGACGGCGTGGGTTACGACGCGCAGGTTCGGGCGTTTCATGGCGGGGCGCAGGAAGGCCTTGGTGGCGTTCCAGCGCACGCCGTTCTTCTGGTTCACCTCGAAAAAGCCGGAACCCTCATTGGTGCCGGCATTGAAGTCGTCGGTCGGCGGATAGCCGAACTCCGCGGCCGCCTCCTGAAAGGCCTCGAGGATGTCCCAGCGCAGCCGCTGGGTCGAGACCTTCCATTCGCCGCCGGCGCCGTGCATGGCGGTGCGTCCGCCATGGTGATCCTCGGATTTCAGGAAATAGGGCAGCACATCGTCCCAGCCCCAGCCGGTATTGCCCATCTGCCGCCAGCGATCATAGTCCCGCGCCTGGCCGCGCATATAGATCATGCCGTTCACCGAGGTGCAGCCGCCCAGCACCTTGCCGCGCGGATAGACCAGCGAACGGCCGTTCAGCCCGGGTTCCCCGGCGGTCTTCATCATCCAGTCCGTGCGCGGATTGCCGATGCAGTAAAGATAGCCGACGGGGATATGCACCCAGTGGTAATTGTCGCTGCCGCCGGCTTCGAGAAGAAGGACCGTGACGCGCGGGTCGGCGCTCAGCCGGTTGGCCAGCACACAGCCAGCCGTGCCGCCGCCGACGATCACATAGTCATACTGGCCTTCGAGGGTCGCGGGTGCCGTCATGACGATCTTAGAACCGGACCACGAGTTTGCCGATCATCGCGCCGGTTTCGATCAGCCGGTGAGCTTCCTTCAGCGTTCCGGCGCTGAGCCCGTGCAGCACCTTCGTCTCCGTGGTTTTGATGATCCCGTCATCGACGAGCCTCGCCATGCGCGCAAGGATCCGGCCCTGTTTGTGCATGTCCGGGGTCTGAAACAGCGACCGCGTGAACATCAGTTCCCAGACGAGGGCGGCGGATTTCCCCTGCAGTGCCGAGATATCGAGTTTTTCGGAGGTCTCGACAATGGTGCCGATGGTTCCCTGTGGTGCAACGAGCTCGCACATGGCCTGCCAATGCTGCGCGGTATCGGCATATTGAACGATGTAATCGACGGTCTCATGCCCGGCCTCGTGCATACCGGCCACCAGATTGCGATGGTCCACGACCGTGTGGGCGCCCATCTCGAGGCACCATTTTTCGGTTTCGGGACGGCTGGCGGTGGCGATGATGTCGAGACCGGTCAGTTTGCGTGCGAGCTGGATGGTGACCGATCCGACGCCGCCGGCGCCGCCGATGACCAGCAGCTTTGCCGGGGTCTCGTCGGTCGGCACGCGAAGACGGTCGAACAGCATCTCCCAGGCGGTCAGCGCGGTCAGCGGCAGCGCCGCGGCGCTTTCCGGAGCGACGGTTTTCGGCGCCGGACCGGCAATGCGGTGATCGACGCATTGCAGTGCAGCGTAGGAGCCGGGTCGATTGGCGTCGCCGGCATACCAGACCCGGTCGCCGGGCTGGAAGCCGGAGACGGACGGCCCCGTCTCGCGAACGATCCCGACCGCGTCATAGCCAAGGATGAACGGGGTGTCGTGCGGCGTGTCGACGGCCGTGCGTATGCGGCGCTTGGCATCGGCCGGGTTGATCGAGATCGCTTCGATCTCGACCAGAAGGTCATCGGCCAGCGGTGCCGGGTTGGGCAGGTCGACGTCGAACAGGCTGTCTGCGTCATCGATCGGCAGCGATTTGAGGAAACCGACGGCTTTCATGGTTTTAATTCCCGTGCTTCGTGTTGGCCTGCGCTGTCCAGAAACCGTCCAAAGCGGCGGTCAGGTCGAGGAACAGGCGATAGCGGCGGTCGTAATGCGCCTTCATGTTGCTGTCCGGAGCGAAGGTCCGGCCGGCGGCCGCCATCTGCGCAACACCCGCATCGAGGCTGTCGAACAGCCCGGCGGCCTGGCCGGCGACGATGGCCGCGCCCAGCGCGCCGGTTTCCTCGCATTGTGAAACGCTGATCGTCCTGCCCAGGCAATCGGCGAATATCTGCGGCCAGACCGGGCTGCGTGCGCCGCCGCCGGACAGTACCGCATCGTCAAAATTGACGCCGGCCGACATCAATTGCTCGATATGGCGGCGGTGTTCGAAGACCACGCCCTCATAAAGAGCCCTGAGCATGTGGCCCTCATCGTGCCATCCGGCGAGCCCGTAAAAACCAGCGCGCCGGTCGGCGCCCTGGCCGGAGCCGTAAAGATAGGGGTGGTAGATCGGATCGTCGGCTGAGGGGGTCACGGCCGCAACACGGGCATTGCAATGGCCGAAGGGGTCGTCGTGATGGGCGCCGCGCTCGATGAATTCGCGCACATACCATTCCAGATTGGCTGCCGACGTGGCGCTCGCCTCGATGTTGGCGAAGCGGCCATCGCCAAATCCGGAGACCATGAAAATGTTCGGATCGACGACCGGTGTCTCAGACAGGACCTGATTGATACTCCAGGTGCCGGCGATGATCGATGCCTGTCCGGGCTTGACGACGCCGGAGCCGAGCGCGCTCGCCACCACGTCGAACAGCCCGCCGGCAACCGGGGTACCGGGGTTCAGACCGGTCGCCGCCGCGGCGCTGTCGCTGACGCGGCCGGCGATGGCGTTCGGTTCGATCAGTCGGGGCAGGAGCGGTGCCGCGTCTTCGAGGCCATAGAGCGTCAGGAGCGCGTCATCATAGGCGCATTCCGGCATGCGCAGAAGGCCGCAGCCGCTCATGTCGGAAATGTCGCTGACCTTCTCGCCGGTCAGTTTGAACGTGACGAAATCCTTGCACAGCAGAAGTGTTCCGGCGCGGGCATAGAGCTCGGGGCGGTGGCGCCTGACCCAGGCCAGAAGCGCCGGCGTCTGGGCCGGCCAGGGCGTTTGCAGACACAATCCGTGCAGCCGGTCGCCGACGCGCCCGGCCAGATCCTGTGCAAGGCTTGACGCCCGGGTGTCGAGCGACTGGATGCCGAGGAGCGGCGCATTCTGGCGGTCCAGCAGGTAAAGCCCATTGCCGTGGCCGGCGCAGCCGATGGCGGCAATTTGCGCCGGATCGATGTGCGCCTCTGCGATCACGTTGCGGATCACCCGGCAGGCATTCTCCCAGAGTTCGCCGAGGTCGCGCTCGACATGGCCGGGTTGCGGCGTGGCGCTGCTTCCGTCCATCGCCGACAGGGCGACCTGCCGGCCGGCGAGGTCGAACAGCACCGCCTTGATCACCGTGTTGCCGGCGTCGAGGCCCAGCAGGTAGCGTGCGTCAGCCACGATTATATATCTCCCACGCCTCCTCGCCCGATGCGCCATTGTGGATCATCGCCATCAGCGCCGCGACGACGGCTTTCGGATTGTCATGCTGATAGATATTGCGGCCATAGACCAGCCCCTTCGCGCCCTGGGCCAGAAGGGCGGCTGATTTCACCAGCACGGTCTTGAGGTCTTCCTTACCGCCGCCGCGCACCAGGACCGGCACGCGGGCGGCCTCGATCACCCGGTGGAACGCATCGGGGTCGTCGGTCGGGTCGGCCTTGATGATGTCGGCACCCATTTCGCCGGCCAGGCGAACCAGGGCAACGATCTTGTCGGCATCGCCGTCGACCTGGTAGCCGCCGCGCGCCTCGTTGGGCAGCATGACCAGCGGCTCGATCATCAGCGGCATGCCGTAGCTGTGGCAGGCGGCGCGGACGCGGCTGATATTGCCGACGCACTGACGGAACAGGTCCGGCTCGTCCGGCAGCATGAACAGGTTGACGACAACGCAGGCCGCATCCATCTCCAGCGCGCCGATGATCGGTTCCTCGGCGTTCTGCAGCATCGACCACATGTGGCGATGACGCCGGTCATTATAGGGATTGCCCATGTCGATGCGCATCACCAGCGCCGGTTTGTCCCTTTCCGGTCGCGCCTGCAGCAGATCGGCCTGACCATATGTCATCTGGATTGCATCGGGTCCGGCACCAATCAGCGTGTCGACGACGCCCGCCATATCCTCGAGCCCGACCAGGAAGCTCGGCTCGTTGCAGACGCCGTGATCGATGGCGACATCCAGGCATCCGCCATTCGTAAACATCCGGTTCATTCGGGCTTTCTGGCTTATGCGCATTTTTTGTCCTTTCGTGTTGTGCGGCGTTCAAGCATCGCGCCTGAGACGCCGTGATAATCATCGAGTTCCGTTGTCAGGGCGGCAATCTCCTGCGTTCTGCGCGCGGTATCCCAGCCGAGCCGATCGGCGGCGATGTCGGCCACGCGGGCGATGATCGCCGTGGACACTGCGCCGTTGATCGCCAGATCGGTGCGCCGCAGGATAATATCCGACAGGTGCATGACGCGTTCATGATCGATCAGATAGCCGATTTCGGCCTCCGTGTAGGGGCAGTCCGGCAGGAGGGGCGCATCGTTTGCGGCGTCCCGGCAGATCTTAAGGACAGCCCGTGCCCGGGAGCCGTAATGGTCCAGCATATGGGCTGCGCGCGCCGTTGTGACATCGAAATCCTGACAGGTTTCGCGGATCCAGCGTGCAGTATCGCGGGGATAGTCGTGGCCGCCGCCGATCGGCGTGTCCGAGGTCTCGCGCAGCCGCGGTTTGTCCAGGGCGGCCAGCACGTCATCCGTCGTCTGCGCCGCGAAGGCGCGGAACGTGGTCCATTTTCCGCCGACCATGCAGAATTGCGGCACCGGGCCGTCGAAGGTTCTGACGAAATGACCGCGTGAAATGCGCCCGGTGAATTCATAGGCGCTTTTCGGTAGCGGGCGGATGCCGCTGAAGGTGAAGACGATGTCGTCGCGATGGATGCTGATATCCGGGAAAACGCGGCCGAGCGACTGGAGGATATAGGATGTCTCCTCGTCCTCGCAGCGCGTTCTGCCCGGCTGCGTCACCCGGATATCAGTCGCTCCGACAAGCACATTCGCAAGATAGGGAAAAAGGATGCAAACGCGCCCGTCGGAGTTTTCGTAGTAGATCATGTGGCCGCCCAGGGCCTCTTTGAGTTCGGCATTGTCAATGACCAGATGCGAGCCCTTGGTGCCCTCGACCATCGGTGTCGCGGCGTCGTAATCGCCAGGCAGTTCGGCGGCCGTCCGGTCGACCCAGGCGCCGGTGGCGTTGACGATGGCGTGGGCAAGAACCGGACAGGTGGCGCCGGTCTCACGGTCCGTCAGGGTCAGGACGCCGTCCGGACCGGATTCGAGAGTGCTGTAATTGAGCGCGATGGCGCCGGAATTCTCCGCTTCGGCATCATCCAGCAGTTCAAGCCCCAGCCTTTCGGGATGGCTGATCCAGGCGTCGTAGTAGGTGGCGGAAAACCGGGTGTCCGGATGCAGGGCCGGCCAGGCCCGCCGGGTTGAGCGGGCGCCGCGAAACACATGCCTCGGCAGCATTCGCCGGCGGCGGGTGACCCAGTCATAGAGCATCAGGCCGATCTTGATTGTCAGCGCCCCGCGGGCCGCCGGCCGCGACCGCAGATGCAACAGGGTCGCTACGCTGTTGAAAACGCCGGAGAAGATGCCGCGGATCGGAACGGTCGTCGGCAGCGGGCGCACCATGTGCGGGGCGTTGCGCAACAGCGCGTCGCGTTCGAACAGAGATTCGCGCACCAGTTCGAATTCGCCGTTTTCCAGATAGCGCAGGCCGCCATGGATCATCCGCGACGGCGCGGCGCTGCAGCCCGAGCAGAAGTCGTTCTTTTCCACCAGGAGCACGCGCAGACCCTGCATCGACAGGTCGCGAAACGTGCCGATGCCGTTGATCCCGCCGCCCACGACGACGACGTCGAAGGCGCTGGCGGCGGCGATTCTGGCCCATTTTGCGTCCCGGTCTTCGGGCATAGGTCTCCCGTTCACCGGTGATGGCCACCGGCGTCCTTGCATGCTTCAATTGTGGCGTTCGTTAACGGTCCAAATCAGTCAGATGTGTTGCGGCGGCGGCATCGATACGCGCGATGTCGCCAGGTGAAAGCGTGATGCGGCCGGCCGCGGCGTTTTCGCGGGCCTGCGCCGGATTGCGCGCGCCGCACAGCGAGAAATCGATGCCGGGCTGCTGCAGGGTCCAGGCGATAACGATCTGGGCCTTCGAAGCCTTATGGGCCTCGCAGACCGGTTCGATATCGGCCATCAGCGCCGCGATCTTTTCGCGGTTGCGGATCGAAAAGCCGGGATTGTCCTTGCGCAGATCGTCGCCCTCGAAGGTGCGCTCCGGGCCGATCCTGCCGGTCAGTAGCCCCAGTGCCAGCGACGAGTAGCTGAGCATGGAGATGCCGTGATCAGCGCAGACCGGCAGAAGGGTGTCCTCGATATCGCGTTTCACCATGCTGTATTCTTCCTGCAGGCTGTCGAGCTGACCGGCCGCCACATAGGCTTCGACATCGTCGACGCCGGTGTTGGAGGCGCCGATGGCGCGGATCTTGCCCTTGGCCTTCAGGCGGGTCAGCGCCTCCATCGTTTCGTCGACCGGAGTCGTCGGGTCCTGCCAGTGGGTGATGTAGAGATCGATATAGTCGGTGCCGAGCCGCCGCAGGCTCTGCTCGACCTCGTGGGCGATGCTGTCGGCACCGAGGTGGCGGTGCACCGGCCGCTCCTGCTGGTCGAAGAAATGATTGCCCTTTTGGGTGTGCCACACCAGGCCGCATTTGGTCGCCAGGACGACATCGTCGCGGCGTCCGGCAATGGCGCGGCCGACGATCTCCTCCGAACGGCCCATGCCGTAGGCCGGCGCCGTGTCGATGAGCGTAATGCCTTCGTCAAGCGATGCCCGGATGGCGCTGATGGCGGAGTCCTCGTCGGTGCCGCCCCACATCCAGCCGCCGATGGCCCAGGTCCCAAGCCCGACTGCGGAGGCCTTGATGCCGGATTTCCCGATTTCTCTTGTCAGCATGGATGGGTCTCACACGGTTTCGAGGGTTTCATGGAGGGCGGTGTTGGCGGTGGCTTCATCGACGACGAGGGCCGACAGGTAGCGCCCGTTGAGGACCGCCTGGACCGGCTTGACCTTCTCCTCGCCGGCGGCGATGCCGATGGTCTTGGGGATGGCCGCCACTTCGGCGGGCGCGAGCGCCACCAGGCGGTCATTGAACTCCACGTCGCACAGGCTTCCGTCCTCGGTGATCAGATGGGCGACGAATTCGCCCGTGGCGCCGCGATCGATCAGCGCCGAGCGGTCCTCGGCCGACACCGGGTGCAGGTCGTAATAGCTGGAGCCCGGCGCCAGGATCGACCCGACACCGGTAAGGGCGATCTTGGCTTGTCGCGCGAGATCGAAAACCTCGCGGATCTGGCGCATCGCCATCAGCATGTCGCGTTCGGCCTCGGTTTCGGCAAAAAGCGGGGCGTGGATCAGCATCGCCCTGCCGCCCAACCGTTCGGCAAGCTGCGTGGCGACATGGTTGACGTCCGTATAGTGCTTGCCCTGGACACAGCCGGTCAGCGGCACGACGGTGACGTCAATTGCCTCGTCGACATGGAGATTGTCGACCAGGGCGCTGACGCCCTTGCCGCCGGTGATGGCGATGGTGTCGCCGTCGCGGATATTTTCCAGAAGCAGGTTCGCCGCCGCCGTGCCGACCTGTTGCAGGGTGGTCTTGATATTGCCCGAGACGGTGGGCGTCACCACGGCGGTCTCGAGCGCCCATTTTTCCGTGAGCCTGCCTTCCAGTTCGACAAGCCGCTGATAGGGGCTGGTGATGGTGATATTGACCATGCCCAGTTCGCGCCCCTGTTTGATCAGCCGGTTGACCTTGGCCGTCGACAGGTTGAGCATCTCGGCGATTTCGGACTGTTTCCTGCCTTCCAGGAAATGCAGAGCGAGGGTCGAATAGATCTGCCGGATCAGCCCGAAATCGTCCTTGTCCTGTGATGTTGCCATGGGTGCCCTCCAGATCGTCCGGCGCTCAGCCGCGCTTCTTGTTGAAATAGTGGTCGAACGATACCGCCGCCAGAAGGATCGCACCACGGATGATGTCCTGCCAGTAGACGGAGACATCCAGCAGGGCGAGCGAACTGGAGACGACCGACAGCAGCACCGCGCCGAGAATGGCGCCGAGGATCGTGCCGGAACCGCCAGTCAGGCTGGCGCCGCCGATCACCGCCGCGGCGATGACATTGAGCTCCATGCCGAGGCCGAAGGTGGGCTGCGCCGATCCGAAGCGCGCCATATAGATGATGCCGGCGAATCCGGCGAGCGCCGAGCACAGCGTCGTCGTCAGAAAGACCACTTTCTTGGTGCGGATGCCGGAATAGGCCGCGGCCTTCTCGTTGGAGCCGGTGTAGAACACCTTGCGGAACAGTGTCGTGCGGCGCAGCATGAAATCGGATGCGATGATCACCACCAGGAAGATGATGATGACGACCGGGATCACGCCGACCGAGCCCTGGCCGATGAATTTGAACTCCGGCGGCAGGGTGAACAGGCCGAGCGGCCGGCCGCCGGTAAGCAGCAGGCAGATGCCGCGGGCAATCACCATGAAGGCCAGCGACACGATGAAGTGATGCAGCCCGACGCGGGTGACGAAGAACCCCATGGCCGAGCCGATACCGGCGCAGGCGGTAATGGCGATGGCGGAGGCCACCCAGGGATCGATCCCGTTGAGGAACAGCCAGCCGGCAATGACGCCGGCCAGCGCGACGACCGAGCCGACCGACAGGTCGATGCCGCCGGAGATCAGCAGGATGGTCATGCCGACCACGACGATGCCCTCGACCGCGAAGGCCATGACCATGGCCCGCATATTGACCCAGGTCAGGAAATAGGGCGAGGCGAATGACATGACGACGAACAGCAGCAGAATGATCGCTATCAGGCCGGTTTCCCGCGCCTTCAAAAGGCGCTTGAGCCATTCCAGTGGGCTAGCCGATGTATCGGCTTGCGCCCGTGTTGCAAGGTCCGCCGTATCGTTCATGTCGCTCTCCACCTTCTAACCGGCCAGCTTCTGGGCGCCCGAGGCCAGATGCATGATGTTTTCCTCGGTCATCGCCGCGCCGCTCACCTCGCCGGCGATTTCGCCCTCACAGATGACCAGCGCCCGGTCGCTGACGCCGATCAGCTCCGGCAGTTCCGACGAGATGACGAGAATGCCGACCCCCTTGCGGGCGAGATTGCGCAGGATGCGGTGAATCTCGGCCTTGGCGCCGACATCGACGCCGCGCGTCGGCTCGTCGAGGAAAATGACGCGCGGGTTGACCGACAGCATCTTGGCGATGGCCACCTTCTGCTGGTTGCCGCCGCTCAGCGATGACACCGGATCGGTGACCCGGCCATATTTGAGATCGAGGCTGGCGCCGATCGTTTCGGCCTGCCGGTTCTCGCGGTTCGGGTCGATGATCCCGAGGGTGCCGGCGACCTGCGCCAGATCGAGTGCGGCGATGTTTGAGGCGATGGAGATGTCGAGGAACACGCCGTCGCCCTTGCGGTCCTCGGAAAGGTAGACCACGCCCCTGTCGATGCTCTCGCGGTAGGTGCGGATGTCGAATTCCTCATCGCCGAGCCGGATGTCGCCGGTGACACCGTCCTCGAGCGCGCAGATTCCCCTGACGATCTCGCTGCGGCCCGAGCCGATCAGCCCTGCGATGCCGAGGATTTCGCCCTTGCGCAGGTCGAACGAAACATTGCGGAAGCGGCCCGGTGCGGTCAGCCCGTCGACGCGCAGCAGCACCTCGCCGGTCTTCTCGTCGTCCCGCTGCTTGGGAGGATAGAGGTTGTCGATAACGCGGCCGACCATATTGTTCACCACATCGCTCGGGGTGATGTCGACGACATTTTCGGTGGTGATATATTGCCCGTCGCGGAACACCGACACCCGGTCGCAATTGTCGAAGATCTCGACCATGCGGTGCGAGATATAGATGATCGAGATTCCCTGGTCGGCGAGGCTGCGCATGATGCGGAAAAGGACCTGCGCCTCCCTTTCGGTCAGCGCCGCTGTCGGTTCGTCCAGGATCAGGATGCGGCAGTCGAGGGTCAGCGCCTTGGCGATCTCGACAAGCTGCTGGTGGGAGATCGACAGATCGCGGACGAGCATCGCCGGGTCGATGTCGCTCAGTTCGGCGAACACCGCCTTGGCCCGCCGGTGGAGACCGCGGTAGTCCATCAGCAGCGACGTGCTGACATTGGTCGTTGCCATGAAGATGTTCTCGGCCACCGTGACATCCGGACACAGGGCGATTTCCTGGTGGACAAAGCCGATGCCGAGAGCCTGGGCCATGGTGGGCGACGTAATTTTCACGGGCTTGCCGTCGAAGACGATCGTGCCGCTGTCGGGCTGGAGAATCCCGTCGACAATGTTCATGAGGGTCGATTTGCCGGCGCCGTTCTCGCCGGCGATGGCATGGATCTCGCCGCGCCGCAGTTCGAAGTCGACATTGCGCAGGGCCCGGATTGCGCCGAACGATTTGCTGACATCGCAGATCTTCAAGATGACGTCATCGGTCATGATGCGCTCTCGGTTGCGGGGTGGGTGAGGATGCCGTTTCGGGTCTGCCCGCCATGGGAGGCAGACCCGATTTGCCGCGAAAAGCCGGTCAGCGGCCTTCCATATATTTGCCGAGGTCGAAATCCTCAGCATTGGCCTTGGTGATGACCGAGAAACCGTTGTCGACAAAGGGAACCTGCATCGGGTTGAAGCCGGAGCGCTTGTAATCGTTGAACGGGTCGATCAGGTCCGGATGGGCGGCCATGAAGGTCATGATGAAACCCATATAGCCCTGCATGCCCTGGTTGGGGTTCAGCGCCATATGGACGTTGCCCTCCTTGATGTGTTCCAGCGTGGTGGGGGTCACATCGGCATGCATGACGATCACGTCCGCCTTGGCCTCGAGAATGGCGGCAACAGCGCCTTCCGCCGAGCTCGCTTCCGGAATCCACATCGCACCGAGATCCGGATTGGCCTGCAGCATGGCGCTGACCGCCGAATAGGCCTTGTTGGCGTCCTGGTTGGTGGCCTGGCGGCCGACCAGTTTCATGTCGGGATAGTGTTCGCCAAGATAGGCGATGAAGGCGGTAACCCTGAGGTCGTGGTTGGACTGGCCGGGATTTTCCAGCACCGCATATTCGCCCTTGCCGCCAAGCTGTTTGGCGATTTCCTCGGCGGCGAATTTGGCTTCGGCAAGATTGTCCGAGGTGATGTAGCCGGTGCGGTTGGATTTCGGTGAATCGGCCGCAAACGTGACGACGACGCTGCCGCTTTCGATGGCCCGGTTGATCGGTTCGATGAACGGATCGGCCTGCATCGGGTGCATCAGGAAACCGGCCGGGGCCTTGACCAGATCCTGTTCGAACGAGGCGATCTGCTTGGTGATGTCATATTCCGGGGTGCCGGAAAAAATGGTCTCGCATCCCATGGCCTCTGCCGCCTGTTTGAAGCCTTCATAGACCGGGACCCAATAGGGGTGCGCCGAGACCATGACGTTCATGATGTAGGTTTCGCCGGGTTCGCAGGCGAATTTGCTTTGTGCCGATGCAGCGGTGGCGCCGGCAAGGGTCGCAACCGAGAGGGTAACCGTGGCCGCAAGGCCGGTCAAAGTGAGTCTCATTTCAATCTCCTCCTAGAGTATCTGAAATGTCGCTGCGAACCCTGACCCCTATCTTCACCTTGCCGAGGTTTGCAATTAATTTCAGTGCGTGCAATTTATGGCAGAGGAGCGAATGCGTCAATATTTATTTCGTTTGTTGAAATTTATTTCTGATGTCGCTGAAAAATGGCTGACCCTGAAGGATGCCGCAGACGAGCGGTCATTCGGACAAAGCCATCCGCCTTGCCCATGTGCCGGTCAAAGATAAACGAGGCCAGCCTGCAGCGCAGGCTGGCCTCCGGCATGAAGGTCCTGCGATCACCGCGGCCTAGAATTCACTCCATTGGTTCACATTGACCGCGGCGTTTCCGTGGGTCGTAAATGCCGCGCCGGCCTTATCGGCGGCTGCGGGGGTGGAAAGCGGGTCCGCCTTGGCCGGCACCGCCGCCGGAGCCACGTCCTGTTCCACCCGTGCACCGCCGTCATGGTCGCCCAGCCTGAACTGCCGCAGCAGGCCGGTCAGGGCGTCCGCCCCGCCGGCAAGCGTATGGCTGACGGCAGTGGTTTCCTGCACCATGGCGGCGTTCTGCTGGGTTCCCTGGTCGATGGACGCTACCGCCTGGTTGATCTCCTCCAGCCCCGCCGATTGTTCGCGGGCCGTCTCGATGATCGATGTAACGTGCTGACTGATATCGAGCATTTCGTCGATGATCGTGTCGAGCGAGGTTCCGGTCTCGTTGACCAGCGCAACGCCGGATTTGACCTGCTCGCCGGACTTGTTGATCAGCTGCGTGATCTCCTGCGCCGCCTTGGCCGAACGCTGCGCCAGTTCGCGGACTTCCTGGGCCACAACCGCAAACCCCTTTCCGGCCTCTCCGGCGCGCGCCGCCTCGACGCCGGCATTGAGGGCCAAAAGGTTGGTCTGAAACGCGATATTGTCGATGACATCGATAATGCTGGAGATCTGTTCGGCCGAGGTTTCGATGTCCTTCATGGCCGAAACGGCCTTCTGGACCACCTCGCCGGAATGTTCGGCGCCGGCCTTGGTCTTCCTCACCAGTTCGCCGGCCTCCTCTGCGCGCTGCGCGGCGGATTTCACGGTCTCCGTGATTTCCTCGACGGCTGCCGCCGTTTCCTCGACCGATGCGGCCTGCTGTTCGGTGCGCTTCGACAGTTCATCCGATGAGGAACGGATTTCGGCGGCACCGCCCTGGATGGATTCGACATTGTCGCCGACCTGCAGCAGGGCGGCCTGAAGGGCTTCGACCGAGCTGTTGAAATCGGCTTTGAGAGCCTCATAGGCCTCGGGAAGCATGTCATCGATCCGGTGGCAGAGGTTTTTCCGGGCCAGATGCGACATGGCCGTGGCAAAGGTATCGGATACAAGCTTGCGCTCGTCGGCGATCGTCTCGCGCATGACCTTCTGCCGTGCCTTTTCCGCTTCCTGCTCGAGATAGACGGAGATGGCGATATCCATGTCCAGCAGCACGGCCTTGATCAGCGCCGCCAGCGCGCCGCCGAACGCATCGGCGTCCAGCCTGTTCTTCCTGGCAAGCAATCCGCCGGGCCAGTGCTCGGCCACGGCCGTCTCGATCAGGTGTTCGACGATCAGCGCATAACCGCCAATATACCATCTCGGCTCCAGGCCGATATCGGAATGGACAGAGCCGATGGTGCGCACCTGTGACGCATATTTTTCGTCGAAACGGCCGCTTGATATGGCGCTCCAGTGGCCGATCTGGGCATTCTTCGCCCGCTCGATGTCGGTTTCGGCCGAAAAGAACCGGCTGACCTCGGGCGTGCTGCGGACCGTGTCGTAGAATTTGTCGAGGCCGGCCGGCAGTTCCCGTTCGACGACCGGTTGCAGTTTTCGAATCCGTTCGGCGCGCTCGGCGTCGAGCCCCATGAATCTCATGCGGCCGTGAAGATCCTGATTGTTGTCTGAATTGTGCATAACGTCCCATCCTGGTTTGCCACGCAAACCGACATTACTGTCGAATCCGCATGGCGTTTCGATCATTTCTCCCCAAGGTGAGACTGTATTCGCAAAGTCCTGATCTTCGGCGCCGGGGCGCCCGGCGGCACGGGCAAATTCATTTTGCCGGCAATGCCGAATGCGTCAGGTGATGTTGGTGTGCGTCAGATTTGTTCAGTGTTTTTTGGACACGACCAATGGGCGCGAGGATGCGCAACAAGGGTTAACGGAGTTCTAACCGGCGCGGAAAATCCGGCATTCGATCGCCGCGGGCACCGGGCAACGCACCGTGAAATGCGTCCGGACCCGATGCCCGCCTGAGCGTGATCAGCCGTTTGCCGCCGGAAAATCGGCAGCGTTGTTATAGGCCCGCGAGGACCGGATCAGGCCGTTTTCCAGCTCAAAGACCTCGCAGACCGGGATGTCGGCCTTGCCGGGCGCGGTCATGTGGTAGACGAAGGTGTGGGCGACATGGTTCCCGTCGACGAGAAACTGCGAGGTTTCCACCCAGCCGCCGAACTTGCTGACCATCGACACATAACCCTCCGGTGTGTCGAACTCGGCCAGCGGGCTTTTGAACGTGAAGTCATCGGTCAGAACGGAGCGAAGTTTCTCGCTGTTTTCTTCACTGAGCGCCACGTAGAATGTCTTCACGGCTTCCGGCGCCCGGGCCATGGTCCTGTCGTAGAACTTCCGGATCTGTCTGGGCGTGTCGGTCATGGTGATTTCCTTTCCGGTTGCTTCAAATGTGTTGCGGTGGCCGACAGATAGGACAGCAGCCTGTCGAGCTGGGCGTTCCAGCCGTCCGCGTATCTGTCCTTCGAGGCTGCATCCGGCAGGCGCCGGTGGGTCACGGTGATCTCGGTTCCCGGTCCCTGTGCAGTGAAGGAGACCGTGACCTCGGTATCGATCCCGGCGTGACGGTCCGGCGCTTCCCAGACCCAGGAAAAGACAAGCTCACGGTCGGGCGTGATGGACCGGTAGACGCCTCTGACAACGCTCTGGCGGCCATCCGGATAAGTGAAGCGGAAGCGGAATGTCCCTTCCGGCGTGAATTCGAATGTTACGATTTCAACCGCAATATCGGGATGTGGCGAAAACCACCGGGTCAGCGCATCGGCCTGCCGGAACGCTGCAAACACCTGCTCCGGCGGCATCGCGATGGCACGCCGGACGACGATAGCATGGGTTGCGTCGCTCATTGGTCGTGCTCTCGGGGGCCTTGATGATATATAGCCATGTGGCTATTTAAATCAGGTTGGCGAGGCTTGTCAATGGTCGCTACAGCCTGGGATGGATCGAAACCGCCCCGCCGTGATAAGCAGGGTTGGAATGAAATATCGGAGCCTTGACGCTCCCGGCCCTCATATCCACGAATATGTTTGGTTTTCCGACGCGATTATCGCATCGGCACCGCATGACATCAGGAGGATTACGCGGAACATGTCCGAGTCCATCGTGCCCAACAGGGTGCAACCGGGTTCTCTCGTTGAGGCGCTTGAGGATTCTCCCATTATCGATGTCGTGCGCGTTGGCCGGCAGGTCGATGGCATCATTCCGCTGTGGCTCGGGGAAAGCGGATTTCCCACCGATGATGCGATCATCCGCGCGGCGTGCGATGCGATGCAATCGGGACAGACCTTCTATACGCCCAATCGCGGCCTGCCGCGCCTGCGACAGAGCGTCGTTGACTATTATCAGCGCCTCTACCGCACGCAGATCGCCGATGAGCGGATCTGCGTGACCAATTCGGGCATGCATGCCGCCACGATGATAACGCGGGCGCTGATGGATACCGGTGACAATGCGATCCTGGTCACCCCGTGCTGGCCGAATATCGATCGCGCGGTCCGGCTGGTCGGAGGCGAGGTGCGTGAGGTTCCGCTGCTGCTGCAGGGCGGGCAGTACCGCATGGATCTGGAGCGGATCGAGGCGCTGTGCGATGACAGGACGAGACTGATCTATTTCGCATCGCCGTCCAATCCGACCGGATGGACGATCGCGCCGGACCAGGCGCGCGACCTGCTGACGCTGTCACGGCGCATCGGCGTCGCCATCCTGTCGGATGAGGTCTATCAGCGGCTGAGTTTCGAAAGCGAGACCGGGTCGACCCTTTTGAGCCTTGCCGCGGAAGATGATTCGGTGTTCGTTCTCAACTCCTTTTCCAAGGCCTGGTCGATGACCGGCTGGCGGCTCGGCTGGATGGTCTATCCGGCGCGGTTTCACGATTCATTCGAAAAACTCTCGCAGTTCACTATTTCGGGATCTCCCGGATTCATTCAGATGGCCGGTGTGCACGCGCTCGACTACGGGGATGCCGTCGTCGCCGGATTGCGCACCCACTGCATGAAGGCAAAGGAATTTGTCGCCGGGCGGCTGGCCGGCATGGACGGCGTTTCGGTGATCCCGAGCGAGGGCGGGTTCTATACGATGTTCGCGTCGCCGCAAACTGCCGACAGTGTGGCGTTCTGCCGCGACGCGGCGCTGACGGCAAGGGTCGGTTTCGCCCCCGGCGTCGCCTTCGGCGAGGGCGGTGAAGGCATGGTGCGGCTTTGCCATGCCGGGTCGATGACAGCTCTGGAGACGGCGCTCGACCGGCTGGAGGGTTTTCTTGCCGGAGCCCGTATGGCCAGTGCGTGAGACATCCCCGGCATTTTGTGGCCCAGTCGTTTTGTGGCCCCAATGAGGGCATATGCGATCTGCCCGTCTCGCCATTGGCGGGCGGCAAGTCCTGAACCTGATTCGGAGACACCATGACAATCGTTGAACGCATGGGACGCGCCCTACCGGATTTGTGGCAAACCGTCGCCCGTTTCCCGGTTCCGGTCCTGATCTGCCTGGCCGGCACCGTCATTCTCAATCTGGATATCGCCGACATCTATCCGATGAGTCCCGACCGCAGCCAGCAGGTCTATGACGGGCTGATATGCGGTTTCCTGGCCGCCGGTGCAGCTCATCTTTACGCCGAGAGCCGGGACTGGAGCCGCCTTTCGGGGTCGGCCCTGGCTGTCCTTGCCGCGGCGATCCTTGGCGGCGTGTGCTGGTTCTTTCGGCCGCTGGACCTGCAGTTCGAGTTTCTGCTGCCGGGCCTGGTGCTGCTGGTCATGGTCGCCGGATATACGCGCGGCGACAATGATGACAATGCGATCTGGATGTTCAATGCGCGGCTGGCGCTGGCGATTATCCTGTCGGGGCTGGTCGTCATGGTGTTCGGCGGCGGTCTGTCGGCAATCGTGGCAAGCATCGAATATCTGTTCGGTGTCGATTTCGATCCCGATATCTATCCGCATATCTGGGCAACGGGCTTTGCGCTGATCGGCGCCGTATACGGGCTGTCGATGGTTTCGCAGAACCTCTCCGAACCGTTCCGTCCAGACCGTCAGTCGGGCCTGCTGGTCACCGGCCCGCTATTGCTGCTGAACTATCTTCTGGTGCCGCTGGCACTGATCTACGTCGTCATCCTGCATCTCTATGCGGTCAAGATGCTGATCGATTGGGAGCTGCCCAAGGGGCAGGTCGGCATCATGGTGCTGATCTTCTCCCTCGGCGGTGCGGCCATCTGGTTGATCGCCTTGCCCTGGCGTGCGGGCGGCTCGGCCCTTGTACGGTTCTTCAACAAAAACTGGTTTCTGTTTCTGATCGTGCCGCTTGGTCTGCTGGCGATCGGGACATGGCGCCGGATTTCCGATTACGGCGTGACGCCGGAGCGCTACGGTCTGGTTGCGCTTGGCCTGTGGGTGGCCTTCCTCATTGTCTGGTTCGTGATCCGGTCGCGTTCGATCCAGCCGCGCATCGTGCTCGGATCGCTCGGTATCCTGCTGATCGCCACATCGCTCGGGCCATGGGGCGCCGGATCGGTGTCGATCGACAGCCAATTGTCGCGATTGACGGCACTGATGCAGGCCGAAGGCTATTTCCAGGACGGGAAACTGGTCATCCCCGACACGATCGATGCCGAAGCCTCCGGCGACGGGTACTCGATCGTGCTGTTTCTTTCAAAGCACCGCCGGCTCGAACTCCTGGCCCCGATATTTGCCGGTCACGCGAACGACCCGTTCGACGGTGCAGACCGCCATGCCAGCGCCAGCGATGTGAATTCGGTTCTGAAATTCAGGCACTACCGGCGCAATGACAGACCCGTCGACAAGACCCTTGTCTATTTTCGCTCGACCGGCCGGATCACGCTGGATGTTCCGCAGGCGACGGTCCTGTCGGGCGTTGTCGAACTGGGCATGCCTCCGGCGATTGCCGATGACCCGAGCTATCCTGACCCCACTCTCTATGTCGCCGACGGTATCTTCACGGTCCGATACGGGCAGGACCAATGGGAGATGGAGGTCGAAAAACTGCTGGAGACCGTTCAGGCGGCGTCGAGGGTGGACGGCGATTATCCGCCGCTGGTCGTTTCCATCGCCGGCCGCGACGGTGTGGCCCGCCTGGCCGTGCTGGAGGCCGGCGGAAGGCTGGAAAGCAACAAGCCAGTCCTCAACTATGTCAGGGCGCTGCTGGTTCTGCCGGCCCCTTGAGTCCTTCGCTCTCATTGGCGAGGTGGCTGGCGAATACCGGTTTGCGGCGTTTCGAATCTTCTTCCTTGCGCTCCGGAGGAACGTAGACCTCGGTCGGCAGGGAGGGCAGTTCCGACCGCACGGACTGGCGCAGCGCGTCCCGAATCCGCAGAAAATGCTCATTATGCGCGCACACCGTTGCGTAGAAGCCGAAGGACCGGGGCCGGTGCCGGATGATCGAAAACATCCGTCGCCAGAACACCGATCTGGACGGACGGACCACGCCCTGCCGCCAGATTACCTTGAAGGGTGCGGTCACCGTGCTGGGCAGCAGCCTGATCGCCCGCAAGCTTCGCCGGATCCGCGCCCTCAAGGGCGGCGGCGGAACGAGCGCGTTTCGTTCCGCCCGGTCCAGCTCCGGTGTGCCCAGTTCCAGGAACAGACGGTGAGCCCTCTCGATATAGCGGACCGGGTCGTAGAGTTTCTGATAGGCATCGAGATATTCCTCGACGATCTCGGCCGCCGGCCGTGTCGGCAGGAAATTCAATGTCGAGGTCTGGTTGATCGTTCCGATATCGGTGCCGAGGCGCCCCTCGCGCTCAAGCCGCGTCCACAGGCCGGTATTGGGCAGGACCTGCAGCATCGATAGCAGCGCCAGGCTGATATTGCACTCCTCCACGAAGCGGACGATGCGTTCACCCGCGCCGGGCTTTTCATTGTCGAACCCGATGATGAAGCCGGCCATCACATGCATGCCGGCCTGCTGCAATTTGCGGATATCGTCCATCATCGGATGGCGGTTGTTCTGGTGTTTTCTGGTCAAGGCGAGGCTATCGACATCCGGTGTCTCGATGCCGATGAACACCGAACCGATATTGCTCTGGAGCATCTGTTCGATGAGATCGTCATCGGAGGCCAGATCGATCGAAGCCTCCGTCGTCAGCAAGAACGGCCGGTTCCTGGCCATCAGCCAGGGTTTGAGCTCGGCCAGCAGCGCCTTGACGTTCTTCTTGTTGCCAATGAAATTGTCGTCGACGAGGAACACCGAACCCTGCCAGCCGAGTTGGTAGAGGCTTTCGAGTTCGGCCAGGAACTGGTCGGTGTGTTTGGTTCGCGGCTTGCGCCCGTAGAGATTGATGATGTCGCAGAATTCGCACAGGAAGGGGCAGCCGCGCGAATATTGCACCGGCATAGAATCATAGGCGCTGAAGTCGACCAGGTCGAAGCGCGGTGTCGGCGTCGTGGTGACGTCGGGTTTCTTGCCGACGGCGCTGAACCGCAGGGCCGGCTCATCGCCTGCGCGGATCCAGTCCTTGCGTTCCATGAACGCTTCGACAAAGGGCGGAATGGTGATCTCGCCCTCATCGAGGACGATGTAATCGGCACCCGCGGCTTCCGCGTCCTGCGGAACCGAGGTGACATAGGGTCCGCCGACGGCAACCGGCTTTCCGCGCGATTTCGCCTCGCGGATCATGGCGGCGAAATCGTCCTGCTGGACGATCATGGCGGAAAGCATCACGATATCGGCCCAGTTCCAATCCTCCTCGCGCAGCGTGTGGGCGTTGCGGTCGACAAGGCGGAACGACCAGTCCTGGGGCAGAATGCCGGCGACCGTCAGCAGCCCGAGCGGCGGCATATAGGACTTCTTGCCGGCCAGTTCCAGAACCCCCTCGAACGACCAGAAGGTCATCGGAAATTTCGGCCAGATCAGCAATACGCGCATTCTGTCTTGCCTCCCTTCGGCCGCAGCCTACCGTGTGGGGATCGGCTCGTCACCGCGATAGTCATAGAAACCGCGGCCGGTCTTGCGGCCGAGCCATCCGGCCTCGACATATTTCACCAGCAGAGGGCAGGGCCGGTATTTCGAATCCGCCAGCCCGTCATAGAGCACCTGCATGATCGACAGGCAGGTGTCGAGGCCGATGAAATCGGCAAGCTGCAGCGGGCCGATCGGATGGTTGGCGCCCATTTTCATCGCCGTGTCGATTGCCTCGACCGAGCCGACGCCCTCATAGAGCGTGTAGATCGCCTCATTGATCATCGGCAGCAGGATGCGGTTGACGATGAAGGCGGGGAAATCCTCGGCGACCGTGATGGTCTTGCCGAGCGAGGTGATAAAGGTCCTGGCGGTCTCGAAGGTGACGTCCTCCGTGGCGATGCCGCGCACCAGTTCGACAAGGTTCATCACCGGAACCGGATTCATGAAATGAATGCCGATGAAACGTTCGGGCCGGTCGGTGGCGGAGGCGAGCCGGGTGATCGAGATCGACGAGGTGTCGGTGGCGACAATGGCTTCCGGATTGAGAAGCGGGCACAGATTGGCAAAGATCTTGCGCTTGACCGTTTCGTCCTCGGTCGCCGCCTCGATGACCAGATCGACGGCGGCAAGATCCTCGATCGCCAGGGCCGGCGAAATCCTCGCCTGGGCCGCGTCGCGGTCGGCCTCGCTCAGATGGCCGGCGGAAACCTGACGTGCCATGTTGCCATTGATGGTGGCGATGCCGTCCTTGATGCGTTCCTCTGAGACGTCATGCACCAGGACATCATAGCCGGCGACGGCGCAGACATGGGCGATGCCGCCGCCCATCTGGCCGACACCGATGATTCCAACAGATTTGATCGCGTTGGCCATGGCATTCATTCCGTCATCTGGCAGATACGCGCACAAACTAGTGGGCCGGGCTGACAACGTCCAGCCCGGCCAATAAATTGATTCAGAATCCTTGCGCCCGCGAAGACCGACTCACCGGTGGTCTGGCGCGTATCGCGTCAGAGCGCCTTTTCGAATTCCGGCAGCACGTCGAACAGGTCGGCGACGAGGCCGTAATCGGCGACCTGGAAGATCGGCGCCTCGTCGTCCTTGTTGATCGCCACGATCACCTTGGAATCCTTCATGCCCGCCAGGTGCTGGATGGCGCCGGATATGCCGCAGGCGATGTAGAGATCGGGCGCCACCACCTTGCCGGTCTGGCCGACCTGCCAGTCATTCGGCGCATAGCCGGCATCGACCGCGGCGCGCGAGGCGCCGACGGCGGCGCCCAGCTTGTCGGCGAGAGGCAGGATGACCTCCTCGAACTTTTCCGCCGAACCGAGTGCCCGGCCGCCGGAGATGATGATCCGGGCCGAGGTCAGTTCCGGCCGGTCATTGTCGGAGAGCTTCGCCTCGAGGAATTTCGACAGGCCCGGATCGCCGGCGGTGCCGACGGTCTCGACCGGTGCTGACCCGCCGCCGCCGGCGGCATCGAACCCGGCGGTGCGCACGGTGATCACCTTCTTGGAATCCGTCGCCTGCACGGTCTGGATGGCATTGCCGGCATAGATCGGGCGCTTGAACGTGTCGGCGGACAGCACCTCGGTGATGTCGGAGACCTGCATGACGTCAAGCAGGGCGGCGACGCGCGGCATGATGTTCTTGCCGTTGGTGGTCGCCGCGGCCACGATCGTATCATAGCCCTCAGCCAGGGAGACAATCAGCGCCGCCGTCGGTTCGGCCAGATTGACCGCCAGTTCGTCGGCTTCGGCCAGCAGCACCTTGGAAACGCCGTCCAGCCCGGCGGCGGCATCGGCGACGGCCTGGGCGTCCTTGCCGGCAACGAGGATGTGAACGTCGCCGCCGATGGCCTTTGCCGCGGACAGGGCCTTCGCGGTCTGATCGGAAAGGGCGGTGTTGTCATGTTCTGCAAGAAGGAGAGTTGTCATGATTCTGTCCCTTTCTAAAGCACGCCGGCTTCGTTCTTGAGCTTGTCGACCAGTTCCGCGACGCTGTCGACCTTGACGCCGGCCTTGCGGCCTTCCGGCTCCTCAGTGGTGACGACCTTGAGGCGCGGCGCGGTGTCGACGCCGTAATCGGCCGTGGTTTTCTTGTCGAGCGGCTTCTTCTTGGCCTTCATGATGTTGGGCAGCGAGGCATAGCGCGGCTCATTGAGCCGCAGATCCGTGGTGACGACCGCAGGCAGGGTGATTTCGACGGTCTGCAGACCGCCATCCACCTCGCGGGTGACGGCGGCGACGCCATCGCCGATCTCGACATCGGAGGCGAAGGTTCCCTGCGACCAGCCGAGCAGGGCGGCCAGCATCTGTCCGGTCTGGTTGGAATCGTCGTCGATTGCCTGTTTGCCGACGATGACGAGTTCGGGCTTTTCCTCTTCGATAATCGCCTTGAGGATCTTGGCGACGGCCAGAGGCTCGACAAGATCGTCGGTCTGGACGAGAATGCCGCGATCAGCGCCCATGGCCAGCGCCGTGCGGATCGTTTCCTCGGCCTTGGCCGGGCCGATGGAGACGGCGACGATTTCCTCGACCTTGCCGGCTTCCTTGAGGCGAATGGCTTCCTCGACGGAAATTTCGTCAAACGGGTTCATCGACATCTTGACGTTGGCCAGTTCGACACCGGAGCCGTCCGGCCTGACGCGGATCTTGACGTTGTAGTCAACGACCCGCTTTACGGGTACCAGAACTTTCATTCGTTTACCTTTCTCAATCTGCAGGCGGATATCTGCACATCCCAATTGTTCCATGGTGGCTGGAAAACGACATGAACGCCGCCAAGTTTCAATTCCCCCGTGCGAAACCGTGACTTCGCCATGTATGTGGTTGTCACATATCTGTAACCCACCGTTTGCGTCAATCGCGTTTGTGCCGGGGCGCCGGATTCGGGATGCGACGCGGCGACGCGTCTACCGGCCCCAGGGCCCCGAGGTCGTTTTCGCTGTGGCCTTTTTATGGACGACGGCTCTCGGCGAGACAATCTTTCGGTCGAACAGGGGCACATTGCGGCGTTTCAAGACAAGGACCAGAAGCGCGCCGGCGATGATTCCACCGATATGGGCGGCCCAGGAGACGGTGCCATCGCCATCGACGACCAACATGACGAGCTGATAGACGACCCACAGGGCCAGCGGAATGAAGGCCGGTAGGGGCAGGGGAATACGGCCGAGAACGAGCACCCAGACGCGCACCCGCGGATGCAGGATCAGATAGGCGGCGACGACACCGGCCACCGCGCCCGAAGCGCCGATCAGCGGCGCGTCGGACCGCGGGTCCAGCAAGCCGTGGGCCAACGCGCCGGCTGCGGCACACAGCAGGTAGAAGATCAGGAACCGGATGTGCCCCATGGCATCTTCGATATTGTCGCCGAACACCCACAGGAACAGCATATTGGTGGCGACATGCCAGATATCGGCATGGAGGAACGCATAGGTGACATAGGTGGCGCCTTCCGGAACCACGGCCAGCCCGGGCGCCAGATCGGCATAGCCATTGGCCACCGCCGGAATGTAGCCGAGGCCGAGAACCGCCGCCATGGTGAAGGCTCCGGTTTCACCGCTCAGCGAGGTCGCGACCCAGATCAGGCCGTTGAGGGTGATCAGCCCGAGCGTGACATATTGCAGGTCGATATGGTCGAGCTCGTTTCGATCATGCAGCGGGATGAACATCTACGGGCGGTCCCTCGGAAGACGGCGGATCATCGTCCCGCCGGCATGTCCGGCACCGGTCACGTGCGGTTTTCTCCGGGCACCCACAAAACATCGTCCTGGCCGTTCTGGTTGGCGCAGCGGGCAGCGACGAACAGCAAATCGGATACCCGGTTGATGTAGCGCAGGGCCGCCCCATTGACCGGCTCATCCGGCCGTTCGTTCAGTTCGACCATCAGCCGTTCGGCGCGGCGGGCGACCGTGCGGGCCAGGTGAAGGGCGGCGGAGGCCGGCGAACCGCCGGGCAGGACAAAGGAGCGCAGCGGGTCGAGGCGGGCGTTCAGCGCATCGATTTCGCTTTCGATCCGCTCGACCTGATGGTCGGTCATCCGCAGCGGCTCGTAATCCAGCTTTTTTCCGGTATCGGGGGTCGCGAGGTCGGCGCCAAGGTCGAAGAAATCGTTCTGGATGCGCGAAAGCATCGCGTCCAGCGCCGGCTGATCGATGGTGTGGGTGCGGGCGATGCCGAGACAGGCATTGGCTTCATCGACAGTGCCGAAGGCGGCGACGCGCAGATCGTGCTTCTCCCGTCGCTCGCCATTGCCGAGACCGGTGGTTCCGTCATCCCCGGTGCGGGTGTAGATCTTGTTCAGCTTGACCACGGCCCGTGCTCTCCCTTCGGTTGCTCCAATCGGACACCACGGCCTAGCGTCCGCCGCCGGTGATCCACAATATCGCGACAATCAGCACCACCGCAATGAATTGCAGCAGCACCCGCATCTGCATCAGCTTGTTCGACAGGCTGCCGGGGCCGCCGCGCATCATGTTCAAGAGGCCGCGAAGCAGGACAAAGACGACCGCCGCCATCATCACAAGAGTCAGATAGAACAGGAAGGTCGCCATTGTGCGGTCCTTGAGTGTCGGCGCGCTGCGCCCGTTGGCATTACCGGCTTCGCAAAATGCCGTAAAGCATGTCGGCCGGAAGCAGGCGTTTCATGGCGACACCGATCTTCGCTGGCCGCGTCACGACATAATGGGGTCTGGGCCGGCTGCTTTCCAGTGCGTGTTTGAGGACGGTGTAGACCGCATCCGGCGGCAATTTGTGTTTCGACCGCACGCCGCCCTGGCGCAGGCGCTGGAGTTCGGGCTGATAGTCCCTGTTATGGGCCGAGCCTTCGACGTCGATGTATTTTTCGATATAGGCGAGGGCATTGCTGGCAAATTTCGTTTCGATGGGGCCGGGCTCGATCAGGCTGACATGAATGCCGCTTCCGGCGAGTTCCATCCGCAATGTCAGCGTCATGCCTTCGAGCGCGTGCTTGACGGCGTTGTAGGCGCCGCGCCAGCGCATCGGCACCAGTCCGAGAATCGACGAGCACTGCACGATCCGCCCGTGGCCGGCCTGGCGCATGACCGGGACAGCAAGCCGGGTCAGCGTGTGCCAGCCGAAAAACGCCGCCTCGAATTGCTCGCGCAGCGCCTCGGTCGGCACATCCTCGACGGCGCCGGGCTGGGCGTAGGCGCCATTGTTGAACAGCGCGTCCAGCGTGCCGCCGGTCTGTTCCATCACGGCATCGAACAGGGCGGTGATGCTGTCTTCCTCGCGATAGTCGAGATAGAAGCCCTCCAACCCGTCGGCGGCCAGTGCGTCGATATCCTCCGGTCGCCGTGCCGTGGCAAAGACCCGCCAGCCATCCGCCTTGAGGGCGCGCGCGCAATGCGCTCCGATGCCGGACGAGCAGCCGGTGACAAGAATGGTGCGTTGTTTGGCCATGGCAACTCTTTGCCGCGCGCGTTTCGGTTTGACAAGCGGCCTCTGCGATAAAACATAGGGCGGATGGGCCCGAAAGCCGCTAGTGTCCTGAATTTGAAGTTCCTTGCCGAGCGTGCTGCGGATAATGATGGGAACTTCAAATCCACCACACTAGGCTGGCCGCCCAACATGGAGGATTGCATGAATTGGCGACGCATCTGGACGGTCCTTGCCGACGCCGTCGTGCACTTCAACGATGATGATGGTTGGGCGATGGCCAGCCATGTTGCCCTTTCCACATTGCTGGCGCTGTTCCCGTTTCTGATCTTCGCCACCGCGCTCGCCAGTTTTCTTGGCGCGGATGCCTTCGCGGATACCGCTGTACATATCATTTTCGACACCTGGCCGAAATCGATCGCCGAGCCGATCTCGCGCGAAGTGCTGAATGTGCTGACGGTCAATCGCGGCGGCCTGCTGACCGTCAGCGTTCTCGCCGCCGCTTTTTTCGCTTCCAACGGGGTCGAGGCGCTGCGGGTTTCGCTGAACCGCGCCTATCGCGTACAGGAGCGGCGGTCGATCCTTATTCTGAGGGCACAGAGCCTGGGCTTCGTGCTGATCGCCGCGCTGATTATGATGGTCATCAGCTTCCTGCTTGTCCTGGCGCCGCTGGCCATGCAATTGGCGCGGGAATGGCTTCCCTGGAGTGAGCAGATCGTCGCCCATGTGCAAAACTGGCGGTTGCTTGTTGCCGCCGTGCTTCTGTTTGCCGGGCTGCTGGTGTGCCATCAATGGCTTCCGGCGGAACGGCGGCCCCTGCGGGCGCTGTTTCCGGGGGTGGCCATGACGATGGTTTTCTGGATCGTCGGGGCCTCGGCCTTTGCCGGCTATCTGCAGCGGTTTTCCACCTATGTGGCGACCTATGCCGGTCTCGCATCCATCATGATCGCGCTGATCTTCCTGTATATCATTGCCGCCATCTTCATCCTCGGCGCCGAGTTGAACGCTGCGATCCTCGCCAAGGGCCGGAATTGATCGCTTTCGCGTGATATGGTTAACCGATGGAAAATAAAGGCAAAACAGCCAATGGCCATGGTTTGGTCGTTAACCGCGTTTTACGGAATCACGGGAAAACCCCTAAAATTTTGAGTAATCCTATCCGGGCAAATGGACTGACCTGCGGGTTGCCGCAGGCGTATGGTACGGAGCGATGAAATGATCGGATATGTGCCGCCGGAAATATTCTACGGGCTGATTATCACCTGCATCATCGCCTGTTTTTTTGTCGGTCACGCCATGGACGGCGTCATCGGATCCTCCGGTTTCGGGGTTCTGGGCAATATGCTGGTGCTGACCACCGGCCTGTTTCTCGGCATTTTCCTGGCCGATCTCGGCGGCCTGGCGGTGTCCAAGATCGAGGTGGTGGCCGGTGCCGGACTGGTCGGCGCCTTCGGGTCGCTTCTGGTGCTGGTGCTGCTTAAGCATCTGTTCATGCGGGTTGAGTAAAACCGGGCCTATCGTCAGATCTTCGGGCTTGCCTCGATCAGCCTGCGAATATCGGCGGGCGTATGACGGCTGCGCAGCGCACGCAGCGACAGATCGCGATTGCTTTTCGACAATTTGCGGCCGTGGCCGTCGCTGATCAGATGGTGATGCCGATAGCGCGGCTGCGGCAGGCCGAGCAGGGCCTGCAGCAGCCGGTGCAGGGCGGTGGCGTGGAAAAGATCGTGGCCGCGCACGATATCGGTGATCCCCTGCAGCCCGTCATCGGCGACCGCCGCCAGGTGGTAGGCGACCTGCCCGTCGGCGCGCGCCAGGATGATGTCTCCCCAGAGCGAGAAGTCGCAGGTAATGGTGCCGGTCTCGCCCTCCGGTCCGCGGCCATGTTCCCGCCAGGACAGGGACGGGCCGACCTGTTCGGCCGCCCGTCGAACATCGAGTCGCCAGGCGAACGGTCGGCCGGACTCGATCAGTCTTTGCCGGCCGGCGGAGTCCAGATGTCGCTCGGCGCCCGGGTAGAACGGGGCGCCGTCAGGATCGCGCGGCCAGGGGGAGCCGGACCGCTCCCGGTGGGCAACCTCTTCGGCGATCTCTCGGCGGCTCATGCCGGCCGGATAGACCACGCCCAGCTGTCTGAGGCGCTTCAGGACGGCCTCGTAATCGGCAAGATGCTCGCTTTGCCGGCGCACCGGCTGCGCCCAGGTGATGCCGAGCCAGCCGAGATCATCGAGGATCTGAGCTTCATAGTGCCGCCGGCAGCGCTGCGTGTCGGTGTCCTCCATGCGCAGCAGCAGGGTGCCGCCGCAGGCCCGCGCGCTCTCATGGTTGAGCAGCGCCGAGCAGGCATGGCCCAGATGCAGTTCGCCATTGGGGCTGGGTGCGAAGCGGAAAATGTGGTCGGATTCGGTATGCATGGCCGGTGACAGGACCCTTAAGGTGCTGATAGGGTTGGCCTTCCGGAGGCCGCCTTGTCAATATCGAATGTCCGAATCATTAACCACCCGCGCGACATCGCCGACGGGCTGGAGGCCCTGCCGGCGCTCGATCAACGCCTTGCGCTGGTCATTGCGCGGGCGGGCGCCGTTCCACTGCGGCGGCAAAAGCCGGGCTTTGAGGGCCTGGCGCAGATCATCGTGTCGCAGATGGTCTCGAAGGCCAGTGCCGCAGCGCTGTGGAACCGCCTGCTGGCCGAGACGAACGGCTGCAATGTCGGCAAGGTGGCGGCGCTGGACAACGGGCAAAGCCGGGCGATCGGCCTGTCGCGGTCGAAAGAGCAGACCCTGAAACGCGCGGCGGAGGCCGTTATGTCCGGGGCGCTCGATCCGCATGGCTTGTGCCGCATGCCGGCCGATGAAGCACTGGCTGCCATGACGGCGATCAAGGGCATCGGCCCATGGACCGCGGAAGTCTATCTGCTGTTTTGTGCCGGGCATGGCGATATCTTTCCGGCGGGCGACGTGGCGCTGCAAAGCGCCGCCGGGCGTGCGCTGGGCTATGTATCAAGGCCGGATCAGAAGGCGCTGCGGCGGATCGCCGCTCAGTGGCAGCCCTGGCGCGGCGTGGCGGCGCGGCTTCTGTGGGCCTATTATTCCACCGTCATGCGCCGCGGCGATGTCATTCCGACCGGCTGACCGCCGTCGCCCTGAACGGGCGGCGAAGCCGGTTCTTTCGGCGCCACTTCACATTCCCGTCACAACCGGCCTAATATATTCAGGACAAAAGACGAATCACTCAGGAGAGTGAGTTGACGGTTGCAGTTTTTCCCGATGCGCTCCCGGCGCTGGTGCTGAACGCCGATTACCGGCCGCTCAGCTACTACCCCTTGTCGCTCTGGTCCTGGCAGGACGCGATCAAGGCGGTCTTTCTCGACCGGGTGAACATTCTTGCCGAATATGAGCATCGGGTTTCCTCGCCGAGCATGTCGATGGCGCTGCCGAGCGTCGTCTGCCTGAAAAACTACGTCAAGCCGAGCCGCCACCCGGCCTTCACCCGGTTCAACGTGTTCCTGCGGGACCGGTTCCAGTGCCAGTATTGCGGCACCGACCGCGATCTGACCTTCGATCATGTCATTCCACGGCGCTATGGCGGTGAGACGACCTGGGAGAATATCGTTGCGGCCTGTTCGCCCTGCAATCTGAAGAAGGGCGGCAAGATGCCGAAGGACGCGCGCATGTTCCCGGCGCAAAAGCCCTATCACCCGACGGTGCACGATCTGCACAATAATGGCCGGCAGTTTCCGCCCAACTATCTGCATGAAAGCTGGATGGACTATCTCTACTGGGATGTCGAACTGGAGCCCTGAGGGGCCGGAGAGCTTTCCGAGGCTTCTCCCGAGAAGGCGCCGTGCAGACAGCCGATCGCGAGGATGATGCTGGCGATCACGTTCCAGCCGGCGAAGGACAGGCCGAGCACCCGCAGGGCGGCCTCATCGCAGGCTGGTGGTGTGACGGCGTTGAGGTCCGCAAGCAGACTGCCGGCATCGGTGGTCAGCCCGGCGGCGCCGCCGCAGTCCGCGGGACCCGGCCACCAGCCCCATTCGACACCGGAATGGTAGACGCCGAGCCCAGCGCCATAGAGCATCAGCCCGCCGCCGGCCAGAAACAGCACCCGGGTGATCATGATCGGCGCCTTGACGGCGGCCGCGATGGCCGCGGCGATCATCACTGGAACCCCGAGATAATAAGGGGTGCGCTGTTCGAGGCACAGGGCACAGGGGATGTAGCCGCCGATATGTTCGAAACCGAGCGCCGCACCGACCACCGCGGCCATGGCAATGGCTAGGAGCAGCGCCTCGCGCATCCGGTTTTTACCCGTCATCGTGGTCATGTTCGCATCCCCGTCAGAACACATATCTCAGCGCATAGAATCCGCCGAACAGAAGCACCAGAAATATGGCGAAAAGAATGCCGAGATACTTTTCGATAAAGGCCCGGATCGGCTCGCCGAATTGATACAGCAGGAAGGCGACGAGAAAGAAGCGCAGGGCCCGGCCGATAATGCTGACGATGATGAAGGTCAGAAGGTTGAGGCCGGTGGCGCCGGAAAAAATCGTCAGCACCTTGTAGGGAAAGGGCGTGACGGCGGCGAACAGCACGCCCCAGCCGCCATAGGTGTTGTACCAGTCGGCGATGCGGGTGAAATCCTCGGCCTTGCCGTAGAAGGCCAGGATCGGCGCGCCGATCGCCTCATAGAGGAACATGCCGATCGCATAGCCGAGCAGCGCACCCAGCACCGATGCGATGGTGCACAAAAGGGCGTTTTTCCACCAGTTCGCCCGGTCGGCCAGGACCATCGGGATCAAGAGCACGTCCGGCGGGATCGGGAAAAAGGAACTCTCCATGAAGGAGATGGTGGCAAGACCCGCCCGCGCATGGCGCGTTGCGGCGAGCGACATGGTCCAGTTGTAGAGACGTCTGATCATCGATGATGTTCCGCGGCGGGCTTTCAGGAGGGAATGCGGGAGGCATAAACCGGAATTTGCGCGATTGATAGCAGAACTTGGTAAAAAGCCCGTTGACCGGGCGCGGCCTAGCCGTATAGTCCGGCTGCTGCTTCAACGGCACAGAGCCCCTGTGGCGGAACTGGTAGACGCGTTGGATTCAAAATCCAATTTCTTCGGAAGTGTCGGTTCGAGTCCGACCGGGGGCACCATGTGTTTTTTGCAGTTTTAACTGCATGATTTTCTTTCTTTATTTCGAGGTGCCGGGCACCAGATTTTGGGTGCGGACAACGTGTTCTGAATTTGTACTCGTGACCTTCACCCGATTAGGGCCACGTTGAATTGAAGGTTCAGTTTTAGTAGCGGACAGCGGCGGCGTGGAGCCTACAAGAGGCTCAAGCGCCGACGCAGCGGTTGCCAAGAACTCGGAAGGACAAGCACTCTCCTTCACAAACGGAAAGTTGCCCATCAAACCGGAGGACCTTGAAACAAGGCCCAATGGAAGGAAACGATTGAGAACATTCATTTCTCAAATCTGAATGACAATTCTCCTTTTCTTCCAACAATTCAGCTGTGCGATAGTGCTCTCTTCAGTCTTGGCGACAAGGCATTTGAAGGGTGCCCTTTAGTCGCTGTTATGTCTTCGGTTTTCTTTTTCGACAGATCGGATTTGTCAAAATATGCACGAAGGATTTCGGCTGAAAGGAATTCGCGGGTTTCACTGTCAGATAATACTCCTAGCTTGGTGCCAATTACCTCTTCTAATTGTAACTTCGCTATTGTCGAAGACCTTCTTCGAGTCCGCCCGGGCAGGTTTCTTGGAATGGGCATTCGCAAAATCGCTTCAGCGTCGACTATGCCCGCACCGAATTCTCCACTAGGTAGATTGTGATCCTTCTGCGCGGAATCTTTCAGCACCTTGCGAAATAGCTCCTGAATATCTTTCGGATTTCTCGCTTCTAATTCAGCAGCGTGGAATGATCGCCACAATGCAGCTACGCCTGCTGTTAGTGCTACTGCATACGAAGTACCTGAGCCTCTGCCGGTGTCGTTGGATCCATCTTTTGTAATGGCCGCTCGCCAAACGGATTCGCCGGGCGCTGAAATGTCCACCTTAGAACCACGGCAAGACTGCGCCCACGGATCGCGATCTATGTTCGAGCCAGCGACCGCAATGGTTTCGTCGTAGCTTGCCGGAGGTGTTACAAATCTTACAACATTTCCTGCCGCAACCAAAACAATCACCCCTTGGTTGGTTGCACGTCGAATTGCTTTTCTCAGCGAATTTGATGGCATGCCGCCAAGGCTCATGGAAATCACTTTGCAGCCGATGCCAGTAGCATAGTCGACCGCATCCCGTAATCGCCACATACCCGAAACAGTAAGCACAGGAGTTGGTCTTATAGCACCCGGTTTTGTCACTCTGAGTGGTACAATTTCGGACTGCAGTGCCGGCCCTTTAATTGCGCCAAGTCTGCCACTCATTATTACACTAGCTGTGGCAAGCCCATGGGAGCCATGACTGCGTTTACTTGTCCGCGTTTCTTCATCATTATCCAGAAAATCATAGTCCATGTTGGTAAGAACACGTGTGATGTCCATCTCTGGATGCTCTTGAAAGCCGCTGTCAGGATGCCCTATTAAAACACCTTCTCCAGGTCGTTTTCCTGCCGCTTCAATAAATGCCCAAGCCTCGGGGACCCTGCATTCCTTGACGGCCCATGCAGGATCAGAGGTGCCCGGTTTGTGATCGTCATTTCCGAATATGGCGTGGCCCCGAATGCGTTTATCATCATCGGGCGCATCAGTTTCTCCGGGAACAGGGAACGGGAACGAAGGTTCAGCGAAGATTATTGTTTCCAGTTCTTCGAGTTTGTAACAATTCTCCCAAGCTTCACCAAAACTGATAGGTACTTGTCCGCCATACACTGCATCAAATTCATACGGGTCCCCCTGGCATGGCCTCAAAGACCACTCCTTCCCCAAGTAATCCTTCACAATATGCGTGGCCGTCTCCCGCAAATCTTCTTCTTTGCCGGTTTCCAGTTCGAAGGTGATAACATCACAGGCTACCATGCTGACGTTACTGAGAGGATCGTCCTCGCTGCCGCCACGTCGTCTTGGAGTTCGCTTTGCCTGGCCATAGCGTTGCTTCAATTTGAGGTGCTCCGATGCCACTCGATCATTCGGTGCTGTCCAGGTTTCGTGTTCTCCAGACTTAGGATCAAAAAATCCGACATAGCCACCTTCGCGCACACCAAAGGATTTCAAGCTTAGACCAAGAAAATCATTATGATTTTTGTGTTCGTCCGAGATGGTAAAATATAGTGGCAGGACGAAGTTCGACACTTTAACCCCGTCAATTTCATAAGTATCCTGCTGGACGGCGTCGCACAATTCATACCAGTGGTATACGGTACGGCCTTTTTCGGCTGGATCAGGATGAGGGCCCTGGGCAAGTAAATTCACCTCTGGATCCATCGCTAATTCAAGCGCTTCATGGGATAAAGTTACGCTCCAAGGTTCGCCGAGTTTTTCTGATAATCTCCTGAATACAAACCCATACGGAACGCCTGAGTGATTGAGGTCATGATATCCCAATGCGTCATTGATGTCCTCGTCATCCCACAAATAGATAACAGCGTCGCCCCGCATATCTAGTGGGTCCAGGGGATTTGGTTGCTCACCTGTCCAGCCCTCAAGTCGTAACTCAGCGTGTCTATGCCAGTATTTTTTAAAATCTTCCAAGAGTTGGCGATTCACGGCCCTCAGTGTGTCTTGTACTTCCTGATGGTGTAGATCCGTGTTATTGATAATGGAAATGATCATTAGTATTCCCCATATCGCACTTTGAGAATTTTATTTTTGAGGAAAATTTGGAGAATGGCAACCCAATACTTGTGCAAAATGCTACGCTGAGATGGCACCAGATGCACCAAATCACAAAGTATATTGCTTTTTTAAGACATAAAATTCGATATGGACTCAATGCCCGTTTTTGATGGAGACTATTTGAAGAAATTCGGTTGAATTATTGGCTTATCCTGATTTCCTTTCCTTGTTCTTGGAGGCTTTTTAGGAATTAGGGAATAGTGCTTGCCAAGGCGGTTGTTGGGTGATTCAAGCTTTTCATGTGGACCAAGCAGAGCCGATCCCGGATGGCTGAAATATCCCGGAAGACAAAGCGCTATCCGTCGGATTTGACGGATGAGGAATGGCAACGGATCGCGCCGCTGATGCCGGCATCATCGAAGCTGGGCCGTAAGTGATGCACGGATCTGCGCGAGGTGATCAACGCCTTGCGCTATCTGGTGCGCTCAGGCTGCGGCTGGGAGATGTTGCCGGTTCATTTCGGCCCCTGGCAGACGATCTATTGGTGGTTTCGCCGGCTGATGCGCCGGTTCCTCTTCCGCACTATTCATGACCTCAGTGTGATGCTTGACCGGTAGCTTTGGGCCGCAATGCGAGCCCCTCCGGCGGCGTGATCGACAGCCAGAGCGTCAAGGCGCCTTCCGCCAAGACAAGGGGTTACGATGCTGGCAAGAAGGTTGTCGGCCGCAAGCGCCACATCGCCGTGGATACCGACGGTCGGCTGTTGATGGTCAACCTGACACCCGCCGACATCTCCGACAGCGCCGGTGGGCAGGTGATCCTTGACGGCATCCGCAAACGCTGGCTCTGGGTCAAGCATCTGTTCGCCCCCTCTCAGCGATGCTCCGCATCGCCTGCCGGGGCACTGGACAGCGCCTATGACCGGGCCCAGCTGATGGACAAGGCGGCGTTTCTCGACTTCACTATCGGGGTGATCAAGCGATCCGACACGGCCAAGGGGTTCGAGGTTCTGCAGCGCCGCTGGGTGGTCGAGCGGACCTTCGGCTGGATGACCCGATGGTGCCGGCTTGTGCGCGATTATGAGCAACGCATCGGTGTATCAAAAGCAATGATACACATCGCAATGGCTTTCATACTCATGCGAAGATTGGCCCACCCATGAATTTCCAAAAGGGCTCTAACATGTGGGCGCCGGATTTTAGGTGCGGGGCCAAGGCGTTCTGGAGCTGTGCTTGAAACCTCGCAGTAGTGTGTCAGGTCAGGCTCGATATGCCGAATCCCGGCAGTCGAGGCCGGTGATGCCCCGGTCGGACGCGCGAAGGCAACGCCGATCCTGGTAAGCTGGCCCAACCAATAGGCGGCTCTTTCAAGGATCGCCCTTTCGTCTTTGTGCATGGCCTGAAAAATAGGCAAGCGCACAGGGAATGTTCATTCAAGCGCCCAACCGATAGCCTGAAAAGTCGGCAAGTTTTGGAGCCTTCTTCAGAGCGGGATCCCGGTCGGCATGCCAGGCATCACACTCGGCCTGCATCCGAAGCCAGATGCCGGCACCGTTGCCGAAGAAATGTCCCAATGCGCCGGCGACTTGCCGGGTAACCGGCTTCTTCCCGGTCATGATGTCATGAAGGTGTTGCCGGGAAATCCCAAGATGCTTCGCCAGTTCGCTTTTGGTCATGCTTATGTCAGGGAAAATGTCTTCCAGCACCGCACCGGGATGGGTAGGGCAGCGGTTCGGATCGCGAACAGCGGGATATTCAGTCATTGCGATATCACCCTTTCTCAGTGGTATTGCTTGAAATCGAAGGTATAGGCGTTTCCGCCTTCAAACTTAAAAGTTGCGCACCAGGGACCATTCATATGGATGGTGTAGCGCTTTGGAGAGAAGCCGGAAAGCTTTGCGCGCGTCCGACATCCTGTTGACCGGGCGGCGGCGGTGGACAGTTGCATCCTGTTTCCGATAAGTGGTCATCGCCGCAGCCAAACAAGGGTTCAGCCCGTTCATGCTTCCCATACGTGACAGCTATGATGCACTGATCGGGGATTTCCGATGGGAGATCCCGGATCGGTTCAACATTGCCAGGGCGACCTGTGATGACTGGGCTGCAAAGGCGCCGGAGCGGGTCTGCCTGCTGCATTACCGGCCGGAAGGCGAGCCGGACAGGCTGACCTACGGCGCGTTGCGGGACCGGTCTAACGCGCTGGCCAATGGGCTTGCGGCACAGGGCGTTCAGCGCGGCGACCGGGTGGCGCTGATGTTGCCGCAGGGGTTCGAGACGGCAATTGCGCATCTGGCGATCTACAAGCTCGGCGCCATCGCTGTGCCGCTGGCGCTGCTTTTCGGGCCCGATGCGCTGGCCTACCGGCTAAAGACCGCCGGTGCTGCGGCGCTGGTCACCAATCGGGACGGGGCCGCAAAGGCGGCGCAGGTCATTGACGGGCTCACGACGCGTCCCGTCGTGGTGTCGACCGATGGCGGCGCGGACACGCTTGCCTTTGCCGATCTCATCGGAGCGCATTCGACGCAATTCGACTGCGCCGATACGGGCGCCGACGATCCGGCGCTGATGATCTTCACCTCCGGCACCACCGGCCCGCCGAAAGGTGCGCTGCACGGCCACCGGGTGTTGCTCGGCCATCTGCCGGGTGTTCAGTTCGCCCATGAGTTTCTGCCGCATCCGGACGATCTGTTGTGGACGCCGGCCGACTGGGCTTGGGCCGGCGGCCTGTTGAACGTTCTGCTTCCAGGGCTCTATTTCGGCGTTCCCGTGGTGTCGTCCGATGCGCAGAAGTTCGATCCTGTCACGGCCTTCGAGATCATGCGGGATATGGAAGTCCGCAACACCTTCCTGCCGCCGACGGCGCTGCGCATGCTGAAGGTCGTCGACCGCCCGCGCGAACGTTTCGACCTGAAGCTGCGCACCATTGGCTCGGGCGGCGAATCGCTCGGCCGCGAGACCCTGGAATGGGCGCAGCGCGAACTCGGCATCACCGTCAACGAGTTCTACGGACAGACCGAATGCAATCTGGTGCTCTCGGCCTGCGCCAGGCTGGACGTGCTGCGCGCCGGGGCGATCGGCAAGCCCGTCCCGGGCCATCGGGTTGCGGTGATCGACGCGCAGGGCAATGTCGTGCCGGCCGGCACGCCAGGGCAGATCGCCGTCAGACGTCCCGACCCGGTGATGTTCCTGCGCTACTGGGACAATCCGGAGGCAACGAAAAGGAAATTCGTCGGCGACTGGATGCTGACCGGCGATCAGGGGATCGTCAGCGAGGACGGCTATTTCGAATTCTTCGGCCGCGACGACGATGTCATCACTTCGGCCGGATACCGGATCGGCCCCGGGGAAATCGAGGATTGCCTGACCGGCCACCCGGCGGTGGCGCTTGCCGCCGCGGTCGGAAAGCCCGATCCGATGCGCACGGAAATCGTCAAGGCCTATATCGTGCTGAAGCCCGAGCGGCGGCCGAGCCACGCGCTGGCCGGCGACATTCAGGACTGGGTCAAGACCCGCCTTTCGGCCCATGAATATCCGCGCGAGGTGGAGTTCGTCCGGGCGCTGCCGCTGACCACCACCGGCAAGGTGATCCGCCGCGAATTGCGCGCGCGGGCCGTTGCGGAAGCCCGGTCGGCACGATAGGGCGCGCCGCTATCTGCGCCTTGTCAGCGTGCGCAGCCGGTCGCGGACCGTGCGGGCGATGTTACGGGTGTTCCGATAGAGATGCAGTTGCTTTTCGACTTGGCGCACATCCCGGTCGCCCGACGGTTTGAGTCCGATGATCACGGTTCCCATGGAACAGCGTTCGCGCCACAGGCGGCTCATCACCGGATGGTCGGGCACGGCGCAGGAATCGGTGATGACGATATTGGGGTCGTCGAGATGGGTGATCGTCAGATCGTCCATCAGAAGCTGTCCGGGCGAATAGTGGGCATAGGCCTCGTCATAGGCGGTCTTCCACGTATAGGCGGTTCCGCCCATCAGGAAAACGATGGTTGACGCGATGGCACGGCCATCCAGATTGAGCGAGTGGATGCGCACATTGTCGGTTTCAGCGAGATTGGTGATCGCCTCGCGGGCGAAAGCCGCCCGATAGCGGTCGACCACCATCGCCGTGCGCCGGCGCCCCTTCCAGCCGCCTGCCTCGAGCGTCAGGAACTCCTCCATGCGATGGCGGATCTCGTCGGGCAGGCGGGCGACGTCATAGGCAAGCTCTCCGGTTTCGCCGAGTTGCCGCCGCTGGCGACGCCGTTCGCGCCGGTGCTTGGCCGAGATCGACCGGACCAGATAGGTCTCTCCGTCCTCGGTACTCTGTAGCATCGGCCGCTCGTGATGATCGGTTTCGGTGACCGCCAGATTGCGGCTGATGGCGACCGCCCGCAGCAATTGAACCAACGGGCCCTCGAGCCGGGCACTCGGGATCACCAGCACCGAGGGCAGGTCCAACTCGCCGCGGCCGAGCGTTTCAAGGAGATTGTCGAGGGTTTCGGCGGCGCCTTCCTGATCGAGCAGTGGCGTGCCGAGCGGGCCGTAGGGATTGGCCCAGACGCGCATGATGGGCGCGCCGATCGAAAAGCCGGGCCGCTCGACGGAAAAGGGCATCAGAAAACGCATCCGACTGCGCGTTTCGTCCTCGTCGCGCATCACCAGAAGGCGGATCAGCTTGTCTTCCAGCCGCGGCATGGCGGGCGCCAGGAAACGCGGCGAGAAGAAGACGTTGGGCTCGATGGCGCGGTGCGTGAGGTAATCGAGTTCCTCGCTCAGATCGTAGCCGGCACGTGGCGGATAGATGGAGAGCTGGCGAGATGGTTTGCCGGCCTCAGCGGAGATGTCCGGGACCGGGCGTTCGATATTGATGCCGGCAATGTTCGTCACGGTTGTGCTCTCCGGACTGCCGGAATCGCCGTTCATGAACGGGTTGGTGGCCACGTCACCCGGCCTCCCTGCCCAGCGCCGGCACGGCCGGCCGGCTCAAAATGCTCATCGTGATGTGGAGGCGCCTGCGGATGACGAAGAACAGCAGTGTCGTCTCGACCATCATGGCCGTCATGGTGGCGAGCGCCGCGCCCGTCAGGCCGAGCGCCGGAATGAGCAGGAGGTTGCCGGAGATGTTGACGGCCAGGGCGAGGACATAGACCCCGGCGCAGATTTTCTGCTCGCCCGCCATGGTCAGCAGGGCCTCTCCCGGCCCGATGAAGGCCTTGGCGAGGATCCCGGCAAAGAGGATGAACATCAGCGGATAGCCGGCCGAGAACCCGGGACCAAAAAGCGACAGCAGAAACGGACCGAGGGCGAGCACGCCACCGCCGATGACCAGCGACGGCCAGAAGGTCCAGCGCGCTGTGTCGGCGGCGAAAGCGGCAAGGCCCGCCTGGTCGGCTTCGGCGACCAGGGTCGAAAAGCGCGGGGTCATGCCGGCCTTGACGGCGAAGTAGACGAAATGCACCAGCGCCATGGTCTTGGCGGCGGCGAAATAGGTGGCGACCTGATCGGGCTCCAGGAAAAACCCGACCATGATGACGTCGAAATTGGTCAAAAGGAAATAGAAGCTTTCGATCAGGAAGATCGGCAATGCGACGGCGACCCAGTAGGAGAAGCGGATTTTGCGCGGGCCGGCGTCGTAGCGCCTGTGCAGCCGCCATCCAAGCAGCCCCAATTGGGTGAGCGTCGTCAGATAGGTGGCGATCAGCGCCGCGGAGAGTGCCGTCGTCGCCGAGGCGCCGAAGCCCATCAGGATCGCCGAAACGGTAACCGCCAGAATCAGCACCGGCCGTACCAGAAAGGTCGGGCTGAGGGCATGGACGGGCCAGTTGTTGGCGCGGGCGGTGCCGTCGAGCACATCGCCGAGCGCGATCATCGGCAGGGTGAAGGCGCCGAGGAACAGCGGAATGACGTAGTAGCCCTCGAGCCGTTCGCCCATGAAAAACAGAAATGCCATGCCCAGCACGGCAAGTGTCGTCGCCGATGCCAGTGCAACGACCCTGGCGGTGATCGTGATGCCGCGGATATGGGCGATCTCGCCCTGCGCCCGGTATTGCGGCAGAAAGCGGATGATGGCGGTGTGAAAGCCGAGGCATGAGAGATTGCCGGCAATGACGGCCATGACCCAGACGAAGACAAAGATTCCGTATTCGAACGGCCCCATGATGCGGGCGAGGATGATCTGAGACAGAAAGGCGATGCCGGCGCTGACGATGCGGATGAGGAAGGCGATCAGCGACATCCTCTGCGCTTCGCTCTGGCCGTCGGCGCCGCGGATGATCCGGCCCGCCGCGTCCAGAATCCGTCCCGCGGCCGCGCGGATCGTGGCACCCGCCGGCAGCAGCCCGTCAACCAGATTTCCAGACGTCGTACGCACGCTACACGCCTATCTCCAATCGTCCCCCGGGCGACCATTGCACAGGCGTATTAAAAAACCTTGGGTATTCAGGGTTTCCAGAACCTTAAAATGCTGGTTTTCCAAGGGCTCTGGGTACCCGCATGACGTGTGATCGGCGGCGGGAATCGCGTGTCACCGGCGGTGCCGATTTCGGTCGGTCGAGCGGTTCGATTTAGGCAGCGACGGACTTAGTTGAACGCTCCATGGCAGTGCTTGTATTTCTTGCCGGAGCCGCAGGGGCATAGCTCGTTGCGGCCGACCTTGCCCCAGGTCGCCGGATTGTTCGGGTCGCGCTGATCGGCCGGTACCGTCCTGCTTCGGGCCGGTGCCAGGGTCTGCAGTTCGCCGTCGGCTTCGAGGAATTCGTCCTGGCCGGTCGTCGCGTCGACGTGATGGCCTTCCATTTCCGGCGGCGTCGGTTCCGGTGCGTCGGCGGCCTCGCGAACCAGTTCGACGCGCATCAACTGGGCCGTCACGGTCTGCCGCAGGCTGCTGAGCAGCGACTGGAACAGTTCGAAGGCTTCTCCCTTGTATTCCTGCAGTGGATCGCGCTGTCCGACACCGCGAAAACCGATTACCGAGCGCAGATGGTCGAGATTGACCAGATGCTCACGCCACAGATGATCGAGCGTCTGCAGCACGACGGATTTTTCGACATAGGTCATGACCTCCGGGCCGAAGCGCTCGGCGCGCTCCGCCGCGGCCTTTTCGGCAACTTCGGTGAGGCGCTCGCGGATATCCTCATCGGCGATGCCTTCTTCCTCGGCCCATTCGGCGATCGGCGGCTGCAGGTTGAGATAGGTGTTGACGCCCTCGACAAGGCCGTCAATATCCCATTGTTCCGCATAGGCTTTTTCCGGAATGTGCCGGGTCACCAGGTCGTCGACCACTTCATGGCGCATGTCGGCGACGGTTTCGGACATGTCTTCGGAATCCATCAGTTCAAGGCGCTGTTCGAAGATCACCTTGCGCTGGTCGTTCATCACGTCGTCGAATTTCAGCAGGTTCTTGCGGATGTCGAAATTGCGGGCCTCGACCTTTTTCTGGGCCCGTTCGAGGGCCTTGTTGATCCACGGATGGACAATGGCCTCGCCCTCCTGAAGGCCGAGTTTCTTCAGCATGCCGTCCATCCGGTCGGAGCCGAAGATGCGCATCAGATCGTCCTGCAGCGACAGGTAGAATTTCGAACGGCCCGGATCGCCCTGCCGGCCGGAGCGGCCGCGCAGCTGGTTGTCGATGCGGCGGCTTTCGTGGCGTTCGGTGGCCAGGACAAACAGGCCGCCGGCCGCCAGCGCCTTGTCCTTGAGCGTCTGAACCTCTTCGCGGATCGCCTGTTCGCGGGAGGTGCGTTCGGCCTCGTCCTCGACATCGGCCAGTTCCTGGGCGATGCGCATGTCGACATTGCCGCCAAGCTGGATATCGGTGCCGCGCCCCGCCATGTTGGTGGCGATGGTCACCGCGCCCGGAACGCCCGCCTGGGCGATAATATGGGCCTCCTGCTCGTGATAGCGGGCATTGAGGACCTGGTATTCCTTCAGCCCCTGCTTGGCCAGGAGATCGGCCAGGAATTCCGACTTTTCGATCGATGTGGTGCCGACCAGCACCGGCTGGCCGCGTTCACGGGCATTCTTGATCTCGGTGACGATGGCGGAAAATTTCTCTTCCGCCGTCCGGTACACCTCGTCGTCCTCGTCGAGCCGCTTGATCGGCAGGTTGGTCGGAACCTCGACCACGTTCAGCCCGTAAATATTGCCGAATTCTTCGGCCTCGGTCGAGGCGGTGCCGGTCATGCCCGCCAGCTTGTCATACATGCGGAAATAGTTCTGGAACGTCACCGATGCCAGCGTCTGGTTCTCCGGCTGGATGTCGACCTTCTCCTTGGCTTCCAGCGCCTGGTGCTGGCCTTCCGAGTAGCGCCGGCCCGGCATCATGCGGCCAGTGAATTCGTCGATGATGACGATTTCGCCGTTACGGACGATGTAGTCCTTGTCGCGGGAAAACAGCTTGTGCGCCTTCAGCGCATTGTTCACATGGTGGACGATCGCGACATTCTCGACATCGTAGAGGGATTCGCCCTTGAGCAGGTCGGCTTCGCGAAGCATTCCCTCCAGCTTTTCCGTGCCTTCTTCGGAAAAGGTCGCCGAGCGTTGTTTCTCATCGATCTCGTAATCGCGCTCCTCAAGCAGCGGGATGAAGGCGTCTATGGTGTTGTAGAGCTCCGAACGGTCGTCCAGCGGGCCGGAGATGATCAGCGGCGTGCGCGCCTCGTCGACGAGAATGGAATCGACCTCGTCGACGATGGCGTAATTGTGGCCGCGCTGGACCATCTGGTTGCGCTCATATTTCATATTGTCGCGCAGATAGTCGAAGCCGAGTTCATTGTTGGTGGCGTAGGTCACGTCGCACGCATAGGCTGCGCGGCGCTGGTCGTCATCCATGCCGTGAATGATGGTTGCGGTGGTCAGGCCGAGGAAATTGTAGATCTGGCCCATCCACTCCGCATCACGCGTCGCCAGGTAGTCATTGACCGTGACCACGTGCACGCCCTTGGCCTCCAAGGCGTTCAGATAGACCGGCAGGGTCGCCACCAGGGTTTTGCCCTCGCCGGTTTTCATTTCGGAGATCGAGTTTTCGTGCAGGATCATGCCACCGATGAGCTGGACGTCGAAGGGGCGCAGCCCGAGCACGCGGCGCGACGCCTCGCGAACCGTGGCGAAAGCTGGGACCAGAAGATCGTCGACGGTCTTGCCGTCGGCCAGTTCCTGGCGAAACTGGTCGGTGCGTGCGGTCAGCTCCGCATCCGAGAGCGCCTGCATTTCCTTTTCAAGCGCGTTGATCGCGTCGACGCGGGGCCGGTAGGAACGGATGACGCGCTCATTCGAAGAACCGAACAATTTGCGGGCAATGCCGCCGAAGTCGACCATATAGATGGTCCTTTCCTATCGATCGTTCGGGCGACCAATCGGTTCCAGCTCCCCTGTCATGGTGTGATTAAGCCGATTTGAAGCCGATCCGCCCGAAACTGAACTGGACGCGAGATTGCGTGACAGATAAGAGGGGGTGTGAACGATGTCAACGGCGCTGTGGCGCCGGGCGCGCCGGTAACGTGATGGTGTATTCGATTCCGCCTTGTGACGGGTGGGAAAACCGCCCATGATAGCCACGGGGCGATATCGTTGAGTAGGCCAGGCCCGGCGGCCGTTTATGCTTGTGTGGCTGGTTTGGTGCAATTTTGTTTCGTAGAGGGGCAGCACATGCGGCGGATGTTGGGTGACGGGGGCCGCGTGCCGTCGTCACAAGCCTGATTGTCGACACGCCGCTGTCCAGAAGAGGTTATCGAACATGCGTATGAATATGCCACTGGGCGCCGGCATGCTGGCACTGCTTGTCGGGTTCGCACTGCCCGCCGCCGGGCAGGAAGACACCGACAAGGTCATCGCGACGATCGGCGGAAAGCCGGTCTACCAGTCGGAACTGACCCTGGCGGAGACCGATCTGGACCAGCAATTCGACAGGCTGCCGGATGACCAGAAGACCGCAGCGGCGCTTTCGGCGCTGCTGGACATCAAGCTGATGGCGCGGCAGGCGGAAGATGCCGGCTTCGGCGAGGGTATCCTGTTCGAACGACGGCTCGGGTTTTTAAAAGACAGGGCCCTGCACAATGACTACTTCAAATCCAGGGTCGTGGATGCGCTGACCGAGGAAGCGGTCCGCGAACGCTATGACCAGGAGGTGGCGGCGACACCGCCCGAGCAGGAGGTCAAGGCCCGGCATATTCTCGTCGACAGCGAGGAGCAGGCCAAGGCGGTCATCGAGGAGCTCGATGGCGGCACCGACTTTGTCGAACTCGCCAAGGAAAAATCCACCGGGCCGAGCGGGCCGCAGGGTGGCGATCTGGGATATTTCACCCGCGGCAGGATGGTCCCCGAATTCGAGGAGGCGGCCTTCGCGCTGGAGCCGGGCGCCTATACGAGCGTGCCGGTGAAGACCCAGTTCGGCTGGCATATCATCAAGGTGGAAGACCGGCGCGACACGCCGCCGCCGCCCTTCGAGCAGGTCGCCGAGCAGATCCGCCGGGTTCTGCTTCAGGAACAGTATCTGGCCCTCATTCAGGAGGCCCGCGCGGCCACCGAGATTGAGGTCACGGATCCCGAGTTGAAGGCGCTTCTCGACAATGTGACCCCCAACCGGAACTGACGCGGGATCGCGGCGCCGGCGGCCTGAAGGCGGGCCGCTCGCCGCAAACTCAGAAAACCAACCGGCTGACCTGGCAGATAGGATGACGTTGACGATTTCTCCCCTCGCGCCGCAGAGCTTTGCCGTCCTGCCGCCGCTCGACGGCGTTCGCATGGCGACAGCGGCGGCGGGCATCAAATATGAAGGCCGGACCGATCTGCTGCTGATGCGGTTCGATGAACCGGCCACTATCGCCGGGGTCTTTACCCAGTCGCTTTGCGCCGCGGCGCCGGTGGAGCTCTGCCGTGCCAATCTCGCCGGCGGGCGGGCTAGGGCGCTTGTCGTCAATTCCGGCAACGCCAATGCCTTCACCGGGCGTCGCGGAAGCGAGGCCGCGCAGATCACCGCGCAGGCCGCGGCCGCGGCCGTCGGCTGCGGCGCAGAGGAAGTGTTCGTGGCGTCGACCGGCGTGATCGGCGAACCGCTCGACGTCAGCGGATTTGGCGGCGCCCTCGGCACGCTGGCCGATGCCGCCGATGCGGATGGCTGGATGGACGCCGCCAGGGCGATCATGACCACCGACACCTATCCGAAACTGGCCACCGGCCGGGCGTCGATCGATGGCGTCGAGGTGCGGATCAACGGCATCGCCAAGGGAGCCGGCATGATCGCGCCGGATATGGCGACCATGCTGTCCTTTGTGGTGACCGATGCCGCCATCGCGCCGAATGTTCTTCAGACGCTGCTGTCGGACAGTGTCGGCGACACGTTCAACGCCATCACCGTCGACAGCGATACGTCGACGTCCGACACGCTGCTGCTGCTCGCGACCGGCGCTGCCGCCGGCCGGGGTGCGCCGCTGATCACCGATGCCGGGGATCCGCATCTTGCGGCGTTTGCCGAAGCACTCCACGGCCTGATGAAGGACCTGGCGCTGCAGATCGTCCGCGACGGCGAGGGTGCACGCAAGATGGTGGAAATCCAGGTGAAAGGGGCGGCCAGCGATGCGGCGGCGAAAACCATCGCGCTGTCGGTCGCCAATTCGCCGCTGGTCAAAACCGCCATCGCCGGCGAGGACGCCAATTGGGGCCGGGTTGTCATGGCGGTCGGCAAGGCCGGCGAGAGGGCACACCGTGACCGGCTGCAGATCTGGTTCGGTGATATCCGGGTCGCGGTCGACGGTGAACGCGACCCCGATTACAGCGAGGCGGCTGCCGCGGCCGTCATGAAGAATCCCGAAATCGCCATTACCATCGATGTCGGCGTCGCCGATGGAGCCTCAACGGTGTGGACATGCGATCTGACCAAGGACTACGTGGCCATCAATGGCGACTACAGGAGTTGACCGGGATTCCGGTACCCACATGAGTGCGCTCAATCCAACCGCCCGTTGCTCCGCCTCGAAATGAAACCGGATCGCCTTATGCAGGAACTTGCCATCGTACGCAGACTGGAGGCCGTCGGGTTCAGGGCGTGGCCTGCCGCGTCTATCCAGTATGACGGCAGCTGGCAGATCCGGCTGACCGCCGGCCATCCGTCGAAGCGGCTGAACTCGGTCAATCCTCTCGACCCGTCCGACCATGGCGATGTCGAAGCGCGGGTCGAGCGGGCGGCGCAGCGGTTTCGCGCCTATGGCCGGCCGCTTGTGTTCCGGCAGTCGCCGCTGGCGCCGCCGCAACTGGATGCCTATTTCGATGCCCATGGCTGGCGCCGCGTTCAGGAAACGCGGGTGATGATGGCCGATATAGGCCGTCTCAATCTCGATGACGTGCTGGATCATCTGCCGATCCGCGAGATCGGCCGCTATGTCGATGCCTCGATGCTGGTCCACGGCCGCGATGCGGCGCTCAAGCCCGGGCTGACGGAGGTGCTCAGCTCGATCCGGCCGACCAGCGGTTTTTTTGTCATCGAGGAACCGGATGCCGGACCGGTGGCGACCGCGCTGTGCGTACACGACAATGACATGGCCGGCATTTTCGAGCTGGCGACGCGCTCCGACAGAAGGCGCCGGGGACATGGCCGGGACGTGGTGGTCGCGGCCCTGCGGTGGGCGCGCATGCGCGGCGCGCGCAAGGCCTGGCTGCAGGTCGAGGTCGACAACGGGCCCGCGGTGGCGCTTTACGAGGGCTTCGGCTTCGACGAGGTCTATTGCTACGACTACCGGCAGGCGCCCGATCTCGGCGTCGCAATATCCAATGGCTGACAGGCCGATTGTCCTTGTCGTCGCCTGCGCCCTGGTCGACGCCGACGGCCGCGTGCTGATCACGCAGCGTCCGGCCGGCAAGTCGATGGCCGGTTTGTGGGAATTTCCGGGCGGCAAGGTCGAGGGCGGCGAAACGCCCGAAGCGGCGCTGATCCGCGAGTTGCAGGAAGAATTGGGGATCGTCACGCAGATCGACTGCCTGGCGCCGCTGACCTTCGCAAGCCACGCCTATGATGATTTCCATCTGATGATGCCGCTCTATGTCTGCCGCCGTTTTCAGGGCATGCCGCGCTCGCAGGAGGGGCAGGTGTTGAAATGGGTCCGTCCGCGCCAGTTGCGGGACTTTGCTATGCCGCCGGCCGATGCGCCGCTGATCCCGTTTCTGATCGACCTGATTTGAGTCCCCCCGGAATTAATCAATCATTTATCATAATGGGTGATGGTGAAACCGTGGTGGCATGCAGTCGGGGATCCAGCCATGGACAATGACGAGTTCTGGTCGTCCGTCTATTCGGGCGCATCGAAAGACAGGCGGACGGGCGGGTTTTCGGCGGTTCGGGTGGCGCTTCTGTTCGGGACCGCCGCCATTGCCCTGGCGCTGGTGATCCCGCCGATGGCCGATATGGCCTCGGATGACTGGACCCTGTTGAGCGCCGATCCCGGTATCGACTTCACGACCACGGCAACCGTGCCGCGCAGCCGGGAATATACGGTCCAGCGCAGCGTTCTGCAGCAATCGCCGGATTCCGTCTGCATTATTCATTCCAACGGCAGGCGGTCGGGGGATTGCTGAAAACCTGCGGTTGCCTGGTTAAATGGCGATACAATCCATTAGGGTATTCTAAACCCTGTGGGCATATGCTGTGAACGCTCTTCGCTCCAAAGATATAGAGGTGGGAACTATGTCTGATGTCATGTATCGGTTTTTGCGCTCGAAAAGCGGGACGACGGCAGTTGAGTACGGCGTGATTGCGATGTTGATATCGGTGTCGTTCATTGCCGGCGCGCTGCTGATCGGAAACGAAGTCGGGAACATGTTCAACGACGTCGGAAGCGACGTGGCCGGCGCTGTCAAATAAGCGTCCGGAGCGACAATTATGTGTTGCTTAACCTGACCTTCATACCCTCACCCGGAATTTTTGGGGTGAGATTTCATGCAGCAACCGCTTCGACAATCGCTATCGAAAAGCGGAACAGGACCCGTTCGGATTGCTCTTCCCGTTCTGCAACTGTTTGCTGGAACGCTTTTTCTGAGCGCTTTCCTGCTGTTTTCCATTCAGCCCTATTTTTCCAAACTCGTCCTGCCGAAGCTTGGCGGCTCACCCGGTGTCTGGTCCGTCGCAATGGTGTTTTTCCAAAGCGTCCTGCTGCTCGGCTACGGATATGCGCATCTGCTGACACGATTCTTGAGGACGAAACACGCCGTGCTTTGTCACGGTGCTGTTTTGCTGACGGCTTGTCTTTTCCTGCCGCTCGGGATCGCCAATGGCTGGGACAGGCCTCCGGCAGATAATCAGGAAATCTGGCTCTTGGGACTTTTTGGCGTTTCCGTCGGGCTGCCGTTCTTCGCTGTCGCCGCAAACGCGCCCCTTCTCCAAGCCTGGTTTTCAAGGACGGGACACAGACACTCTGCAGACCCGTACTTTCTTTACGGTGCGAGCAATATCGGGAGTTTTGCCTCTCTATACCTCTATATCCTCGTCTTCGAACCCTCCCTGACGCTGGGATCCCAGTCGTTATTGTGGTCGGCGGGTTATGTCGTGCTTGTTGCAGCGATCATTCTGTGCGCGGGGACCGTTCTGCAGCGCCCGAGCGCGATACCGATGCAGGCCGAAGGGGCCGATACCCGCCAATTCGAGACACGGCTTCACAGGATCTCGGCAAAACAGATTGCCGTCTTTCTCTGCCTGTCTGCGGTGCCTTCGGCGCTGACGATCGCGGTGACCTCTCATGTCACCGTCGATGTCGCCTCCGCTCCGTTCATGTGGGTCATCCCCTTGTCGTTGTTTCTGCTCACATTCGTGCTGAGCTTCAGGGACAAGCCGTTCATGCATGTCGGGACGCTGGCCGCCCTGCTGCCTTGGGCCGTGCTTGTGGGCGCAGGCGCGATCTTTCTCTCCGCAGTACTGCTGTTCGCGGCAGTGTTGTTTGGGACCATGCTGTCTTTTTTCATTGCCGTTCTCTACTGCCATTCGCGGCTCTACCAGCTCCGTCCACATGCCAGCCAACTCACCGCATTCTATCTTTGGATGTCGTTTGGCGGCGTCATCGGCGGCATATTCGCGGGGCTTGTCGCGCCCAATCTCTTTGACTGGGTCATCGAGTATCCGATGTTGCTGCTTGTCGTGCTGTTTCTCGTACCGCAGAAACCCGGGACGACGCGCACATCGGCGATTGCCAATATCGTTGCCGGGACGATTGCCGCGGCGGTGTTGTGGTTCGCGACCCAGTGGGGAATTCTTCCGGCATTGGAAAGCGCTGCGGTTTGCGCAATCCTGATTGTCGGCGTTGTCGCCCTGGCGGCGATCGTCCAACTCAAGTGGCAGGCGGTTTCGTTTCAGCTCCTGATCCTGACTGTCCCGCTCGCGGTCCTTTACCAGAGCAACCAGCGCGTGGTTCATATGGAGCGCTCGTTTTTCGGCGTTATCAAGGTGGCCGACACCAGGGACAAATCGCATCGGACAATGGTTCACGGAACGACTGTGCACGGGAGCATCGCGTCGGGTGCTTTTGAAGCGGAAGTCGGGCAAGGAACTCCCGAACCGCTTGCCTATTATCATGTGAGCGGAGAAATGGCGGATACGCTGCGAGCGGCCCGCGATAATTCCGGCGGCACTCTCTCTCACGCAGGGATCGTGGGTCTTGGAACCGGCAGTTTCCTGTGCCACCGGCAGGACGGGGAAAGCTGGACCGTCTACGAGATCGACAAGGCTGTCATAGATGTCGCCTCGAACCCATCCTATTTCCGCTTCGTGTCCGACTGCGGGTCCGGGATGGAGATGGTGCTGGGCGATGCCCGGCTGACGCTGAATGACGCTGCAGACGACATGTTCGACTATCTGCTGATCGACGCGTTTTCGTCGGACGCGATCCCGGTGCATTTAATGACGCGCGAGGCGATCGCCCTTTATCTGGCGAAGCTGGCGCCGCACGGCATTCTTGCGCTTCACATTTCCAACCGACATCTCGAGCTGGCAAGCGTGTTGGCTGCCATCGCCGAACAGGACGGATATGCAATCCGTTTCGCCGAGTCCGGGCGCGATGAAAACGTCGCCAGACCGGATCAAGTCTATGGTTCCGATGTCGTTGCGCTCGCGCGTCACGAAATCCATCTCGCACCCCTGCTCAGCGACCCGAGATGGAAGGAAATCCGCTCCAACGGTGTTCATCCCTGGACGGACGACTACTCCAATGTCGTCGGCTCGATCATGCGCCACGAATTCGGGGAATAGAACCGGATCCGGGCATCGCTGTACGTTTTCGTCACATGGGCTCGCTGTCACTATCTCCACCGCGACCCAGAACACGGGTCAGGCTGATTTCGGCCGATCCGGGCTTCAACGGTTTTTGCTGGCTTTCGTCCGGCGCCCAGCCTGACAGATACAGAATCCGGAACGTGGCGCGGACGCGACCGTCCGGGTCGCCATAGCGTTCGGCGTAAAGCTGTGCTGTGCGGGAGAAAAGGGTCCGGTTCGTCGCGGTGCGGCGGCGGGCGGCCAGCGGATTGCCCATGCCCATGGCCCGCAGGTCCCGCATCAGGTCGAACATCGTGTCGTAGCGCACCACATAGTCTTGCGAATCGACCACCGGCAGGGCGAAGCCGGCCCGCTGCAGCAGAGCGCCGCAGTCGCGGATATCGGCGAACGGCATGATTCGCGGGCTTGCGCCTCCACTTTGTTCGGAATCGGCCTGCAGCAGACAGTCGCGCAGTTCGGCGAGCGTTCCGGCCCCCGGCAGCGCCGCCATGAACAGACCATCCGGATGCAGCGCCCGGCGGATCTGCACCAGCAGCCCCGGCAGGTCGTTGACCAGATGCAGCGACAGGGGCGAGATGACGAGGCCGATGGTGGCGGCCGCGGCGGGCAGGGTTTCAAGGTCGGTGATGCCGTCCTCGACGCCCTCGATCGGTGGTTCGAGAAAATCGCCATGCTGCTCCAGCCGGGTGACGCGGCCTGTCTGGTCACCGCTTCGGAGCCGCTCTGCGACCAGCCCCGTATGGCCATGCAGCACCACCGCATGCTCGAATCGCCGTTCGACCATCGAAAGGCGCTCCAGCAGTTCCTCGGCAACGGTGTTGAGCAGAAAATCGGCGTCCGGCACGGCCAGGGCACGGGCGCGGCGGCGGTTCCTCAGCACAAGCTTCGGATCAAACAGCCTCTCGACATCCATTGCGCAGCCCCGCCAGAATTGTATTCTCCCAGATATGGATACCGGTTCGTTCAATTCCAGCGTGTTGTCAATCGGCACGGGGCTGCGTCGCGGCGCGGATCTGCTCGGCCGCGTCGTCTATCCCCCTGTTTGCCTGGGCTGCGGTGTTCTTGTCGGAACGCATGGCGGCGTGTGCGCGGGGTGCTGGAGCCGCCTGCGCCACATCGAAGAACCCTTCTGCGACGTTCTGGGCGTGCCGTTTTCACACGATATGGGCGATGCGATCGTCAGCGCCGAAGCGATCGCAGATCCGCCGCCGTTTCGCCGGGCGCGGGCCGCCGTGCTCTATGACGATGTCGCCCGCTCCATCGTCCACCGCCTGAAATACAAGGATCGCACGGATTTGGCGAGGGTCATGGCGCGCTGGATGGCGCGGGCCGGGCGCGGTCTTATTGCCGAATCCGACTGTGTTCTGTCGGTGCCACTGCACCGGCGCCGGTTCCTGGCGCGGCGATACAACCAGTCGGCGGAACTGGCAAGGATCCTGGCCAGCGAGGTCGGCCTGCCTTACCGGCCGGCGGCGATCATGCGCAAAAAGGCGACGCGGCCGCAGGTCGGGCTGGGCGCGCGGGCCCGCTCGGAAAACATGCGGGGCGCCTTCAGTGTGCCGCCGACGGCACGATCGGACCTGTTCGGCAAGGCGGTGCTTTTGATCGATGATGTCTACACCACCGGCGCCACGGTCAAGGCCGCGTCCCGCGCCTTGCTGAAGGCCGGTGCCGGCAGTGTTTGCGTCCTGACATTTGCCAGGGTTGCCCAGGGTCACCTGTGAACACTATATACAGGCTGGGCTGTGGTGACCCTTTAACCTATGCGCCGGTTTGTCCGGATTTGTTCAGGATCGGTTTACGAGGAGGAAGGACATGCTGGTGCATATTCGACGACGAGTGGGCCGATCATGGGCAAATCCGGTCAAATCCCTTCGGGACGAGGCACACTTCGTCCCTGGACTTCGTTGCGAAATGCTTGAAGTGGAGGGCACTACGGCGCCTTTCGCGCCTTGCCAGGAACGAAGTGTGCCCCGCCGGCGCACAGGTTAAAGGGTCACCACAGCCCAATGTTCGACCGGAGAAAACCATGGCGCAAGTGACCATCTATACACGCAAATTCTGCGGATTTTGCACCGCGGCAAAGCGGTTGCTGGACCAAAAGGGCGTGGGTTACGATGAGCGCGATGCGACCTTTTCGCAGGATCTGAGGCGGGAAATGGTGCAGCGGGCCCATGGCCGTTCGACGTTTCCCCAGATTTTCATCGGCAAGACCCATATCGGCGGCTGCGATGAACTGCACGCGCTGGACCGGAGCGGCAAGCTGGACGATTTGCTGCAGACGGCCGCCTGACCATGGATGCGGTGACGGACATGTCTTTCAAGGCGGCACTTGTGCAGATGCGCTCGACCATGGATCCGGCGCGCAATATCGCCGCCATGACGGATCTGGTGGCGCAGGCGGCCGATCAGGGCGCAGCCTATGTGCAGACGCCGGAGATGACCGGTGCGCTGGTGAGCGACCGAGCGGCGCTCGAAGCCATCCTGTGCGACGAGAACGATGACCCGGTCATTGCCGCGGCTTCGGATCTGGCGGTCCGTCATGGTCTTTACCTGCATGTTGGGTCGACGGCGGTCCGTGTCGACGGCGGCGGGATCGCCAACCGGGCGCTATTGTTTGCGCCCGACGGCGCGACCGTTGCGCGCTACGACAAGATCCACATGTTCGATGTGGATCTCGACCATGGCGAAAGCTGGCGCGAGAGTGCCACCTACCAGGCCGGCGGCAACGGCATTGTGGCGGCGCTGCCGTTTGCCAGGCTCGGCCTTGCCATCTGCTATGATTTGCGGTTTCCGGATCTGTTCCGGGCCGAGGCCGAGGCCGGGGCCGATGTGCTGAGCGTGCCGGCAGCCTTCACCCGCCAGACCGGCGAGGCCCACTGGCATGTCCTGTTGCGCGCCCGGGCCATCGAAAACGGCGCCTTCGTGCTGGCGGCGGCACAGGGCGGACGGCATGAGGACGGCCGGGAGACCTACGGGCATTCGCTGATCGTCGACCCCTGGGGCAGGATCGTGGCCGAGGCCGCCCATGACGAGCCGGCGGTGATTGTCGCCGAGATCGATCGCGAGGCCAGCCGCAGCGCCCGGCGCAAAATCCCGAATTTAAGCAATCAAAGGGCTTTCGATGTCAAAATGGTGACCGCCATTGAGCCTGCGGATGTAATGCGATGATCCGATTTAACCTGGTGTGCGATGCGCATCATCATTTCGAAGCGTGGTTTTCCAGCAGTTCCGACTTTGACGAGCAGTCCGAACGCGGCCTGGTGTGCTGCCCCCATTGCGGATCGGAAAACGTCTCCAAGGCGCTGATGACGCCGTCGGTCTCCACCGCGCGCGAAAAGGAAACATCGACCCGCCTGGCCATGAACAAGGCGCAGAGCGCGGCGCTCGATCAGCTTCGCAAGGCGGTCAAGACGATCCGCGAGACGTCCGAGGATGTCGGCGAGCGGTTTCCCGAGGAGGCCCGCAAGATCCATTATGGCGAGAGCGAGGAGCGCGGCATTATCGGTCAGGCCAGGCCGGATGAGGTCAAGTCGCTGGTCGAGGAGGGCGTTTCGATCGCGCCCCTCCCGGATCTTCCCGAAGAGAAGAACTGACTGGCGTCAGCGCGGCCGTGCGGCCAGCATCATGTAATTGACATCCATGTCCCGGGACAGGTTCCAGCTGTCGGAGAGGGGGTTGTAGAACACCCCGGTGCGATCGATGATCGTCAGGCCCGACGACTCCAGCGGCCCCTCGATTTCGCCCGGCCGCACCAGCTTGTCGAACTGGTGGGTGCCGCGCGGCAGCCAGCGCAGGACATATTCGGCGCCGACAATCGCCAGCGCCAGGGCCTTGAGGGTCCGGTTGATGGTGGCGATGAACATCAGGCCGCCGGGTTTGACCATCCCGGCGCTGGAGGCGAGAAACAGGTCGACATCGGCGACATGTTCGACAACCTCCATGTTGAGGACCACGTCGAACATCTCGCCGTCGGCCGCTAGTTTTTCGGCCGTTTCAGCCCGGTAGTCGATGGCAAGTCCGCTCTCCGCGGCATGGATTTTCGCGACCTCGATATTGGTCTGCGAGGCATCGGCGCCGACGATTTCGGCGCCCATGCGCGCCATCGGTTCGCACAGCAGTCCGCCGCCGCAGCCGATGTCGAGGATCCTCAGGCCCTTGAGCGGCTGCGGTGCTTTCGGATCGCGGTCGAACTGCGCGGCGATCTTGTCGCGGATATAGGTCAGTCGGACGGGATTGAATTTGTGCAGCGGGCGAAACTTGCCATTGGGGTCCCACCATTCCGATGCCATCGCCGAAAAACGGTCGACCTCGGCCTGGTCGATTGTCGAAGCTGCGGCGGTCGGCATGGCACTCTCCACAAAACCGGTTTCGTCTTGACGCGGTTCATCAAGTCGGCCGGACCGGCGGTAAAGTCAAGTTTTGCGGCAAAATAACGCCTTCGCTCCAGTGGCGCCGCAGCGGTGGCGTATGCCTTGCAGACGATAGGCTTTTTGGGTATGAGAGCGGCGCTGGGGCCCTTTGATGAAGGGCCCCGACCCGTTTGGGTTTGTTTTGTCCCGACAATCGTCCCTGGAGCTGCGGTCGGACCGATGGCCCGTATAGTCATGAAATTCGGCGGCACGTCCGTTGCGGATCTGGATCGCATTCGCAATGTCGCGCGCCACGTCAAGCGGGAGACCGACAGCGGCCACGAGGTGGCGGTTGTCGTGTCGGCAATGGCGGGCCGGACCAATGAGCTTGTCGCCTGGACACGCGAGGCCTCGCCCCTGCACGATGCGCGCGAATATGATGCGGTGGTGGCCGCCGGCGAACAGGTGTCGGCCGGATTGCTGGCCATCGTCCTGCAGGCGATGGGCGTCAATGCCCGCTCCTGGCTCGGCTGGCAGATACCGGTCCACACGGACAATGCCCATGGGGCGGCGCGCATTCTGGAGATTGACGGCAGCGAACTGGTCCGCCGGTTCGGCGAGGGTCAGGTCGCCGTTGTCGCCGGCTTTCAAGGCCTCGGGCCCGACAACCGGGTGGCGACGCTCGGCCGCGGCGGGTCCGATACCAGCGCCGTGGCGCTGGCCGCGGCGGTCAAGGCGGATCGCTGCGACATCTATACCGATGTGGATGGCGTCTATACGACGGATCCGAGGATCGAGCCGTCGGCCCGCCGGCTCGGAAAGGTCGCGTTCGAGGAAATGCTCGAACTGGCCTCGCTCGGGGCCAAGGTCCTGCAGGTGCGGTCGGTGGAACTGGCGATGGTGCACAAGGTTCGCACCTTCGTGCGCTCGAGCTTCAGTGAACCGGATGCCCCGGGAATGGACGATTTTGACAATCCGCCCGGAACGTTGATTTGTGATGAGGACGAGATCGTGGAACAGGAAGTCGTAACCGGCATCGCCTATGCGAGGGATGAAGCCCAGATTTCACTGCGCCGCCTGGCGGACCGGCCCGGCGTTTCGGCCGCCATTTTCGGCCCGCTGTCGGATGCCCATATCAATGTCGATATGATCGTTCAGAATATCTCCGAGGACGGAAGCTCCACCGACATGACCTTCACGGTTCCGTCCGGCGACATGGAAAAGTCGCTGTCGGTGCTGGAGGAGGCCCGCGAAGCCATCGGCTTCGATGTTTTGCAAAGCGAATCGGGGCTTGCGAAAGTGTCGGTCATCGGCATCGGCATGCGCAGCCATGCCGGGGTCGCGGCGACCGCGTTCAAGGCGCTTGCCGACAAGGGAATCAATATCAAGGCGATCACCACCTCGGAAATCAAGATTTCGATTCTGATCGACGGCCCCTATGCGGAACTGGCCGTGCGCACTTTGCATTCGGTCTACGGGCTCGATAAAACCTAGCGATGCAGGATCGCCGGTGACCGGTTTCCGGTTGTTCGGGATCATGCCTGTATGAGGAGCGTCAGCGCGATGAGAGACCCATCGGCAGGCCCCCGTGTTCTGCTCAGACGGTTGCGCGAATTGATGGCGGAACCGCTGGAGCCGCAGGACCGCCTTGATCGTATCGTCCGCCAGATCGCCCAGAACATGGTGGCCGAGGTCTGCTCCTTCTATGTTCTGCGGTCGGACGGTGTGCTCGAGCTCTACGCCACCGAGGGACTCAATCCCGATGCCGTCCACCTGGCGCAGCTGAAAATGGGGCAGGGTCTTGTCGGCACGATCGCCGCCGGGGCGCGGCCGCTCAGCCTGTCGGACGCCCAGTCGCACCCGGCCTTTACCTATCTGCCGGAAACCGGCGAGGAGATCTATCACTCCTTCCTCGGCGTGCCGATCCTGCGCGCCGGCCGGACCCTCGGTGTTCTGGTGGTCCAGAACAAGGCCAAGCGCAACTATCGCGATGACGAGATGGAGGCGCTCGAGACCACCGCCATGGTGCTGGCGGAAATGATCGCGACGGGCGATCTGAAAAAAGTCACGCGTCCCGGGCTCGAACTGGATCTCAGCCGCTCGATCACCGTCGAAGGCGATGCCTATAGCGAAGGGATAGGGCTCGGACACGCGGTCCTGCACGAGCCGCGCATCGTCGTTACAGAATTGCTCAATGACGACATCGATGCGGAACTCGCGCGGCTTGAAGATGCGCTCGATTCGCTGCGGATTTCCATCGACGACATGCTGTCGCGGCGTGACGTGTCGATGGAGGGTGAACACCGCGCCGTCCTTGAGGCCTATCGCATGTTCGCCCATGACAGGGGCTGGGTGCGCAAGCTCGAGGAGGCCATTCGCAACGGCCTGACCGCCGAGGCGGCGGTCGAGAAGGTGCAGAGCGACATGCGGGCCCGGATGATGCACATGTCCGATCCTTATCTGCGCGAAAGGCTGCATGACTTCGACGATCTGGCCAACCGTCTGCTGCGGCAGTTGACCGGGTTCAGCGCCAAGATGCATCAGGAGGATTTTCCCGAATCGGCCATCATCGTTGCCCGGGCAATGGGCGCGGCCGAACTGCTCGATTACGACCGCCCGAAGATCCGGGGCCTCGTCCTGGAGGAGGGGGCGGTCACCAGCCACGTGGTGATAGTCGCCCGGGCGATGGGCATTCCCGTCGTCGGCCAGGCCGCCGGCATCGTGTCGATGACCGAAAACGGCGACTCGATCATTGTCGACGGGGATGACGGGAAGGCGCATCTGCGCCCGGTCGCCGATCTTCAGAGCGCCTATGCCGAGAAAGTCCGCTTCAGCGCCAAGCGTCAGGAACAGTTTCGCGCGCTGCGCCCGGTCGAACCGGTCACCCGAGACGGCGTGGCGGTGACGTTGCAGATGAATGCCGGGCTGCTGGTCGATCTGCCGCAATTGGAGGAGTCCGGGGCCAGCGGTGTCGGCCTGTTTCGCACCGAACTGCAATTCATGATCGCCTCGACGATGCCGAAGGTCGAGGAACAGGAGCGGTTCTACCGCAGTGCGCTGAAGCAATCGGGCGGCAAACCGATCACCTTTCGGGCGCTGGATATCGGCGGCGACAAGGTCATCCCCTATTTCCGCGCCGCCAATGAGGAAAATCCGGCCCTCGGCTGGCGCGCCGTCCGGCTGGCGCTGGACCGTCCGGGCATTTTGCGCATGCAATTGCGGGCGCTGTTGCGCGCCTCGGCCGGCACCGAATTGCGGCTGATGTTCCCGATGGTTGCTGAAATCGCCGAGTTCCGCGCCGCCCGGGCACTGATCAACAAGGAGGTCGGTCACCTGTCCCGGTTCGGATACGACCTGCCGCGAAAGATCCAGATCGGGGCGATGCTGGAAGTGCCGAGCCTCATGTGGCAGCTCGACGAATTGATGGTCGAAGCCGATTTCGTATCGGTCGGATCGAACGATCTGTTTCAGTTCACCATGGCGGCCGATCGCGGCAATGCGCGGGTCAGCAACCGGTTCGACCCGCTCGGCCGGACATTCCTGCGCCTGCTGCGGCAAATCGTCGATGCCGCCGAAACCCGCAACACGCCGTTGACACTGTGCGGCGAAATGGCCGGCCGTCCGCTGCCGGCCATGGCGCTGCTGGGGCTCGGCTTCCGCACGATCTCCATGGCTCCGGCGGCGATCGGCCCGGTCAAGTCGATGCTGCTCGCGCTGGATGTCGGCAAATTGCGGGACGTCATGCTGCCGGCGCTTGACGACGTCGAATCCACCTATACCGTCAGGGAGGTTCTTTCCGACTTCGCCGACGCCAATGGTATCCCGCTCTGAGGTCTCGAATATGGCAACTCTTCCGCTTGAGAAAATGCGCGAGCTGGAACGCCGCTTTGATGAGATTGAGGCCCGCATGGCGCAGGGGCCGGAGGCCGATGTCTATGTCAAGCTTGCTTCGGAATATGCCGAACTGGAGCCGGTTGTCGCGGCCATCCGCACCTATGGCAAAACCGTGAGCGAGATCGCCGATCTCGACGAGTTGGTCAGGGACGGTGAGACCGATCCGGAGATGCGCGTGCTGGCCGAACTCGAACTGCCGGAGCTCGAGGCGCGGCGCAACGCGCTTGAGGACGATATGCAGATCCTGCTGCTGCCCAAAGATGCGGCTGACGACAAGAGCGCCATTCTGGAAATCCGCGCCGGCACCGGTGGCTCGGAGGCGGCGCTTTTTGCCGGCGATCTGTTTCGCATGTATGAGCGCTACGCGGCTGCACGCGGGTGGAAGGTCGAGGTGATGAGTGCCAGCGACGGCGATGTCGGTGGCTACAAGGAGATCATCGCCGCGATCACCGGCCGCGGTGTCTTCGCGCGGCTGAAATTCGAATCCGGTGTGCACCGGGTCCAGCGGGTGCCGGAAACCGAATCGGGCGGGCGCATCCACACGTCGGCGGCGACGGTGGCGGTGCTGCCCGAGGCGGAGGATATCGACATCGAGGTGCGCAATGAAGATATCCGCATCGATACGATGCGCGCCTCGGGCGCCGGCGGACAGCACGTCAACACCACCGATTCAGCGGTGCGCATCACCCATATCCCGAGCGACATCGTGGTTACCCAGGCGGAGAAATCGCAGCATCAGAACCGGGCGCGGGGCATGCAGATCCTGCGGGCAAGACTGTTCGATCTGGAGCGGCAGAAAGCCGAAAGCGAGCGCTCGGCGGAACGCCGGAGCCAGGTCGGCTCCGGTGACCGTTCGGAGCGGATCAGGACCTATAATTTTCCGCAAGGCCGGGTGACCGACCATCGCATCAATCTGACGCTTTACAAGCTGGACCGGATGATGATGGGCGAAATCGATGAAGTGGTCGATGCGCTGATCGCCGATCATCAGGCCGGCCTGCTGGCGGCGCTCGGAGAAACCGCCGGCGCGTGATGGACCATCCCGATACCGCACCGACGGTCGGCGCCGTCATCGAGCGGCTGAAGCGACAATTCACCGAACACGGCGTGGCGTCGCCGGCGGAGGATGCACGGATCCTGACCGGCGGATTGCTGGGGCTCGATCTGACGGCCCTCATCGTCCATGCCGATCGCCCGGTCAGCGACGATGATGAAGCACGGATCAGCGCTGCGGCAAACCGGCGCTGCTGCGGCGAACCGGTCCATCGCATTTTGGGTGCGCGCGGGTTTTTCGGGCTTGATATCCGTCTCAGCGAGGCAACCCTCGAACCGAGGCCCGATACCGAAACCCTGGTCGAAACAGCTTTGCCGCTCGCCCGGGAGGCCGTTGCGCGAACCGGCGGCTGTAGCATTCTCGATCTCGGCACCGGCAGCGGCGCGATCGGCCTGGCGCTTCTCACCGGGGTCGGCGCGGCGACGGGCGTTGCAACGGATATTTCGGCAGTGGCCTTGCGGACCGCGCGGCTCAATGCCGGGCGGCTTGGTCTTGCCGACCGTTTCGAGACAGTCGAGAGCGACTGGTTCGCCGCGGTCAGCGGGACATTCGATCTGATCGTGTCCAACCCGCCCTATATTCCAAGCGGCGAGATCGCCGGGCTCGAGCCGGAGGTGCGGAACTTCGATCCGCGGTGGGCGCTCGATGGCGGCGCCGATGGTCTTGACGCCTACCGGGCGATTGCCCGTGGTGCCGCCGGTCACCTTCGTTCCGGCGGACAGCTGGTCCTGGAGACGGGCTTCGATCAGCATGCCGCCGTGATCAGGCTCTTTGACGACTGCGGTTTTGCCTGCCGCGCGCGGGTCCGCGATCTGGGTGGCCGTGACCGGGTCCTGGTCCTGGCGCCCGCCGATGAGGGATAACGGTGAAAGCGGTGCCTTTTTTGAAAGGTGACGCCCGGGCCTTGCGGCCGGCCGGGCCTTGTGTCGGCAAGTGCGTTTGATTGCTCGGGACGCGGTTTGCCGGCGCATAGCGTCGTTCCCCGACGCTTGATGTCCGAACAAAGAAAAAGCTTGGAATCGTCTGCAAATCACGCTAGTTTCCCCCAGAAGCTGGACATATGGTCAGTGCCGGGGATCCGGTCCGTCATGGATCGCTTTCGGTTTCGCCTTGGTGAGATTGAATTGACCACCAGCAACTAGCATCTGCCCTTTGTATGAATGTGAAGCGGAAAGAGCCCGGATGCACGGCCTGAGATGGCGTGCAAGGTGACATCTGAAATCAGAGATTCAACAGACGGTGCAGGCCAGTCTATCCAAACCAACGGACAATTACGGGTGAGTGACGTATGAGGTCAGGACAGCAGAACAAACGCGGTCGCGGGCGCAATAACAACAACAACAGTGGACGAAAAGGCGGCAGCCCGCTCTCGCGGACCTATGACAGTACCGGTCCTGATGTCAAGATTCGCGGCAACGCGCAGCACATTGCCGACAAATATTCCTCCATGGCGCGCGATGCCCTTGGATCCGGCGATACGGTTATGGCCGAAAACTATCTTCAGCACGCGGAACACTATAATCGTATCATCGCATCGGCGCAGGCGCAGATGCAGGAGCGTTATCAGCGCGAAGAGCGCGACCGTGGCGAACAGCCGGCCGCCGAGCCGCAGGGCGATGCCGCCGCTGCGGCCGAAACGGAACGGACCGAGGTGGTAGTGGACGGCACTGGCCCGCAACCGGTGATTTCCGGCACGCCGGCCGAAATGGCCATCGACGAGGACAATGCACAGTCGCCCGGACGCCGGCAGCCGGCGCGTCGCCGGGCGGCCGCCCG